>JBFMHF010000030.1:0-55960 GCA_040752975.1 Myxococcota bacterium
GAGGGCGCTTGACGGCGCGGCTGGGGCGCTCGATGGCCTTGCTCTCGCGGGTCGCCCCGTCACGCGGGGCCGGGCTCGTCCGTCGCGAGGGCGGTGGCTGGGGCGGCTTGAGGATCGTCGCGTTGGGATCCTCGCCGCTCTCATCCACCGTGGAGTCCGGAGGCTTGAGCAGCGTCGCGTTGGGGTCGACCTCGTCCGTCTCGTACTCGAGCACCACGTCGCCGATGCCGATCCGATCGCCCGAGGTGAGCTGGTGCGGCTTCGTCAGCGGCTGGCCATTCACCTCGGTGCCGTTGGCGCTCTTCATGTCCTCGACGAAGCGCGCGCCGCCCTTCTCGAAGATGCGGCAATGGCTGCGGGAGGACGACGGGTCCTTGATCACCACGTCGTTGTCGGCGGTGCGGCCGAGGCGGACATCGCCTCCCTCGAAGGAGAACTCCTCGCCCTCTCCGGCGCCTTCGGTGACCCTGAGTACGAAGCCCACGCGGACCGTTACGGCAATACAGCCTGCGCGCGAGGTCAAGCGCTTGTCGCAGGCGGCGCTTCGTCGTACGGCGTCGCGGCGCATGAGGACCACCATCGCCGGGCTCGACGTGCAGGTGCTGCAGGACACGAAGTCGCCGCCGAGCGCGGCGGTGATCCTCTGCCACGGCTTCGGTGCGCCCGGGGACGATCTGGTGGGGCTGCAGCGAGAGCTGGTGTCGGCGCAGCCCTCGCTGGCCTCGACGCGCTTCTACTTCCCCGCGGCGCCCCTCTCCCTGGGCGGCTTCGGGTGGGGCGACAGCCGGGCGTGGTGGATGATCGACCTCCCGACGGTGGCGCGCTTGCAGCAGGGCGACCCAGAGGCGTTGCGCGAGTTCCGCAAGCAGGAGCCGGAAGGCATGGCGCAGGCGCGGAGCCTCTTCAAGAAGCTGGTGGTGGACGTGGCCACCCAGACGGGCTTGCCGATGAAGCGCCTCGTGCTGGGCGGCTTCTCCCAGGGGGCGATGCTCGCGACGGACGTCGCGTTGCGGCTCGAGGAGGCGCCGGGGGGCCTCGCGATCCTCTCGGGCACGCTGTTGCTGGAGGATCAGTGGCGGGCGAAGGCGAAGGCGCGCGCAGGGTTGCCGGTGTTCCAGGCGCACGGCCGGCAGGATCCGCTGCTCGGCTTCCAGGCCGCCCTGTGGCTGCGCGATCTCTTGACGGAGGGCGGCCTCGCCGTGGAGTTCCACGCCTTCGACGGCGGGCACGGCATCGCGCCAGACATCGCAGTGAAGCTGGCGGCGTTCCTCTCGCGGGTGACGCGGTAGTCAGCCGCCCAGCGGCTTCTCGGCCTCGGCGGCGCCGAGCTCTTCCTGGGTCTGCTTGGGGTTGGTGCCCCAGGCAAAGTCCTTCGGCACCCGGCCGCCGCCGCGCGTGCCGCTCGTCCACTCGTGGAGCTGGTGCTCGATGTCGAGGCGGCCATCGGACCGGGGCTTGTAGGGCACGGGGAGGAGCTTCGGGTCGTTGGACGAGTGGCTTCCCATGGCGTGCGTGTCTACCTCAGCTCGCGAAAATTCGGCAGCGCCCGCGCGATTTGAAAGACTGGAAGGCGTGACGGCTACTTCGGGCGCACGCATCCACGCCTTCGACTGGCTGCGAGGCGTGGCGGTGCTGGTGATGATCCAGACGCACACGCAGGTGCTGCTGCTGCCTGGCCTCATCACCACGCCCTTCGGCTGGCAGTTGGTGCGCATCGACGGGCTGGTGGCCCCGTCGTTCATCTTCTCGGCGGGCTTCGCGCTGGCGCTGGTGCAGGTGCGCGCCGGGCTGGCAGGAAGGCGTCAGGCGCAGGCGAAGAAGACGCTCAAGCGGATCGGCGAGGTGCTGTTGGTCGCCAGCTTCATCAACTTCATCTGGTTCCCGGTGCTGCGGGAGCCGAAGTGGCTGTTGCGCATCGACATCCTCCACTGCATCGGGCTGTCGCTGCTCATCGCCATGCCCTTCCTCGTCGGGCTGTCCACGCGGCCGCAGGTGCTGCGCTGGCTGATGCTGGGGCTTGCTGCGCTCGTCTTCGGCGTCTCACCGCTGCTGGAGGACGTCACGGGCATCGCGCAGCTGTTCCTCACGCCGAAGCCGGGGGTGCTGGACGCCACGACGGGCGCGACCTTTCCGCTGCTGCCGTGGGCCGGCTACGTCTTCCTCGGCGCCTCCTTCGGCGCCACGGTGGCGATGATGAAGTCGGAGGCGCAGCTGTGGCGGTGGCTGGGCCTCCTCGTCGGCGTGGGCGCGCTCTTGTGGTGGCAGGAGGACGCGGTGAAGGCGGCGTACCCTCCGCACAACTTCTGGCTGACCAACCCGGCGAACGCGGCGCAGCGGTGGACCCTGGTGCTGTCGCTGGTGGGCGTCTTCCGCCTCATCGAGCGGCGCTTCCCGAGATCCGTGGACTCGCGCCTGGCGAAGCTGATCGGCCGCTTCGGCGGGTGGTCGCTGTCGGCCTACTTCTTCCACGAGATGCTCCTGTACCAACGCCACGTGGGCGTCTTCACCCGTTTCTTCCGCGAGAAGGCGGACTGGCCGCTGTACTGGGCGCTGACGCTGGCGCTGATCTTCCTCACCTGGTTGTGCTGCCGGATCTGGGACGTCGTCGATCCGAAGCTGCGCGCGCTGCTGTCGAAAAAGCCGGCGCCCGCGCCCGGGTGATCACTTCTTCGGCAACGCCGCTTCCACCTGCTTCCTCACCTCGGCGCTCATCGGCTCGGCGCCCGAGGGAAGGTGCGCGACCACCGTGCCGTCAGCCGCGACGAGGAACTTGTTGAAGTTCCACTTCACCTCGCCGCCATTCTTCGGCAGCCCGGTGAGGTACTTGTAGAGCGGGTGCGCAGCGTCGCCCTTCACGGCGATCTTCGCGAAGAGGGGAAACGTCGTCTTGTACTTGAGCTCGCAGAACTTCTTGATCTCCTCGTTGCTGCCCGGCTCCTGCGCGCCGAAGTCGTTCGAAGGGAAGGCCAGCACCTCGAGCCCCTTCGCCTTGTACAGCTGGTACAGCTCTTCGAGGCCCTTGTACTGGGGCGTGTAGCCGCACTCGGACGCGGTGTTGACGATCAACAGGGCCTTGCCCTTGTACTCGGACAGCGAAGCGTCGCTGCCGTCGATGCGCTTCACCTGGAAGTCGTAGACGCTCATGGGGGCTCCGGAGAGGAGGGCGGTGAGGGTGAGGGTCAACATGGGCGGCTTCTCTGACCGCCGCGGGTTCCCTGCGCAACCAAAAGGAACGGGGTTAGGCCTGGCCCACGCCCACCAGCGGCTCGAAGCGGGCCTTGGCGGTGGCCTTGTGGAAGGCGTCTTCGGCGGAGATCTTCCCCTCTCGCGCGAGGTTGAAGAGCACGTCGTCCATCGCCTGCATCCCCTGCCCCTTCCCCGACTGGATGATGGAGTTGATCATCGGCGTGTTCCCCTCGCGGATGATGTTGGGCAGGCCGGCGGTCTTGAGGAGGATCTCGTGCACCGCGATGCGGCCGCGGCCGTCGGGCGTCCGGAGCAACAGCTGTGAGACGACCGCCGCCAACGACTCGGAGAGCATGGTGCGCACCTGCTGCTGTTGATCGGTCGGGAAGGCGTCGATCACGCGGTCGATGGTCTTCGGAGCGTTGTTGGTGTGGAGGGTACCGAAGACGAGCACGCCCATCTCCGCGGCGGTGATGGCGAGGCTGATCGTCTCCATGTCGCGCATTTCGCCGACGAGGATGACGCCGGGATCCTGCCGGATCGCCGAGCGCAGGGCCGACGCGAAGCTCTTCGTGTCGTTGCCCACCTCGCGCTGCGACAGCGTGCACTTCTTGTTCTGGTGCACGAACTCGACCGGGTCCTCGATGGTGATGATGTGCTTGGCGTGCCTGGTGTTGATGAGGTCGATGATCGCCGCCAGCGTCGTCGACTTGCCCGATCCGGTGGGCCCGGTGACGAGCACCAGGCCCTGCTCGAGATCAGCGAGCGTAGACAGCGCCGCCGGGGCCTTGAGCTCCTCCAGCGTGCGGATCTTCTCGGGGATGATGCGGAACACCGCGCCAGCGCCGCGCTCCTGGTTGAAGTAGTTGGCGCGAAAGCGGGCCACGCCGGGCAGCGCATACGCGAAGTCGAGATCGAGGTTCTTCGAGAAGTGGGCCCACTGCTCCTCGGTCGTCAGCTCGAGCAGGTGCTCGCGCAGCGACTCGTCGGTGAAGGGCTGCCACCCCTGGATCGGCTTCACCACGCCGTGCTGGCGCAGGTGCGGGGCCATGCCGGCCGCGAGGTGGAGATCGCTGCCACCGTTGTCTTTGAGGTACCGGAAGAGGACGTCGAGTCGCGCCATGGTGGGGAGAAAGCAGGGTTGAGGGTTCAGGCGAAGCGCTTGGGATCTTCCGCCACGGCTCGCGCCGCCGCCTTGGTGATCGTCCCCGCCTTCACGAGATCCTGGAGGGACTCGTCGAGCAGCACCATGCCCTCGCTCCGGCCGGTCTGCATGACCGAGCGGATCTGGAAGGTCTTCTCTTCGCGGATCAGGTTGGACACCGACGGCTTCACGAAGAGGACCTCGGCGGCGGGGACGCGGCGGGAGCCGTCCGCGGTGGGCACGAGGCGCTGGGAGACGATCGCCCGCAACGACTCCGACACCATGGAACGGATCTGCGATTGCTGCTTGGGCGGGAAGACGTCCAGCACACGGTTGATGGTGCGGATCGCGTTGTTGGTGTGCAGCGTGCCGATCACCAGGTGGCCCGTCTCGGCGGCGGTGATGGCGAGGCTGATCGTCTCGAGATCACGCAGCTCGCCGATGATGATGATGTCGGGGTCCTCACGGAGCGCCGCGCGCAGGGCGTTGGCGAACGACCTGGTGTGCTTGCCTGCCTGACGCTGGTTCACCACGCAGCCCTTCTGCGTGTGCACGTACTCGATCGGATCTTCGACGGTGATGATGTGGTCGTTCCTCGACTCGTTCAGCATGCGCACCAGCGCGGCCATGGTGGACGACTTGCCGCAGCCAGCCGGGCCGGTCAGCAACACCAGCCCCTGGTGGTAGTCGGCCAGCTTCTTGAGCGTGGGCGGCAGCCCGAGCTCTTCCAGCGTGGGAGGTTCGGGAGGGATCGGCCGGAACACCGCGTCCCAGCCGCGCTGCTGCTTGTAGAAGCTCGAGCGGAAGCGCCCCACCTTCGGCATGACGAGGGCGGTGTCGAAGTCCATGTCCTCGTTGAGCTGGTTGCGCTCCTCTTCGCTGAGCGCGTCCTTCAAGATGAACTCGACGTCGTCCGCGCTCAGGACGCCGGTACGCAGCTCTCGCAGCACGCCGCAGATCCGCATCGCCAGCGGCGCGCCCGCGTGGATGTGCACGTCGCTGGCCTTCGCCTCCACGGCCTTGGAGAGGATCGCCGCCAGCGTGGGCAGCTTCGAGCGCATCGCCTGCGCCTTCGCGCCCGAAAAGTCCGTCTGGGCCTTCTGGACCTGGTGGAAGCCCGATGGTGTGGACAGCGGCGCCGCCGCGGGCGGACCGATCGGAGACGCAGCAGGAGGAGGAATGGCCGCGGGGGCCGGCGCAGACGCCGCGGCAACCGGTCGCGGGGAAGAGGGAGCCGGCGCAGACGCCGCGGCGGCCGGTCGCGGGGAAGAGGGAGCCGGAGCTGCACCACCGCCCTGCTTGGCGAGGTACTGCTGCTGCGCCTGCTTGAGCCACTTGAGCTGCTCGGCGCTGATCAACTTGAGCTCGAGCATCACGTCGCCGATCGGCTTGCCGCCTGCCCCGGCCTGCCGCTGGCTCGCCGCAAGCAGTTGCTCGTTGGTGACCAGCTTGTAGTGGACTGCGATTTTTCCCAGCAGCGCGTCTTCCGGCGTCGACATTCGGGCGGCGATGCTACCCGCGGCCCCTCGCCGGCCGCGGGAAATTCGAAAGGGCCGCTCGCTTCCGAGTGAAGAAAGGTGAAGAGGTGTGTGCAACCGCCGCGCAGTGGTTAGCTTGCGGTCGTGGCCGCCCCGCCCCGGAAGTCCGATCGCCCCGAGCCGAAGCCGCCGCTGGGCGTCACCCTGCGCCGCCTCTACTCGCTGGCCTGGCCGGAGCGCTGGTCGCTGGCGCTGGCGACGGTGTTCCTGCTGGCGAGCGCGGCGGGCAACCTCGCCTTCCCGCGCGCGGCGGGGAACCTCTTCGACGAGGCGCTGCTCGACTCGGTGAAGGGGACGGTCGACCTGGCGCGCGTCGACCGCATGGCCCTGGTGCTGGTGGTCATCTTCGCGGCGACGGCCATCGCGTCGGCGCTGCGCTTCGTGCTGTTCAGCCGCGCGGGCGAGCGCATCGTCAGCCGCCTGCGCGGCGATCTCTACGCGGCGATCATGCGGCAGGAGACGGGCTTCTTCGACGCCCAGAAGACGGGCGAACTGTCGAGCCGGCTGTCGTCCGACGCGTCGGTGCTGCAGACGACTGTGTCCGCGAACATCAGCATGGTGCTGCGGAACTTCGCCCAGGCTGCGGGGGCGCTGGTGATGCTGCTCGTCACCTCGTCGCGGCTGACGCTGATGATGCTGGCCATCGTGCCCCCGGTGGCCGTCTCGGCCGTCATCTACGGACGACGGGTACGAAAGCTGTCGAAGGAGTCGCAGGACGCGCTCGCCCGCGCCAGCGAAGTGGCGGTCGAGTCCCTGGGCGGAATTCGCACCGTGCGCAGCTTCGCGGCCGAGGGCGCGGAGGTGAAGCGCTACCGCGGCGCGATCGACGACTCGCTGCGGCTGGCCTTCAGGCGCATCCGTCTGGCGGGCACCTTCTTCGCGGTCGCCTTCTTCGCGGCCTTCTCCGCGGGCGTCTTCGTCTTCTGGTACGGCGCGCGAATGGTCGCGGGCGGCGAGCTCACCGCTGGCAGCCTGATCAGCTTCCTCTTCTACACGATGCAGATGGCCTTCAGCCTGTCGGCGCTGGCCGAACTGTGGACGGACGTGCAGCGCGCTGCCGGGGCCGCTGAGCGTGTCTTCGAACTGCTCCACCGCAAGCCCGCCATCGAGCCCACCGGCGGCGTGGTGCTCCCTGAGGTGCGCGGCGAGGTGCGCTTCGAAAACGTCTCCTTTGCGTACCCGAGCCGCCAGGACGTGCGGGTGCTGAAGGACTTCTCGCTCACGCTGCAGCCGGGGGAGGTCGTGGCGATCGTCGGCCCTTCGGGCGCCGGCAAGTCCACCATCGCGTCGCTGCTGTACCGCCTCTACGATCCCGTGTCGGGCGTGTTGAAGTTGGACGGCGCGCCCTACCCGACCCTGGACGCGGAGTGGCTGCGCCGCCAGGTGGGTGTGGTAGCGCAGGAGCCGCTCCTCTTCTCCACCAGCATCGCCGACAACATCCGCTACGGGCGGCCCGACGCCACCGACGCGGAAGTGGAGGCCGCGGCGAAGCTGGCGAACGCGCACGGCTTCATCAGCGGCTTCCCCGAGGGCTACCAGACAATGGTGGGCGAGCGCGGCATCCAACTGTCCGGCGGGCAGAAGCAGCGCGTGGCGATCGCGCGCGCCGTGCTGAAGGATCCCCGCATCCTCATCCTCGACGAGGCCACGAGCGCGCTCGACGCCGAGAGTGAGCACCTGGTGCGCGAGGCCCTGGAACGGCTGATGAAGGGGCGCACCACCCTGGTGATCGCGCACCGTCTGTCTACGGTGAAGGGCGCCGATCGTGTGGTGGTGCTCGATCATGGCGCGTTGGTGCAGGTGGGCACCCACGCTTCACTGGTGGAAGAAGAAGGGCTCTACCGCCGCCTCGTCGAGCGGCAGTTCGCGGCCTGAGTCCCCGTCAGCTGATCGCGGTCGCCACCCGGGAGAGCTCGCGCTCCAGTTCGCGGAGCAGTGGAGCGAAGTTCGCCTGTTCATTCGACGCCGCCGCCGCCTCGAGCCGCTGCGCCAGGCCGGCGGACGGGCTCGCCGCCAGGCTGAGCAACGCGCCCTTGAGCCGGTGCGCTGAGCGCCTCACCGCCGCCACATCACCCGCGCCCACGGCCTGCTGCACGTCATGGAGCAAGGCTGCCCACTCGCGGCGGTAGAGCTCGATCACCTCTCGCACCAGAGACTCGTCGCCCCCGCACTGCTCCCGCAACGCCGTCCAATCGAGGGGGTCCATGTGCGCTACTCTGCGCCCACCTGCGCGGAACCTGCAAGCCACGCGAAGGCGTCGCACAACTGGTCGGAACAGCTACAGTTTCGGTCGGCTGTCACAAGACCGGCGAGCGTCGCGTTGACGGGGTTGAAGCGCCCAACCCAACCCTCCAAGGAGCCACACGCCATGTCGACCCTCGCCGCCGCCCTCAACCACCCCGCCCCCTACGAGTCCACGGGAGGACGCCTCGTCACCACCGACGGCCGTGCGCTGCCGCTGACTGGCGCGAGCCTCACGGCCGACGCGAAGGCCGGGGTCATCCGCGTGACGCTCGAGCAGACCTTCCGCAACCCGTACGAGGAGCCGCTGCGCGTCACCTACAAGCTGCCGCTGCCGGCGGACGGCGCGGTGAGCGGCTTCGCCTTCCGCATCGGCGAGGAGCGGATCGTCGGCGAGGTGGACACGAAGAAGCAGGCGCGTCAGCGCTTCGAGGACGCGATTCTCGACGGGCGCACCGCGGCGATCCTCGATCAGGAGCGCTCCAGCCTCTTCACCCAGGAAGTGGGCAACGTGCCGCCGCGCACCGAGGTGGTGTGCGAGGTGCAGATCGATCAGAAGCTGGCCTGGCTGCCCGACGGCTGCTGGGAGTGGCGCTTCCCCACGGTGGTGGCCCCTCGCTACCTGGGCGCCACGGGCCGCGTGGCGGACCACGCGAAGGTGACGGTGGACGTGGCCGACGCGGAGCTGCCGGTGAAGCTGGGGCTGTCGATGTCCATCCGCGACCGCATCGCCGACGGCTCGCGCCCCGAGTCGCCCAGCCACGCGCTCCACTCGGGAAAGGGGCTGGGCCGCACCGACGTCACCTTCGGAGATGAGCGGGGCGTGGGCCTCGATCGCGACGTGGTGGTGCGCTGGAAGGTGGCGGCGCTGAAGGTGGGGACCGAGCTGGACACGGCCCGGCCGTCGAAGGGCGCGGCGGGCGACTTCGCCTATGGCCTGCTCACCCTGGTTCCGCCGGCGACGGAGGCGCACATGACGCCGGTGCCGCGCGATCTGATCGTCCTGCTCGACACGTCGGGCTCGATGTCGGGCGCGCCGCTGGATCAGGCACGGCGGATCACCTCGGCGCTGGTGGACAGCCTGAACGATCAGGACCAGCTCGAGCTGATCGAGTTCTCCAACAGCCCGCGGCGGTGGAAGCGTGGCCCGGTGAACGCCACCAGCAGCAACCGGAAGGACGCGCAGGCCTGGCTGGCGCGCCTGCGCGCGTCGGGGGGCACCGAGATGCGCACCGGCATCCTCGAGGCGCTCTCGCCCCTGCGTGACGACGCCCAGCGGCAGATCGTCCTCATCACCGATGGGCTCATCGGCTTCGAGGACGAGGTGCTGGCGGCGATCAGCCAACGGCTGCCGAAGGGCTCTCGGGTCCACACGGTGGGCGTGGGCAGCGGCGTCAACCGCAGCCTCACCCAGCCGGCGGCGCGCGCAGGCCGGGGGGTCGAGCTGATCCTCGGCATCGGCGAGGACGTCGAGCCCGGCGTGAAGCGGCTGTTGTCGCGCACCGTCACGCCGCTGGTCACCAACGTCGAGGTGAGCGGCTCGGCGGTCGAGGCGGTGGCGCCCTTCCGCGTTCCGGATCTCTACGGTGGCTCGCCGGCGATGGTGTCGCTCAAGCTCAAGGCCCAGGGCGGCACCCTCACCGTGCGCGGTGACACGGCCCAGGGCGAGCTCGTGGAGACGATCCACGTCAAGCCGGTGGAGCGCGGCGAAGGCAGCGCGGCGGTGACGACGCTGTTCGGCCGCGAGCTGGTGGAGGACTTCGAGCTCGCCATCGGCACCGGCGGACGCAAGGCGGAGATCGATCCGCAGATCGAGCGGGTCGGCCTCGAGTTCCAGATCTCCACGCGCCTCACTTCCTGGGTGGCGATCAGCAGCAAGCAGACCGTCGATCCGCGCGCGCCGAAGCGGGACGAGGTGATGCCCCACATGCTGCCCTACGGAATGTCCGCGGAAGGGGTGGGCCTGCGCAGCCCCTCGGCGCCCGCTCAGGCTTCCACGACGGCGGGCGGCTACGCGATGCCGATGGCGGCCCGGGCAGCGCCGGCCGGTCGCGCAGGGCCGTACTCCCCTTCGCCCGCCGCTCCGCCTCCGGCCATGGACAAGGCTGAGCGGTCGCGGATGCAGGAAGAGGCGCCGGCAGACGACGAAGGCGAGGCCATGAGGGAGACCGAGCGCAGCGCCGAGTCCTTCGCCCGCAAGAGCGTCCGCCGGCCCGAGCCGCAGCGCGAACCCGCGCCGCCTGCCCCGAAGAAGAAGGCTGGCTTGAGCCTCGGCGATCTCGCGAAGTCCCTCTTCGGCGGGAAGCGCGACGAGGCGGAGGAGCAGGACGCGAAGGCGAACGCCGACGGGCTCTCCACAGCCCAGGCCGCGCCGGTGCCTCGGCGGGTGCTGCGCGCTCGCATCGTCCGCCGCGCGAACGGGAAGCTGATCCTCGAGATCAAGCTGGTCGACGGCCCCCTGTCCTGGAAGCCGGCGAAGGAGGCGCGAGTCGAGCTGGGGGACGGGTCGATGGTGAAGGCCGCGGTCGAGGCGAACCAGACCACCGCCGACGGCAGCTACGGCCCCGGCCTCACCCTCACCCTCGCGCTGGCCTTCGACGACGCGCACCCGGCTCCCTCGCGCGTGCACCTGGCGTGCGGCGACGAGGTGCTCGACATCACGCTGTAAGGCGAAGCACCATGCGCTCCCCGTCGACGGCTGGCGGGGAGCGCACCGCACTTCAAAGAGGTTCGATGGACGTCGAGCTCCTCACCCTGCAGGCCATCGCCGCCGGTGACGCCAGGACCTTCGGGAACTGGGTCGCCGGCGCCGAGTCGTCGGTGCGCGCCAGCCTGCGGCCCTTCGCGGCGCTGGTGGACACCGAGGCGGTGGTGCAGGAGGCCTTCCTGCGCGTGTGGCAGGTCGCCCCCCGCTTCCAGCCCGACGGCAAGCCCAACGCCCTCCTGCGCTTCACCGTACGCACCGCCCGCAACGCGGCGATCAGCGAGCTGCGCAAGGCGGCGCCCTCGAAGCAGCAGCTCGACGAGCTGGAGGCCGCGCTGGAGGCGGAGGTGCACGTGGCGCCGGTGACGCCCGATCCGCTGCTGCGGGCGGCCATCGCGGAGTGCCGGAAGAAGCTGCCCAGGCAGCCCGGCCTCGCGCTCGAGCAGCGCCTCACCAGCAACGGGACTGAAGACGACACCACGCTGGCGCAACGGCTGGGTATGTCGCTCAACACCTTCCTGCAGAACTTCACGCGCGCGCGGAAGTTCCTCAAGGACTGCCTCCAGAGGGCCGGCATCAACCTCGACGCGGAGCTGTCGCCATGACGCGGGAAGAAGAGCTGCTCTTCGAGCAGGTACTCAGCGCCCACCGCGCGCGCGGCGTCGATGGCGCCGTGAAGTCCCACCCGGCCTGGCACGATCTGGACGAAGCGGGCCGAAAAGAAGCGTACGAGGAGACGGCGCGCCTGCGCCGGCTCGAGGCCGCGATGGACCCGCAGGGCCACAGCACCACGGTGAAGGCCTTGCTGGCGCGGCTCGGGAGCCGGTGATGGCGCGGCGCGATCGCGAGCAGAACCGGCGCTCCTGGAACGCAGCGACGGTGGCGCACAACTCGCACAAGGCGGACCAGGCGGCCTTCCTGCGCCGGCGGGGCACGACCACGCTCTTCCCCGAGGAGCTGGCGCTGCTGGGCTCGCTCCGCGGGAAGTCGCTGCTCCACCTGCAATGCAACTCCGGGCAGGACACCCTCTCGCTGGCGAAGCGGGGCGCGCGCGTCACGGGCGTCGACATCAGCGACGAGGCGATCGCCTTCGCGCAGGCCCTCTCGCGCGACTCGGGCATTCCCGGGCGCTTCCTGCGCGCCGACGTCTACGACTACCTCGCGGCCTCTCGGTCGACCTTCGACGTCGTCTTCTGCAGCTACGGCGTGACGGGCTGGCTCGAGGACCTCGGCCGCTGGGCCCGGGGGATCGCCAGACGCCTCAAGCGTGGCGGCCGCTTCGTGTACGTCGAGTTCCACCCGGTGATGTTCACCTTCGACGAGCGGGGACGGCCCGCCTTCCCGTACTCGAGCCATGGCGTGCCCCTGCGCGGGCCAGGCGTGACGGACTACGTGCACCAGAGCGGTGATGCCCTGACGCCGTCCGGCTACGTGACGGGCGTGCGCGACTTCGTGAACCCGCATGGCGTCGTGGAGTTCGCGTGGGGCGTCGCAGAGATCGTCCAGGCGGTGATCGACGCAGGCCTGCGCGTCGACCACTTCGCGGAGTACGACTTCTCCAACGGCTTCGCCCCCTTCTCGGGCATGCGGAGGCAGGGGAACCGCTACTTCCCGGCGAAGGGCCAGCCCAGGGTACCGCTGATGTTCTCTTTGCGCGCCGTCAAGCCCTGATGGGACGAGCGCGGCGGGTGATGGCCCGCTATGACGGACACCAGTGGACCTTCCCCCGGGCGTGGAGACGATCGTCAGCGCGCGCGCGATGACCCTGGGCGGCATCGCGATCGGGCGGGTATTGCCCACGCTGCAGCGCCGCACCGTGGGGCCCTTCGTCTTCCTCGACCACATGGGGCCGGCGACGCTCCCGCCGGGCCAGGGCTTCGACGTGCTGCCCCACCCGCACATCGGGCTCGCCACGGTGACCTGGCTGTTCGAGGGCGAGGTCGTGCACCGCGACAGCCTGGGCGTCGTGCAGACGATTCGCCCGGGCGAGGTGAACCTGATGGTGGCGGGGCGCGGCGTGACGCACTCCGAGCGCGCCAGCGATCACTTCCGAAAGCACGGCGGCCCGATGCACGGCCTGCAGTTCTGGCTGGGCCTGCCCGTCGCGCAGGAGGACTGCCCCCCCACGTTCGAGCACCGCGGCGCCGGGGAGCTGCCGGAGGTGCACCTCGGCGCGGCCACAGCCTGCGTGGTGCTGGGTGAAGCGTTCGGCGCTCGCTCCCCCGCGGTCACGCCGTCCGAGACGGTGCTGGCGGAACTCCGCTTCGGCGACGACGACGAGGTGACGATTCCGCCCTCGAGAGAAGCGGCGCTGTACGTCGCGGAGGGCAGCGCGTCGATCGGCGCTGCGCGCTTCGAGGCGGGCACCCTCGTCGTCCTCCGTCCCGGCGAAGAGGTGAAGCTGCGCGGCGCCGATCAGTCGTTGGTCGCCCTCTTCGGAGGCGCGCCGCTCGACGGGGGCCGCCGCCACCTGGACTGGAACTTCGTCGCCTCGTCGAAGGAGCGGCTCGCGCAGGCGCGGGAGGACTGGAAGGGGCAGCGCTTCCCGAAGATCCCCGGCGACGATCGCGAGTTCGTCCCCTACCCGGAACCGCGGCGCTGACGCCCCCCCGTCACCCGACAGCGACTGGCCCCGGCGCAGGCAGTTCCCCACACACCGACTTGCTGCGTTGCGAGTGATCCAGCTGGGCTTTGCGAGCGCTATGAAGCGGAGGACATGCCCGTCCTGCCATCTGCCGCGCTCGCCTCGCTCAACGCCGCGCACGACGCCTTCGTCCAGCGGTACCCCACGGACGAGGGCCGCCGACAGCCGGTCCACGTGGTGTACGGAGGTGCCCACCGCTTCGCCGCGGACACCGCGAAGAAGCTGGGCGCCCTGGCCCGCGCCGCGCTGGAGACGTACGCCCCCGACGAGGGCACCTTCGGGCGGGCGCTGGGCCTCGCGCCGTCCCTCTCGGAGCGCGTCTACCCCCGCGTGGTCGAGAAGCTGAAGCGCGAGCCCGTCGAAGACTTCCGCATCGACTTCGAGGACGGTTATGGCCACCGGGCAGACGCCGAGGAGGACGGCCACGCGACGAGCGCGGCGGAGGCGCTGGCGTCGGGCTTGAGGCAGGGCCTGTTGCCCCCCTTTTGTGGCGTACGCGTAAAGCCCCTCTCCCGCGAGCTGGCGCCGCGGGCCTTGAGGACACTCGACCTCTTCCTCAGCACGTTGGTGAAGCGCACCGGCGGCGTGCTGCCGTCCAACTTCGTCGTCACCCTGCCGAAGGTGACCAGCGTCGAACAGGTGCGCGCGCTGGTGGAGGTGCTGGCCTCACACGAGAGCTCGCTCGAGCTTCCCCGCGGGGCCCTGGGCCTCGAGGTGATGGTGGAGACGCCCCAGTGCCTCGTCGCCCCCGATGGACGGATGATGCTGCCGCAGCTGCTCGACGCCTCGGCCGGCAGGCTGCGTGGCGCACACTTCGGCACCTATGACTTCACCGCTGCGCTGGAGGTGACAGCCGCGCACCAGGCGATGCGTCACCCGCTGGCGGACCTGGCGAAGGGCCTCATGAAGCTGGCCTTCGCGGGCACGGGCGTCTCGCTGTCCGACGGCGCCACCACGCTGCTGCCGGCCGCACCGCACAAGGGCGAGAAGCTGACCGCGAAGCAGCGCGCCGACAATCGCAAGGTGGTGCACCGCGCCTGGCGGCAGTCGGCGTCGGACATCCGGCACTCGCTGGCGAATGGCTTCTACCAGGGCTGGGATCTCCACCCAGCGCAGCTGCCGGCCCGCTACGGCGCGGTGTACGGCTTCTTCCTCGAGGGCTTCGACGCCGCAAAGGAGCGCTTGAGCGGCTTCGTCGCCGAGCTGGGCCAGGCGCGGCTGACAGGCGATGTCTTCGACGACGCGGCGACCGGCCAGGGGCTGCTCAACTTCTTCCTGCGGGGGATCAACTGCGGCGCCTTCTCCGAGGAAGAAGCCGCCGCCACCGGGCTCACGCTGGCCGAGCTGCGCACGAGATCCTTCGCCGCGATCGCGAAGGCGCGCCGGAGCTGAGGTGCGACTTGCGAGCGCCCGGTGGACATCCCTTCGAGGCGCCGACAGCCCGAGCGCAACGTCGCGCAGGGCGCGCTCGCCCCGTGCGGAGCCTCAGAACTTCACGCGGCGCATCACGAAGCGGGGCATCGCCTTGATCGCCGACATCACCGCGCGCCAGATGGGCGGCGCGTAGACGACCGGCGTGCCGTCGTCGATGGCCTTCACCACCACCTCGGCCACGTCGTCGGGATCTCCGGCGAAGGGCGGGGCCTTCAGGCCCTCCGTCATCTGCGTCTTCACGAAACCTGGCTTGACGCACACCGTCTTGAGGCCCTGGCTCCGGAAGCGGTGATCGAGCCCCTCCAGGTACGCGGAGATGCCCGCCTTCGCCGCGCCGTACAGCACCACCGGCTTGCGCCCGCGATCGCCGGCCACCGAGGAGAAGACACACAGCGTGCCCCCGCCGCGGAGCAGGAGCTTCTTACGGGCCTCCTCGCAGAAGACGATGGTGTTGGCGAAGTCCACCGACAGGACGCGGTGGGCGAGCGCGGGATCCGCCTCGAGCTGCTCCTGGGTGGCGAACAGCGCGGCAGTCACGGTCACGACGTCGAGGCCCTCGAGCGCCTGCTCGGCGGCCTCGAGCGCAGGGCGAAACGTCTCGGGCCGCTCGAGATCGCATACGGCCGTCACCACCCTCACCCCGGGAGCGCCCCGCGCCCTCAAGTCCGCCGCGCTTTTTTCCAGCTCGCCGCCATCGCGCCCGAGGATGGCCACCCAGTCACCCCGCTCCACCAGCTTGCGCGCCAGTGAGCGCCCCATGCCGCGCGTCGCCCCGAGAATGACATGTCGCTTCATGGTCGAGCCCCCGTCACGCCGGATCGCCGAAGAGCCGCACCGACTGGGCGCTGCGGAAGGTGAGGTTGGGATCCCACGCGAGGCGCACGTCGAGGAACTTCTCGAGCCGCGGCTCCATCGCGCGGAAGTGCTCGGGGCGCGTGTACGAGTCCTTGGCGAGGTAGATGCGCCCGCCCTCCTTGATCACCTGCTCGTTGAGCGCGTCCACCAACTGCTGCGTGTCGTCGCGCACCGCGATGTCCAGCGCGATGGAGATGCCGGGCTTCGGGAAGGAGAGGAAGGCGGGGCTCTCGGCGCCGCAGTCCTTGATCACGCAGAGGAAAGACGCGCCTCCCCGAGACGTGAGCACCTCGAGGAAACGTCGCGCGGCCTCGGGGCCAGCCTCGCGCGGCAGGACGCACTGGTACTGGGTGAAGCCGCGGCGCCCGTACATCAGGTTCCAGTCCTTCACGAAGTCCAGCGGGTAGAAGAACGTCCACGGGCTGACCAGGCCTTCCCGCTTCTTCGGCAGGTGCTTCCAGTAGAAGGCGAGGTTGAAGGCCTTCACCGTCAGGCTGGACAGGAGCAGCTCGGGCGCCTCGAAGGGGAAGCGCACGTTCGGCAGCTCGGACGGGAACTCGGTGGGGGCCTCGTGGGCCTGGGCCCAGCGCCCCTTCATCACGATGCCGCGCCCCATGTTCTTCCCGCGCGCGAGGCAGTCGATCCACCCCACCGTCATCGGCCAGCTCTGCGCCGCCTCGGCCAGCTTCGCGATGTAGGCGTCGATGTCGGGGACGCGCTCCGTCTCCTGCCAGATCCACGGCGTCGGCACGCGGCGCAGGGGGAACTCCACCTCGAGGATCTGCCCGGTGAGGCCCATGCCCCCGACGGTGGCGAGGAAGAGCTCGCGTTCCTGATCCGGCCCACACTCCAGGACCCGGCCGTCGGCGACGTGCATCTTGAGGCGCGTGACGTGGTGCCCGAAGCAGCCGTCGACGTGGTGGTTCTTCCCGTGCACGTCCGCCGCCACCGCGCCGCCGAGGGTGACGAACTGCGTGCCGGGCGTCACCGGGAGGAACCAGCCGCGCGGAAGGAAGGTGCGGTTGATCTCCTTGAGCGAGAGGCCCGACTCCGCGCGCAGCACACCGGTGGACTCGTCGAAGGCGATGATCCGGTTCGCGCGGGTGGTGGTGACGACCACCGGGTTGCCCGACGGAGGGAGCGCCGAGTCGCCGTAGCTGCGCCCGAGCCCACGGAAGAGGACGCGCGGCGCGTGCTCGAGATCCTCGGTCAAGAGTTCGCGGCCCGGCTGAAACTGCCGACCCCAGCCGGCAAGGCGATCGTTGGCCATCACGGGGTCCCTCGTAGGCGAGGCAAGGGCCGACTGCAAACGTCAGGGCGCGCGGATGAGCTGGCCGTTTGGATCGAGCATGAGCGGGGGGCAGTACGGCCCGGTCTCGCTGCGGGTCCACCACACGCCCGCCTCGCTCCACGGCGCGAAGCGGTACTCGAAGAGGCGCGTGCGGATCACCCTCGGCGGACTTTCCGGAAACGGGTTCTTCTCGAAGAGCGCCAGCACCTCGGGCGTCCCCAGGAGAAGCTGCTTCTGGGTGCTCAGCAGCCAGGGGTTCTCGGAGCAGTCGCCCAGCGCGGCGAACCACATCTGCCAGTCCAGGCGCGGCTGAAAGGGCGCGACGAACTCGGGCCGACGGTCGAGGCGGCCGGGCTTGTAGGGGAAGTCGTAGGCACGCCACTCGCGCCCGTCGAGCGTCCCCTCGATGAGGATCTCCGGCCGACTCTTCGTCATCCAGGCGAAGGCGCCATAGGCGTTGACCGTCTCGAAGCGCGCCACGGCAGCAAGGACAGGCCCCACCGGCGTCTTCGCCAGTTGGCGACGGGTGAACATGCCTACGCCGAGGGCGATCACCACCAGCGCGACGAGCCACCCGGCCGGGCTCATCCGCGCCTCAGGCGCCGGCCGCGCGGGGAAGAGCCACGAAGGGAACAGCCGCTCCAGCGCCGCGTCGTCCAGCAGCGGCACCGCGAGCGCGAAGGTGAGGACGTTGTAGTAGCTGTAATTCCCCGCGGCGAAGAGGCCCACCTGCAGCGCCATGAGCCCCAGCGCGCTCCACAGGCGCAGCCGCCGTGGACCGAGCGCCATCAGCGGAACCGGGAGCTCGAGCACGAACATCACCGCGCACATCGCCTTCTGCACCGCGAGCGGCAGCGCTGCGAAGAGGTGGCTCGACCACGTGGGCAGCGGCTGCGTCCACCAGTGGTACGTGAGGGCGGTGAGATCGCGCCAGGCCGGATCTCCGCTGCCCAGCTTCACCAGGCCGGACTCCAGCGTCACCTTGCAGGCGAGCCAGGCCATCAGGAAGCGCGCGACGGGAAGCGGGTCATCTTCCCAGTCGGGACGCAGGCCCCGCGGCGCGTAGAGGGCGGCGAAGAAGGCCGACTCGGTGAGGAGGATGTCCCACTGGAAGTCGAGGAACGGGTGGCACACCTGGGTGAGCGACAGCCAGCTCGCCCACAGGACGACGCACGAAAGGCGCGGCGCCAGGCCGATGATCAACGCCAGGCTGCTCGCGATGCCCAACGCGCAGAGGACGTGCAGGAGCCACTCTCCGCTGGAGAGCCAGGCCGCGGTGGGCAGCTCCCAGAAGGAGAGGTCCTTCGAACGGTGCAGCGCTTCGATCAGCTCACCCGCCGGCGCGATTCCGTTCTTCCCCACCAACCCCGGCAGCTGCGCCCAGAAGCTCCCCACGGCGACGAGCGCGGTGAGGCCGAAGAGGACGAAGAAGAGCCGCCGGGTGAGGTGCACTGCGCGCTCCTTACTCCTTCACGAGCTGCCGCGCGTAGCGGCTCCGCTCACCGCCCCGAACCCTCCTGGCCGCTCCCTCCATCAAAAGTTGAACGAGGCGCGTGAGGTAGGCGTCGTCGATCGACGCGCGCTCCACGAAAGCCCGGTGCAGCAACGCCCCCGCCAGCGTGAACAGCAACAACTCGGCGTCGGCATCGGCGCGTAGTTCGCCCCGCGCCACCGCCCGCCCCACCACCGCGCGGGGGAGGTTCCCAGCGTCGGCCCACATCGCCCTCGCCAACCGCTGAACGCGCGGCCGGTGCCCGTCGAGGAAGACGGCCCGCAGAACCGCCGTGCCTCGCCGGGAGGTGATGAAGCCGGCCACCCCTACGGCGAGCTCGACGAGATCCGTCGCCAGCGCGCCGGTGTCCGGCACCTGGTGGACGTGCTCCAGCGAATCCTCCAGCGCCGCGCGCACCAGAGCGTCCTTCGTCGGCCACCGGCGATACACGCTCGTCTTGTTCACCCCCGCCCTCTCCGCCACGCGAGGCACGCTGAACCGCTCCACGCCGACGCGGGCTGCCTCCGCGAGCGCTGCGTCCAGCACCCGGCGCACGACGGCGTCTCCTCGTCGACGCACTCGTCTTCTGGCCGCGGCCATGGCGTGCATCTGACTCCTCGCTTAAAGCAACTTCAAGTTGCTTTGTTGCGCGACCCGACCCAGAACAGGAGCCATGAAGTTCACCATCCTCGCCCCCGGCAGCCGCGGCGACGTCCAGCCCTACGTGGCCCTCGGGGTGGGGCTCTCACGCGCCGGCCACGCGGTGCGCGTCGTCACCACGCGCGATCACCACGCGCTCGTCGAGGCGCACGCCCTCGAGCTGGCGGCCGTGCCTTTCGACGTCCAGGCGGCCCTCTCCGCGCCTCCGGTGGCGCGAGCGCTCGAGCGAAGCAGCCTCCTCGCGCTCAGGAGCTTCAGGGAGATCGCGCTCAAGGCCGCGCGCCTCACGGCCGAGGTGGGGCTCGAGGCCGGCCGCGGCGCCGACGTCCTCGTCGCGGGCTTCAGCGGCGCCTTCCTGGCCGAGGGCATCGCCCGCCGTCTCGACCTCCCGCTGGTGCAGGCCTACAACGTTCCCCTCACGCCCACGGCAGCGTTTCCAGGAGCGCTGACGCCGTGGCTGGACTTCGGCCCGCGCTCACGACGCCTCGGCCACGTGCTGTCCCGCCAGGCTGTGTGGATGACGGCGCGCATGTCCAGCGACGACACCCGGCGAAAGCTGCTGGGCATGCCCTCTGCGCCACGGTTCGCGCCGAGCCGCTTCGCCGGGCTCGTCGAGGGCCCGGTGCTCTACGGCTACAGCACGTCGGTCCTGCCGCGGGGACCCGAGTGGGGGGAAGACGTCGAAGTGACCGGCTTCTGGTTCCTGGACGAGCCCGCCGGCTTCGCGCCGCCCGCCGCGCTGGCTGACTTCCTCGCCGAGGGATCGCCTCCGGTGTGCATCGGGTTTGGCAGCATGAGTCAGCGCGATCCGCGACGCGTCACGGCGCTGGTGCTCGAAGCGATCAACCGCGCCGGGGTTCGCGCCATCCTGCTCTCGGGCTGGGGCCAGCTGACGGCCCAGCGCTTGCCACCGGGAGTCTTCGCGCTGGAGAGCGCTCCACACTCCTGGCTCTTCCCGCGCTGCGCCGGCGTGGTGCACCACGGTGGCGCCGGCACGACCGCTGCTGCGCTGAGGGCCGGCGTGCCATCGCTGGTCGTCGCCTTCCACGGCGATCAACCTTTCTGGGGTCAGCTCGTCCACCGTGCTGGCGCGGGGCCTCGGCCCCTCCTCCACCGCAAGCTGACCGTCGACGAACTGGCGAGAGGCCTCTCGGTGCTCACCCACGACGCAGCGGTGCGGAAACGGGCGCAGGCCCTGGGGGCCGTCATTCGGGCGGAAGACGGGGTGCGCGACGCGGTGAAGGCGCTCGCACGCCTGGCGACACGGTGAGCCTCGGTCCCCGGACGGGTTACGCTCCACGGCGCGCATGTGCGGCCGCTACGTCCTCAAGGCCTCCCCGGCCGAGCTGCAGAAGGTCTTCCACCTCGAGCACGTGCCCGAGGCGCTTCCGCCGCGCTTCAACATCGCCCCGCTCCAGGCGGCCCCCGTCATCCTCGACGCCGCGCCCGGGGAGCTCACCGTCGCGCGCTGGGGCCTGCTGCCACACTGGGCGAAGGAAACGAAGGTGGCCTCGCGGATGATCAACGCCCGCGCCGAGACGCTGGCGAAGAAAACCGTCTTCCGGGAGCTGCTCCCCCGCCACCGCTGCCTGGTGCCCTGCGATGGCTTCTACGAGTGGAAGCGCTCTGGCCGTGCGCGCGAACCCCACTTCATCCACGCGAAGTCCGGGGAGCTGCTCGCGATGGCCGGGCTGTGGAGCCGCTGGCGCTCGCCCGACGGCCTCGACGTCATCACCTTCACCATCATCACCAGCGCCGCCAACGAGCTCGTGCGCAGCCTCCACGATCGCATGCCTGTCTTTCTGGACGAGGAGGGCCGCCGCCGCTGGCTGTCCGGGCCGGCGTACGATCTCGCGGCGCTCGAGCAGCTCCTCCGCCCCTGGCACGGCGCGCCGCTGACCGAGTACGCCGTCACGCCCCACGTGAACAAGGTCGCCTTCGACGATCCCTCCTGCCTCGAACCAGCCCACACCGTTCAGCTCAGCTTGCTGTAGGCTCTTGCCCACATGAGCAGCCCCTGGGACGAAGTTCGACGCGAGTCGCTCGAGATGCCGGCGGTGGGCGCCCGGCGTCCTCGTCCGTCGCCGCTCCCGTGGATGCTGCTGGCGGTGTCGATCACCCTCACCATCGTGGTGCTGGTGCTGGGGAAGAGCCGCGTCGAGTCCGAGCGCGCGCGCACCGCCACGGCCCTCAAAGCCAACGACGAAGTGAAGGCACAGCTCAAGGCCGCCCAGAAGAAGCTCGAGGAGCAGCAGGAGGCCTGTAACACCCAGGCCGAGAGCAGCGCCGAGTTGTCGCGACAGATCGTCACCCTCGAGCTCGAGAAGCGCCGCCTGCAGGAAGAGCTGGCCCAGGCGAAGGGCGGCAAGAAGTAGGCATGTCCGACGGCGAAGAGGCCGGCGGGCCGTCGATCGTCCGGCGAGTGGGTTTGGTGGCGGGACCCGTCGTGTGCGCGCTGGTGGTGGCGATTCCGTCCCCGCTGCACCGACTCGAAGGCCTGGGGCACCGGCCCGCGTTCGCGGCGGGCGTTTCCCTGCTCATGGCCATCTGGTGGTTCACCGAAGCCCTGCCCATTCACTGGACCTCGCTGATCCCGCTCGTCGCGTGGCCGGCGCTGGACGTCTTCGGCGCGGGAGTGGTGGGCAGCGCGGGCCGGGCCGCGGGCGAGTTCGTCAACGCGTACATCTTCCTCTTCGCGGGCGGGATGGCGATCGGCGCGGCGATGGAGCACTGGAACCTGCACCGGCGGGTGGCCCTCCACATCATGCTGCGGATCGGTGCGTCACCGCGGCGGTTGCTGCTGGGCATGCTGGTGTCCACGAGCGTCATCTCGCTGTGGATCTCCAACACGGCCACCGCGGTGATGATGATGCCCATCGGCCTGGCGGTGGTCTCGCAGCTCGAGCTCCGCGCGGGCCGTAAGCTGGGCAGCTACGCCGCGGCGCTGATGCTGGCGGTGGCCTACGCGGCGAACGTCGGGGGCATCGGCACGAAGATCGGCAGCGCGACCAACAGCATCTTTGTGGGCTTCCTGTCCGCGAAGCTCCAGTACGACATGAGCTTCCTCGAGTACGTCGCGGTGGCGCTGCCCTTCGTGATCCTCTTCGTTCCGATCATCTGGCTGGTGCTGTGGAAGCTGAGCGCCCGCGACGCGCCGCGCGACGCGACAGGCCGAGAGATCCTCCGGGCGGAGCTCGACGCGCTGGGGTCGATGACGATCCGTGAGAAGCAGGTGGCCCAGGCCTTCCTCCTCGCGGCGACGCTGTGGATCCTCGGAGATCCGATCCGCGCGCTCCTCAAGCCGCTCTCACCCTTTCCTTTCGAGGGCCGGCACTACGAGGCCTGGGTGGCGCTGCTGGGCGCGGGGCTCCTGGTGGCCCGGGGCGCGCTGCCTCTGGCCGCGGTGAAGCGGATCCCCGTGCCGGCGTTGCTCCTCCTCGGCGGCAGCTTCGCGATGGCCGCTGGGATCGAGGGGAGCGGACTGTCGCGCTGGCTGGGCCTGCAGCTCGAGCCGGTGCGCGCGCTTCCGCTGTTGGCGCAGCTCTTCATCGCGGTGGCGGCCACGGTGGCGCTCTCGGCCGTGGCGTCGAACACCGCGACGGTCAACCTGATGCTGGCGCTGCTGCCCGCCAACCTGCCGCTCCTGTCCGCGGTGGGCATGGCCGCGAGCTGCGACTTCGCCCTCCCCGCGGGCACCCCGCCCAACGCGATCGTCTTTGGCTCCGGCCGGATCCGCCTCCCCACCATGATGCGCGTGGGCGTGCTGCTCGATCTCGCTGCCGTGCTGCTCCTGACGCTCTACGGCGCCACCTGGCTGCGGCTCGTGCTCGGCTGACGACGCCGCCCAGGTCGCATGAACAGGAGGGTACTACCCAACCGCTTCCCGACTGCGCTCACATGCCTTCCATGGTCCCGTCTCTCGCCCTCGCCCTCTGGCTCGCCGCACCCTTCCCGCTCCCATCGGTCGACGGCAAGCCGTTGGCCGTCACCGAGGCGCAGAAGACGTTCCGCTACCCGCTGCGCTTCGAGAAGATCCGCGCCTTCTACGAAGAGCGCTTCGGCAAGGGACAGGTGCCCACCGTGAAGTGGCAGGTGTCGGGCGTGCCGGGCGAGCGCGTGCTGACGCTGATCAACACCGACAAGAAGGACACCTGGAAGAAGGCAATCGTCCGCGAGAAAGACGGAGAGACGATCATCGACGTGACCCCCGTGCTGCGGCTCGGCGAGGAGGAGATCGTCGGCAACGGTAGACCACTGGTGGAGTTCGTCTTCGGGCGCTCGCCTGACGTGGACCGGGCCGTCCAGGGCATCGATCACACCGAGGATCTTCGCCGCTGAACGTCGCTACGCGCGGAAGGGGTTCGACAGGAGGATCGTCTCTCCGCGCTCGGCGCCCACCGAGATGCAGACGACGGGCGTGCCGACGATCTCCTCGACGCGACGGACGTACTTGAGCGCGTTGGGAGGCAGATCCTCGAGCGTGCGCGCGCCAGCGAGCCGCTGCTCCCAGCCGGGCAGCTCCTCGTACACCGGCGTCACGCGCGACAGCTCGTCCAAATCACCGGGCAGCTCGAGCACCTTCTTCCCTTCGAGCTCATAGCCGGTGCATACCTTGAGCGTCTCGAGGCCCGACAGCACGTCCAGCTTGGTCAGCGCGAGGCCCCACAGGCCGTTGACCCGCACCGCGTAGCGCAGCACGACGGTGTCCAGCCACCCGCAGCGCCGGGGGCGCCCGGTGGTCGCGCCGAACTCGTCGCCCACCTTGCGCAGCCGCTCGCCGATCTCGTCCGTCAGCTCCGTCGGGAACGGGCCACCGCCCACCCGCGTGGTGTACGCCTTGGTGATGCCCATCACGCGATCGATCGCCGTGGGGCCGAGGCCGGAGCCGACCGCCGCGTTTCCCGCCACCGTGTTGCTGCTGGTGACGTACGGGTAGGTGCCGTGATCGATGTCCAGCAGGGTGCCCTGCGCGCCCTCGAAGAGGATCCGCGTGCCCTTCCGCACCTGATCGGCGAGGAAGATCGACGCGTCGCCGACGAACTCCTTGATGCGGCTGCCCAGCACCGCGTACTCGGAGACGATCGCCTCGGGATCGAGGAGCGGCTCGTCGGCCCTGGCCTGGCGGGCCAGCAGGGCAATCTCCTCCAGCGCCGCGGGGAGTCGATCCTTCACGCGCCGCCGCAGCCGATCCGCGTCGAGGAGATCGCGCACCCGCACACCGCGCCGCGCCACCTTGTCCTCGTAGGCCGGCCCGATGCCCCGCCCCGTGGTGCCGATCGCCCCTCCGCCGCGCGCCTTCTCTCGCAGCGCGTCGAGGTGCTTGTGCCAGGGGCAGATGACGTGCGCGTGCTCGCTGATCAACAGCTGCGAAGAGTCCTGCAACAGCCCGCGGGAGCGGAGCCCGTCGATCTCCTTCATCAACACCGTCGGATCCAGCACGCACCCGTTGCCGATGATGCACGTCTTGCCGGGGTGGAGGATCCCCGAGGGGATCAGGTGCAGCACCGTCTTCTGGTTGCCCACCACCAGCGTGTGGCCCGCGTTGTTCCCGCCCTGGAAGCGCACCACCACCTGCGCGTGCTCGGTGAGGAGGTCGACGACCTTCCCCTTCCCTTCATCGCCCCACTGCGCTCCAACGACGACGACGTTCGGCATGGCGGCGGCATCTAGTCACGCTTGCCCCCCGCCGTCACCAAGTCACGGGTGACAGCGGTACACGTACCCACATCCCAGCGCCTCGCAGGTGGGTCGCGGGCGACCGGACCACTCGAACGCCCCCTGGGCGCGGGTCAACGCGCGCGCTTCGGCGGTGAGGGTGCGCTCGAGCTCGCCGGCGTCGATCGGCTGCTCGAGGAAGACCGGCGTTCGATCCTCGTGGCGGAGGAAGACGATGCCCGCGCGGATCGGCACGTCCCTCGCGATGAAGCGCCGCGCCGCCAGCGCGTAGCAGCCGAGCTGGAAGCGGTAGGGCGCGAGGCCCGCGGGAGAGGGCACCGACGTCTTGTAGTCGATGACCAGCACTTCGCCGTCCTCCTCCACCAGGAGATCGATCTGCCCCTTGAGCGCGAGCCGGAAGGCGCCGTCCTGCAGCGAGAGCAGGAAGGGCAGCTCGCGGTGCACACGCTCGTCACCCAGCGCGGCGACGCGGCGGCCAAAGGGCGTGCCCCAGAAGCGCTCCACCCAGGCAGGGACCGCCTCGCCCAGGGCGGACAGGCCCTCGGTGGCCTGGAGCTCCTTGAGGTGGGCCGAGAGCCTCGGCGTGCCGACTTCGCGCAGCGAGGTGAGCTCCAGCAGCTTGTGCGCCGCCGTCCCGAGCGTCCGGACGTCCGCCTCCACCTCGACGTCCTCGCCGCCGTCGGCCCGCCCGCCCGATCGGCCTTCGCCAGAGGGCGCCAGGGAGAGCTGATGGGAGAAGTGGAACAACCGCGGGCAGGTGACGAAGTCCTGCAGCTGCGTCACCGGCAACACCGCGGTCGCCGCGACGGCTGGAGCGGAGAAACGGACGCGGTCGAGCACCGCCTGCACGTGCGCGCGCGCGTCCTGCGCCGGTAGCAGCGGGTCCGACGGAGGCCGCCGCGCCTCGCCCCCTGCCGGCAGTTGGTGCGGCACGACGTTCTTCCACTGGTGCAGGCCGAGCTCCCAGGCCCACGAGCCCGACCGCGGCTTCTCGGGCAGCAGGCCCAACACCACGCGGTCGCGCGCGCGCGTCAACGCCACGTAGAGCAGGCGGAGGCTCTCGGCGCGAACCCGCCGCCGCGTCCGCTCGTCGATCTCCTGCGCGTTCAACGACTGCTGTTCCCCGTCGTCCGAGGCCGGCGGCTTGAGCGCGAGGCCCAGCGCGCGATCGAAGCGCACCGCGCGCTGCTGGTTGGGCGGCACCGTGGCGAGATCCGGCAGCACGACCACGGGCCACTCCAGCCCCTTCGCCTGGTGCACCGTACACAGCGTCACCGCGTCGAGATCGTGCTCGTCGACGACCTCTCCTTGAGCTTCCGTGGGCTCGGCGTCGGCCAGCGCCGACAGCTCCCGCGCGAAGGCAGCTACCCCCACGCCTCGCGCCTCCCGCTGCGTGGCCAGCTCGAGCAGCTTGTCCAGGTTCGCCACTGCCTGCTCGCCGTAGGGGCCCGCGGCCAGCACCGCCCTCAAGGAGAAGGCCTCGAAGGCCACCCGCAGCAGCGCCCGCAGCCCCAGGCGGTCGCGCTCGGCGCGCAGGGTGGCGTAGATCCCCAGGAAGCGCTGGAGCCGCGCACGCTCGGCGTCGGAGAGGCCCGGAGGGATCCGCGAGGCGAGGAGCAACCGCTCGGGGGCGAGGCCCAGGGCGCCCCCCGGCTCGGTGGGCAGCGCGAAGCGCAGCAGCGACGTGTCGGTGACGCCCACCAACGGGCCGCGCAGCACCGCCGCCAGACTCAGCGCGTCCGACGGATCCACGAGGATGGACAGGAGGCACGCCACGTCCACCACCTCCTGGGCGCCGTAGAAGCCTCGCCCGCGGATCACCCGGTGGCGCACGCCGTGGCGCACCAGGGCCTGCCGGTAGAGCTCCACCTGGGTGAAGCGCTGAAAGAGGAGCGCGACGTCGCCCCCGCGAATGGCCCGGAGCTCGTCGCTGCCCCGCTGCGCGACGCGGTACTCGCGACGGTGGACGAGCTCGGCCACGGCGCGGGCCACGGCCTCCGCGTCGGCCTCCCGCTGCGCCTGGGCGTCCGGTTGCTCGTCCCCGGCCCCTGGCCCCGGGAGCGCGGCAGCCGAGACGGCGACCAGCGGGTGCTCGTCGACGGAAGGTGGGCGGACTGCGCGGAGATCATCCGTCGCCGGCTCGTAGACGATCTCGAAGTCCTCCACGGGCTCGCCGTACTTCTCGCGCCCCAGGACGCGCGGCATCAGCGCGTTGAGCACCGCCACCAACTGGGGAGAGGAGCGTCGGGAGTCCTGCAGGAACACCCGGCCGCCGCCGCTGCGCTCGATGGCCTGCGCCATCACCTCGAAGACGGACACGTCGGCGCCCCGAAACTCGTAGATCGCCTGCTTGCGATCGCCCACCACCGCGAGGAAGGCCGGCTCCAGCGGGAGCTCGCGCTCGATCTCCGGGTGACGCCCTTCCAGCACCCGGGAGAGCGGCCGCGCCGCGCCATCGCGCCGCTCCGAGAGCATCAGCACCAGCTCGAGCTGCAGCCGGTTGGTGTCCTGGAACTCGTCCACCAACAGCGCCTGAAAGCGGCCCTGCGCCTCGCGTCGCGCCTCGGGGAAGTCCCGCAGCAGATCGCGCGCCTGGACGAGCAGGCCGGTGAAGTCCACGGCGCCACGGCGGGCCAGCTCGTCGCGGTGCCTCGCCATCAGGTCCGACAGCACCTGCCTCAGCGCAGCCTCGTGCGGAGCCATCTGACAAGCGCCGTGCAAGAGGCCCAGGTGCCGCCCCTGGGCCCGGCGATCCAGCTTCTTCGTCTCGCGGCACACGAAGTCCTTGAGCTCGGCGAAGGCCTCCGAGCGCTGGCCGCGGATCGCCAGCCAGAGCCGCGGGCCGTCTTCCGGCCAACGCTCGAAGCTGGCGCGCTCGAGGATGCGTGAGAAGTCGTCGAGCGCTGCCCGATTGCGCCCCACCACCTGGTACGCCAACAGCGTCGCCTTCCGCAGCGCCGCGAGGCTCTCTTCGAAGCGCGCACGCAGTTGCTCCGCGTTCGCCACCGGCAGGTAGTCCGGCGAAAGGCCTTCCTCGCGCAGCCGGCTCACCACCGGCACCAGCGCGTCCACCAGGCCCCACTGCCCCCGGCCGCCAAAACCGAGATCCCTCACCAGTTGCCGAAGGGATTCGTTCCCCGCCTGCACCTGCTCGAGAACGACCCGCTCCACCACCCGCTCGAGCAGCTCCCGCGCCGAACGCTCTTCCAACAACTCCACGTCGGGGTTGACGCCCGAGGCCGCCGGCGCGCGCCGCAGGATCTGGATGCAGAGGGCGTGAAAGGTGCTGATCGTCGCCGCGCCGAGCTCGTCGCGGATTCGCCGCCACGCGCCGTCACGAGGGAAGGGCCTGCCCAACGCTTCAAAGGCCGCTCGCAGCTCCCGCTCCTCTCCCCGCCCCTCGGCCAGCTCGTCCAGGCGCGCACGCAGCCGGCCCCGCATCTCCCCCGCGGCCTTGTCCGTGAAGGTGAGGAGCCCAAGGCCGGCGCAGTCGATGGCCTCGCGCCCCGCGCGCGCACCGGACAACAGGTGCAGGCACATCGTCACCAGGCTGTACGTCTTCCCTGCGCCCGCGCCCGCGAGGACGGCGAGGTTCCGCTCGAGCCGAAGGCCTTCACTCAGCTCGACGATCCCCGGCGGCGGTGGAAGGGGGTCTCGCCTCGGCGCCGACTTCGGTGGACGCCGCGCCGGCAACGGAAGCTCGAGGACGTTCGACGCGTCCGCCGCAGCTGGTTCCTCGCTGAATTCCGGAGGGAGGAGACTCGGCCCGGGCGCCGATGAGGTCACCGGCGGCGGGCTCCCGTCGGTGAGGACCGTCGGCGGCGGAGCGTCGAAGGAGAACCCCAGCTGGTTCTCATCGGCCCCTTTGCGTTTGCGGCTCATCGCTGGGGCCCCTCCTCCGGCAACTGCCGCGCGCTGATCCGACACACCGCCTTGAGCTCGCAGTACTTGCAGGTGGTGGGACGCGCGCCGAACTCGCCGCGGCGGAGCCGCCCCAGCAGGCCATGGACGGCGTTGGGCAGGTTGGGCTTGTCCTCTTCCTCGAGCTTCTTTCGCGTCGCCTCGTCGTGCGCCAGAAGCCCAGAGAGATCGCCGCCGCGCGCTTCGAGGACGTCGCTCAGCAAGAGCGCCTTCGCTTTCTTGATGCCGACCCACGCTCCCTGAAGCGCCGCCCCGGGCCTCAGCTGGCGCATCGCCCACGCGTAGAAGGGAAGCTGGAAATCCGAGACGAGCAACTCCTCCGCCGCCACGCTGCGCTCGCGCGGGCTCGTCTTGTAGTCGACGACGCCCACCCGGCTCCCGGAGACGTCCAGTCGATCGACGCGCCCTCGCAGGTGCACGTCGCGCTCGCCCTCGCGTTCCCCGCGCACCACCACCTGCTCCAACCCGGGCGGACTCCGGCTGCCTTCACCAAAGCGCAGCTCCACCGCCTCCACCCGCGCCGGGCCGAAGGGCTGCACCGCCTCCGGTTCCCGCAGCAGACGCGTCAGCATTCGCACGCTCCGCGCCTGGTGCAATTCCCACAGGACGGGGTGCCCCGTGGGAAGCCGCTCGCGGGTGCGGGCCGCCGCCGTCCTCACCGCCTGCTCCACCCGTGGACCCAGCTCGGCGCCGGGCTTTCCCCACAGCCCCTCGTCCTGCAGCGCCGGCGCCAGGCGCTCGAGCGCGTCGTGGAGAAAGGTGCCGGCCGTGAGGCTGTCAGGCTCTTCGCCGGCCGCCTCCGCGCCCTCGAGCCCCAACAGAAAGAGCCCCAGCCCACGAAAAGCACACTGCCCCCACGCGTTCAGCTCGCCCGCGGACAGCGGCCGAGCAGCGTGGAAGTCGAGCCGCTCCAACACCGGGCCCAGCGCCTCCACCTTTCCGCTGAAAGCGCCCGCCGCGCGCGTCTCGTCGCTGAAGAAGCCCAGGCGCTCGACTTCCGCGGTGGACAGCGCGCGCGCCTCCTCCAGCCATGCCTCCCCTGCCAGC
Source organism: Myxococcota bacterium (assembly GCA_040752975.1). Classification (GTDB taxonomy): domain Bacteria; phylum Myxococcota; class Myxococcia; order Myxococcales; family Myxococcaceae; genus JADLDB01. The sequence goes on from JBFMHF010000030.1 coordinate 29,834, forward strand.
GCCTCTGCCAGCGCTGCGCGACGGCCGTCGGCCACCGTCTGGCGCGTCGCCATCGGCCCGAGAATCTCCAGCGCCGCGCGCGCCCGCAGCTCTGACTCCGTCGCCACCTCGTCCAGCGTCGGCAGCGGACGGCGGACCAGCACGGCCTCATCGAGGCCCGCGACGTGGTGCTTCACCGCGTCGAGGAAGGGAGAGCCCAGCAGCTCGCGACCCGCGTCGTCGAAGCGGGGGCGTGACAGCGTCACCTGGCGCCGCGCGGAAGAGAGCACGAGGTGAAAGAGCAGGCGGTCCTCCGCCAGCCGCAGCGGGAGGCGGAGCTCGCCATCGGCCACCGAAAGGCGAAACAGCGGGGCACCGGCCTGCTGGTTGAGCAGCCCCCGCTCGGCGTCGGACAGGAGTGGCAGTGGCGTGGGTCGCCCGGGGAAGCGCCCGTCCACCAGGCCGCCGAGGAAGACGAAGTCGAAGTGCCGCCCCGCCGCCTCGCGCGCATCGAGGAGCCACACCGCGCCCGTCCTCGGCCCACGCGCCACCAGGTTGACGTCACCCGCCGCGCTCCGAAGCCATCGGCCCAGCTCCCGCCTCCGCAGGACGCGCTGACCGAGGCCCGAGCCACGAAACGCTTCCTTGAGTTCGCCCAGCATCTCACCGAGGGCCTCCACCGCGGCCTGGTCGCGGGCCAGTGCGCGATCGAGCTCTCTTCCGAGGAGGGCGGGGGCGCCGCGCGTGACGACGCCTTCGGGCGCTTCCAACAGCCCCAGCTTCGTCACCACGTCCCAGAACGCCTCCAGCAACTCCGCCGCCGGCGCCTCCGCCGGGATGCTGCGCACCAGCTTCAGCGTGCGCTCGACGGACGCCTGAAGTCGCGCCACCTTCTCTGCACGCTCAGGATCCGTCCGCTGCAACCGCGCCTGGTGCGCCGACAGCCGGGTGAGCCACGCCCCCGCCTCTCCGCTCGCGCCGATGACGTCGTCTTGCACGCCCGCCTCGGCGAAGGTCCGCCGCGGCGGCGCCGCCTCGGGATCGAGCAGCGTCACGTACCGGGACTCCAGCAGCGTGGCGAGACCGTCGGCAGGGAACTCGTCCTCCACCAACTCCAGCACGCTCAGGGCGAGGCGACCGACCGGACTGGCCGGGAGCGGCACGCCCAGCCGCGCGCGCGCCGGCACCCCCGCGTCCGCCAGCGCCTCCACCAGGCGCTCGGTGTCGGACGCGAGGTCCCGAAAGAAGATGGCGATCGCCTCGGGCGGAGTGCCGGCAGACACGAGCCGCTTCACCCGCCGGGCGATCTCCCTGGCCTCATCGCGCGCGGTCGCGGTGCTCACCAGCGACAACTCGGGCGCCGGGCGCGGCGCGGCATGAGGCGTGAAGATGGCGGCGCCCAGCCAGGCCAGGGGCGCCTCGGGCACGTCGGGCGCGGCGTCCGCGTTCAGTTCCTGCCACTTGGCCTCCACCTGCCTCACCGCGTCCAGCACGAAGACGTCGGCTCCCGCCTCGCCACTCGCCGGCCAGGCCAGCTCGAAGCCGACCCGGGCCCGGTGGCAGGCGTGGGCCAGCGCCTCGAGAAACTGGAGCCGCGCCGGGAAGAGATCGTGCACGAAGCGCACGGTGATCGACGCGACGTCCCCCAGCCGTGGAGGCAGCCCCTCGCGACGAAGCCGCTCAGCCGCCAGGGAGATCAACGCGGAAGGATCGACCAGGCCGCGGGCCTCCAGCGAGGCGTCGAGCCGCCGCCAGAGTTCGGCCAGGGCCTGGCCCCGCTCCGACAGCCCCGCTGGCGCCTGCTGCGCCGCCCTCGCCAACTGCCGGCTGGTCGCCGCCTGGGCGCGCAGCTGATTCAGCAACGCCTGCACCTGCGCGGCGAACTCGACGGTGCGCGAGTGCGCCCCGAAGGCGCGGGCGACCTCGGGCGCGTGCTCGGCGATCAGCGCCCGCACCAACAGGGGCGGCGCGGGCCGTCGGCTCGCCCAGCGCGCGGGCTCACACGCGTCCACCAACTGGCTCAGCGTGCACAGGCGGCGGGCGTCGACGAAGGGCGTGTCACGGCTGAGGTCGACCAACCGCTGATCGACACGCTCCGAGTCCGGAACGACCTCCAGGCGACGGCCCCGCATGCTGCGCACCATACCGGGCGACGGTGACAACCGAGACCGAACTTCGACGCGCAGCCCGTGCGCCAGGCGCCGCTCTCAACCACGCGCCACCGCATCATGGAACGCCCGATGCATTTCCTGCCCCGTCTCTCAAAGGAGGTCCCCATGCTGGTCCGCGACCTGATGCTGGTGAAGGTGTACTCATGCAGGGAGTCCGACCGCGCCATCGACTGCGCGCGGCTGATGCGCGACGAGAAGATCGGCTTCGTCCCGGTCCTCAACGAAAACGATCAACTCATCGGCGTGGTGACCGATCGCGACCTGGCCCTTCGGCTGGTGGCCGCCGATCTCCCCGCGTCCACGCCGGTCTCACGCATCATGACGCGTACGCCACTCCTCTCCGTGCGTCCGGACGACGACCTCCAGCTGCTCGAACGGAAGATGTCCGAAGAGAGGCGCTCGCGCGCGGTGGTGATCGATCGCGAAGGACGCCTGGCGGGCGTGGTCAGCTTGTCCGACGTGGTCGCGGCTGAACCGTCGCCCCAGCGCGCAGCCCAGCTCCTCAAGGACATCGCCAGCCGCGAGGCCGTCACGGTGCTGCGACAATAACGCCCTCACGCAACGCCTTCGCACCTCCCGTCCTCTGCGCATTTCCCGCGTGGCACGCCCCGTATCTCCAGCGAGGGTGAGGGCACGCCTCTTGCGTCCACGTGGGCCGCCATGACGCTCCCAACCTCCGCCCTCGGAGGGCTGCTCCAGCGGCACCGGAACGACGCTTCGCGCCTGGTGCAGATCCTCCGTGACCTCCAGGACGCGAACGGAGTGATCACCCCCCGCGACGTGACCGAACTGGCCCAGGCGCTCGGGCTGCCACGCGCGCGGGTGGAGGGCGTGGCCGGCTTCTACTCCTTCCTTTCCACGACGCCGCGCGGCCAGTACCGCGTACTCTTCAGCGACAACATCACCGACGAGATGCTCGGCAGCCACGCGCTCCGCGACGCGCTGTGCCGCGCCTTCGAGGTGCACCCGGGAGAAGTCTCGCGGGATGGGCTGGTCAGCATCGGCGTCACCTCGTGCACCGGGCTCTGCGATCAAGGCCCCGCGTTGCTGGTGAATGGGCGCGCGATCGGCCGGCTCGATCCCGCGCGCATCGGAGTGATCGCCGCGCTGATTCGCGGCCGTACGCCCCTCGATCGCTGGCCGAAGGATCTGTTCGCGGTGACCGACACCATCCACCGCGCCGATCTGATCCTCGGCAGCCAGCTCGAACCCGGCGCGGCCCTCGACGCCGCCTTCGCGAGCGGACCTCAAGGTCTCATCGAGGAAGTGAAGCAGAGCCGCCTGCGGGGACGGGGCGGCGCGGGCTTCTCCACCGCCACCAAGTGGGACGCCTGCCGCGTCACGCCGGGCCCCGAGCGCTTCGTGGTGTGCAACGCCGACGAAGGCGAGCCCGGCACCTTCAAGGACCGCGTGCTGCTCCGACAGTTCGCCGATCTGGTCGTGGAAGGCATGACGGTCTGCGCCTTCGCCGTGGGCGCGCAGAGGGGCTTCGTCTACCTGCGTGGGGAGTACCTCTTCCTGCGCGATCACCTCGAGAGCGTCCTGCAACGTCGCCGCGAGGCCGGCCTGCTGGGGCGGAACGTCCGCGGGCAGAAGGGCTTCGACTTCGACGTGGAGGTGCACCTCGGGGCGGGCGCGTACGTGTGCGGCGAGGAGTCGGCGCTGATCGAGTCGCTCGAAGGCAAGCGCGGCATCCCCCGCAACCGTCCGCCCTACCCCGTCACCCACGGCTACAAGCAGAAGCCCACCGTGGTGAACAACGTGGAGACGCTGGCCGCCGCGGCGCTGATCGCGCAGCACGGCGCCGGCTGGTTCACCGCGAAGGGCACCGGCACCTCGGCCGGCACGAAGATCCACTCCGTCTCCGGCGACGTCGCGCGGCCTGGCCTGTACGAGCTGCCCTGGGGCGCCACCATCGCCGAGTTGCTCGAGTTGTCCGGCGCCAGGAATACCCAGGCCGTGCAGGTGGGCGGACCGTCGGGTGTCTGCCTCGCGAGCGACGGCTTCAAGCGGCGCTTCGGCTTCGAGGACGTCCCCACCGCCGGCGCCTTAATGGTCTTCGACCACACCCGCGCCATGGTGGAGGTGGCGGAGAACTTCGCCCGCTTCTTCGCCCACGAGAGCTGCGGCTTCTGCACCCCCTGCCGCGTGGGCACCACGCTGATGCACCGCGCCCTTCAGCGCATCGTGGCCGGCCACGGCACCAAGCGCGACCTGAAGGAGCTCAAATACGTCGCGCAGCTGCTCAAGGTGTCGAGCCACTGCGGCCTGGGCACCACCGCCGGCAACCCGGTGCTCGACACGCTCGAGCGCTTCCGGCCCTCCTACCAGCGGCGCATTCGCAGCTTCGACGTGCTGCCGTCCTTCGATCTCGACGAGGCCCTCGCGCCAGCGCGCGAGATCACCGGCCGCGACGATCCGGCGGCCCACTTCGAGGAGGACGCGCCATGACCGGCGGCACCTTCGAGCTCGACGGCCGGGAGATTCCCTTCACGCCGGGCCAGACGATCATCCAGGCGGCGCTGGCCGCGGGCGTCTTCATCCCCCACCTCTGCTACCACCCGGACTTCAAGCCGCACGGGAGCTGCAAGGTCTGCACGGTGAAGGTGAACGGGCGGACCGCGGCGTCGTGCACCACGCCGGCACAGCAGGGCCTCCACGTCGAGTCCAACACCCCGGAGATCAACGAGGCGCGCCGGACGCTGGTGCAGTTCCTCTTCGTCGAGGGCAACCACTTCTGCCCCTCCTGCGAGCAGAGCGGCCGCTGCACCCTGCAGTCCACCGCCTACGCGCTGGGCATGACGAACCCCCAGTTCAACCCCTTCTTCCCCAACCGGCCGGTGGACGCCTCGCACCCCGACATCCTCCTGGACTTCAACCGCTGCATCCTGTGCGAGCTGTGCGTGCGCGCCTCCAGCGAAGTCGACGGGAAGAGCGTCTTCGCCCTCTCGGGCCGCGGCATCACCAAGCACCTCATCGTCAACGCCGAGTCCGGGAAGCTGGGCGACACCGAACTGTCGGTGAGCGACAAGGCCGTCGAGGTGTGCCCGGTGGGCGTCATCCTCCGCAAGCGCAAGGGCTTCGACGTCCCCATCGGCCAGCGCCGCTTCGACCTCGCTCCGATCGACGCCCCCGCCCCCGCGCCGCCGAAGAGAGGAACGCCATGACCGCCCCTGCGAAGCCGGCGAAGAAGCTCAAGGTGGCCACCGCGTCGCTCGCGGGCTGCTTCGGCTGTCACATGTCCTTGCTCGACATCGACGAGCGCCTCTTCGATCTCCTCGAACTGGTGGAGCTCGATCGCTCGCCGCTCACCGACATCAAGAAGTGCGGCCCGTGCGATCTCGGGCTGATCGAGGGCGGGCTCTGCAACGCCGAGAACGTGCACGTGCTGCGCGAGTTCCGGAAGCAGTGCAAGACGCTCGTCGCAGTCGGGGCCTGCGCCATCACCGGCGGGCTGCCCGCGCAGCGCAATTCGCTGGACGTGCGCGAATGCCTGCAGACGGTCTACCTCACCGGCCCCAGCACCACGCACGCTCGCATCCCGAACGATCCCGAGCTGCCGTTGCCGCTCGACCAGGTCCACCCGCTGCACGACGTGGTGCGCATCGACTACTTCCTCCCGGGCTGTCCCCCCTCGGCAGACGCCTTCTGGGAGCTGCTCACCGCCCTCATCGCCGGCCGCACCCCGGCGCTGGGCCATGAGCTCATGAGGTACGACTGAAAGGGGGCAAGAGGCCCGTGACGCCGACGCTCGAGACCGCCGCGAAGCCCGAAGGCCTGAGACGGATCGCCATCGATCCGCTGAGCCGCGTGGAGGGCCACGGGAAGGTCACCATCCTGCTCGACGATCAGCAGCGCGTGCACCAGGTGCGCCTGCACATCGTCGAGTTCCGGGGCTTCGAGCGCTTCATCCAGGGCCGGCCCTATTGGGAAGTGCCCGTGATGGTGCAGCGGCTGTGCGGCATCTGCCCGGTAAGCCACCACCTCGCCGCGGCCAAGGCGCTGGACCTCGTCGTCGGCGCACGCCAACTGACGCCCACGGCCGATCGCGTGCGGAGGTTGATGCACTACGGGCAGATCCTCCAGTCCCACGCGCTCCACTTCTTCCACCTCGCCTCCCCCGATCTCCTCTTCGGCTTCGGCAGCGATCCCTCGAAGCGCAATGTGGTGGGCGTGGTGGCCGCCCAGCCCGAGCTGGCGCGCCAGGGCGTGCTGCTCCGCAAGTTCGGCCAGGAAGTCATTCGCGTCACCGCCGGCAAGCGCGTCCACGGCACCGGCGCCGTCCCCGGAGGCGTCAACAAGCACGTCACCCGCGCGGAGCGCGACGCGCTCAAATCGGCCCTCCCTCAGGTGTTGGAGTGGGCCCGCTCGGGCGTGCAGCTCGTCTCCCGGCTGCACCTCGCCAACCGCCAACGCTTCGACGCCTTCGGAGCCGCGCCCAGCAACCTTCTCAGCCTCGTGGGAGAGAACGGTGCGCTCGAGCTGTACGACGGCACGCTGCGCGCCAGAGACGCCGACGGGAAGATCCTCTTCGATGGGCTCGACTGCCAGCAGTACCGCTCGCGCATCGAAGAGGAGGTGAAGAGCTGGAGCTACATGAAGTTCCCCTACCTCGCCGCGCTGGGTCCTCAAGCCGGCTGGTACAAGGTGGGACCGCTGGCGCGGGTGCAGAACTGCGACGGCATCTCCACCCCCATGGCCGAGGACGAGCGCGTGGCCTTCAGGAAGGCCTTTGACGGAGCCATCACCCACGCGCCCCTGGCCTACCACTGGGCTCGCCTGATCGAGCTGCTCCACGCGGCTGAGCTGATCGCCCGCCTCCTCGACGACGACGCGTTGTCCGAAGGTGCGCTCACCTCGTCCGGTCCACGCCGGGGCGAGGGCGTGGGCGTGATCGAGGCGCCCCGGGGCACGCTCATCCACCACTACAGGGTGGCCCCCGACGACCTGGTGACGATGTGCAACCTGATCGTCAGCACCACGCACAACAACACGGCGATGAACGAGGTGATCCGCGAAGTGGCGCGCACCGAGCTCGACGGCCGCGAACCCACCGAAGGCCTCCTCAACCACGTGGAGGTCGCGATCCGCGCTTTCGATCCCTGCCTCTCCTGCGCCACCCATGCGCTGGGGCAGATGCCGCTCGTCATCGACGTCCTCGACTCGCAGGGCGCGCTGGTGCACCGCTTGAAGAGGGATCCGCCGTGACGCCGCCCGTGTTGGTGCTGGCGATTGGGAACCCGTCCCGGGGAGACGACGCCCTGGGTCCCGCCTTCGCCCAGCACCTCGAGTCCACTTTCGCGAAGGAGATCGCCGAGGGACGGCTGGAGGTCCTCACCGACTTCCAGCTGAACGTCGAGCACGCCCTCGATCTCCTCGGCCGGCGCCAGGTCCTGTTCGTCGACGCCGACGCAAGGGGCGCCGCCCCGCTCGCCTTCACGCCCGTCACCGCACGCGCGGATCCGAGCTTCACCAGCCACGCGCTCTCTCCGTCCGCCGTCCTCGAGGCCTTCACGCGCGTCGAGGCCCGGCCACCCCCTCCCGCGTTTCAGCTGGCCATTCGCGGGGAGCGCTTCGAGTTGGGCGAAGGACTCACCCCCCAGGCCGCCGCCGCGCTGGGCCAGGCCAGGCGCTTCTTCGACGACTGGTGGAAGGGCGTGGAAGGAATGGCCCGGCACGAGGCGTAGTTGAATCGCCGCCACATCGGTGGCAAGTGCCCCCCAGTGCCATTCCTCCGCCGGCTCCTCATCTTCTGTGGCGTCACCGTCGTCTCCATGGCGGTGGATCAATTCACCAAGCAGGTGGCCACCGCCGCCCTCAAGGGGCAGCCGCCCCGCATGTACCTGGGCAACGTCTTCCGTCTCCTCTGGGCGCAGAACGAGGGTGCCTTCCTCTCGCTCGGCGCGTCCCTGCCGGACGAGGCGCGCTATTGGGTGCTCACCATCGGCGTCGGCGGCCTCCTCCTGGCGCTCACCATCTATGCGTTCGTCAGCAAGGCGCTCGACGGGATCCAGGTGGCCAGCTATGCGCTCATCGCCAGCGGCGGCTTCTCCAACTGGATCGACCGCGCCCGCTTCGGCGGCAGCGTGGTGGACTTCATGCAGCTCGGCATCGGGAACACGCCGGTGACGGGCGTCTTCAACGTGGCGGACCTGGCGATCCTCGGGGGCATCGGGGTGCTCTTCTGGCACGGCTGGCGCGTCGAGCGTCAGGCGAAGGCCAGGGCGAAGGCGCCGGCCGGCACGCCCGGCACCGACGTCCCTTCGAGCGACTCCCCCCGCCCCCCCGGAACGTAGCCCCGCTGCCAGTTGTCACACGCGAGGCCCGCTGCCATCGTCTCCTCCGCCTCGTGTCTGCGCTGCGCTTGAGAGCCCTCGTCTTCCTGGCGCTCGCCGCCGCGCTGGCGGGCTGTGACAAGCGCAACGCGAAGCCGTCCGACAACGTCATCGTCGAAGTCCACGCGCCCATCCAGGCCGTCGTCCGCGTCCACGAGTTCGACGTGAAGCCCGAATGCACCGAGACAGGGCTGGCGCGCTTCCGCTGCTTCTTCCAGAGCGAACTCCGCGGCTGCACCTGGCTCGAGCTGGGCGCCGACAACGAGGTGGAGAAGCGCGCCGCGGCAGTCTTCGGGGACGATGCCGACACCCAGCTCTGCGACACGCTCGCCAGCACCGGCACCCTCGCCACCCTCGACTCCGTTCCCCTGCCCGCCCGCGGAATGGAGCTCGCCGCGGATCCGACTGGCTCACGCCTCGCCTTCCGGCCAGCGCCGGACAAGCCGTGGCGCGTCTTCTACCTCCTCGGGGGAGAGATCCTCGGTGAGTATGGAAACTCGGGTACCCCACTCGCCCTGGACGGCCGCCCCTCCCCCGACGATCCGCTCCTCGAGGCCAGGCCTCCAGCCCCGCTGATGGGGCCCCTCGACTGGTCCAGGGTGCCGACGCTGAGCGACCGCGCCGCCGACTTCCTCCCCAGAGCGTTCGGAGACCACCAGCGCCAGCTGTTGAAGATGGTCGAAGAGAAACGGGGCGAGGTGGGCCTGGGACGCGCGCTGGCGGGGATCATGGACACTTCCGAGGAGCCCTCCTGGCTCGAGGCGTGGAAGCGCCTGGGACCGAGTGGCCGCAAGGCCTTTCAGGACGTCCTGGCCCGAAGCCTGGAGGAGTACCCTTCCGAGGCCGCGCTGCGACGACTGAGCACGGCACCCGAACTCCGCCCGGCCGGCTTCGCCGACGTGCTGGCAAAGAACCTCGAGCTCCAGCTCGAGCAGGGCACCCAGGACTTCGAGAGCACGCGGCTGTTCGTCGAGGCGCTGGTGCAACTCGACGACGCGCGGGCCGGACCGCTGGCCTGCGAGTGGCTCCAGGATCTGGTGTCCGAGCAGCTCGTTTCCCTGGACGACTACTACCCAGGGATGCCCGTCCTCGAGAGCGCTGACCCCGCCTTGATCGCCATCGCCCGGTTTCGCACGCCCTGCCCCTGGGTCCGCCTGGCGCTGGAGCGGGAGCCGTGCAACGTCGACTACCGCTGCACTCCGAGCGGCCTCATCGAGACGAGCGCCCAGGCCGAGAGCGAGCGGCAGGAGGCCGAAGACAAGGCGCTCGAGCGCGGCGAAGAGCTCCCCAGCACCATCCCACAGCACCCACTGTGCACGCCCGAGCAGGTCGGCCGCGTGGTGAAGGCGTGGATCCCCGGCTGGCTCTCGCAGGAGCCCCTCGAACTCGACGACGTGAACTTCCCCGAGGATCTCACCTCGCCTCCTCCCGGGGCGCTCCTGCTGGCCGCCGCCTACGCGCAAGGGCCGCTGCCCGCCGACGTGCTCCACCGCAACGCCCGGCGTCTCTACCGCATCGACGATCGATCCCCACCCGTCGCCGAGGACGACGGCTCGGATCCCTCGGCGTGCCAACTCGTCGATCAGGGCCTCTCCGATCCCCCCGAGCTGGCCTGCCGGGTCCCCGCGGACCTCTCGCGGCTCAGGCTGGGCGGCTGCCGGATCGAGATCGACGATGCGAAGAAGGTGATTCGCCTCACGCCTCCGAAGGCGCCCGCGCCGGTCAGCCAGGCCCGCCCGGAGTAAGTCTCTCAGGCCCCAGCCGCTTCCCCCGCCGCGCGCCGGAACAGCGCCGACCAGAGGTACGCGTACACGCCAGAGCCCACCACCACCGCGAAGGTGATCTTGAAGGTGATCGACAGGCGCGGCGGGTGGATCTGCGAAATGGAGCCTTCGATCAAACCCGCGAGCACGAACAGCGCCAGCGTCCCCAGGAGCAGCTTCACCGCGGTGATCGCCTCTCGCCGCAGCGCCAGGCGCCGTGACAGGCCCTTCGGGGCCACCAGGCCGCGCGCCAGGAGAAAACCCGCCGCCCCCGCGATGCAGATGGCGGTGATCTCGGGAATACCGTGCGGGAGGATCCACGCCCAGAACCACCCCAGCATCCCCTTCGACGCGTAGACCCACGCGAGCGCGCCGAGCAGCACGCCGTTGGAGAAGAGCATGATCACCGTACCGATGCCGGCGGTGAGGCCCAGCGCGAACGCGAGGAAGGCCACCTGGATGTTGTGGGTGAAGAGGAAGCTCGCGAACGCCGCCTGTCCGCCCGTGGTGGCGCCCGGGCTCTTCGCCTCCTCCTCGGCCCGCTTCACCGGATCGAGCTTCAGGTGCTGCTCGGGCACCAGGTACGGCGCGGCCTCCGGGTCGAACATCATGCCCACCCAGCCGAACCCGAAGCCCGCCCAGAAGACGAGGAACGACGCCACCACGGCCCGCCACTCCGCCGTCATCAGATCCGGAAACCCGTGCGTGAGGAAGCGGAGCGGATCCTGCAGCCGGATCTTCTTGCCCGGGTAGGTCAGGGCGTAGGCCCGACCCACGAGGTCGTTCAGGTAGCCCGACACGTCGGCGGACCCGGCGTGCGATCGCACCCACAGCAGATCCGAGGACGCTGCGCGGTAGAGCTTCGACAGTGTCCGGGCGTCGTCGAGCGACAGCTTCTTGAGCCCGTCCCGCTCGGCCTGATCGAGCAGCCGCTCCAGAGCGACCCACTTCGGACGGCGCAGCTCGACATATTCGATCAGCTCCATCGTGCTTCCGAGTCTACGCGCTAGAGTGGCGGAAAGCGGCATGACTTCGACCACCAGCGCCCCTCCGGTGAGCCTCGACGGCACCCACACGGTGCTCACCCCCGAGTACGTGGAGTTCAACTTCGTCCTCGCCGGTCTGATGAGCCGGTTCCTCGCCTGGCTGATCGACACCCTCATCGCGGCCGTGATCGCGCTGGGGGTGATCCTCGTCCTCTCGGTGTCGATGACCCTCTTCCCGGGCTTCGGGTCGGCCCTCAGCTTCGTCGTCTGGTTCCTCATCGACTGGGGCTACATGACGTTCCTGGAGCTGGTGTGGAGCGGGCAGACCATCGGCAAGCGCGCCATGGGCCTGCGCGTGATCCAGGAGAGCGGCGTGCGGGTGGGCTTCTACCAGTCCTTCCTGCGCGCCCTGGGCCGGCTGATCGATCGACCCATTCCGCTGCCCTTCTACACGGTGGGCGCCGTCTTCGCGCTGTTCAGCGCCCGGCACCAGCGCCTGGGCGACATGCTCGGCGGCACCATCGTCGTGCGCGAACGCCGCCTGAAGATCCCTGCCGCGCTGGAGCGCCCGGAAGGCGACACCTCGCTGCTCAACGACTCCGACTTCCGCGCGCGGGTGGGCCGCCTGTCCGCCGAAGAAGAGGCCGTGCTCTTCAACGCAGCGCTCCGCCGGGAAGAGCTGGGCATGGAGGCGCGCTTGAGCCTCTTCGCCACCCTCGCCCGCCGCCTGGAAGAGGATCTGGGCTTCGTGAAGCCCGCACACCTGTCCGACGAGAAGCTGGTGCTGCTCGTCACCGCCGCGCTCGCGGCCCGCAACGCCCAGCGCCGCAAGGCCGCCCCGCCCCGCCGCTTCTTCCAGCGCTGAACCCGTTCCAGCGCTGAACCCGCCCCTCAGAAGTAGGTGGTGAAGTTCGCCCCGCCGCCGATGGCCCACCGCAGCGGCTGGTTGAAGTTGATGAACATGTCCACGTACATCCGCGCGCCGATCGCGATCGACTCGCCCACGAAGTAGTCCAGCCCGCCGCCCAGCCCTGGCCCGAAGAAGAAGTTGCCGTAGTTGGAGATGGACACATCGCGGAAGATGTAGATCCCCGCCAGGTGCAGGTTGACGTAAGGCCGCAGCTCCTCCTCGAGGAAGAGGTAGCGCACCCCGAACTGGCCCCCTGTGCCGAACACCACTCCGCCACCGCCCTGCGGCGTCACGAAGTTGTTCTGGTAGAGGATCATGAGCGGCACCCGCAGGTACAGGTCGAAGCCGCTCTCGATGTAGTAGCCGCCCTCCAGCGTCACCGGCAGGCCCCAGTTGATCCCGTCCGTCTCGCCGAGGAACTTGAAGCCGCCGAAGCCAAGGCCGAGGCTCCGGTTGGCGAAGCTGCCCGTCCCCGCCGCTGCCGGCGCCGCCACCAGAAGCCCTACCGCGAGCACCACCATCGAGAGCGTCTTGCGCATGGCCGCGCATGGTACCGCGTAACTCTTCAAAATCAGCGGCTTTTCGATGCACGGCAGCGTTGCGGGGTTGGCGGGCCTTCTCTACACTCCCTGCCCTGATGATCCGCTTCTCCGCCGTGGTGCTGGTGGCCGCGCTTTTCACGGGTTGTCTGTCGACGCCCCCGCCTCATCCGCGCGCGCTGGAGTGCAACGAGCTGTGTGCGCTGCACATCTCCCGCGGAGATCTCGTCGCCGCAGAGGATCAATGCGATCTCGGCATCCAGTTCAGCCCGCAATACGCCGACCTCTGGGTGAACAAGGGCATCATCGCCTACAACCGCGGCCAGAATGACAAGGCCAAGGAGATGTTCATCAAGGCCTTGCGCCTCAACCAGGATCAGGCGCAGGCGTACAACAACCTTGGCATCATCTACTTGAACGAGCAGGCCAACGGGAAAGCGCACGACAACTTCCAGCGCGCGCTCCGCGTCAACCCCGACTACCTCGAGGCGCGCTTCAACCTGGCCATGACGTTCAAGGCCATGCAGGACTACGACAAGGCCAAGAAGGAGCTGCGCACCCTCCTCACCGTCAACCCCAACCTCTCGTCGGGCTACGCGCAGCTGGGGCAGATCGCCATCGACGAAGGCGAGTACGAGAACGCCGTCGAGGCGCTGACGAGGGCCACGCAGCTCGAGCCTTCCTTCGCCGCCGCCTGGCTGGCGCTCGGCAACGCGTACATGGAGCTGGGCAAGCCCTGTGACGGCAAGGACGCGTACAGCACCTGCATCGAGGTGGAAGAGAACAACCCCTCGTGCCGGAACAACATCATCGTCGCCGAGAAGAAGTGCAAGCTGCAGGACAAGGCGCTCGATGACGTGAAGGCCCGCGCCGCCGGCGCGAAGACGCCCGAGTCCGAGTACAGCGCCGCGCTCGCCGCCCGCGACAAGGGCCTCGTGAACGACGAAGAGCGCGCCTACAAGCGCTGCCTCAAGTACGACCCGAAGTTCGCCCTCTGCCACTTCGGCATGTTCGAGATCTTCAAGAACCGCAGCGACGAGAAGAACGCGAACACGGCGTGCAAGAACTTCCTCAAGTACGCCAACGAGTCGGACTTCGCCTCGCAGATCGCGGTCTGTAAGCAGTACGTGCGCGACTAGCGCACACACGGGCTTCACCATGGGCGTGCGGTTGACCGTCAAGCAGAAGGGCAAGGAGGGCGACGCCCCCAAGACGGTCATGCTCGACGAAGACGCGATCCTCCTCGGGCGTGACCAGCACTGCCAGGTGGTGCTGGCCCAGCAGGCCGTCTCGCGCAACCACGCCCGCATCACCCGCGACGGCACGCTCTTCTTCGTCGAGGATCTGGGGTCCAGCTACGGCACGCAGATCAACGGCCAGAAGCTGCCCAAGGGCGAGAAGCGCCTGCTGCGAAACGGCGACACCATCGAGATCGCCCAGTTCGACGTCGTCTTCGATCGCGTGGCCGACGTGGCCGAAGACGTGTCGGGCAAGACGATGTTCGTCTCCCGTAAGGTCGTCAAAGACGTGATGAAGGGGCTCGCCGCCGGCGGGGAACAGCCCTACTTCCGCGTGATGAACGGCCCGCGCGAAGGCCAACGCATCGAGATGGGCGAGGCGCAGGAATACGTCTTCGGCCGCGACGAGACCGCCGACATCGTCTTGAACGACGATCTCGTGTCGCGCCGCCACGCCAAGGTGCGCCGCGACTGGTCCGGCACCCACGTCGAGGATCTCGGCAGCCGCAACGGGATCAAGGTCAACAAGAAGCGCGCGAAGAAGCAGACGCTGAAGGACCGCGACGAGGTGGAGATCGGCGGCGTCCGGCTGCTCTACATCGACCCCACCGAGGTCCGCGAGACGCCCGTCGTGCTGCCCGCGTCCGACACCGACGACGGCGAAGGCACCTTGAGCGTGAAGCAGGATCCCGACGAGGCGCCGGCCCGGCCAGCAGCGAAGGAAGCGCCGCCCCCCGAGGAGCCGAAGGAAGAGCCTCCCGCAGAGGACCCTCCCGCCGAAGCCCCGTCCGGCGAGGCCCCTGCCGACGAGGCCCCTCCCGAAGAACCTCCCGCGGACGAGCGGAACGACCCGGGCGTGGTGGCCATGTCCACCGCCGACGAGGGCGCCGAAGAAGGCGGGGGGGGCAAGGTGGGCCTCGACCTCTCCAACAAGACGACGCTGGTCGCCCTGGGCATCGGCGCCGTGGTGGTGCTCTTCGCGATCGTCATCTTGATCATGCTGATCGCCGGCGCCTGAGGCTCGACGCCACGCCGACACGTCAGCCGATGCTGATCCGCGCCACCGGCTGAATGTTCAGCTCGGGCGACAGCTCCTGGTAGCTCACCACCGAGAACGGCGGGTTGAACTCGTACTCGAGCAGCTTGCGGACGTACCGCCGAATGTCCATCGAAGTGAGGATCACCGGGCGCTGCGCAGTGGGCGGCAGGTGCCCGCACTCGTTCTTCACCGCCTGGACGATCTCCTGCGCGATGTCCGGCTCGAGCGCCAGGTGTGTGCCCGCGCTGGTGCGCTTGATGGAGCTGCGCACCGCGTCTTCGATCTGCGGATCGAGCAGGTACACCACCAGCGTTCCGGTGCCCCGCGCGTACTTGTGCGAGACGTAGCGCTTCTGGGCCGAGCGCACGTGCTCGGTCAGCATCACGCTGTCCGCCTCGAGCTGCCCCTGCTCGGCGATCGCCTGCAGGATGCCGCGCAGGTCGCGAATGGAGATCTCCTCCTCCACCAGCCGCCCGAGGATGTCCGTCAGCTTGAGCACGTTGACGACCTTCGGCACGACTTCCTTGACGATGGCCGGGAACGCCTTCTCCAGCTGGTCGAGCATCGTCTGCACTTCCTGCACGCCGACGAACTCGCGCGCGTGGCGCCGCAGCACCGCCGCCAGGTGGAGGATGATGTAGCCAGGCACGTCCCATGTGGTGAGGCCCGCCGCCTCCAGCATGTCCTTGTTGTGCTCTGGCACCCACGCGGCAGGCTGGCGGGTCGCGGGGTTGATGGCCTCGAAGCCCTCGATGTTCATCAGCCGAAGGCGATCGACCGTGTCGTTGACAAGGATGTGCCCCAGCGTCGCCTGGCCCGTCACCACCGGCACCTCGTTGATCTGAATCTGGTACGCGCCCGGCGGCAGACCCGGATTCCCACGCGCGCGCACACCCGGGTAGCGCACGCCCAGCTCGACGAAGAGCCCGTCACGCATGAAGGGCACCAGCTCGAAGAGGAACTTCCCCCCGTCCTGCCGCGAGTCGACGGACGGCACCAGCGCGTCGGACACCTCCAGCACGATCGGCGTCACGACGGGGATGAAGAGCTCGGAGTCGGGGTTGATCGGCTCCTTCGGCGGCGGCTCGGCGGCAGCCGGCGGAGCGTCAGGATCGGCCCCTTCTTCCCCTTCCACCTCGCCGCTCTCGGCCTTCCGGGCCTTCTTCAGCATCAGGTAGGCGCCCGCCCCCGCCCCTGCCCCGAGGATGAAGAAGGGCAACTTGGGCAGGCCAGGAATCAGGCCCAGGCCGACCAGCATCCCCGCAGCGATCGCGATCGCGCGCGGGTACGCGGTGAGCTGTCCACCGATGTCCTTGCCGAGGTGCGTGCCCTCTTCTTCTCCACCCACACGCGTCACGATGATGCCCGCCGCCGTGGAGATGAGGATCGCCGGGATCATGCCGACCAGGCCGTCACCGATGGTGAGCAGCGCGTACTTCTTCGCGGCCTCCCCCGCCGGCATTCCCTTCTGCACCACGCCGATCGCCAGGCCGCCCACGATGTTCACCACCGTGATGATGATGCCGGCGATCGCGTCGCCTTTGACGAACTTCATCGCGCCGTCCATCGCCCCGAACAGCTGGCTCTCGCGCTCGAGGTCACGGCGCTTGCGCTTACCTTCCTCCATGTCGATGGAACCGGCGCGCATGTCCGCGTCGATCGACATCTGCTTGCCGGGCATCGCGTCCAGCGTGAAGCGCGCGGCCACCTCGGCGACGCGCTCGGCGCCCTTGGCGATCACGATGAAGTTCACGATCACCAGGATGACGAAGATGATCCCGCCGACCACGAAGTTGCCGCGGGCCACGAAGTTGCCGAAGGCGTACACCACCTCGCCGGCGTCGCCCGTGGACAGGATGAGGCGCGTCGTCGAGACCGTCAGCGCCAGCCGGTACATCGTGGTGATCAGCAGCAGCGTGGGGAACACGCTGATCTTCAGCGCCCCGGGGATGTAGAGCGAGATGAGGACGATGATCACCGACAGGCTGATGTTGATCGTCAGCAGAATGTCCAGCAGCAGCGTCGGCAGCGGGACGAGCATCATCCCGATGATCGCGATCACCACCACCGCGAGGACGATGTCGGAGTACTTGTCGAGGAACGATTTTCCGCCGGCAGCCATCTGGGCGCTGGACGTTACCCCAAAAAACGGCCCGCTATGAGGCCTTCCGGGCCAGCGCCAGCAGCCGCCTCGCCCGATCGGTGAAGGGGTCGTCGGGCGCGCCCAGCTTGATGGCGAGCTCGAGGTCCTTCAGCGCCTTCGGCGCCTTCTTGCGCTTGAGCCGCAATTCGGCCCGGTACACCAGCGCGGCGAGATCTGCCGGGTCGAGAGCGAGCGCCTGGTCGAACAGCTCGAGGGCTCGCTCGAAGTCCTTGAGCGCGAGGCTCACCGTGCCCAGCATGGTGTAACAGAAGGCGTCCCGGTGGCCGGCGGCCAGGAGCCCCTCGAACACCACCCGCGCCTCGTTGACCCGGCCGGACTCGAACAGCTCGTGACCCAGCTGCATCAGCGCGCCGTAGTCCGCCGCGGGCGCGACAGGCTGCTTGTCCGTCGACCTGGAACGGCCACCCCGCCGCTTCCTCGGGCTGTCCTCCGAGCGCTCACCGCTCTCGGTGGCAGGCTCCTCGGCGATCATCACCTCGGGGATCGTCTGGGTGCGCGCAGCCGAGCCGCGGGGCGCGGCACCTGGCTTCCGCTTGGGAAAGTGGACGACTTCGACGCGCGCCGGCTTGCGACCCCGCTCCATGCCTCGACTGCCGCGCCGGGACTACTTCGCCTTCTTGGCCGAAGCCGGCTTGGCGGGCGCGCCGCCCTTGGCATCGCCGCCACCCTTGGACGCGTTCTCGATCATCTCGAGCGCCGCAGCCGCGAAGACACGGGCTCGCTGCGTCAGCGGATCCTCGTGCTTGGGATCGAGCTCGACGGCCTTCTGGAAGTCCTCGGCCGCTTCGAGAATCTTGCCTTCGCGCAGGTTGACCTCGCCGCGGTTGACGTATGGCGCGACTTCCTTCGGGTTGAGCGCGATGGAGCTGGTGAACATCGACCGCGCGTTCTCCAGATCCTCCTCGGCCAGGTACACCGCGCCGAGCGCCGTGTAGTAGTAGGCCTCCATGGGATCGAGCGCGATCAACCCCTGGAAGATCGTCTTCGCCTCCGAGTACTTGCCCTGCTCGTACATGCGGAAGCCGATCAGCGCCATCTGCAGCATCTCGGGTCCGCTGATCGCGTGGTAGTCCCGAAGAGTGATCTGCCCCTTAACGAGCTTCTCCTGGCGCTCAGGAGTGTAGAGGATCTTCTCCCAGTCGGGCGTGACTGAGACCTTCTCACCAGCCGCGGGGATGACGCTGTCGGGCTTCTTCTCGGCCATACGGGTACAAGCCTCCCAAGTGGACCTCGTGTGCGGCGAAATGGACCACAGTTGTTCTAGCGTGTCCTCAAAAAAGTAGACGGCCGCGGGCCCCTGAGGAACCCGCGGCCGTAGAAGTGAGCCAGCGAATCGCTTACCGCATGTTGCCGATGATGGCCGACGACGTGTCCGACTGCTTCTTGAGCACGTTCGACATCAGCTGCCAGAACTCGTTGATGTTGGACATCATCTGCTGGTACTGGAACTGAGCCGCCTTGTACTGCTCGAGGTTCTCAGGCTTCGACAGGTCGCCGAACTGATCCGCCTTGGGCATGCCCTGCGCCGGGGTCCAGTTGCCGATCTTGCCACCGGCCGCGGCGAGCGCGCCGCTGCCGAAGGAGCCACCAGCGCCCGTGGCCGCGCCCGACGAGGAAGCGGTGGGGGTGTTGTTGACGATCGAGGTGGTGCGGCTGGGGTTGGTGATCGGGGTCGGGGTCACCGTCACGCCGTCGCCCGTGGTGCGCGGGGCCAGCTTGTTGACCAGCGCGGCGATGGCCTTCTCGATGCCGCCCTGCGCGAGGCCCTGGAGGGCGTCCATGCCCTTGCCCAGCAGCTTCTGGGCGAGCGCCTTGAACGGCGACGGAATCGGGGTGAGGGAGAGGAAGGTGTTGAGCGCGCCCTTGCCAGCGGTGAACAGGTCGCCAACGACGCCCTGGAGCATCTTCGTCGCGGCCGGAGCAACAGCCTGGATGGCGCTCTGCGCGAGGGGCTTGATGGCCTTGAAGATGGAATTGCCGATGCTTCCGAGGAGACCCATGTGTGACTCTCTTTCTTTCGTGTTGAGCCGGGGAACCATTCCCCGGTGCTACTGCGGACATTATCGAAGCTGCCAACTCCGTGTTGCGTCCCGCTTTCTTATTTTCTGGAAAGCCGCTCGAGCAACGCCAACACCTTGTCTTTCAAGGGGTTTCCGTCGGACAGGAGCTGCTGGGCCCGCCGCAAATCGTCGATCGCCTGAGCCCTCTGTCCCTGCGCGAGCCGCACCTCTGCGCGCCCGGCATAGGCCGCTGGATCTTGAGGGGCGATTTTGAGCGCAACGTCGTACGCGGCCACCGCCCCTGCCGGGTTGTTCGCGGCCATCTCCACCACCCCCAGGGCCTTGGCGAAGTAGGCGTCTGTGGGGTTGACGGCGTAGAGGCCCTGAAAGACGGTGCGGGCTTCGTTCACCTTGCCCTGGTAGAAGAAAAAGTACCCCATGCGGGCGATGGAGTAGAGTTCCTCATCGGAGTAGCCGCGCACGTCCTTCAGCGTGGCCTTGCCGTCTGCCCACTTCTGGAGCCGCTGGGCGAGGGCGGCATCGCTCTCGTCGGCCATCAGTAGCCCTCTTCGAGCGTCTCTTCCTTCCGGCGGCGCTCGATCTCGGCCTGGTCGCGGCTGACGGTGGCGACGAGGTCGAGCATCTGAGCTTCACGCTGAAGGAGCGACCGGAGTCGATCGACGCGATCTGGCGCGGCGCGCAGAGACTGAAGGCCGCGCTCGAGGGCCAGCTGCCGCTGCTCGTTCAGGCGCTCGGCCACGGACGAGAGGGCTGGGCGATCGAGGTAGCCTTCGACGTCCGCGTCGTGCCCGCCAGGCGGCACCGGCATGGGGAGGCGCAATTCGTCGGCGGAGTGGGCGGGGCCGATGAAGTCGAGCAGGGCGGCGGAGGCCAGGGCCGGGTTCTTCGGGTCGCCCTTCTTGCGGACGTTCTTCCGATCGAGCTGGGTCCGATCAACCAGCTTGTCGCGTACCGAGCGCGGTCCACCCCACGGCCACATCGGGGCGCGGGGCTGTTGTTGTCCAATCTTGGCCATGGGCTCCCTCGAGGACTGAGGACTCTATCGAATTTCGCGGCGCCTCTACTTCTTGTTCCCCTGCGCCTCCTGCTGCTGCAGGGCGTAGACGAAGTTCAGCACCTCGGCCACCGCGTCGTAGAGCTCTTCAGGCACTTCCTGGCCCACGTCGACCCGGTACAGCGCACCGGCCAGGGTGGTGTTCTTCATGAACGGCACGCCGTACTGCTTGGCGATCTCGCGGATCTTCTCCGCCTTGAGCCGCATGCCTTTGGCGATCACCCGGGGGGCGTTGTCCTTTTCCTTGTCGTACTTGAGGGCGATCGCGATGTCGGGATCTTCAGGCACGCGGCCGACGCTACCATGCCCCGGAGGGGCCGGTCAGGCGGCGGCGCCCTGCCCCTGCTTCAACTGGTAGACGAAGTTCAGCACCTCAGCGACCGCGTCGTAGAGCGCCTCGGGTACCTCGTCGTTCACGTCGATCCGCAACAGCGCGTGGGCCAGCGGCACGTTGCGCAGGAGCGGCACGTCGTACGACTTAGCCAGCTCGCGGATCGTCTCGGCCTTCACGTTGATGCCCTTGGCGATCACCTTCGGCGCGGCGTCCTTCTCCCGGTCGTACTTCAGCGCCACGGCGACGTGATCGGGATTGGTGACGATCACGTCGGCGCCCTTCACCGCGTCCATCTGAGCGCTCTCCATGATCTCCTGGTGCATCTCCTTGCGCTTGGCCTTGTGGTGCGGGTCTCCCTCGGACTCCTTGTATTCCTTCTTCACGTCGTCCTTCGACATCATCATGTCCTTCATGTACGACATGCGCTGGAACCAGACGTCGAAGATGGCGAAGACGACGTAGAGCAGGACGATCCGGTTCACGACCCGAAAGACGAGCTCGCCCATCACCAGCATGGTGAGCTCCGCGTTCCCGTTGATGGTCGCCACCACCAGGGACATCGCGTCGCGAACCACCCCGTAGACCACGTACCCCGTGATCCCCAGCTTCACCATCGACTTCACGAGCTCGACGATCTGCTTCTTGGAGACCATGTTCTTCAGGCCGGCGATCGGGTTCAGCTTCTCCAGCTTGGGCATCAGCGCCTTGAACGCGAACAAGGCTCCGACCTGCAGGAAGTCCATCATCCCGCCCGCGATCGCGGCCGAGAACGCGATGGGAATGCACAGCGCCATCAGCGTGGTGAGGGCCAGCACCATCAGCTCGCTGGTGGCCAGCGAGATCTCCCGCGGGTGACTGAGGTGCCCGAAGGAGAAATGGAACAGGTGCGTCACCCGGCCCTCGAAGTCCTCCCAGGTGGCCTTCACCACGCCCATCGCCACCGCGAACGCCACGACGCCCGAGAGATCCTTCGACTTCCAGACGTTGCCCTCTTTGCGGGCGTCGTCGAGCTTCTTTTGCGTCGGTTCCTCTGTCTTGTCTCCGCCTTCGGACACGGTCGTCGAGCCTCGAAGGTCAGGACAGCAGAACGAGGGCGCGCTTGAGCCAGACGAACATCGCGCCGAACTCACCCACCATGCGCCCGATGATCAGGTGCATCGCGGTGAACATGATCAGAATGGTGACGGCTGGCTTGATCTGCATCGACACGAAGTACACCTGAACCTGCGGCGCGACGCGGTTGATCATGCCCAGCGCGAGATCGGTGAGGAAGGTGGCCAACAGCACCGGCGAGGCCAGCGCGATGGCGATGCGCAGCAGATCTCCGAACATGCGGATCACCGTGTCGAAGAAGGCCCACTGGCCATGGCTGAAGCGCGGGTACTGATCCAGCGGCACGAGCGCCAGGCTCTCCCCGAAGGTCTGGATCACGATGTGGTGGCCCCCCAGCGTCAGGAAGACCACCGTCGTGAGCTGCAGCTGCAGGTTCGAGAACAGGGACACCTGCTGCTGGATCTGCGGCACCATCACCTGGGCCATGTTCGTCCCGGACATGGTGTCGACCAGGTTCCCCGCGACGTTGGCCGCGTCGAACACCAGCCCCACGGCAAAGGAGATGGTCAGCCCCATGAACAGCTCTTTGAGCATCAACGCCACGAAGAGGAACGCCGACACCGGCACGTTCTGCACCTGCGCGGTGATCGCGGGGAAGAGCACCAGGCCGATCATCACCCCCAACCCGATGCGCACCTCGTTCGGCACCGTCTCGCCGCCGAGGAACGGGGTGAGGATGATCACCGGGACGACCCGCGCCAACAGCAACGCGAAGGCCATCAGCAGCTGCGTGAAGTCGACCTGGATGCCGAGGTCGGCGCGGATCTGCGTGATGATCTGCGTGGCATCCATGGGGCGTCAGTGGCCAATGAGCGCAGGGAAGCCGTCGAAGAGCCGGAAGGTGAAGCGCAGCAGGGTTGTGCCGATCCACGGCCCGGCGAGGCCCAACACTCCGAAGATCACCACCAGCTTGGGCGCGAAGGACAACGTCTGCTCCTGGATCTGCGTGGTGGCCTGAAACACGGAGATCAGGAAGCCCACCACCAGCGCCATCACGATGGGCGGACCTGACGCGACCAGCACCAGGACCAGGGCCTGCTGCACGACATAGGTGAGTTGATGCATGGCGCGTTCTCCTACAGGTAGCCGATGACCAGGCCCTTCGCGATCAGGTACCAGCCGTCGACCAACACGAAGAGCAGCAGCTTGAACGGCATGGAGATGGTGGTGGGTGACAACATCTGCATGCCCAGCGCGAGCAGAATGTTCGCCACCACCATGTCGATGACGAGGAAGGGAACGAAGAGGAGGAAGCCGATTTGAAAGGCCTCTTTCAACTCCGACACCACGAAGGCGGGAGTGATGATCAGGAAGTCGGTGTCCGTGATCCCCGCCCGGTCCTCCGGCTTCCGCAGCTTGAGCGCCAGGCTGTAGAAGAGCGCCCGGTCTTTCGTGGTGACCTTCTTCAGGATGAACTTCCGTAAGGGCTCCTTCGCGCGGCCCGCCGCTCTCACCACGACGTCCACGGTCTTCGCGGACATCAGGCCCTCGCCCTGCTCCACGCCCTCCACGTCCGCCGCGCGGTACATCTCCTGCCCCACCGGCGCCATGATGTAGACGGTGAGGATGATCGCCAGGCCGGTGATCACCTGCGTGGGGGGGATCTGCTGGGTCCCCATCGCCGAGCGGACGATGGACAGCACCACGGAGATCTTCACGAAGCTCGTCACCATCAACAGGACGAAGGGCGCCAACCCCAGCGAGGTCAGCGCGATCATCAGCACCAGCGGACGGTTGGCGAAGGACTCGCCGCCCAGTCCGCCTGTGCCCATCACGTCGGTGGCGGGGCTGGCCGCTCCGGATCCACCCTTGGGCTTGGCGCCTGCCAACAACGGCGTGAGCCACACGGCGAGCGTGAACAGCCAGAGCTTGGCGCGCATCGTTCGGGTAAGCCGGTGCGTCACAGTGGGTTCACCCCTCGAGAGTCGTCATCAGGTCGCCGGAGGCGGCGGAGCATCCTTCCGACCCAGCAGCTTCTGCAAGAACGGGCTCAACTGCACCGGCTGGCCGCTCGCGCGCGCCGCCCGAAGGCGATCGACCTCGGCGCGGTCCAGCTTGCTGAGCAACGTGAGGCTGTTGTCCGAACCACCGATGAGCAGCACTTCGCCAGCGGCCTCCACGACGAAGAGCGAGCGCCGCTGATCGAGGGGCACGCGCTCCAGCACCGTCACCATCGACGTGCCTGCCGTCGGGCGGATGCCGAGCAGCTTGCGCAGGCCCACGTTGAGCGTCAGGTAGACCAGCGCGATCACCATGCCCAGCACCAGCATGGTGCGCACCAGCGTCCACCCCAGGTTCAGCTCGTCACCCCCGGCCAGCTCGGGCAGCTCCGACTTCGGGATCTCCGGCTCGGGGAGCAACGGCGTCATGCCCTGCTGCGACGGGGCCCCGTCAGCAGTGCCGCTCCCTTCCGGCGTCGGTGCCCCAGCGCTGGGAGGGGCGCCCGCGCTGACAGTGCCCTGGCCGCTCGGGCTCGGGCTGGTTGGGACCGCCGTGCTTCCCGGGGGAGCCTGTTGGCCGGCGCTTGGGTCCACGATCGCCGGTGCCCGGGCAGGGACCTGTGCGGCCGGCGGCGCGGGCGCAGCGGTCTCGGCCGCCGCCGCCAGGGGACAGACCCAACACCAGAGCACCACCCAGCCACGCATGATCTCGTCGCTCCGCCTGCGGGCTCAGCCCGCCAGAGTCAGGATCCGAACGCCGAGGTTGCCGTCGACCTCGACCAGCTCGCCGCGCGCGACGATCCGCCCGTTGACCGAGAGATCCAGCGGCTCGCCGGCCACCCGGTTCAGATCGAACACGTGCCCCACCTTCAGCGAGACGACCTCGTCCGCCGTCACCGGCACCCGGCCGATCTCCACCGCGATCTGCAGCGGAATGTCGTTGAGCATCTCGGCGCCTTCGCCGCCTTGTCCTTCGTCCACGTCGTCCCTCCCTTTGAGCTGCCCCGGCGACGTCGACTCCTCGGGGCCGTCGCCCAGCGCAGCGGGTTCATTCTCTTCGGCGGCACCGCCCTCTGCCTCCGCGGCCGGCTCCTCCGCCGGGCCTCCCGGGGGCGGCGGCGTGCCCAGGTTGAAGCCGGTCACCTTCGCCATGAAGCGGCCGTCTTCCACCGTCACCTCGGCGTCGATGTGTCCCGACTGTCCGCGGCCCAGCCGCAGCTTCGCGGTGCCGCCCGCGCCCTGATCGGGCCGACAACTCAGCGCCTCGACCAGGACCACGTCGCGCTCGCGCAGCTGCGCCAGGTCGCCCGCGGAGATCTCCACCTGGCCGATCTCCGCCCTGAGCGCCGCTCGCACGCTCTTGAGCCACGCGCGGTGCGTCACCGCGTCGGCTGCACGGCGCGCCTTGCGCACCTCGGAGTCCGGGGGGGGGTTGGCGGTGGCCAGCACCGTCTCGGGGATGAAGAGGCGCACGTACCCGCTGTGCTGCCCGAACACCGCCTTGAGCTGCACCACCGCGAGGCTCTCGTCTTCGCCGATCAGGCTGGCCGCGTCCTCGAACCCGCGCACCACGCCTTCGATCCGCAGCTTGGGCAGCGAGGGATCGAGCGACGGGGCGAGGGCCTTCAAGGTCTCGATGATGACGTACGTCATCACGCCTTCCTCGATGTCCGTCAGCGGCCGGAGCGCCACCGCCTCGCCGGCGCCGCCCAGCAGCATGTCGATGGCCTGGTGCGCGAGGCCCAGCTCGATCTCGAGGAGCCCTCGCGTCTTGTTCGGCTGGGGCGTCAACACCGCGAGGAAGGTGGGCTCGCCGATGTAGCGGCGAAGCTTCGCCAGCGGCACCACGTGCACGTACTCGGTCTGCAGCGAGACCTGTTCCTCGAGCATCTCCTGCAACCGCTTGCGCACCGAGCTCGACACCTCACCCGTGGCGCGGACGCTGGGCAGCATCCACTCGAGGTTGCGAATCAGCTGGGCGTGGCGCTTGCTGACCTTCTCCAGGTTGGAGAAGCGGAAGGGCCTCCAGCTGCGCGTGGGGGTACCGCCGCTCCCGGTGCCACCAGCGCTCCCGCCGCCCTTCGTCGGGGGACGGGTGGGCGCCTTGATGAGCATCGTGTGCTCGGGGCTGCTCGCCCCACCGCGAGTCGTCACGTGCGGGCCTCGATCTTGAAGTCCTCGAGCGACAGGCCGCGAGCCTTGAGCGCTTCCTTCAGCGCGTCCTCGTGCTCCTCAATCATCTTGAGCACGTCCTTGTCGGAGCCCTGGAAGACGGCGCTGATCTTCCCGTTGTTCGCGGACACCTTCACCGACAGGCCAGCCAGCACGTCGGAGCGTAGATCGACCTGGAACTCCACCTTGCCCGCGGCGTTGGTGCCCACGCGCACGCGCTCGACGATCTTCTGCGCCAGCTCGTTGGCCACCTTGCGCAACCGCTCGGAACCGGTCGCTTCCTTCTGCTTGGCCACCGGCACGGGGGCCATCAGCGCGGGGTTGAAGCGGAAGCCTGGCGCCACCCCGGCGCCGTCCTTCTGATCCTTT
>JBFMHF010000031.1:0-54840 GCA_040752975.1 Myxococcota bacterium
CGGTGACCCGACGCAGCCGCCTCCCCCGACGGAGCCGCCTCCTCCGCCGCCCCCTCCCCCCGCCGCCCTGTAGGCGCGCTCAGCCCGTCTGCTTCACCGGCGCGAGCTGCCGGCGCTCGAAGACCTTCAGCGTCTCTTCGATCTCGTGGTTCACCGCGCGCAGGAGGTCCTGCTTCTCACGGAAGGGCAGGAAGGCGCTCTTGAAGCCCGACACCATCACCGTGGTGATGTCCTCGAGCGAGAGGTTGAGCTGCTGGTGGGCGATCCAATACTCGTTCGACACCGTGGTGTTGGTGATGAGCCGGTTGTCGGTGTTGATCGTCACCCGCAGGCCGTAGTCGAAATAGAACTTCAGCGGGTGGGCCTTCATCTCGCTCACCGCGCCGGTCTGCACGTTCGACGACGGGCAGCACTCGATGGGGATGCGGTGATCGTTCACGTAGTTGAGGAGGTCGCCGTCCTCCCGCAGGCGCACGCCATGGCCGATGCGGTGGGCGCCCAGGTAGTGCAGCGCCTGGCTGATCGACTCCGGGCCGTAGGCCTCGCCCGCGTGCGCGGTGCAGTTGACGTTGTTCTTGAGGATCAACTGGAAGGCCTGCCGGTGTTCCTTGGCGGGGAAGTTGGCCTCTGCGCCGGCGAGATCGAAGCCCACCACGCCCCGGTTCTTGTACGCCACGCACAGCTCGGCCAGGCGCACGCTCGTCTGCGGATCCATGTGGCGGATCCCGCAGAGGATGACGCCGTACTTGATCCGCGTCTCGTGCTTGGCGGTGCGCAGGCCTTCCAGCACCGAGTCCACGATGGTGGTCAGCTTGAGCCCGTGCTGCTGGTGCAGCACCGGGGCGTAGCGCACCTCGATGTACTTCACGTTCTCCGCCGCGGCGTCGATGGCCAGCTCGTAGGCCGCGCGGTACAGCGCCTCTTCCGTCTGCAGCACCGCGCAGGTGACGTCGAAGGCGACCAGGTACTCCTCGAGGCTCTTGCACGCCTCGCCCATGTGGATCGCCTTCGCCAGGCCTTCCTCGGTGGAGGAGGGCAGCTTCACCTTCTGCTGCTCCGCCAGCTCGAGGATCGTCCTGAGCCGCATCGAGCCGTCGAGGTGGCAGTGGAGGTCCGTCTTGGGCAGGGCCCTGAGCAGCTCCTGCGTCACCTCCAGCTTGGGGACGGCGATCTGCGGAGGCGGCGGTGGGTGCCAGGCGGTCGACGAGATGCCGGCGTTCTGCGTGTCTTCGTCGTGAAACGAGCTCATGCCCCATCGTACAGAGGCGCACCCGCGGCGCACAATTTCGCGCCCGCCACGGCAGAGGCGAACGTGGATCAGGTGGTGGGCAGCGGAGGCACCGCGCCGTCAGGGCCCGGCCGATTCACGCGGTCCTTCAGCTCTTTGCCTGCGCGGAACAACAGGCCCCGCTTGGCCCGCACGGCGATCGGCTCGCCTGTCTTGGGGTTGCGCCCCTGGTACGCGCCGTAGTGCTTCACGTGGAAGGCACCCAGCCCGCGGATCTCGATGTTCTCGCCCCGCACCAGCGCGTCCTTCATCGCCCCGAAGATGATCTCGACCGTCGCCTCGGCCTGCTTCTGCGTCACGCCCTTCTTCGAAACCAGCACGTTCACCAGATCCGACTTGAGCATCGAAGCCCCCTTGGAACCGCGCGGGACCAACGGTCCAGAATCACTGTCCTTTTCGCAAGTGTACGCAGGAAAGCGTCAACCCAGCAAGAAAGCTACGGTTTTTGTGCGTCGGCCCGCGCGCCCCGGGCGAGCTCGACCCACGAAATTCCCTTGAGCTTCTCGACGGTTGTCTCGTCGGCCGAGGTGAAGAACGAGGACACCTCTTCGAAGGTGGACGCACGCGCGCTCTTCTCCCGCTTGAGCAGCTTCGCCGTCCCTCCCACCGCGGCGGAGATGTCGGCGAGTGTGAGCGCGGCCGGGTCCTTCGCGGGGGAGAGCTCGCCCTTCTTGCTGGCGACGAGCAGCCCTTCCTGAAGCAGCTCGAGGACGAGTTCGATGATCCGCTGCTCGGGCAGCTTGAGCTGGGCGGCGAGCAGCTTCGACGTGGGGCCGGGCTCTCCGGCCAGCGCGGCCCTGGTGACGAGCTCGGCGATGCGGGTGGCGATCAGCTCCTGGCTGCGGGGGTGGGACAGGATCTCTCGAAACTCGTCGTGGAAGTCTGCGTGCTCGACGGCGTACGCCAGCCGCGCGCCAGAGAGGATGATGTACCACCCCACGTAGATCCACATCAGGAACAGCGGCGCGACGCCGAGGGAGCCGTAGAGGGGGTTGGCGCTGAAGAAGAGGCCCGCCACCGCGCTGTAGATGTGCCGCGCCGCCTCCCACGCGGCCCCCGCGACTGCGCCGCCGGTGATCGCCGAACTCCAGGGCACTGGCGCGTGCGGCGCCAGCTTGTACAGCAGCGTGAAGACGACGGCGGCGGCCAGCGCCGAGCCCACGACGAAGGCCTGCGCGGAGTACGGCAGGTTGGCCATCATCACCAACCGCTTGGCGCCGTCAGTCCCCACCAGCGCGAGCGCGATCAACAGCGGGCCGACCAGCAGCACGCCGGCGTACAGCCCGATGCTGACGAGGATGGGCCGCTTGCGGCGCACGGCCCACACGTCATTCAGCGACGCGTCGAGGTGCCGCAAGAGCAGCCCCGCGGACACCAGCACCACCGCGAAGGACAACCCGCCCGCCGTGCGGCTCGACGCGGCCGCGACGAACTTCCGAATGGTGGCCTCGGACTGGGCGCGACCGCCAGGCGACAACACGTCCTCGAAGAGGCGGAGCAGCAGCGGGTCGATCTCGTTGGCCTTGAGCGCATGCAACAGCGAGAGGATCACCGCCACGAAGGGCACCAGCGAGGTGATGGTGATGAAGGTGAGGTTGCCGGCGCGGAGCGCCAGGGCCTCTCCGCGGTAGCCGAGAACGACGGCCACGATGAGCCGCCAGACGCCCAGCACGCGCTGCGCCACGCGCCCCAGCCGCTCCCCGGTGCGCGACTTCGGACGGGTGGTCGCCTGCTCGGCCATCCTGAACGCTACCGGCGCACGAGGATGCGCTCGATGAGCTCCTTCGACACCTGGGTGAGCTGGGTGAAGACGACGCCCATGCCCTGCGGCTCGCCGGTGCCCGCCGGGACGACGCGCACCACCTCGCCGATCCCCTCGATCGTCTCCAGCTCCTCGAGGATCACGGTGAAGCGCAGGTTGACCAACGTCCCGATGGGCAGCGGGTCATCGCTCTTGATGAAGACGCCGCTGCGGCTGATGTTGGTGACGTACTCGTGGATGAACTGGTCCACCGAGGTGAACTCGTGGTTGATGGTGCGCCGGGCCTCCTGCCGGCGATCGACGGAGCCGCCCATGGCGTCAGGGCCCCCGCTCGCCGTTCGACGCGCTGGGCTGGGCCTGAGGAGGTGCCGAAGGCCGGGGCCGGTTCTGGTTGTCGCCCCCACCGCTGGCCTGGCCCTGCCTCTGTCCCTGCCCCTGCTGGCCGCCGCGGTTGCGATCGCGATCCCTCTCGCGATCTCGTTCGCGCCCACCGCGATCCCGATCGCGCCCACGGTCCCGATCGCCGCGATCCCGGTCGCCCCGATCGCGATCCCGCCCGCCCCGATCGCGATCCCCACCGCCGCGCTCGAAGCGGGCCTCGTTGCTGCCCGGTTTGCGGGCGCCCGGGTAGGAGTTCTGGTCGTACTCCACCTGCGTGGCCGCGACCTTGATCTCCACCCCCGACACCGGCCGCGCGTAGATCTCGTACTGCTCGCGGTGGAAGTCGTTCCGCGCCCGGACCTGGATCGTCTTGTTGTAGCGGTCCATGAGGTGCCGCAGCTCTTCGCGCTCCTCCCCCTGCAGCGCGTTGGCCACCTCGGTCTGGCACTGCACCACCAGCGTCGGGTCCTTGTAGGCGGGCCCGGAGCGCCGCAGCTCGCGGAAGATCTCGTACGTCACCGTGGTGGCGGTCTTCACGTAGCCCTGACCACCGCAGTAGCCGCAGTCCTCGTGCAGCACGCGACCGATCGACTCGCGGACGCGCTTGCGGGTCATCTCGACGAGGCCCAGCTCGCTGATCCGCAGCACGTTCGTCTTGGCCTTGTCGCGCCCCAGCGCCTCGTGCAGCGCCTTGAACACCTTGTCGCGGTTCTGCTGCTTCTCCATGTCGATGAAGTCGCAGATGATGATGCCGCCGATGTTCCGCAGGCGGAGCTGGTAGACGATCTCCTTCGCGGCCTCGACGTTGATCTTCACGATCGTGTCTTCGAGGTTCTTCTTGCCCACGTAGCGGCCGGAGTTGACGTCGATCGCCGTGAGCGCCTCGGCCTGATCCATGATCAGGTAGCCGCCCGACTTGAGCCACACCTTGCGGGCGGTGGCGCGCTTGATCTCCTCCTCGATGCCGTAGGCGTCGAAGATCGGCTCTTCGCCCTCGTGCAGCACCACGCGATCCTTCAGCGCCGTGTCCTGCGCGGCGACGAAGCTCTGCACGCGCTCCCACTCGTCGCGATCGTCGATGATCAACTGTTCGACGTCCTGCGCGAAGAGGTCGCGGGTGGCGCGCAGGATCAGATCGAGGTCCGGGTGCATCAGGCCCGGGCGGTTGCCCCCCTTGGCCGACTTACGCACCGTCTCGTTCCACACCTCGATGAGGAAGCGGATGTCGGCCTCCAGCTTCTCCTGCGGAACGTTCTCGGCCACCGTGCGCACGATGAAGCCGGTGCCGGGCGGGCGGAGGCGATCGACGATCTCCCTCAGGCGGCGGCGCTCCTTCTCGTTGGAGATCCGCCGGCTGATGCCCACGTGATCGACGGTGGGCATGAAGACCAGGTGCCGGCCGGGGATGGAGATGTGCGAGGTGACGCGCGCGCCCTTGGTGCCGATGGGATCCTTGGAGACCTGGACCAGCACCTCCTGGCCCACCTTGAGCAGCTCCTCGATGCGGGCCTGCTTCTTGGGTTGCTCCTTCTTGCGATCGCGGTCCCGGTCGCGGTGGCGGTCGCGGTCCCGGCCGCGATCCTCCTTGAAGCGCATGTCGCGCGGCGCCTGGGTCCGCGGGGCTTCGACGCGATCGCTGACAACGGGGATCTCACCCGTCACGGCGGCGGTCACCACCTCGGTCCCCGTGGGCGCGGCGGTGGCTTCGGCGACCGCGGCGCTCACCACCTCGCTGCCGGTCGGCTGCGTGGCCTCGGCGACGGCGGCGGTGACGACCTCGCTCCCGCTGGGCGGGGGGGGCTCCGCGACGGCGGCATTCACCACGTCAGACGGAGCGACGGCCGGCGCGGACTCTCCTTCGGCAGGGACGCTGGCCTCGGGAGCCGGTGCAGGCACAGTCGCTCCCGGCGCCTCGGGGGCAGGCTGGGGCGGAGCCGCGGACACCTCCCCCGGGGCATCGGGGGGCGTCGGGGCCGCTTCAGCCGGCTGGCCTTCGGCCTGAGCCTGGGCGCCCTCTTCTTCCTCCGGCACCTCGGCCACCTCGTCGTCCGACTCGCCTTCCGTCAGATCGAACTGGTGGCGCGTCACGTCCGGATCGAAGAGCACGTCTCCGACGTAGAGGAAGGCCGCCTTGTCCTGCCCGATGTCGACGAAGGCCGCCTGCATCCCAGGGAGCACGCGCGTGACGCGCCCCTTGTAGATGTTGCCGACGATGCCCTTGTCCTTCTTTCGCTCGAGGTAGAACTCAGCGATGTGACCGTTTTCGACCAGCGCCACCCGGGTCTCGCGACCCGCGGCGTTGATGACGAGAACACTGCTCATGAAGAAGACCCACCTGCACGGTGCTCCTCGGGGCGCCAGGCGGACGGGACGCCAGCGACCACCCAGGAGACGACTGTGCGAAGACGCAGGGAGGTGCGTTCACCGACGGCGTACGCTGTCCTGTCATGGCGCGTGAAGTCACGCGACCCCCTGCACGAGTTGTAGCTGCCTCCGGCGCCACCACGGCCGCGCCGGTCGACTTTGCTCTCCTCCAGCGGTTGCTGGGTGACGGCCTGAAGGCAGGTCCGTACCGAAGAGCCCCGTCTGAAATCCGTTTACAGCCAGAGCGAATCACGGAACGGCCCGGAAAGTAAAGGATTCCCCCACACTTTCCGGGTCCTCAGAGCACCCTTCAGGCCTGCACCTGGGGCTTCTCGGCCCGGGGCGCACGGGGCCGCCACTGCAGCTTGAGGCCCACCCAGCCGGGATCCAGCATCACCTTCTTCGTGTCCTCGAGGCCCATCTCCAGCGCGGCGTAGCGCACGAAGTCCTCGGTGGGGACGAGGGTGTTGTCTGCCACGGGAGGGAAGCAGATCCACACCGCGCCGGTGACGGCCATGCCGCGGGTGAGCTGTGACAGCCGCTCGATCAGCTCTGTCTTCTTCGCCGTGAAGAGGATCTGGACGTCCAGGCCCGTCCTGGAGGTGTCGACCAACGCGGCGCCCTCCGGGAGGGGCAACAGCGCCTCGAGAAAGCCCGGAGGCGCATTCAAGACTGACACATTCATGCCGGGCCGAATGCCGAGCAGCAGCGCCAGCGGAGCGAGCAACAGCGGGCCACCGAAGCTCATCGCACCACCCGGAAGTCCGACAGGCCCTCTTCCGCGGGCACGTCATCGACGGAGACGGACTCGACGCGCGCCTCCTCCGGCCCTCGCCGACACCAGGCGACGAAGGCGTCCACCTTCGCGGCGTCTCCCTGGGCACGCGCCTCGACGTCGCCGTTGGGGAGGTTGCGCACCCAGCCAGCCAACCCCAGCCCCCGCGCCTCGTCCTGCGCTGTGGCGCGATAACAGACGCCCTGCACCAGGCCCTTGACGACGAGGTGGACGCTTCGACGAGTCACGCAGCGTTGAGGTGTAGCACGACGGCGCCCGGGCGGGGCCGCGGACGAACGAAACCCGGACGAGCCAGGCAGGCGCGTCCGGGTCAGTGTTCAGCAGAGCGTGCGCCGGGCGCTGATCAGGCCTGCACCTGCTGCTGCTGCTGGCGGAACAGCTCGGCGAAGCGGAACGCCGACAGCTGGGTGAGGTTGAAGACGTCGGCCTGCGCAGCCGGGCTCTGATCGGCCTTGCGGGATCCCATCAGGCCCGAGACGATGTCCATCACGCCGCTCGAGTTGACCTTGTTGAGGAGGCCAGCGACGGTGCTGAGGCCGGTCTGGCTGAGCAGCGTGCCCGCCTTGCCGAGCAGCCCGCCCACGCCGCCGAGGCCGCTGACCAACCCGCCGATGATGCCCTTGAGGCCGCCACCGTTGAGCGCCCCGTTCGCCACGTTCAACGCGAGGCTCGCCGCGCGGGCAAAGGGTGCGGTGATGGGGATGAAGGAGAGGATGGTGCCGAGCGGCCCATTCATGAGCTTCGCCCCGAAGGCCACCGCCTTCTTCGCGAAGTCGCCGACCTTCTTGAACGCACCGCCGATGGCCTTCCCGATTTTGCTGAACAAGCCCATGTGATTACCCCGCTGGAGAGAGAGGAGGAAAACGTAAGGGAGTCTCGTCTTTTGAGAGTCTCTGGTTGCGTCCGAAATTTATCCAGTCTTATCAGCCCTTTGAAGGGAAGCGACCCTTCTTGACGGCGTCCAGCAGCTTGGGATCGGTCTTTTCGGTGTCGACCTCGAGCGCTTTTCCGCCGGCCGAAGACAGCTCGACGGCGCCCTTCTTGGTGTCCACGAAGCCGCTCGGGGCCTGGCCGGCCATGAAGGCGTCGTTGCTGGCCTTCAGGTTGGCCTCGATCTGCTGGAAGGTGGGAGCCTCGACGCCGAGGTGCTTCTTCAGATCCTCGTCGCTGGCGATCGCGAGCGCAGGCTGGGTGTCAGGGTTGTTGATGAAGTAGCCGATCTGGTTGACGTACTCGTCGAGCGGCACGCCGAGCTCCGCGGCGACCTTCGCCACGTTGGGATCGGCGAGGATCTTCGCTCGGAGGGCCGGGTCGATGGGCGGCGCTTTGTCCAGGACCTCGACGGGGGCTGCGGCGCCCTGGCTGTCTTCCGTTTCGCTCATGGGCGGGACTAAACCACGACTGGCCCAGGGCTGTCAGATGTAACCGAACCTGCGGCGCACGGCCCACTCGAGGCCGACGACGAGCACCAGAAGCGCCAGCCAGTACCAGCGATCCCACAGCGGTTGATCCTTGGAGCGGCCCACCTCCACGAGGGGCGGCTCGAGCAAGGGGACCTCCGACAGGCTGAAGGCCGGCGCGTCGAAGAAGGCGCCGCCGGTGGCCTTCGCGAGGTCCGAGAGAAGCGAGCCGTTCACCCGCGCGTCGGACAGCTCGGGCCCCACCGCGCGCACCGCCACCGCGTCGCTGCTCTCCCCCAGCAGCTTCTCGTCCTTCGTGGCACGGCCGATCACCTTGTACGCCCCGGGCGGCGGGGCCGGCAGCTCGACACGCGCGGCGCCGTCAGGTCCTGCGACCGCGGTGGCCTGCGCCACCACGTGCCCGTCCTCGGCAGAGAGGAGATCGACGGAGATGCTGGCCCCCGGCGCGGGCTGGTAGTCCGCGGTGCGCGCGCCGACGACGACGACCACCGGCCGGCCGGGCTCGACGCTGGGGGGATCGGCGGCCACCGACAGCGCGGTGAGATCGGGGTCTCTGACCAACCAGCGGATCGCGTTGCTCCAGAAGCGCTCGTAGGCCCGCGTGGGGGCGCCCGCTGCGTGGGACGGGAAGGCCCAGTACCAGGACCCGTCGGTGGCCAGCGCCAGCGTGCGGCCGCGGCCGACCTCCTGAATGGCCAGCAGCGGGGCATTCTTCCCGTCGACGGTGGAGAAGGGGTGATCGAGCAGCACCGTGGCGCCCGGCCTCGCGCGCACCAGGTTCATCCCCGGGACTTTGGGCAGCGCGGCCCACACCGCCTCGGTGGACAGGGCGCCGGAGCCCAACGCAGTGATGGGGTGGCGCAGCCCGTCGGCGGTGAGCCGCGGCGAGAAGGCCTCGAGTTCGGCCGATCCGGCGGTGGTGACGGGCAGCACGCCGTCGAGCGGGTTCAAGCCTCCGCGCGCCTCGCCGAAGCTGCGATCGCCGCCCAGGTAGGCCAGCGCGCCTCCGTTGTTCACGTACGACTCGATGTCGTTGCGGAAGTACGACAGCGAGGTCTGTGGATCCTCGTTGCCGAAGTTCAAGACGAAGATCAGATCGAAGGTGTTGATCTTGGTGCGGAAGATCTCGTCCTTGGGGAAGGGGATCAGCGACAGCTCGCGCGACTCCTGTTGCGCGCCCGACAACTCGTTCGAGGAGCGAAGGATGTAGAAGCTGATCAGCTCGACGTTCGCGTCCTGCCGCAGCAGCCCGCGCAAGAAGCGCTCGTCCCACGTGGGGCGACCCGCCACCAGCAGCACCCGCACGCGATCGCGGATCACCTTGAGCGCGAAGCTCTTCACGTTGTTCTCGGCCACCGCCTCGTCGGGGAAGACGGGGACGCTCACCGTGTAGACGAAGCGGCCGGTCTGATCCGGGGTGAAGGTGAAGCGCACCGGCTGGGTGTCGTCGTCTTCGGTGAAGGTGACGTTCTGCGTGCCGACCACCTGGCCTTCGCGCTTGAGCACCACCTGCACCGCCTGTCCCTTGAACCCCCGCGCGTGGAGCTCGACGTCGGCGCTGACCGAGTTCCGCACGAAGGCGAAGTCGTCCACCTTCACGTTGGCGACGGCGAGATCGGTGAGGCTCCCCTTCCCCACCGCCACCGTCGAGACCGGCACGCCGAACTTCTCGAGCACCGCGCGGGGTCGACCGGACAAGCCCTGCGCGAGGTCGACCGTGTCCACCCCGTCCGAGAAGAGGATCACGCCCGACAGCTTGCGCGTGCCGGCGCTCTGCCCTGCCTGTACCGCGCGCAGGGCGGCGAAGAGATCGGTCTTGCCGGCGGTGGGCGCCTGCGTCTTCAGCGCCTCGACGCTGACCGGGCCGAGCTCGGGATCGAAGCCGTACACCTCGAAGGCGTAGCGATCCTTCAGCGCGTCGAACTGGGGCTGCAGCGCCTCGAGCGCCTGCGCCACGGCCGCGCTGCGCGTCTGGCCCCTGGGAGACACGGGAAACCCCATCGAGGCGGAGCGATCCACCAGCACCGCCACGCGGTTCTTCACCCGCGCCACCTGGAGCCGTCGCATGCCCGGCTCGAGGAGGAAGAAGAGCGCGCACAGGCCCGCGGACACCCGGAGGATCCACAACAGCCACCGCCGCCGCGTCGCCGCCTCGTTGCGCACGCCCCAGCAGGCAAGGCCCACGCCCAGCGCGAGCGCCGACAACAGCAGCGCCAGCACCGCCGCGGGCAGCGGAGAGAGGCTGACGAGCTTCCAGGTGTCGAAGGACTCCATGGGGAGAGCGCGTCAGCGGCGGCGGTTCATGATCACCGGCAGGTGCACCGCATCGTCCTTGTAGTCGAGGCACAGCGCGTACATCGCGATGTTGAGGGCCAGGCGCGTGGCGAGCTCGCGCTGGCGAGCGCCGCCCGGGGAAGGCTCGAACTCCCAGGTGCCGGACTCGTCGCGATTCAAGGCGCCCAGCACGTCGTTCTGCGAGTACATGACGGCGGCGCGCTTGTTGATGAGCGCGGCCTCGAGCGCGGGCTTGTTGAGGAAGCGGCCCGGTGCGCTGTCCAGCATGAAGAAGGTCTTGAAGACGACGTGCTTCGACGGGAGCGGCGTCAGCGGCGCCTGCGGCAGCACACGCGCCAGCTCACGGCGGAAGGACGCGTCGAAGCCGGCGCCGTCGGAGCCGTCGTTGGCGTCCGCGAAGAGGAAGCCGCCGAAGGTGAGGTACCGGCGGAGGTTCTCCACCTCGGCGGTGGACAGGGGCGGCAGCTCGCCATCCGACGACAGGTAGAGGAAGGGGTGCTCGAAGAGGCGGGGGCTGTCGAGCGGCATCGGCCGGGCCTCGAGCTGCACCTCCACGCTGGTCCGCTTCTCCAGTTCCCAGGCGAGGCGGCGCAGGCCGGAGGCGCGCGCGTCCCAATGGCCACCGTGGCGGGCCAGGGCGGGCACGAAGAGCGACGCGTCTCCGAAGGCGCGGGCGGCCCACGGCGCGCCCAGGGCGGCGGTCAGCACGGCGCGGCGGGTGAAGGTGAAAGACACGGAGGGCCCTGGGGTTGACTGTCGGAAACAGCGCGGACTGCCCGCCCGTTCCGGCTTGCGCGTCGCAAGGTATAGCCCGTTCGCGCCGTCGCGCACGCCGCCGAAATGGGGTAAGCCCCGGGCGGCTCATGTCGAAGGCAGCGAAGAGATCGAAGGCAGAGGGCTCCACCCACTCGGTGCTGAAGCTGGCGTACGAGGCGTTCGAGCGCGGCGACGTGGTGCTGACGCGGCAGTTGGCGCTCGAGGTGCTGGCGGGCAAGGTGGGCAGGGACGACGCCGAGGTGGCGCGGGGCCTGGCGAAGGAGCTGTCGACGCCCGCGACGCCGGTGGACGAGTCCCCGCAGGCGGTCGCGCAGGATCTCCTGACCCGCACGAAGGTGATGCCGAAGCCGTACCTCATGGCGGCCGCCGTCGCCGCCGTGTACGTGTTGTTGGTGGTGCTGGCGGCCGTGCGGTACTGAGGAAGGCGCAACCCGCTTTGGAGCAACTCGAGCGAGCCTTCGAGCCGTACCGGCACCTGGATCCGCTGGGCTGGGTGGGCGTGTTCCGCTTCCTCCCGGTGTGGGGCGGACTCCTCGCCATCTTGGTGGGCGTGCTGATGCTGTTGTTCGGCGGGCGCAACCTCTTCCGTCTGGTGGCGGGTCCCCTCGGCGCGGTGATCGCCACCGTGTGGGCGGGCGTGGTAGCGCAGCGCTTCGGCTTCGGCGCGTCGGCGAGGACCATCACCCTGGCCGCGTCGTTGGCGCTCTTGGGGCTGGGGCTGCTCTACCCGCCCATCGTCGTCTTCTTCGCCTTCGGCATCCCGGTGGGGCTCCTCGGTGGGCAGCTCGCCGGATCCGCGGACTGGCTGCTGGGCTTCCTCCCCGGCTTCATCCTCGGGGGCGCCATCGGCGTGGTGATGCACCGCATCGTCGGCGCGGTGCTCTCGGCGGTGGTGGGCGCGTGGGTGGCGCTGATGGGGCTGATGGCCGCGCTCAACCCCTTCCTCTCCCCGGTGGGCTGGCTGGCCGGCAACCCGATCGCCGTGTTGTCCATCGCCGGCTGCTTCGCGATCGCCGGCATCGTCTTCCAGCTCTTCGTGCGGCCCTCACCGGAAGAGGCCGAGAAGCGGCGGCACGAGAAGTTCCTCGCCAGGAAGCGCGCCAAAGAGAACGCCGAGCAGGAGAAGCGGTGGAAGAAGTACACCGAGGGCGGGGCGAAGGACGCGAAGGACTGACGCTTTCGCCGCTGGGCTTTTGTGCTAGGGCCCCACCCCGGAATGGGACAGCCCAAGCGCAAGGACAAGCAGGACGCGACCACCGAGGTGGATGCCACGCCCGAGGCGACGCAGAAGGACTCCCCTCCCGCGCCGTGGCAGCCGGCGGCCCGGCTGTCGCGCGCGTCGCTGGGCGTGATCGCGGGCGTGGTGCTGCTCGTCAACCTGCCGCTGCTGCACTACTTCGTCTTCCGCGCCGCGCCGGAGGTGAGCGTCACCCTGCCCTTCTCCGACGACTACTCGGATCCCTCGACGGTGGCGCAGCGCTACTGGAGCTCGGGCGGCCTGTGGCGGACGGTGGACGGCTGGCTGCTCTCGCCGGGCGTGAAGAACAACCCGCTGTGGCTCGAGGCCTCGCTGCCGCAGGACGTGGTGGTCGAGTTCGACGTGAGGTCGATGTCCCCGGAAGGCGACATCAAGGTGGAGATCTTCGGCGACGGGCGCGATCACGCCACCGGCTACGTGCTGATCCATGGCGGGTGGAACAACAGCATCAGCATCATCGCGCGCCTCGACGAGCACGCCCCGTCTCTCAACGTGCTCAACGCCGAGGCCAGCAAGCGCGGCGGCAACCTGGTGTCGTCGGGCGTGTACCGGCCCGAGACGCGCGTGCGCGTTGAGGCCAACCCGTACCGCGTCGAGCAGGGCCGCACCTACCACTGGCGCATCGAGCGCAGAGGCAGCGTCTTGTCCTGGTCCATCGACGGGCAACCCTTCATGAGCTTCGACGATCCTTTCCCGCTGGCGGGCAAGGGGCACGATCGCTTCGGGTTCTCGTCGTGGGAAGCGCAGCTGTTCTTCGACAACTTGAGGATCACCCCGCTGTAGCGGCATCGGCGGCGACCGCCTGGGTCAGCTGCTCAGGGAGCGCCGTAACCATGAGCGAGTCCGCGCGCCGTCCCCTCACGCTCGACCTCGCGCTGCAGGGCGGTGGCTGCAAGGGCATCGCACTCAACGCTGCGCTCGCCGAAGTGATGCGCCGAGGGCACGTCATTCGCCGGATCGTCGGGACCTCGGCAGGCGCGATCGCCGCTTCCCTCGTGGCCGCGGGCTACACCGGGGACGAGCTGGTGGAGATGGCCAGCGTCGTGGGCCCCGACGGGAAGCTCCAGTTCGCCGAGTACGTCACCGAGCCCGTCGTCCCGGCCTCCCCCGAGGTCGAGCCAGTCATCACCGGCCTTCAGTCGGCGGCGCTCCGCCTGCCCGGAGACCTCGGCCAACGCCTGCTCGGGGCGGCCGCGCTGCTCAGCGTGCTGGAGACCGGTGGCATCTCCTCGGGCGAGGGCCTGGTCAGCTGGCTCACGCGCAAGCTGGAAGCCAAGGGCCGCGGGCTGTCCCGGGTGACGCTCGGGGAGCTGCACGCGTCCACCGGCCGCCACCTCACGATCTTCGCCGCCGACATCACGTCGCGTCGGCTGCGCGCCATCAACCACCGCACGGCCCCTGCCTGCCCGCTCGTCGCCGCGGTGCGCATGTCGATGAGCATCCCCCTGCTCTTCGCCGAGGTCGTCTGGCGCGAGGAGTGGGGGCGCTACCTGGGTGAGTCCCTCACCGGACACGCGATGGTGGACGGAGGGCTGACCTCGAACCTGCCGCTGACCTTCATCCTCCCTGGCGCGAGCGCGCTCGTCGCTCAGCTCATGGGCCCACCGCCGCCAGGGCCAGGGGTGCCCATCGGGCTGAGCATCGACACCAGCCTCGAAGTGAAGGGGGCGCCGCCTCCGCCACAAGAGAGCTCGCTGGGCTCGCGCCTGAGCAACTCAAAGGTTGGCCAGCGCCTGCACGCGCTCATCGACACGATGCTGCTGGGGAACGATCTCACCTTCAGCGACACGGGGCCTACGCCGCTCTGCCTGCTGCCCGCCAAAGGCTACAGCGCGGCGGAGTTCGACATGACGCTCGACCGCGCTCTGGCTCTGCTGGCCTCGGCGCGCACGACGACCGCGCGCTACCTCGACGCGCTGGAGGCGCGGGTCGAGTCAGCCGCGCTGGCGTGACGAGGCCGAGTCACTCACAGTTCGGGTTCATCGGCAGGTTCTGAATGTCGCAGAACGTCGCGTTGAACGAGCCGGTCACCTTGTCGCTGGCGCCGAAGGTGACGTCGTAGGTGCCCGAGGCGATGCCGTTGGCTTCACCCTTGAGCGTCTTCAGGCTGATGATGCCGCTCGATCCGGTGGCGGCCGTGTCCGAGATGGTCGACGTGCAGTTGGTGTCGGTGTGGGTGAAGTATGCCGCCGCGTAGTTCCCCCCTCGGCTCGGCTGGGAGTTGATGACGGTGTAGTCCCCGACGTCTGGAGCGAGGAGGCTTCCCATGTCGGAGTAGCGCACCATCGAGAAGCTGACCGCGGTGAGGTTCTTCGGCTGACGGTTCGCCTTGAGGCTGGCGCACCCGTCCGGCTTGTCGGAGAGGGCGATCAACAGCCCTTCGGTCTGCCCCTGCTGGTTCTTGACGAGCGCGAAGATCGCGTCCTTCACGTCCAGCTTGATGCCCGCGACGGTGCCACTCATGCTGCCGGGGCCACCGCACGACGAGAACACCGCCACCGCCACAACGGCCAGCGTGATGCGCGTCATGATGTCTCTCCTTGGTTGGGAACGCACCGGCCCTTCTTAGCGCGGGACGAGCCTCATGGCATCTCGGTGTGGCCCTGGCGGCGCAGGAACGTGGGGATGTCGTATTGATCCTCGTCCAGCGCGAGCGACGAGTCGCGCGACGACGTCGCCCGCGCCGGCACGTGCACGCGGTGTTCTCCGGAGAGGGTGCGCGCCGGCGACTTGCCGGGCACCAGGGAAGCGACCTCTTCCCGCGGCGGTGGCGCGGTGAGCGCCTGCACCGGCACCGCGGGCGCCGGCGTCACCATCGGGGTGGGCGCGGCGATCGGCGTGGTGGGCCGGGCCAGCAGGGTCTGCTGCTGGGGGCGCAGATCCGCGGCCGAACGGAGCTTCTGCGTCTCGCGGGCCACGAAGCCGGTGGCGATGACGGTGATCTTCACCTCGTCGCGCGCGTTCGCGTCCACCAGCGAGCCGAAGATGATGTTCGCCTCGGGATCCGCCGCCTCCTGCGCGATGCAGATCGCTTCGTTGATCTCCTGCAGGGTGATGTCCTTGCCCGCGGTGATGTTGATGAGCAGCCCGCGCGCGCCGTCGATGGACACGTCCTCGAGCAACGGCGAGCTGATCGCCTGCTCCATCGCGCGCAGCGCCCGGAGCTCGCCCGACGCGCGCCCGGTGCCCATCAGCGCCAGCCCCTGCTCGCTCATGATCGTCTTCACGTCGGCGAAGTCGACGTTGATGTACCCGTGGTACTGGATGAGATCGGAGATGCCCTGCACCGCGTTGAGCAGCACCTCGTCGGCCTTCTTGAAGGCGTCGAGCAGCGGCAGGGGCTCCGTGGACAGGGTGAGCAGCCGTTGGTTGGGGATCTGAATCAGCGTGTCGACGGCGGCCTTGAGTTCCTGGAGGCCCTGCTCCGCCGCCTTGCGCCGCCGGTTGCCCTCGAAGCTGAAGGGCTTGGTGACGACGCCCACGGTGAGCGCGCCCAGCTCGCGTGCGATGTCGGCGATGACCGGCGCCGCGCCCGTGCCCGTTCCGCCGCCCATGCCCGCGGTGACGAACACCATGTCGGCGCCCTCGAGCAGCCGCGCGATGTCGTCCCTCGACTCGGTCGCCGCCTGCCGGCCCATCTCCGGGTTGGCGCCCGCGCCCAGACCGCGCGTCAGCTCCTTGCCGATCTGCATGCGAAGCGGCGCCTGGTTGGCGGCGAGCGCCTGCACGTCGGTGTTGAGCGCGATGAAGTCCACGCGATCCAGCCCGCTCGCGATCATCGTGTTCACCGCGTTGCAGCCGGCGCCGCCGACGCCGACGACGCGGATCTTCGCGGCCTGCTTGCTCTGGTCGAACTCGTTCATGGTGGGGTCCATTCTTCCTGGAGAATCTCGTTGAGCTTGGCCCGGGTCCCCGGCCTCGCAAGTTTTCAGCTATGTGGCTGTAGCGGGTGTGTGCGCCACCCTCACCCCGGCGGGAGAGGGTGGAGCGTCAGAAGACTTCCTGCAGCCACTCGCCCATGCGCCGCTTCACCTTCTTGAAGACGTTCTCTTCGCGGATGCGGAACATGCTGCGGTCCTGGTGGCGCGCGCCGTAGACGACGAGGCCCACGCCGGTGGCGTAGACGGGGCTCTTCACCACGTCGACCAGCCCGCCGATGCCGCGCGGCACGCCCCGGCGCACCGGCACGCCCATGATCTCCTCGGCCAGCTCGGTCATGCCGGGCAGCAGCGTCGAGCCGCCGGTGATGACCACGCCCGAGGTCAGCAACTCCGAGAAGCCGTTGCGCTCGACCTCGTGGTGCACGAGCTGGAAGATCTCCTCCACGCGCGGCTCGAGGATCTCGGACAGGATCTGCCGCC
Organism: Myxococcota bacterium; assembly: GCA_040752975.1. Classification (GTDB taxonomy): domain Bacteria; phylum Myxococcota; class Myxococcia; order Myxococcales; family Myxococcaceae; genus JADLDB01. The sequence continues at coordinate 16,704 of JBFMHF010000031.1, forward strand.
CCATCACCCGCGGCTCGCGGCCGCCCACCGACGGGACCTCGATCATCTCCTGCTTGTCCACCATCGAGGTCAGCCCGCAGCCGTACTTCTGCTTGATCCGCTCGGCGTGCTCGGTGGGCGTGCGCAGGCCGACGGCGATGTCGTTGGTCAGGTTGTGCCCGCCCAGCGCGATGACGGCAGTGTGCACGATGGAGCCGTTCTGGAAGATCGCGATGTCGGTGGTGCCGCCGCCGATGTCGACGAGGCACACGCCGAGCTCCTTCTCTTCCTCGGTCAGCACGGCCTCGCTCGAGGCCAGCGGCTGCAGCACGATGTCGGCGACGTTGAGGCCCGCCCGGTTCGCGCACTTGATGATGTTCTGCGCGCTGGCCACCGCGCCGGTGACGATGTGCACCTTGGCCTCCAGCCGCGCGCCGGTCATCCCCAGCGGCTCACGGATGCCGGACTGGTCGTCGACGATGAACTCCTGCGGGAGGACGTGGATGACCTCGCGGTCCACCGGGATGTTGACCGTCTTCGCCTGCTCGATGACTCGGGCGACGTCGGCCTCCTTCACCTCGCGGTCCTTGAGCGCGACGACCCCGCGGCCGCCGAAGGACTTGATGTGGCCGCCGGCGATGCCGGTGTACACGTGGGTGATCTCGGTGCCGGCCATGGCCTCGGCCTCGTCGATCGCCCGCTGAATGGACTGCACGGTGGTCTCGATGTTGACCACCACGCCCTTGCGCAGCCCCTTCGAGGGGTGGCTGCCGATGCCGATGATGTCGATGCCTTCGTCCGAGAGCTCTCCGACGATCGCGCAGATCTTCGTCGTGCCGATGTCGAGCCCGACCAGGATCTCTCCGCCCTTCTTGCTTGCCATGGTTGTCTTCCTCCCAGTCCCCTCTCGGAGAGCCGTCAATGAGCCGCGACCGTTCCCCTTTCGGGGCGCGGCGCGGAGAGCTGCACAGTCACTCGCGAGGGCCGGACGCGATCGTCCAGGCGGATCACCGCCGCGGTCAGGCGCTTGTCTTCGAGCGCCGCCCGCACCCGCTCCAGCCGCGCCAGCTTGTCCCCGAGCGCGCCGTCGCCGAATCGAATCTCCTCGCCAGCCTCCGTCACCACCGTCACCTCGCCCGCCTCCACGTGCACCTCGCTCAGCGGGTGCCCCTTCGCCGCGCTGGACCGGCTGTACGCCACCGCCGCGTCGATGGCCTGCGAGAGCTCGAAGAGCGCCGCCTGGCGATCGCCGACGAAGCGCTCGCGATCGATGCCCGTCACCAGCGGCAGATCCAGGCCGTCCTGGGGCGTCAGCCGCTTGAAGGGCACTCCGTCTTCATCGACCAGGTACAGCTCGCCCAGCGCCAGCACCGCGATCGGCGCGTGCTCTTCCACGACGATCTCGAGCCGCGACGGCAACCGGCGGTGAACCCTGACCGACTTCACCCACGGGTGCGTGGCCAGCGCGCGCTCGACGGCCTCGACGTCCAGCGCGAAGAGGTTGAGGCCGGGCGTCAAGCCGGCGAGGCGGGACAGCTCCGGCCCCGAGGCGCGCTCGGCGCCGCGGTAGATGACCTCACTCAGGGCAAAGCGGGGCGAGGTGTTCGCCCAGCGCCAGCCTTCGTACCCGCCCCACGCGACCGCCACCGTAGCCAACGTGGTGAGCAGCACCTTGAAGACGACCGGGCCGTGCGACCGCGCGGCGGCGGTGAACTCGCCGGTCTTCTTCGCCACGTCGAGGCGGCGTCGGTTTCGCCTGGTTCGGAGGATCATGGCCGCGACTCCTCCATCGTCAGGCCGCTTCGGAGGTCGGGCAAATTTCTGGCTACAACAATGTGGCTGTAGCTCATGGGAGAAACCTCCCCACCCGCTTGACCTCGGGCGTGAGCTCGACGCCGGTGGCCTCCCGGACCCGCTCTTGCGCCAGCGCCATGAGCCGGGTCACGTCGTGGGCGGTGGCCCCACCGAGGTTGACGATCCAGTTGGCGTGCAGCGTGGAGATCTGCGCGTTGCCGATGCGGTGCCCCTTGAGCTTCACCTGCTCGACCAGCGCGCCCGCGAAGTGGCCCGGCGGGTTGGTGAAGACGCTGCCGAAGTTGGGCTGGGACAGCGGCTGGGTGCGCTTGCGGTAGGAGAGGTCGGCTTCCATCTTCGCCGCGGACTCGGCCAGGTCGCCCTTGCGCAGGCGGAAGCGGACCCGGGTGACGACCGCGCCCTCGGGGAGCTCCGTGTGGCGGTAGCGGAAAGAGAGGCCCGTCACCCAGCCCAGGCCTTCAGGGGTCGCGAGCTCGACGGCCTCGATCACCGTCATCGCCTCGCCGTGTTTGGTGCCCGCGTTCATCGCCGTGGCGCCGCCCAGCGTGCCGGGGATGCCCGCGAGGAACTCCGCCCCGACCAGCGCGTGCTGCTTCATCAACGTGACGATGCGCGCGATGGCGGAGCCAGCGTTGAGCGTGACGAGACCGCTGGCGGGGTCGACCTCTTCGGGGAAGTAGTCACTGGGGAGCTTCAGCGTGAAGCCCGGCACGCCGAGATCGCCGACGAGGGTGTTCGCGCCGCCGCCGAGGATGGTGACCTGCGTGTTCGTCTCCTGAGCGAAGCGGAGGGTGGCGACGAGTGAGTCCGGCGTCGCGGGACGGATGAGCGCTTCCGCCGCGCCTCCCACGCGCACACTCGTCCACGGGGCGAGCGGCTCGTGCCGCTTCACCTCGGCGGGAGTGAGTGCCGGCGGGAGCGCGAGGGTCATCTTCCGCGCGCCTCCGAGGGGGTGGGCCAGCTCATGAGGCGCCTCCCAGCGCGGACAGGAGTTCCGGGCCCGTGTTGGTGATGTCTCCTGCGCCCAGCGTCAACACGATGTCGCCGGGCTGCAGGCGGCCCACCAGCGCGGCGACGAGATCCACGCGCCTGGGCACCATCGTCACGTCCGGGTGGCCGTGCGCGCGCACCGCCTCGGCCAGGCGCTCGGAGGAGACGCCCTCGATCGGCTCCTCGCCCGCCGCGTAGATCCCCGTGAGGAACAGCACGTCGGCGTCGTTGAACGCGCTGCAGAAGTCCTCGAAGAGATCGCGCGTGCGCGTGTACCGGTGGGGCTGGAACGCCACCACCAGCCGCCGCCCGAAGGCCTTGCGCGCGCCCGCCAGCGTGGCCCGCACCTCCGCCGGGTGGTGGCCGTAGTCGTCCACCACCGTGATGCCCTTCGCCTCGCCCTTCACCGTGAAGCGCCGCTGGACGCCGCCGAAGTCCGCCAGCGCCGCCCGCACCACGTCGAGCGGCACGTGCAGCTCTTCCGCCACGGCGATCACCGCCAGCGCGTTCATCGCGTTGTGTGCGCCCACCATCTTCACCGTGAAGTCGCCCAGGCTCTCGTCGCGCCGGAAGGCCCTGAAGCGGGTGGAGAAGCCGTCCAGCGTCACGCCCTCGAGCCGGTAGTCGGCCGCGTGCGAGCTGCCGTAGGTGACGAAGCGCTTCTCGAGCCGCGGCAACAGCGCCTGCACGTTGGGGTGGTCGAGGCACAGCACGTTGAGGCCGTAGAAGGGCACCCGGTTGCAGAACTCGACGAAGGCGTCCTTGAGCGCGTCGAGCGTCTCGTAGTGATCCATGTGCTCGGGATCGATGTTGGTGACCACCGAGATCGACGGGTGCAGGTGGAGGAAGCTGCCGTCGGACTCGTCGGCCTCCACCACCATCAGCTCGCTCTTGCCCAGCTTGGCGTTCGATCCGAGCACGTTCACCTTGCCGCCCACCACCGCCGTGGGATCGAGCCCGGCCGCGTTGAGCACCGTGGCCACCATCGAGGTGGTGGTGGTCTTCCCGTGGCTGCCGGCGATCGCCACGGCGTACTTGAGGCGCATCAGCTCGGCGAGCATCTCGGCGCGGGGGATGACGGGGATCTTCTTCCGCCTCGCGGCCACCACCTCCGGGTTGTCCTTCTTCACCGCCGAAGAGACGACCACCACGTCGACGTCGGCGAGGTTCTCCTCGCGGTGCCCGTAGGCGATCCGCGCGCCCAGCGACACCAGGCGGCGCGTGACGTCCGACTCCTTCAGGTCCGAGCCCGACACCTGGTAGCCCAGGTTCAGCAGCACCTCGGCGATGCCGGACATGCCGATGCCGCCGATGCCGACGAAGTGCACGCGCGCGGCGTGGCGCGTCTTGAAGCGGCTGCCCTGGGGGCCGGGGGCGATGTTCACGGCTTGTTCTCCTCGCGCTTCGGCCGAAGGGGCTCGCCGTCACGCTTCTGTCCGGTCAGCGCGCCCCACCTCTCGAGGCAGAGCTGCTGCAGCACGTCGGCGATCTCCCGCGCGGCCTCGGGGCGGCCCAGCAGGCCCGCCGCCTTCTCCATCTTCTTGAGCTTCTCCGGGTGGTCCTTGAGGTCCTTGATCGCCGCCGCCAGCTTCTCCCCGGTCAGCTCTTCCTCGCGGAACATGAGCGCCGCGCCCGCGTCCACCAGCGCCTTCGCGTTGACCGCCTGGTGATCATCGGTGGCGTGAGGAAAGGGAACGAGGATCGACGGCTTCTTGCACACCGTGAGCTCGGCGAGCGTGGTGGCGCCCGCGCGGCAGACGACGAGATCCGCCCCCAGGTACGCCGCCGACATGTCGTCGATGAACTCGCGGATCTCCGCGGTGAAGCCCTTCTCCGCGTAGCCCTGCTTCACCGTGTCGAGATCGTTCTTCCCCGTCTGGTGGATCAGGTTGAGCTCGTCCTTGATGGGGGCGAGGAAGCCCAGGGCCTCGATGACGCGCGTGTTGAGGCCGCGCGCCCCCAGCGAGCCTCCGAAGATCAGCACGGTGAACTTGTCGTGCGGCTTGCGGGAGCGGAGGAAGTTCTCGAGCAGCACGCGGCGGATCGGGTTGCCCAGCACATGGGTGTTCCTGGTGGAGAAGTAGGCCTTCGCCTCTTCGAAGCTCACGAACGCGGCCTTCACGAACCGCCCCAGCACCTTGTTGGTGAGGCCGGGCAGCGCGTTCTGCTCCTGGAGCGCCGTGGGGATCCGCATCAGCCAGGCGCTCAGCACCACCGGCCCCGACGAGTAGCCGCCCACGCCCACCACCACGTCTGGCCGATAGCGGCGCAGGATCCGCCACGACTCGAAGAAGCTGAGGGGCAAGAGGAGCAGCCCCAGCAGCAGCCGCAGCGGGCCCATCCCCTTGAGGCCGCGGGATCGAATCGACTCGAAGACGAAGCCGTTCGCCGGCACCACGCGCGCCTCGAGGCCGCGATCGGTCCCCACGAAGACGACGTCATTCTTCGGGTGACGCGTCACCACCTCCTCCGCGAGCGCGATGCCCGGGAAGAGGTGGCCACCGGTGCCACCGCCGGCGATCAGCACCCTCACGCGGCCGCCCCCACTCCCGGCGGCAGCGGCTCGGGCCGCGCCTTCACCACCCTCGTGCGCCGCTTTCCGCCCTCCGCAGTGCCGCTGATCGACAGGAGCAGCCCCGCCGCGCCCATCAGGACGATCAGCGAGCTCCCGCCATAGCTGATGAAGGGCAGCGTGAGCCCCTTGGTGGGCACCAACCCCATCGCCACCGCCATGTTGGTGATCGCCTGGAAGGCGACGAGCGAGGTGATGCCGAGGCCCAGGTACGTGCCGAAGGCCTCGGTGGCGTGCAGCGACGCGCGGATGCCGCGCCAGATGATGACGGCGTAGAGCGCGATCAACGCGGCGATGCCCAGCAGCCCCAGCTCTTCACCGATGATCGCCACGATGAAGTCGGTGTGCGCCTCGGGCAGGAAGAAGAGCTTCTGCCGGCCGTCGCCCAGCCCGAGGCCGGTGATGCCCCCCGAGCCGATCGACATGAGCGACTCGGCCACCTGGTAGCCGCTCCCTTTGCGGTTGGCCCAGGGATCGAGGAAGGCGGTGATGCGCGTCATCCGGTACGCGGACGACGCGATCGCCGTCCACGCGAAGGGGATCGCCGCGAGCACGCTCCCGACGAGGTACGACAGCTTCGCGCCCGCCGCGAAGAGCATCACGAACATCAGGAAGAGCAGCGCCACGGAGCTGCCGAAGTCGGGCTCCAGCATGCACAGCACCACGAGGAGCCCCGCCACTCCGAGGTGCGGCAGGAAGCCCACCGAGAAGCTCTGCACCTTCTCGCGCTTCTTCGCCAGCGAGTACGAGAGGTAGATGACCCACGCCAGCTTCGCCACCTCCGCCGGCTGGAGCGAGATGCCCGGCAGGCGCAGCCACCGTTTGGCGCCGCCCACCTTGGTGCCCAGCCCGGGGATCAGCACCAGCACCAGGAGGATGATCGCCAGCACCAGCAGCGGGTACGCGAGCCGCGCCATGCGCCGGTAGCCCAGCTTCATCGCCACGGCCATCGCCACCAGCCCCAGGCCCGCCGCCACCGCCTGCCGCTTCAAGAAGTAGAAGCTGTCGCCCAGCTTGTCCTGCGCGGTGATGGCGCTGGCGGAGAACACCATCACCAGCCCGAAGCCCACGAGCGAGAGCACCGCGAAGAGCAGCAGCGGATCGTACGAGATGGCCTTGCGTCCGTCGGTCACAGTTGCCTCACCAGGGTCTTGAAGGTGTCGCCGCGATGCTCGAAGTGCTGGAACTGGTCGTACGAGGCGCAGGCGGGCGAGAGCAGCACCACGTCGCCCTTCGTCGCCAGCCCGTGCGCCTTGCTGACGGCGGCCTCGAGCGTCTCGCAGCCATGCACCGGACACACGCCCGCGAAGGCCTCGGCGATGGTGGGCGCGTCCTTGCCGATGGTCAGCACCCCCTTCACCACCCCGCGCGCGGCCTCCACCAGCGGGGCGTACGGCGCGCCCTTCCCCTTCCCACCCGCGATCAGCCACACGTTGCCGGGGAAGGCCTTGAGCGCCACCAGCGCGCTGTCGACGTTGGTGGCCTTGGAGTCGTTGACGTACTCCACGCCGTTCACCTCGCGGACCGACTCGAGGCGGTGCGGCAGGCCGGGGAAGACGTCGAGGCCTCGCTGGATCGCCTCGGCCGGGATGCCCGCGAGCCGCGCCACCATCGCCGCCGCCATCGCGTTCTGCACGTTGTGCGTCCCCCGCAGCGCCCGGTTGCGCAGCTTGAAGACGTCGTTGCCCGCGAACATCAGCATGAACTTCGAGCTGCTTCCCACCGCCATGCCCTTGAAGCCCGCGCTGGTGCGCTGCGCGTCGAGGGTGAAGGCGTAGACGGGCACGTGCGCCTCGCGGGAGAGCTCGACGACGGAAGGATCGTCCGCGTTGACCACCGCGAAGCCGTCGTTGGGCTGCTCGGCGAAGATGCGGGCCTTCGCCGCCCCGTAGTCCCGCTGCGTGGCGTAGCGATCGAGGTGATCCGGCTGCAGGTTCAAGAGCGCCGCGCCCTTCACCTTTGCCTGCACCATCCCCTCCAGCTGGAAGGACGACAGCTCCACCACGTGGAAGTCGTACGGCGCGCGGCGTGGATCCTCGTAGGCCAGGGTGAGGGCAGTCCCGAGGTTGCCGCCCACGAAGGTGTTGGGCGCGTGCTGCTTCACCAGCTCGCCCAGGAGCGCGGTGGTGGTGCTCTTCCCGTTGGTGCCGGTGACGCCGAGGATCGGGCCCGCCCCCTTCGGGAAGCACCGCCACGCGAGCTCGATCTCTCCGTACACCTGCGCGCCGGCCGCCTTCGCCGCCTGGATTTCCGGCTTCGCGAGCGGCACGCCCGGGCTCACCACCACCGCCTCGGCGCCTTCCCAGAAGCGCGCGGGGAAGGGGCCCGCCTTCACGCTCAGGTTCGGGTGCTCGAAGGGCGGCTTCGCGTCGGGCTTCTCGTCGAGCGCGATCACCTTCGCGCCGCGGTTGAGGAGCAGCTTCGAGGCGCCCACCCCGCTCTTGCCCAGCCCGATGACGATGAAGGTCTTTCCTTCGAACACGGCGGGCTACCTCAGCTTGAGCGAGGCGAGCGCCACGCCGCCCAGCAGGATGGAGACGATCCAGAAGCGGACGACGATCTTCGTCTCGCTCATGCCGGCCTTCTCGAAGTGGTGGTGCAGCGGCGCCATCTTGAAGATGCGCTTGCCCGTCAGCTTGAAGCTGGCCACCTGGATCATCACGGAGAGGATCTCCGCGAGGAAGACGCCGTGGATGATGGCGCTCACCACCTCGTTCTTCGACAGCATGGCCACCGTGCCCAGCGCGCCGCCGAGCGCGAGGCTGCCCACGTCGCCCATGAAGACCGAGGCCGGGTACGAGTTGAACCAGAGGAAGCTGATGCCCGCGCCGACGATGGACGCGCAGAAGACCGCCAGCTCGGCCCCGCCTTCCACCCGCGCGATGCCGAGGTATTCGTGCACCGGCACCGCCACCAACTGCTTCACGCCGGCGATCGTCTCCCAGTCGGCGATGGCGACGGTGGTGCCCGCCGCGTAGCAGAGCACCACGAAGACGAGCGAGGCGATCATCGTGGGCGCGATCGCCAGCCCGTCCAGTCCGTCGGTGAGGTTGACCGCGTTGGACGTGCCCACCACGACGATCCACGCGAAGAAGACGTACAGCCAGCCGAGATCCGGGTTGAGGCGGTGGGTGGGGATGAAGGGAATGGTGATGCGCGTCTCGATGAGCAACCGCGGCGCCCCGCCGGACCAGTCGCACATGATGCCGAAGACGGCGATGAGGAAGAAGAGCGTCTGCAGCACCAGCTTGAAGCGACCGGGCAGCCCTTTGGAGTTCTTCTTCGAGAGCTTGAGCCAGTCGTCGAGGAAGCCGGTGAAGCCGTAGCCCGCCGTCATCAACAGCGCGACCCACACCACCCGGCTCTTGAGATCCGCGAACAGGAGCGTGCCGAAGAAGACGCCGAGGAGGATGAGGCTGCCGCCCAGCGTCGGCGTGCCCTTCTTCTTCTGGTGCGACTCCGGCGTGTCCTCCCGAACGTTCGACTGGCCGTGCTGGGCGACGCGCAGCCGCTCGATCAGGCGCGGCCCGAACAGCATGCCGATCACCAGCGAGGAGACACCGCCCGCGATGATCCGGAAGGTGGGGTAGCGCAGGAAGTTGAGCCACTTCCCTGCGTCGCCGTCCTTCAGCCACTCGTAGAGGAGGTAGAGCATGTCAGTGGCCTCCCCCGGCCTTCTGGCCGGTGAGCGCTTCCACCACGCGCTCCAGCCTCATGCCGCGGCTGGCCTTCACCAGCACCACGTCACCCGGCGCCAGCTTCGGCTGGAGCCACTCGAGCAGCGCGGCGACGTCCTCGAAGTGCGCCGTCCTGGCGCCCAGCTTCTTGCTCGCCTCGACGTGCGCGGCCTTCATGCGCGGGCCGAAGAAGGCCACCAGCGCGGCGTGATCCGACGCGGTGACGCCCATGCGCGAGTGCTCTGGCCCCTCGCCCGCACCCAGCTCCAGCATGTCGCCCAGCACCGCCACCGCGCGCCCTTCGGCGGCCAGCTGCGACAGCGTGCCCAGCGCCGCCGTCATCGACGCCGGGTTGGCGTTGTAGCAGTCGTCCACCACCGTGACGCCGCCCGGCGCGTCGAGGATCTCCAGCCGGCGCGCGTGCGCCTGCGCCGCTTCCAGCCCCCGCACACATTCCCCGGGGGTGAAGCCCAGCGCCGTGGCCAGCGCGAAGGCCCCCGTCGCGTTGAGCGCGTTGTGATCGCCCACCAGCCGCAGCGCCACGGGGTGCTCGACGCCCTGGTACGCGATGCGAATGGCCAGCCCGTCGCGCCCGTGCTGCTCCACCTTCGTCAGCCGCACCTGCGCGTCGGCCGCGCGCCCGAAGGTGAGCGTCTTCGCCGCGATGCCCTTCGCCTGGGCCGCCACCCGCGCGTCGTCCAGGTTCACCACCGCCGTGCCCTGCGCGGAGAGGCCGTGGAACAGCTCGCCCTTGGCCTTCGCCACGCCGTCGATGCTGCCGCAGCCCTCGAGGTGCGCGGGCTGCACCACGGTGATGAGGCCGGCGTCGGGCCGCGCGATGTCGGTGAGGCGGGCGATCTCTCCCGGGTGGTTCATGCCCATCTCGATGACCGCCGCCACGTGCCTCGGCTCGAGGCCGAACAGCGTCAGCGGCACGCCCACCTCATTGTTCAGGTTGCCCTGCGTCTTGAGCACGGGCCCGCGGGTGGCGAGGATCGCGCCGACCAGCTCCTTGGTGGTCGTCTTGCCGTTGCTGCCCGTCACCGCGCCCACGGGGATCCGGAAGCGCTGCCGGTGGAAGCGGGCGATGGCGCCCAGCGCGCGCAAGGTGTCTGGCACCTCGTAGATGGCGCAGTTGGGATCGAGCAACGTCACCTTCTTCCCCTGCTTCACCACCACCCCCGCCGCGCCGCCCTCCACCGCCTGCTGGACGAAGTCGTGGGCGTCGAACTTCTCGCCTTCCAGCGCCACGAAGAGGCACCCGGGGACGATCTGCCGGCTGTCGGTGCACACCGCGTCGTAGGACGCGCGGGGGCCGAGGCGCGTGCGGTTCGCGCCCGTCGCCTGCACCACCTGTTGATCCGACAGCCGAATCGCCATGCGTCCTCTTCCTCAGCCGAGCGCCTTCCGCGCCTCCTCGAGATCGTCGAAGTGCTCCCGCTTGCCGCCCACTTCCTGGTACGGCTCGTGGCCCTTGCCGGCGATCAGCACCGTGTCGCCTTCCTTCGCCAGGGAGATGGCGAGCGCGATCGCCGCGCGGCGATCCGCCTCCACCAGGTAGCCCTTCTCGCCCGTGCGCGCCTTCGCCGGGCTCATCCTCCGCAGGCCTGACTTCTCGAGGCCGGGGACGATGTCCGCGATGATGTCGTCGGGATCCTCGCTGCGCGGGTTGTCGGAGGTGACGATGGGCAGATCCGCCTGCGCCGCCGCCTCACCCATCAGCGGGCGCTTGCCGGTGTCGCGATCGCCGCCGCAGCCGAACACGACGATCAACTTCCCCTTGGTGAAGCCGCGCGCGGACTCCACGGCCTTCTGCAGCGCCTCGTCGGTGTGGGCGTAGTCGATGAGGGCGTTGATGCCATTGCCCGACACGCGCTCCATGCGCCCCGGCACCCGCGTGACGCGCTCGATCCCGTCCTGCACGTCCCGCCGGCTCGCCCCAGCCGCCAGCGCGACGCCCGCCGCGAGGAGGATGTTCTCGAGGTTGTGCGCGCCCACCAGCGAGCTCTTGATGGGGATGTCCCCCGCCGGCGTCTTCAGCGTGGCGGTGATGCCTCTGGGCGTCAGCTCCACCTGCGAGGCCGACAGCTCGCCGTTGCCCGCGCGCGAGAACTTCCACGCCTGGCGCTTGAGCTGCTTCATCTCGTTGTAGACGCGGTTGGTGTACGTGTCGTCGCCGTTCACCACCGCCAGCCCGCCAGCGGACAGGTTCTCGGTGAAGAGGCGGCGCTTGACCTGGAAGTAGGCCTCCATGTCCTTGTGGTAGTCGAGGTGATCGCGCGAGAGGTTGGTGAAGCCCGCGGCGCGGAAGGTGAGGCCGTGCACCCGTTGCTGATCGATCGCGTGGCTGGACACCTCCATCACCACCGTGTCGACGCCGGCGTCCACCATCTCCCGGAAGGTGCGGTGGAGCTGCACCGGATCGGGTGTGGTGTGAGTGGCAGGGCGGCTCTGCCCGCAGAAGCGCACCTCGATGGTGCCGAGGAGGCCGACCTGGTTCATCCCCGCCTGGCAGATGCTCTCCACCAGCCACGTCGTCGTCGTCTTCCCGTTGGTGCCGGTGATGCCCAGGAGCACGAGCTCGCGCGCCGGGTTGCCGAAGAAGTTCCCGGCGATCAGCGCCAGGGCCTTGCGCGCATTGGGCACGCTGAAGACGGGCACCTGCACGCCAGCCAGCGGCTTCTCGGCCACCACCGCCACCGCGCCCGCCTTGACCGCGTCCTGCGCGTACTGCGTGCCGTCGGCCTTCGTCCCCGGCACCGCCACGAAGAGCGCGCCCGGCTTCACCTCGCGCGAATCGGCCGTGACGCTGGTGACGTCCACCTTCGCCTTCGTCGAGGCGACCGGCTCCGTTCCGACACCCGCGAGCAGCTCCGTCAGCTTCATTGAACGTGTCTTCCTGGCCGCGCAGTCCGGGCCGTCAGGGGGTACTCAGTGGCAAGGGGCCTGCCAACTGCAGAGAGATTCGGGTGCCTCTGTCTACGAGAGTTCCTGCTGCCGGTCGCTGGCTGGCGACCAGGCCGGAGCCCGTGAGGTGCGGCTCCAGGGCCGCGTTCATCAACGCGCCGACCGCCACCCTCCCGCTCTTCCCCTTGAGATCCGGCACGCGCACCGCGCCGTCCGAGACGGCCTCGGTGACGGCGTCCATCTGCTCCAGCCGCTCGATGGCGACCACCACGGGGGACTTCGAGGGCTTCACCGGCCCCGCAGAGACGGTCGCCGGGGTGGCCAGCACGCCGGGTCGGGACGGAGGCACCCCCAACAGCGGCATGGCCTCCTGGGCGATCTCCTTGAAGGCGGGCGCCGCCACCAGCCCGCCGTAGACGTCGGTGACGGGCTCGTCGATGACGACGAGGATCACCGCGCGCGGCGCCTCGGCGGGCACCAACCCGATGAAGCTGGCGATGCGCTTGTCCGAATAGCCGCCGGCCAGCGGATCCGCCTTCTGGGCAGTGCCCGTCTTCCCCGCGACCCGGAACTCGTCGAGGCGCGCGCGCGGCGCGGTCCCGCCCGGCTCCACCACGCTCTCCAGCATGGACACCACCTGCCGAGCCGCCTTCTCGCTCACCACGCGGCGCACGGCCGTCGGCCCGTTCTCCAGCAGCACCAGGCCGTCGGGGTCCACCACCTTCGACACCAGGTAGGGGCGCATCAGCGTGCCGCCGTTGGCCAGGGCGCCGTAGGCAGCCGCGAGCTGAATCGCCGTCGCGGTGAGCCCCTGCCCGAAGGCCTGCGTGGCGAGCGCGATCTCCGCGCGCGGGAAGGGGATCGACCCCTTCCCCTCACCCGGGAGCCCCAGCCCCACGCGCTCTCCGAAGCCGAAGCGCTCCCAGGCAGCCACCAGCCGCTCGCGCCCGAGCCGCTGGGCCACCTTCGCCGCGCAGATGTTGGAGCTGACCTGGAGGATGCCCCGCGGCTTGAGCACCCCATGGGCGTGCGTGTCATGCACCACGTGACGGCCGATGGCGAAGCGGCCCTGTTCGCAGTCGAACTCGGAGTTCTCGGTGATCACCTTCTCGTCGAGCGCGGTGGCGATCACGAAGGCCTTGAAGGTGGAGCCCGGCTCGAAGGTGTCGGTGACCGCCCGGTTGCGCAGCGCGTCCTGCGTGGCGTCCTTCGGGGAGTTGGGGTTGAAGCGCGGCGCGTTGGCCAGCGCCAGCACCTCGCCGGTGCGTGGGTCGAGCACCACCGCCATGCCCGCGGCGGCCTTCGCGTCCACCACCGCCTTCTCGAGCGCCTTCTCGGTGACGTACTGGAGCTGGCGATCGATGGTCAGCGTCAGGGTGGCCCCCTGGCGGGCCTGTGGATCCTCCACCCCGTTGGTGAGCAGCTTGCGGCCCTTCGCGTCGCGGAAGCCCTCGCGGGTGACGCGCTCACCGGACAGCTCGTCCTCAAAGGACTTCTCCAGCCCGTCGAGTCCGTGCGCGTCGGTGCCGACGAGGCCCAGCACGTGCGCCGCCAGCTCGCGCTGCGGATAGAACCGGCGCGGCTCGCGCGCGAAGCCCACGCCAGGCAGCTCGAGCGCCTTCACCTTCGCCACTTCGGCGGGCGTCACCTGCCGCTTCACCCAGGCGAAGCGCCGGCCCTTCTCCAGCTTCTCGGCGAGCTCGTGGCGATCGACGGACAGCGCCCTGGCGAGCGCGCGCGCGGCCGCCTGGCGATCCTCGAGCAGGGAGGGATCGACCCACACCGAGTCGACCTCCACGCTCTGGGCCAGCGGGGTGCCGCGTCGGTCGAAGATGTCGCCGCGGCGCGCGGGGATCTCCATCGCCCGCACGTATTGATCCTCGGCGAAGGCCTTGAGCTTCTCCTGCTGGTGGACCTGGAGGTGCACGGCCCGGCCGAAGATTACGGCGAGGAGCAGGAGGAAGACGGCGCCCAGCAGGACGACGCGCAGCCGCATGCCCGACGACGGGCCTTCCACCACCTGCATGTTCTTCAGGTCGCGCATGTCACTTCTTCAGGTGGATCACCGCACCGGGGGCGGGTGGACCGAGGCCCAGCTTCGATTTCGCGATGCCCTCGAGCCGCGCGGGGCCCTTCAAGGTGGCCAGCTCGAGCCGCAGCTGATCATTCTCCCGGGTGAGGACTGCGCCCGCCGCGTCGAGGCGCGACAGCTCGTAGCCCATCTTCACCACCATCACGCGCGAGGTGACGTGCACCACGCCCACCCCGGAGAGGAGCAGCACCGCCAGCGCCGCCGGGAGGATCTCCAGCAGGATCACCGAAAGGGAGAGGCCGCCGCGGCTCCTCGCCTCCACCACCACGCTCATGACTTCTTCTCCACAGCTCGCAGCCTGGCGCTGCGGGCCCTCGGGTTGTTCGCCACCTCTTCGTCCGAGGCGGTGAGGGGCTTCTTCGTCAGGGCCACGAAGTCGGCGCGCCGCTGTCGCTGCACGGGCAGGCCGCGCGGCAGCTCGTCGGGAGCCTCACCGCACAGCGCGCGGAAGGCCTGCTTCACCTTGCGATCTTCCAGCGAGTGAAAGCTGATGATCGCCGCACGCCCGCCCGGCCGGAGCAGCGTGGGGAGGGCCGCGAGCGCGCGATCGAGCTCACCCAGCTCGTCGTTCACCGCGAGCCGGAGCGCCTGGAAGGTGCGCGTGGCGACGTGGATGTCTCTGGGCCAGGCCTTGCGGGGTACGGCGGCCTTCACCGCCTCCACCGCCTGGTGCGTCGTCTTCGGCGCGCGGGCCTTGAGCTCACGGGCGATCGGCCGGGAGAAGCGCTCTTCGCCCAGCTCGTAGATCAAGGACGCCAGCTCCCGCTCGGTCACGCGGGCGATCAGCTCCGCCGCCGTCTCGCCGTCCGGCCCCATGCGCATGTCCAGCGGGCCGTCGTGCTGGAAGGAGAAGCCGCGGGCCGCGGTGTCGAGCTGGGGGCTGGAGACGCCGAGATCGAGGAGGAACCCGTCCACCGGGCCGTCCACCAGCGCCGCCACGTCTCCGAAGCGGCCCTGGACCGCGCGGAAGCGGGAGCCAAAGCGCGCGAGCCGGGCCGTCGCCGCCGCCAGGGCCGTCGGATCACGGTCGAGGCCCACCACGGTGGCGCCGCACGCCAGGAGCGCCTCCGAGTGCCCGCCTCCGCCCAGTGTTCCGTCGACGATCACGCGCCCCTCCCGGGGTTGCAGCAGGTCCACCGCCTCCTCGAGGAGGACGGTCTGGTGGACGAAAGCGATGGCCTCACCCGGCCTGCGTCAGCACGGCGCGCTCGAAGGACCTGTGCGCGTCCGCCAGCTCGGCGAAGTAGTCGAACGCGTCGTGCGCGCCCGCGCTGCGGAAGATGGCGAAGACGTAGGGCGACATGCCGGCCAGCCGGAGATCCCCACCCTTCTCCCGGAAGGCGTCGGCGTGCCGCATCAGCACCCGGACGCCGCGGTAGTCGAAGTGCGACACCTCGGAGAAGTCGATCACCACCCGGCTGACGCCGTTGCGCCCCAGCCGGAGCAGCATCGCGGTGACGTCGTTCATCTCGTCGAGGCCGATCTCGCCCTCGAGCACCATCGTCATGACGCGCGATGTGGCTGTAGCGCGCCGCGCCTCGTGCACCACTTCCGGTTCCACCAGCTCGCTCACGTTGTCCTCGCCGTTCTTCGAATGGACCTGCTTCGAAATTGCGCTTCAGCCAGCCCGCAGCTCCGCCAGCACCCGCATCACGTCGGCC
Organism: Myxococcota bacterium; assembly: GCA_040752975.1. GTDB lineage: Bacteria > Myxococcota > Myxococcia > Myxococcales > Myxococcaceae > JADLDB01. The sequence goes on from JBFMHF010000031.1 coordinate 32,397, forward strand.
GAGTCCGCCTCGGTGCGCGCCGCTTGCTGCGCCTGCTGCCAGCCGTCCTTCGACCAGAGCTCGATCACCTTCACCATCCCCGCCCAGACGACGTCCTTCTCCAGGTGGGCGTGCGCCCGCAGCGTGGGGGGGATCAGGATCCGCCCCAGCTTGTCGAGCTGCAGCTCCTGCGCGCTGGCCACGTAGAGCCGCAGCAGCGACTTCACGCCCGGCTCCATGGGGTTGCGCCTCCCGAGCGCCGCTTCGAGCTGCTCCCACTCGCGCACCGGGTACGCGTGCAGGCAGCTGTCGAGCGCGGTGGTGACGATCAACCGATCGTCGTACTGCCCCACGAGCGTCTCACGCAGCTTCACGGGGAAGCTCGTTCGCCCCTTCGCGTCGATCTGATGCTCGAACACGCCCCGGAACACGCTCAGCCCACCTTCGTCCCGCGTCGCTTGGTCGTGGGAAGGCGCCCTCGCTCACCGCCCACTGCCCTGATCATCCGCTGTGAGGGAATCTGATCCGCCTGTTACCACTTCATACCACCGCGCCGGAAAATAGGGCCGGAATCCCGGGGGGTCAAGAAAGGCCCGGGCGGTGGCACGCGATCGGCGGCGATGGTGATGTGGGTGAAATGCGCAGGCGGCGGATCAGCAAAAGCCTGCTAAGGAAGTCAGCCTCCGGTGGGGACTGCGGCACAGAAGCAGGTGCGGCTGAGGGTGGGGTACAAGAGCCCCGAGGCCCTGTTGGCGGAGCTCACCAAGAGCGTCGGCCGCGGAGGCGTCCGCATCGAGTCGAAGAAGTCGCTGGCGGTGGGCACCAGCTTCGTCTTCGAGCTCCACTCCGCCGGCGTGCGCGACGCGGTGGAGGTGTTCGGCACGGTGATGTCCGTCACCGAGAGCGCGCCGGGGCGGCACGTGCTGCACATCCGCTACGAGCCCCCCAGGAACCGCAAGGGCATCGACAGCGTGCTGCGCTCCATCGTCAACGCGAGCCGATCGGACGCCAAGCGCAAGCACCCACGCATCCCGCTGCACGTGCGGGCGGTGGAGGATCGCCAGGACTCGGCCATCTTCCGGCTGCGCGACATCTCGAAGGGCGGCGTCGGCATCGACGTGGACGGCGACGTGATGCCCAAGCACGTGCGGCAGGGCGTGCCCTTCCTGATGCGCATGAAGCTGTCCACCGGGCCGTTGATCGTCACCGGGGAAGTGGTGTGGACGGTCGCCACCCGCGTCGACGGGCTGCCGCTGCGCCTCGGCGTCGCCTTCACCCGCCTTCCACCGGAGAACGAGCAGATGCTCGACGATCTCCTCAACCTGCGCGCCCTGCCCGCCCCCCCGTGGATCGCCCGCCTCACCTTCGGCGCCGAGGCCCTGGCCGACAAACCGTACTGAGTCGAAGGTCGCCGTCGCAGCCTCTCCCACCTCTCCCGACCCGCCCTACCATCGCCGTACCCGGCGCAGCCGGCTGTCCGACAAAGGTAGCAACCCCTCCCTCGGAGCGTGCGACACTTCTTGGCTGTCGCCCCCTCTTCCTTCCCCGGAAAAAAGCTCATGACCAGCCGAACCTCGAACGTCTCGTCGCCCTCGAATGCCGCCGCGCTCGCCGAAGCCCAGCGTCGCGCCGCCGAGGAAGCCGCCCGCAAGGCTGCCGAAGCAGAAGCCGCGCGCAAGGCTGCAGCCGAAGCCGCCAGGCAGCAGCCCCAGGCGCCCAGCGACGGGTATGACAAGGGCAAGGGCGCCCTGCCCAAGCAGCCGAGCGATCTCGAGAAGATGTTCCCCGACCTCAAGGGGAAGAAGCCGGACGATCTCAAGAAGATCTACGACAACCTGGTCAAGCTGAAGACGGGCACGCCTTCCGAGCAGCTCGCCGCCGCGGGCGATCTGGTGAAGACCTTCCCCAAGAGCCTCGACAAGGCGCTCGAGCAGGTCGGCCTCAAGGACACGAAGATCGGCAAGCTGGTGAAGGACCCGGAGGCCTTCAAGGCGCTGGGCACGCTCGTCAGCGAGAAGGCGACCGACGCGGACAAGGCGAAGGCGGCCCTCGCGCTCGCCACCAGCGCGGGCAAGGCCTTCGCGCCGAAGGACCTCGACGGCTTCCTGAAGAAGGCGCTGGGCGCAGGCCCCGCCGCGCAGAAGCTGGTCGACGCGGTGACCGCCTTCACCGATCCCAGCAAGTCGGCGCTGGACAAGGGCAAGGCGGCCTTCGCGCTCGCGCAGTCGGTGAAGGACTTCGCCGGCAAGGAGTTCCCGAAGATCGCCGACGACCTCCGCAAGCTGGACGGCACCTTCAAGGCGGTCGGCTCGGCGCTCACGCTGGTCGATCCCAAGGCCGACACCAAGGACAAGGCGCTGGCGGCGGCGCAGCTGGCGGTGGAGATCCCCGACCTGAAGAAGGACCTCTCCGCCTTCAAGGACTTCCTCAAGAGCCAGGGCGTGAAGGACGCGGACACGCTGGCCGACAGCGCCGTCAAGCTGGCGGACACGGGCGTGAAGGGCCTCACCCCGGAGCTGGCGCAGAAGCTGTCCCCCGCGCAGCTCGAGACGGTGAAGAAGCTGGCGGGCAACGCCGATCTGAAGGACGCGCTGCCGAAGATCCTCGAGCGCGCGACGGACCCGAAGCAGCTCGACGAGATCCTCGCGAAGGTCGGCTCGATGGACGGGAAGTCGGGCAAGGCCCTGCTCGAGACGCTGGGCGGGCTGGAGCGCGACGTGATGCAGAAGGCGCTGGCGAAGACGGTCGACGGCAAGCCGATGCTCGAGGTGCTGGGCGAGCTGGCCACCAAGCTGCCCGAGAAGAGCAAGGGCTCGCTGGCCAAGGTGGTGGCGCGCTTCGACGAGAACGCCCTGGCGAAGCTGGCCGAGGTGGGAACGAAGGTGGACGGGAAGGCCGTGGGCGAGCTGCTCAAGGTGGCCGAGAAGTCCGACTCGAAGCTGGTCGGCAAGGCGCTCGTCGGCACCGCCGAGCTGCTCGAGAAGATGGGCCTCAAGATGACGGGCGAGGCGGCGCTCAAGCTGCTCAAGGGCGTCGGCAAGATCATCCCCGTCGCGGGCGCGGCGGTGTCCGGCATCGACGCGGCGAAGATGTACGCGGAAGCGGCCAACACCAAGCTGCCACCCGATCTGCGCTTCTTCGCGCTGACCGCCGGCAACCTGAACGCGGCGGACACGGTGCTGGGCGTCATCGAGGCCACCGGCGTCGGCAACGTCGATCTCCCCATCCAGATCGGCCTGGGCGCGGCGGAGGTGGCGATGGACATCGCCTTCAGCAGCGAGAAGGCGAAGTTCGAGGCGGATCCCGCCAACTACAAGGCCCCGATGTGGATGAAGGCCGTCAACGTCGGCGCCGCGGCCGCGCAGGGGCCGATGGGCATGGCGCAGCTCGCCGGCATCTACGGGCCGGAGGGCGCGGCGGTGCTGGTGCAGGACATGGCCAAGGCGGGCGCGAAGGGGGCGATCAAGCTGGCCGAGATGGCGGGCGTGGCCCAGGCCGACGCGGTGGGCGCGCAGATGAAGCTGACGGCGGCCGGCATGCACGCGCTGGCCGACGTGATCCGCAACCCGTCCAAGTACGGCGCCAAGGCGAAGGAGCTGGTGCAGAACGCGGCGCAACAGCTCGGCGAGGTGATCCAGAAGGGCGGCGAGCTGGCGAAGGAAGCGAAGCAGGCGCTGTCCAACGCCGTCGACACCCTGAAGGCCGCCGGCGAGAAGGGCCTGCAGACGCTGAGCTGGATCGCGCAGAACCCGGGCGAGGCCGCGTCCATCGCGGTCAACGGGATCAAGTCGATGATCGAAGGCGGCATCGACCTGACCAAGGCCGGCGCGAAGGCGCTCTACCAGAAGGCCGTGGACACGCTGGGCGACTTGAAGGAGGGCTGGCAGAACCTCAAGGGCGCGGCCCGCGAGAAGGCGAAGGAGCTGATCGACACCGCCGGCAAGGCGATCGACGCCGGGCTCAAGCGGGCCGTCGAGCTGGGCGAGAAGGCCGTCGACATGGTGGCCTGGGCCGCCACCCACCCGGGCGAAGTCGGGCGCATGGCCAAGGAGAAGATCGGCGTGCTGCTCTCGAAGGGCGGCGAGCTGGCGAAGAAGACCTGGGACGAGGTGGTGAAGCTGGGCGGGCAGGCGCGCGACATCGCCGAGAGCGCGGTGCGCGGGCTCAAGAACGCCGGCGAGGCGGCGGTGGACACGCTCAAGTACATCGCCGAGCACCCGGGCGAGGCGGGCAAGAAGGCGCTCACCTGGGTGGGTGAAACGCTGACCGATCTCGCGAAGGGCACCGGAGAGGCCGCGAAGAAGGCCGCCACCGCGGTGAAGGAGTTCGTCGACCGCCGCGCCGAGTGGGCCATCAGCACCGCCAAGGAGCTGCTCACCGACGGCGTCGCGTCCTTCAAGGAGGTCGCCAAGGCGTGGAAGACCAACCTCACCGAGGGCGGCAAGGCGCTGCTGGACGGCCTCAAGGACCTCGGTGACGCCGGCGTGGACGCGCTCAAGGATCTCGCCACCATCGGAGGTCAGCTGGCGCAGGGCGCCGTCGATCGCCTGTCCAACCTCGCCAGGGCAGGCAGCCGGCTGGCCACCGACGCGGTGAAGAAGCTGGCCGACTTCGGCGGAGAGGTGGCCAACGTGGCGAAGCAGGCCTGGGGCGGCCTCAAGAGCATCACCAACGGCGAGTTCGAGGTCTACGGCTTCAAGGTGGACCTGAACCCGCTCTGGTAACGGCGCTTCCGTCAGTCGACCCACACGGCCCCGACGGCCTCCGTGCCGTCGAGCGCCACCCGCACCGGCCGGCCCATCAGCCACTCCTCGGCTGCCGCCGGCGCGTAGCCCATGGGGAAGAGGCGCGCGCTGCGGGCGTCGCCCAGGCGCAGGAGCGGCTTGGAGTCGGGCGTCTCGGACAGGCTCTCGAACGAGCCGTCCGCGCGCTGGAGGTGGAGGCCCAGGTAGGGCTCTTCGCGCGACACGCCCAGCACCGTGGCCTTCGCGGCCGCCTTTGCCACGGCGTCGGTGGTGCGGGTGGTGGACTTGTGCGCCAGGAAGCGGCGCGGCGTGCGCAACAGCCCCTGCACCTGGGCGCGCTCGAGCTCGAAGTCGACGTCCAGCTTACGCTTGAGCACCTGCGCCTTCGTCGGCCACAGGCGGCCGCTTCGCCACGTGTACTCCCGGCCCACGAAGACGAGCGCGCCCGCGTCGGGATCGCGCCAGTCCCACTCGGTGAGGAGCAGCCGGCCCTTCTCGTCCAGCGCGTCAGGGCCCCAGTCATGCACCAGCGCGTGCGTCACTTCCTCGCGGGCGCCGTCGACGATGGCCAGCTCCCAGAGCCGCACCGTCACGCCGATGGCCTCGGCCGCGCGGTTGGCCACCACCAGCTCCTCCTTCAGATCGCCGTCGAGATCGACGCGCAACACCTGGAAGTCGTCGAGCTCACCCGGCAGCGCGGTGGCGTCCCACTCCACGTGGCGCTCGTCGGGGCCGTCCACCACCAGGCCCGGGCGCGCGCCCTCCTCCGCCGGCACGGCCTTGCACACGCGCGTGGCGCCGTCGGTGGTGCAGGCCGCCGCCAGGCTCTCGGGGAAGGCCGTGGGCGTCGGCGGCGGAAACGTGAAGGGTGCAGCGGCGAGGATCAGCGAGGCGAGCAGCATGGGCGAGATGTTGCCGGACTCGACGGCCGGCGCGGAAGGCCTGTGTTGGCAACCGCGGGGCGGTGAGCCGATTCCCGCGCGCCGAGGCTCTTTGGACTTCCGCGTCCCTCAGCCCAGCGACGGGTAGCCGCGGGCCTGCTCCACCGCCGACGCCAGCACCTCGTTGGTGGCCTCGGGATCGATGGGCAGGAAGACCTGCAGGGCCTGCGCGCGCTTCAGGTGTTCGTCCAGCGCCTCGCCCTTCGAGCAGGCGCACAGGGCGCGGCGGGCCGCGGCGAGAGCGCGGGTGTGGGCCGTGTTGGTGAAGGTCTGCACCGCGGCCAGGCGCCACGGCTCCAGCGGCTTCACCTTCGCCAGCCGCCGGTTGCGCGCCTCCATGGACTCGAGCGCGTACGCGTCCATCACGATGTCGGCGATGGACGCCAGCACCACCTGGTGCTCCTCGATCGCCTGGCCGTAGGCCTCCACCGCCACCTTGAGACAGTGGAGCGCGAGCTGCTTCAGGTGCTCCACCGGCGCGTCGGCGGCTGAAGGTTTCGCCTCGCCGCCGTCGAAGAGGCCCAGCGTGCCCTTCATCGCCCGCTTGAGCAGCATGCCCGTCACCAGCATGCGGTTGATCTCGTTGGTGCCCTCGAAGATGCGGTTGATGCGCACGTCGCGGTAGGCGCGCTCCACCGGGTACTCCTCGATGTAGCCGTAGCCGCCGTGGAGCTGCACCGCGTCGTCGATGAGCTGGCAGGCCAGCTCCGAGCCCATCACCTTGAGGATGGACGCCTCGATCGCGAACTCCTCGATGGCGGCCAGCGTCTCCGTACCCTTCGCGATCAGCTCGTCGATGTGGCCGCTCGTCCGGTAGGCCATCGACTCCACCGCGTAGGAGTCGGCCAGCATGCGGGCCAGCTTCTCCCGCGTCAGCCCGAAGCGGATCAGCGGGGTGTTGAACTGCTTGCGCTCCGCCGCGTACGCCGCCGCGCCGCCGAGGTGCAGCTTCATGCCGCCCGCCACGCCCGCGCCCAGCTTGAGCCGCCCGAGGTTCAAGATGTTGAAGGCGATCTTGTGGCCCCGGCCGATCTCTCCCAGCAGGTTCTCCACGGGCACCTTCGCGTCCTCGAAGATGAGCGGGCAGGTGGAGCTGCCGCGAATGCCCATCTTCTTCTCCTCGGGGCCGATGGTGAGGCCGGGCGTGCCGCGCTCGACGATGAAGGCAGAGAAGAGGTTGCCGTCGACCTTGGCAAAAACCACGAAGACGTCGGCGAAGCCCGCGTTGGTGATGTACTGCTTGGAGCCGTTGAGCACCCAGTGCTTGCCATCGGCGCTCTTCACCGCCCGCGTCTTCGCGCCCAGCGCGTCGCTGCCGGAGCCCGCCTCGGTGAGGGCGTAGGCCGACACCCACTCGCCCGACGCCAGCTTCGGGAGGTACTTCGCCTTCTGCGCCTCGGTGCCGAAGAAGACGATGGGCAGGGTGCCGATGCACGTCTGCGCGCCGAAGGTGACGGACCAGCTCCCCAGCATCGACTTGGCCTCGGCCACCAACAGCGACGTCGTCTTCTCGAGGCCCGAGCCGCCGTACGCCTCGGGCACGTCGATGCCGAGCAGGCCCAGCTCGCCGGCCTTCCTCACCAGTTCGCGCAGCAGCGCAAAGTCCTTGTGCTCGATGCGCTCGGCCTTCGGCAGCACCTCTTCCCGCGAGAAGCGCGCCGCCGTCTCGAAGAAGGCCTTCTGCTCGGGAGAGAAGAACTCGGGCGACATCACCTCGACTGAGCCGACCGGGCTCACCAGGAAGGAACCACCGCGCGCGCTGCTGTTCATCGACTGAAGACTCCGTGAGAAGGAAGGAAGCTTGGGCCAACGGGCCGGGTGCACCATAGTCAGGGGGCCATGAATTGGAACCCTCGCCTCCTGCTCGCGTCGCTGGCCTGTCTCTGCGTCCTCGCCGGCTGCGGGCCGACCATCGGAGACGCCTGCGCGACGGACAAGGACTGCGGCGCGGGCGTGTGCCTGATCAAGGACTACGCGCCGAGCGGCGCCTGCAGCCTCGCGTGCGTGGTGGGCGGCGCGCCGTGCCCCGCCGGCACCCTCTGCGTGAAAGACGCGATCATGGCCAACCAGCCCGGCTGCATGAAGGCGTGCAAGCGGCAGGCGGACTGCCGCGACGAGTACGTCTGCAACCTCGTCAAGGACAGCGAGACGCCGGTGTGCGTGGGGCCCGCCGGCATCTGAAGAAACACGAAGCCCCCGGTGCACCGTGAGAGGTGACGCCCGGGGGCTCGCGCTGGGGCCGAGGCCTACTTCACTTCGGCGAACGTCGACGGCATGTGCACCTGCGAGCCGCTCATCGAGCGCAGGAAGCGCTCCTTGTCGGCGCGCTCCTGGCTGACCTCGCCGATCGGGTGCAGGCGCATCGACTTGCCGATCACCCGCGCCGACTTCCGCGAGTAGAGGATGATGTTGAAGCTGTCGGACTCGTGGTTGAGGACGTAGATGCCGTCCGTCTCCGTCGGGGCCGTCAGCACCGCGTTGGCCGCCGCCGCGCGCACCAGCGGGTTGGCGTCAGCGCCGCTCGAGGAGAAGGCGCCGGCGATGCTGCCGAAGATGCCGCCGTCGTCCGCACCCCAGCAGATGAACACGAGGATGCAGTTGGTCGACGCCTCGCCCTGCAGGCGCTCGCCGAGCGTGTAGCCGAACTCCTGCGGGCGGCTCCACATCCGCATGCTCTCGGGGGCGAGCCCCGCGTTCGCGTTCGCCTTCACGTCCTGCCCGTGCGCGCAGCCCACCAGGGTCGCAGCCACGGCCGCCAGAGCCAGAATCTTCTTCATTGTCAGTACACCCTCCCTCCCGGAATCGGGAGGCGCCACCCTAGCCATTTCGAGCGCTGCTTCAAGCGCGAAGCGTCAGCGCCCGGCGTCTGCGGCGGGGCGCGGGTAGACGAGGCAGGTGCCGGCGAAGAAGGCCTCGGACGCGGTCAGCTGGTTGGCCACCATGGCGCGCGTCGTCTGGGCGAGCTCCATGCCGAAGGACGGCAGGAAGCAATAGTCGGGGGCGTTGGTGAAGCGCGACTGCACGCGCTCGAAGCCCCGGCGCAGCGTGGCGAGATCCATCTTCCCTCCGCGCACCGGCACCGTGGGGCCGTTGGGATCCGCCCCGTTCAGCTTGCCCATGTTCGTCTGCAGCTCGAAGCCGTCGGCGCGGTGGATGACGCGCAGCTTCCCGGGCACGGGCTCGTCGAGCCACTTCTGGAAGGCGGCCTCGTCACGCAGCGTGAGCCGCCAGGCGATTTCGGCGTCGGGGTGCTTGATCCACACCTCCACCCCGGCGTCGTCGAGCGCAGCCAACAGGGGCGCGGCCTGGACGAGCCAGGTGTCCTCCGTCGGCGCCAGGAGCAGCGGCGGCTTCACGGTCTTCAGATCGAGCGGCGCGCCGCCGACGAGCGCCTTCTCACCGTCCAGCGTGACGAGGGTGGCATTCTCCGGGGGCTTCGGCCCCACGAGCGGGACGGGCACGACCTGGTAGAGCGGATCGTCTTCGGCGACGGCGCCCGCGTCGGCAGCGCGCACGGGCTCGAGAGGCGCGAGCGGCTTCGGCGTGGCCCGGGGGGGCGGCTCCTTCTTCTGGGTGCAGGCGCAGGCAGCCGCGAGCGCCAGGACCAGCGCGAGGCGGGAGGTCACCTGGGCGTCTCCTTCACGGCCATGCCACCATCAGACTGCGCGCCGGGGGCCGAGGTTCCTGAAGGAGCCGGGAAGGCGCCCGCCACGCACGCGGCGTCGGCGAGGCCCTTCGTGACTGCGTCGGCGGCGGCCTCGGCCGGGTGCTTGAAGTGCAACATGCCCTCGAAGCGCTTCGCGTCCTGCGGGCCCCCCGCCTCGCGGATGTAGATGGCCTTCACCCGCTCGGGGAACTCCTGGCGGATCTGCGCGTACACCTCCGGGTCCTTCTCCCCGGAGTCGCCCACCAACACCACCGGCTGCTTCAGCGACTGCAGCAGCGCGCGGATCAACGGCTGCTTGTAGCCCGACAGCGTCTTCGGCCCGAAGTCGCGCAGGTACTGACCGAAGACAGGGAAGCCGTGGCGCGCGAGGAACTGGGTGATGCGCGGCGTGTATTGCACGGGGCTGCCGCTCACCAGGGCGAACACGGGCCGCGCAGGCTTGCCTTCTTTGAGGCAGCCATAGAAGGCCGCCATGCCTTCCACCACCGGCTGGGTGGAGGAGTCCTTGAAGAGCCCGGCCTCGATGGCGCCACCCGCCTTCGCCACGTTGGTGATGGCCAGCGTGTCGTCGAAGTCGGACACCACGAAGAAGGGGGCCGCGTCGGCGATGACGTCGACGGTGGCGATGCCCGTCTCCGCCCCGTCCACGTGCGCCTCGGCGGTGGACAGGCCGGGCTCGAAGGCGCGCTTGTCTCCCGGGACGAGCGTGACCTGGAAGTTGCCGTCATGGCCGGTGGTGACGGTGGCGGATCGCCCGCCGAAGCGGACCTCCACCCTCGCGCCTTCCCAGTTGCTCGAGGTGAGCCAGCGCAGGTTCCTCGAGGCGGTGCTGCTGCCGCCCGTCGGCGCGTGCTTGAGCACCCGCCCAGACAGCGTCACCCCCCCGGGGGCCCCGACTGCCGGAAAGAGCAGGACCAGGGGCGCGGCGGCGGCGGGGAGCGCGCAGAGAATGGCGAACGCGGGCAATGCCCTCATGCGCTGTCATGTTAGCGTCTCGCGCCCGCGAAGGACTCAAACGTTGTCGACGGCGTCCCCTACCCCTTTCGGCAAGTACGAGCTGCTCGACCGCATCGCGGCCGGCGGCATGGCCGAGATCTTCCGCGCGCGCTACGCCCCGGCGCCGGGCGTCACCAAGCAGGTGGTGATCAAGAAGATCCTCCCGCACTACGCGGCGAACCGCGGCTTCATCGCGATGTTCACCAACGAAGCGCGGATCGCGATGGGCCTGTCGCACGGGAACATCGCGCAGGTGTTCGACTTCGGCTCCATCGACGGCGACTACTTCCTCGCCATGGAGCTGGTGGACGGGCAGCCCCTGTCCAAGGTGCTCAAGCGCGCGCGCACCTTCGGCATCCCCGTGCTGCCGCCGCAGCTGGCCGCCTTCGTGGCCATCGAGCTGCTCAAGGGCCTCCACTACGCGCACATCAGGCCGGACGAGCACGGCAACCCGATGCACATCGTGCACCGGGACGTCAGCCCCCAGAACGTGTTGGTCAGCTACGAGGGGCAGGTCAAGGTCGTCGACTTCGGGATCGCCAAGGCGCGCAACGCGGGCGTGGAAGAGACGGCCGCCAACGCGGTGAAGGGGAAGTTCGCGTACTTCGCGCCCGAGCAGGCCCGCGCCAGGGAGCTGGACGCGCGCACCGACGTCTTCGCGGCGGGCATCGTGCTGTACGAGATGCTCACCGGGCAGCTGCCCTTCCAGGGGCGGATGATGGACGTGCTGTCGAAGATCGTCCGCGGGCAGTTCCCCCGGCCGCGCGAGGTGAACCCGAGGGTGCCGGCCGAGCTGGAGCGGATCGTCCTGAAGGCGCTGGCGCTCGAGAAGGCCGACCGCTTCCAGACGGCCGAGGCCTTCCACCAGGAGCTGTCGCGCTACCTCGCGTCGCAGCACCCGGACTTCTCGCCGGTGGAGCTGGGGCTCTTCCTGCAGCTGCTCTTCGAGGAGGAGTTGGTGGCGGAGAGCCGCCCGGTGCAGCTGCCGCGGGCCTTCGTGGAGAAGGCGCAGACGTGGAAGCAGGCGCCGCCCGGCAAGCCCGACGCGGACGCACCGACGGAGATGGTGGACGTCGGCGACGCGCCGGGCGCTCCGAAGTTCCCGCGCGCGCCCACCTTCGATCGCGTTCCGGCGAAGCGAGGGCCGCCCATCGTCCGCGCGCTGCTGCTGCTGCTCGCGGCGGCAGCGGTGGGCTTCGCTGGCGTTTCGCTCGCCGTCCGGATGCGGAAGGGCACGCTGGACGTCTCCTCGACGCCGCCGGGCGCGGCCATCCTCCTCGACGGGCGGGACACGGGAAAGACGGCGCCGGCGCTGCTGGAGGAGCTCGAGGGCGCCCGCACGTACCGGGTGGAGCTCAAGAAGGACGGCTTCAAGCCCTGGCGCAACGACGTGCCGCTTCAGCGCGGGCAGCACCTGGTGGTGGACGCGAAGCTGGAGGAGCTGCCCCAGCCACCGCCCGTGGACCCGCCGCCTCCTCCGAAGCCCGAGGTGCCGGACGCGGGCGTCGCGACGCCGCAGCCGCTCCCCGAGGTGAAGCCCGTGCCGGACGCGGTGACGTGGCCGGTGGCGCACTTCGAGCTGGACGCGGCGAGGCACCGGCTCGATCTCTCCCGCGCCGGGGCGCTCAGCGTCACCCTGGATCCGGCGAAGACGTACAAGGTGACGCTGGGCAAGGGCGCGATGGAGGGCTGGGGCTTCTACGTGGTGAACGAGGCGGGCGCGCAGCCCGGGCCCTTCACCGCGCAGCCGCTGCAGATGAAGGGCGTGAAGAAGCTGTTCGCCTTCCACGTGCCCGCGTCGGTGCTGGGCGGTGAGGCGCGCGATGACGGCAAGCCGCGGCCGCTCACGGTCCAGGCTGGCGCCGACAAGCGCGTGTCCACGTACAAGGTGCCGGCGGGCCTCCGCTTCCCCGCGACGAGCCGCGTGACGGTGACGGGCCTCGACGCGGCGGACACCTACGAGGTGCTGGTGCGCCAGGGCCAGCCGCCGGCCCGCGTGCGCGCCGGCAACGAGGTGATGCGCGTGGTGATGGGCCACCCCACGCAGGGGCTGGTGGTGGTGGCGGTGGGCGAGCCGTGGCGCTTCTCGGGCGCGAAGCAGGTGTGGGTGACGTTGCTCGACGACTCGACGGACGAGCAGGAAGGCCGCGTGGCATTCGACCTGCGCGAGGTGAAGCCGAAGAAGAAGAAGCGCCGGTGAGGCCGCCGCCTCAGTCCTCCGGCACCACGCGCGCGCTGATGGTGGTGGGCAGCTTCTTGAGCCCTTCCACCACCTGCTCGGTGAGGTTGGAGTCGAGGTCCATCAAGAGGTAGCCGAGCTCCGCCGTCGTCGAGAGGACCTGCGCGTGGATGTTGGCGCCTGCGTCGCCCACCACGCGGTTCACGTCGCGCAGCACGCCGGGCACGTTCTGGTGCACGTGCGCCAGGCGCCACGTCTTCGGAGACGGCGCCAGCTCCACCTGGGGGAAGTTCACCGAGCCCGCGGTCGAGCCCTGGCTGGCGAAGCGCGAGAGCGTGCCCGCCACCTCCCGGCCGATGCTCTCCTGCGCCTCCGCCGTGGAGCCGCCGATGTGCGGCGTGAGGATGACGTTGGGCAGGCCCTGGAGCGGCGAGACGAAGCCCTTCGCCTCGTTGGCCTCGGGTTCCTCCGGGTACACGTCGATGGCGGCGCCGCGGAGGTGCTCGCGCTTGATCTCGTCGGCCAGCGCCTCGAGATCCACCACCGTCCCGCGGCTGGCGTTGATCAACATCGCGCCCTTCTTCATCAGCGCCATCTGCGGCGCGCCGATCATCCCCTTCGTCTGCGGCGTCTCGGGCACGTGCAGCGTCACGAAGTCGGACTGGGCCAACAACGCGTCGAGCGCGGGCGACGGCTGCGTGTTGCCCAGCGGCAGCTTCGCGGCGATGTCGAAGTAGATCACCTTCATGCCGAAGGACTCGGCGAGGATCCCCACCTGGCTGCCGATGTGGCCGTAGCCCACCACGCCCAGCGTCTTGCCCCGCACCTCGTTCGCGCCCGTGGCCACCTTCCGCCACACGCCCTGGTGCATCTCGCGCACGCGATCGCCGAGCTGGCGCGAGAGCATGACGATCTCCGCCATCACCAGCTCCGCCACGCTGCGGGTGTTGGAGAACGGCGCGTTGAAGACGGCCACGCCCTTCGCCGCCGCCGCCTCGAGCGCGATCTGGTTGGTGCCGATGCAGAAGGCGCCGATCGCCAGGAGGTCCTTCGCCTGCGGCGCGTCCAGCACCTTCTTCGTCACGTGCGTCTTCGAGCGGATCCCCAGCAGGTGGACGCCTTCGAGGTGCCTGGTCAGCTCGTCTTCCTTCAAGGCCCCGTTGACGCGCTTCACCAGGAAGCCGCGCTCGGAGAGGTGCGCTTCGGCGACGCGGTGGATGTTCTCGAGCAACAGCACGGTGAGCTGGGGCATGGCGGTACCTTGGCGCTAGTCGGGGCGGACGTGAAGCCTCGAGCGGCGGTGGGAGACAGAAGCCCGGCTTCAGGGTTCAATTCGGCAGCGCTGAACGGGCAGGCGCGCCCTTCTCGGCCATCAGCTCGAGGCCCTGCCGGGTCAGCATGAAGCGCACCAGGCCCGCGCCGCGCTCGGTCTCGAGCTCGGCCTCGAAGACGGGCCCGGTGATGGAGCCGATCGCCGCCTCCTTGCGCAGGTTCCTCACCTTCCCGTGCGCGAGCTGGTGATCGACGAGCCCCGCGCTGTCGTTGGACTGGTAGAGCTCGAGCGCCACGCGGTGCAGCGCCAGGGCCAGCCCCTGCTCGAGCGGAAAGCTGCTCGACAGGACGGAGATCAGCACCCAGTACGGCGTCGCCTCGGCGGACATGAGGCGCCCGTAGCGGGCGAGCCGCGAGGGGTCAAGCGCAGGTCACCTGAGCCACCCGCGAGAGCGGAACCACCAGAACAGCGCCCCGGCCACGCCGATCATCAACCCCAGGGCGGCGGGGTAGCCCCAGGCGCGCTCGAGCTCGGGCATCAGGCGGAAGTTCATGCCCCAGACGCCGGCCATCAGCGTCAGCGGCATGAAGATCGCCGACAGCACCGTCAGCACGCCGAGCCGGCGGTTCATCTTCTCCTGCTGGCCGGCCTCGTAGCGATCCTGGAGGTGGTCGATGGTGCGATCGACGCGGTCGAGGCGCCGCTCGGCCGCGTTCACGTGGCTGAGCGCCGCGTTCATCAGATCCGCGTGCTCGACGAGGTCCAGCTGCTTCCGCCGCGAGATCTTCACGAGGTCCATCGTGGCCAGGGCCTCCTCGACGATCGCGTCGGCGTCGAGGTGCAGGCGCTTCAACCTCGTGATGTCCAGCAGGCTCACCGAGTCCGAGCTGGTGTCCATGCGGCGGGCGACTTCCCGCACCTGGGCGCGCACGTTCGCCACCATCGTCCGCAGCGCCGCCGAGAGGAAGAGCAGCATGACGGCCACCGCGAACCCGGGGGTCCCGACCCGAGTGCGGCCCGCGTCGCCCCCCGCCTGGAACAGCTGCTCGAAGCCGGCCACCGGACGATCGGCCAGCACCACCACCAGCCGCTCGAAACAGACGAAGGAGACCGGCACGGCCTCGGGCGTTTCCGTCGACGCGGTGCCGGGGAGCTCGAAGAGCACGGCGTCATCGCGCAACACCAGGCGCGGTGGCTGCCCCGTCTGGAGGATGAGATCGACGAAGGCAGGCCCGGCTCCCACGTTCGAGAGCCACTCACGCCGCTCGTCCGCGGTGCCGCCCTCGAGCATCACCAGCGCCTGCGCCCCCTCGCGCCACCTCCGCACGAGGTCCGCCGGGGCGACCGCCACCGTCTTGTCCGGGAGGATCTCGAGGCAGGTCGTTTTCATCCTGCGCCTCATAGCGCGTCGCGGGCCTTCAGCTGAGCGCTTCCACGAGGTGCTCGCGGCGCACCGCGACCGCCCGGGCCGCGAGGGGCGTGAAAACGCGGTGGAGCGCCGCCACCGCCGCCGCGAGCCCCAGCATCGCCAGCGCGAGCCCCACAGGAGACCGGCTACCCAGCGCCCACCAGACGAGGCCCAGCGGCGCCACCGTGCCGAAGAGGGTGGCGATGATCACCAGGCTCATCAGCACCGAGCCCGCGGGCTGCTTGAGCCCTTTGCGCGGAATGGGGCGCGGCCAGGCCAGGCTGGTCCACTGGCCGATGAGGAGCTGCAGCCCACCCACCGTCATCGTGAGCGCGGGCCCGGCGACGAGGAAGGCCGGGTGCTGCGGCACGAGGACGCCCACCAGCAACGCGGCGATCGACGCCTGGGCCAGGAGGAGCGCGCCCAGCCCGAGCGCCTTGCCGTACAGTACGTCCGCCTCCGAGAGCGGCAGCAGGAAGAGCGCCTTCACCCCGCCGCGATCGAGGCCGAACTGGTTCAACGTCATCCCTGCCAGCGTGGTGGGGAGAATCACCCAGATGAAGAGGGACACCAGCTCGGGTCGCGGCTCGACGCCGGGGGCCTGGGCGCGCAAGGGGAGGAAGACGACCCAGAGCAGCGGCAGGAAGACGGTGAAGCGCCCGAGCTCGGTGGCCCACAGCGCGGACAGCTGCAGCCGGGCCACTCCCCACACCGGAGCGCCAAACGTCCACAACCTCGCCGGCCCTTCCTGCGTGCGCGCCGGCGCGGACCGGGCACGACGGGCGACGCGCCCCGCCAACACCAGGAGGAGGAGCGCCGCGGCGAGGGGCCCCAGGAGCTCCAGGAGGGCCTGCCCCGGCCCGAGGCCCGTGCGAAGCGTCACCGTGGCCTGCAGCCCGCCAGGGAGCCCGCCCAGCTCGCTCCCCACCCGGGTGATCAACTCGTCCGCGCGCTCCTCTCCGACGCGCGAGAGCACGGCCAGGAAGGCCACCGGCCCCGCAGCGAGCCCGAAGACGACGAAGGCCTGCGCTCGTCGAATCAGCCGCGCCGCGCCGCTGGCGAGCAACGAGCGCACCGCCGCCTGGAGCGTGAGGCCCGTCACCAGGGCCACGAGGACTCCCAGGCCCGCGCCAGAGCCCAGCGCGCCGGCGGCGAAGGACAGCTGGACGCCGGCGGCCACGGCCATCACCGGGTGCACGAAGGAGGCGAGCAGCTCGGCGAAGAAGAGCGCCCAGGGCGGCATCGGGTAGGGCTCCAGCTTCTCGAAGTCGAGCTCCTGCGTGTCACCCGTCATCAGCGAGACGACCGCGCCGAAGAGGGGCGCGCCTGCGTACAGAGCGCCGCTGGCCGTCGAGAGGGCGTCCACGTTCGAGGCGAGAGACACGCCGAGGTACACGCCGACCGCGCACAAGGGGACGAGGAGCAGGAGCCACAGCGCCAACGCGCCCAGCAGCGCCAGCGTCGTCACGGCCAGGCCCGCGTTGCGCAAGCCCGCGTTGAAGGCGGTGCGGAGGTGGACTTCCAGCAGCGCCCGCACCGCGCGGGGCAGGCTCACCACCACGACAGCTCCCCGGTGCGCGTGTTGCCCACCAGCTCGAGGAAGAGCGCCTCCAGCCCCTGCCCCGGCTTCTTGAGCTCCTCGAGCGGCCCGAAGCCCTTCAGCTTCCCGCCGTCGATGATGGCGATGAGCGGGCAGAGCGCTTCCACGACCTCGAGGATGTGGGTGGTGAGGACCAGGGTGACGCCCTTCCGCTGCAGGGACAGGAGGAGGTCTTTCATCACCCGCCGCGTCACCGGATCGATGCCCTCGAAGGGCTCGTCGAGGAAGACCAGCTGCGGGCCGTGCAGGAGCGCCGCGGACAGGGCCACCTTCTTCTTCATCCCGAAGCTGTAGTCGGCGATCAGCGCGCGGGGCTGGGGGGCGAGCTCCAGCAGGGAGAAGAGCTCGTCGCGCCGGGCGTCGATCACCGCGTCCTCGAGGCCGTGCATGCGGCCCACGAAGCGCAGGTACTGGGGGCCGGTGAGCATCTCGAGCAGGGCCATGTCTTCGGGCATCGCGCCGATCCGCCGCTTCACCTCGAGCGAGTCGGACCGGGTGTCGAAGCCGAGGACGCGCAGGCTGCCGCTCGTCGGCGCCATCAGGCCCGTGGCCATCTTGAGGGTGGTGCTCTTCCCCGCGCCGTTTCGGCCCACCAGGCCGAGGAAGCCCCCGCGCTCCAGCCGGAAGCTGACGTCGTCGACGGCCACGAGGCTGCCGAAGCGCTTGCTGACGTGCGCGAGCTCGAGAGCGGCTTCCACGGTGCGCGACTGTAGCCGTCAACGCTCGCCTTCGCGCCAGCGCGTCGTTACAAGGCGCGTCCGCATGAGCCTCCCTGTGGTCGAGCAGCGCCCCGTGTCTGGTTTCGCCATCGTCGGCTTCGCGTATGTGATCGCGATCCTCGTCGGCTCGACGGTGTTGAAGGTGTTGAGCGGGGTGCAGCCCGTCTTCGCCCTCGCCGCGGCCGACGCTGCAGCGACCGTGACCGTCTTCGTCTTCTCCCGGACCTTCGACAACACGTCCGTCTACGATCCGTACTGGAGCGTCGCGCCGCCGGTGATCGCCCTGTGGCTGGTGCTGGTGCCGGGCGGAGGGCTGTTGGAGGCGCGGCAGGTGCTGGTGCTGGCCCTCACCTTCGCGTACGGGGCGCGGCTCACGTTCAACTGGGCGCGCGGGTGGGCTGGCCTCAAGCACGAAGACTGGCGCTACGCGGACTTCCGGCAGAAGACGGGCAAGGCGTACTGGCTGGTCAGTTTCTGGGCGCTGCACTTCTTCCCCACGGTGATGGTCTTCCTGGGGATGCTGCCGCTCATCTACGGCGTCACCACGCCGGGCTTCGGGTGGCTGGACGGCGGGGCGGCGCTGGTGACGGCGGCGGCGATCGTCATCGAGGCGGTGGCCGACGAGCAGCTGCGTGGTTTCCGGCGCGCGCAGAAGGAGCCCGGCGCGATCTGCGACGTGGGGCTCTGGGCGTGGTCGCGGCACCCGAACTACTTCGGAGAGCTCCTCTTCTGGGTGGGCCTGTTCCTCTTCGGGCTGGCTGGCGGGGCGCCGGTGTGGACCGGCGTGGGCGTGGTCGCAATGGTGGCGCTCTTCCTCGGCGCCTCCATCCCCCTGGCCGAGAAGCGCTCGCTGGCGCGCCGGCCGCACTACGCCGAGCACCAGAAGCGGGTGTCGATGCTGCTCCCCCTGCCGCCGAAGAAGGCCTGAGGCTCAGGCCAGGTCGAACACCAGCACCTCGGCGCTCTCCACGCCCTCGAGCGCGACGCGGGCCTCGTCGGACAGCGCCGCGCCGTCGCCCGCCGACAAGCGCTGCCCGTTCAGCATCGCCGCGCCTTTCGCGACGTGCACCCACGCGTGGCGGCCCTTCGGCAGCGAGAGCGCGGCCTGTTCGCCCTGCCCCAGCACCGCGGCGTACAGCCTCGCGTCGGTGTGGATGGTGACGGAGCCGTCCGCCCCGTCCGGCGATGCGATGAGGCGCAGCCGCCCGCGCTTGTCGGCCTCACTGAAGGTCTTCTGCTCGTAGCCCGGCGCGATCCCCTCTTGGGCCGGCAGCAGCCAGATCTGCAGGAAATGGACGCGCTCCGTCTTCGACGCGTTGAACTCGGAGTGCAGCACGCCGGTGCCCGCGCTCATCCGCTGCACGTCCCCGGGCCTGATGACGCTCCCGTTCCCCATCGAGTCCTTGTGCTGCAGGCCGCCCGCGAGGACATACGAGACGATCTCCATGTCGCGGTGCGGGTGCGTCCCGAAGCCCTGCCCCGGCGCCACCCGGTCCTCGTTGATGACGCGCAGCTGCCGGAAGCCCATGTGCCGCGGGTCGTAGTAGTCGGCGAAGGAGAACGTGTGCTTCGTGTCCAGCCACCCGTGATCCGCGCTGCCCCGCTCCTCGCCTCGTCGAATCGTCATCATCGGCTTCGTCTCCTCGTCTCGCCTCGGCCACGCACGCGCCGCCGCCCAGCCTGCCGCACCCCACATCAGCGTCCTGCGTCCCGGGTCCACGCTGCCGCTCTCGAGCATCGCGCATGCCACCCGCGGCCTCGAACGGTTGCGCGCGCGGGGGCCCCTCCTTATCTCTCCTTTCGAGAGCCAACCCACTCAAAGTGAGAGCCACCGCATGAGGGCCCGCAACCTGCAACTGACTGACGTCTTCGAGTTCTCCCCCGACGGCGGGGTGATGACCTTCGCGGGAGAGCGGGTGGTGCTGCTGGACGCGGTGGCGATGGGCATCCTGCGCAGCCAGCTCATCGGCAGCTTCGGCCTGTCTGGCGCGCGGGCCACGCTGACGCGCTTCGGCTTCACCCACGGCTGGCGGGTGGCGGAGGCGATGAAGACGGCGATCGAATGGGACGACGAGCGCGAGTGGCGGGTGGCGGGCGGGCGGCTGCACCGGCTCCACGGCATGGTGGTGTTCGAGCCGGTGCAGGAGGCGTCCACCCCGCAGCCCTTCGCCGAGGCCGTGTGGCACGACAGCTACGAGGCCGAGCAGCACCTGCTGCACCAGGGGCGCGCCGACACCTGCGTGTGCTGGACCCTGACGGGCTTCGCCTCGGGCTACCTGTCGTACGTCAACGGCCGCACGATCTACTGCCTGGAGACGTCGTGCCGGGGGAAGGGCGATCCGGTGTGCCGGTTGGTGGGCCGCGCGAAAGAGGACTGGCCGCCCGAGCAGCAGGCCGAGCTGGCCTTCTACGAGTCTGACTGCCTCACCAGCGCCCTCAAGAAGCTGCAGCAGGAATGGAAGAAGGTCGATCGCCAGCTCGCCTCGCGGCGCCGGGAACGCGAGGCCGAGGACGCCTCGGGGCTGGTGGCGCGGAGCGCGGCGATGAAGGCCATCCTCACCCAGGCGCGGCGCGTGGCGGCGGTGGACGCGACGGTGTTGCTGCTCGGCGAGTCCGGCGTGGGCAAGGAGCGGATCGCCCGGCTCATCCACGAGTCCTCGCCCCGCCAGGCCGGTCCCTTCGTGGCGATCAACTGCGCGGCCATGCCCGAGACGCTGCTCGAGAGCGAGCTGTTCGGCCACGCTCGGGGCGCCTTCACCGGGGCCGTCACCGATCGCGCCGGACTGTTCGAGGCGGCGAAGGGGGGCACCTTGCTGCTCGACGAGGTGGGCGAGCTGCCAGCGGCGATGCAGGCCAAGCTGCTGCGCGTGCTGCAGGAGCGCGAGGTGCGCCGCGTCGGCGAGAACAAGACGCGCGCCATCGACGTCCGCGTGGTGGCCGCGACGCACCGCGACCTCGCCGCCGAAGTGAAGGCCGGCCGCTTCCGGGAAGATCTCTTCTTCCGCCTGCGCGTGGTGGAGCTCAAGGTGCCCGCGCTGCGCGAGCGCCCCGAAGACGTGCTGCCGCTCGCGAGGCTGGCCCTGTCCGAAGCGGCGCGCCGCTCCCGGCTGCCGGTGCGAGAGCTGTCCAACGAGGCCCTGCGGCGCGTCGCGTCCTACTCCTGGCCGGGCAACGTGCGGGAGCTGATGAACGCGATGGAGCGCGCCACCGTGCTCGCCACGGGCCGCCGCGTGGAGGTGGACGATTTGCCCGAGGAGCTGCGCTCACCCACGCCGGCCTCCCGGCGCGCCCCGGTGGGACACACCCTGGCCGAGCTCGAGCGCGAGGCGATCCTCGCCACGCTGGCCGCCGAGAAGGGCAACCGTGCGCGCACGGCTGAGCGCCTGGGCATTGGCCAGGCCACGCTGTTCCGCAAGCTGAAGGCCTACCAGCAGGACGGCTTCCTGGTGGCGCCGGCCGCGTGATCAGCCGAAGACGGCGGCGCGCGCGCCCTCGAAGATCGCCAGCGCCGCCGGGTTCTTCAGCTTGCGCTCGACGGAGATGGCGTAGAACCGCTCCCGCACCTCCTCGACGCGGCCGACGATCTCCACGCCGTACTGCTCGCAGATCTCCCGCTCGATGACGGTGGGGCCCGGGAAGATGCCCACCCCGTCGGCGCCGAACACCTTGAGCAGCGCGCTGTCCTCGAACTCCGCCACCGCCCTCGGGCGGATCCCGTTGCGGGCGAACCAGAGGTTGAGGGCCCTCCGCAGCGCCATGGTCTCGAGCGGCAGGAGCAGGGGCTTCCCGTCGAGCGAGCCGGGGAAGCCGTCCCGGCAGGCCCGCGCCAGGTCCGGCGTGGCGAAGAGGGTGATGCCGGTCTCGCCCAGGAGGTGGTTGAAGGCGCGCACCGCGCTCCCCGGGGGCACCGGCGCGTCGGCGATCACCAGATCGAAGTTGTGCAGGCTGAGCTCCGCGAGGAGCTTGTCGTACGAGTCTTCGTAGCAGACCAGGCGCGCCGGCGTGGCCAGCTCCAGCGCAGGCTGCAGCAGGCGCCGGACGATCAACTTCGGCACCACGTCGAGGATCCCCACCGTCAGCCGCGGCGGTTGGTTGCTGGCCTGGCCCTTGAGCGTGTCGAGCAGCTCCCGGCCGAGCGAGAAGATCTCGTCGGCGTAGCGGAAGGCCACCTTCCCCAGCTCCGTCAGCACCAGCCGCCGGCCCTGCCTGGCGAACAGCTTCTCACCCAGACGATCTTCCAGGGCGTGGATCTGCGCCGACAGGGTGGGCTGGGAGAGCCGCAGCACCTTCCCCGCCGGAGCCAGGCCGCCTTCCTTCGCAACGACCCAGAAATACAGGAGGTGGTGGTAGTTGAGCCACTCCATCGCGCCCGGAGATTACTTCCAGAATATCGAAGCGTCGATTCTATTTTACGTTATGGCCGAATCGTCGTGCGCGCCGCATACAGAGGCGGCCATGACGAAGACCAACGCACAACCGGTGATCTACGGCGCGGGAGAGGTGCTCTCGGCGCGGCACTTCCCCACGTGGCTGGGCCTGGCGCTCGCAGCGGGGGCGGTCAACGCCGGTGCCTTCCTCGCCAACCAGCGCTTCGTGACGCACGTCACGGGGACGGTGACGCGGATCGGCCTCGACGTCGGCCAGTGGGTGTTGATGGGGGAGTACGCGCTGGTGCTGGGGCTGTTCGTCCTGGGCGCCTTCTTCTCGGTGTTCGCCGTGCAGGCGCGGGCCCTTCGCGGCAGGAAGCCGATGCCCTGGGCGCCGCTGGCAGCCACCACGGGACTGCTCCTGCTGGTGGCGCTCTTCGGGCACGCGGGGCTGTTCGGCCAGCTGGGCACCACCGTCGAGCAGCCCGGAGACTTCGCGCTCCTCTCGGTGCTGGCCCTGGCGATGGGGTTGATGAACGCGACGGTGGCCAGCACCACGGCGCTGGCGGT
>JBFMHF010000032.1:0-54483 GCA_040752975.1 Myxococcota bacterium
CCCGGTGTCGCAGGGTGACGACGGCGCTGTGCGTGGTGTTGGCGGTGGCTCGTGTTGCGGCCACTCGCTGAGACTCCGGGCTCCGCGGCCGGCGACGCTCAGGTGAGGCCGCTCCGCGGACGAGGCGCTGCTCCGTCGTGTGCCGGAGGTGTCAGGGGCGCGCGGCGGACGCGGCACCCACGTACTGCACGCCGTCGCGCCCCGTGCCGACCAGCTCCACCGTCGCCTCATCGCCTGTCGCGGCAGCGCCGGAGAGCGGCGTCACCTCGGTCGCGCCCGCGGGCGCCTGCCCGAGCGTCACAGGGGGCGTGAAGCCGACGGGCGAGGTGATCTCCCACTTCGGCGCGCCCATCGAGTCCATCACGACGAGGTGCGACGCGGCGCGCGGCGGGGTCCAGGTGATGGAGGAGCCCGAGTACGCGGCCAGCACCTCGAGGCGATCGATGCCGCGCGTCAGCTTGAAGGTGACTGGCTCCGTCGGGCAGTCGAACAGCTCGAGGGCGCCTCGTCGCTGCGTGACGCCTCCGGCCGTGTCCACCGACGCGCTGGCCGTCACCACCAGCCGGGTGTAGCGCGGCGCCTTCAGCTCGAAGGCCCCGTCGTCCCCGGAGGACGCCGCGATGGCGCACCGGGTGCCCAGCTTTCCGCAGAAGGTGTTGAAGACGCTGCCGGCCATCGTGTCGTCGAAGACGGTCACCTGTGCCAGGGGAAGCGGCGTGCCCTGGGGGTCGACCAGCTTCCCCGAGAAGGTGCACAACTCGGCCGCCGCCAGCGCGTCGGCCGTCAGCGTCACCGTCCCCGCCTGGGCACAGGCGCCTCCACAGCGGCCAGCCGTCGTGGGCCGGGGCAGGGGCGCCAGCGTGTAGAGCAGGCCCGCGTAGGAGGCGCGCGCTTCCAGCGAGGAGCTGCCGGGCGTGGCCTCGACGCAGAAGCCGCCGTTGGGCCGCACCTGGCCTTCCCGTTCCGCCGTCAACACCATCGTCCCCAGCGCGGGCGTGCCGTCGGCGCTGAAGGTGCCTTCCACGCAACCCAGCGCAGGAGGTGTCCCCAGCACGCCCACGAAGCCGCGGGCGACGAAGGGAGCCCGCGCCACCACGCCGCCGCCGTGCTCGAGGCGGTGGATCGACTCCAGCGCGCTCTCGGGCAACGGCAGGCCGCTCTCGGACACCAGCGCGCCCGCGTCGAGGGCTTGCCACCCGCCCGTCGTCGGATCGAGCCAGGCCATTCGCGCCTCCAGCACGCCCGAGTCGGGCACCGCGTCCTCGAGGGTGGCCCACGTGGACAAGGGCAGTCGCAGCGCCAGCTCACCGAGAGACTCGGGCACGCCCCCGTCCTCACCCGGCCCGGCGTCCAGCTCGAACCAGCCCACCGCCAGCAGGCGCGAAGAAGAGTCCACGTCGGCGCTGACGGCGCGCTCGGTCGCGAGCTCGAAGGCGTGCACCTTCCCCGACGCCTCCGCGGGAGGCGCGACCCACCACGCGTCCTCCACGTCGGACGAGCAGGACGACTCGCCGCAGTCCAGCGCCGTGAGCGGCTCGAGCGCGAGGGAGAAGGTCAGCTCGGTGCTGCTGCCGACGGTGAGGGGGCGCGCGGCTGGCGCGAAGCCCTCGGCGGTGACGACAAAGACGAGGCGCTGCCCTTCGCCGACGGCCTTGCCCACGCGGTACGCCCCGGTGTCGGTGGTGGTGTCGGTGGCCAGCGTCGCGCCCGTGGCTGCGTCAACGAGGGAGACGGTGGCGCCCACCAACGGATCTCCCCGGCGCTCCAGTCCGCCCGCGTAGATGGTGCCGCTCATCGCGAGCTGCGTGGAGGACGGGCGGCGGATGCCGGGGGTGCAGGCCACGAGGGCCGGGAGGACGAGGACGACGCAGAGGTGACGCACGGGGCCGGTCGCTAGCACGGGAAGGCCCCGCGCAGGGAATGGCGGCCACCGCGCACCGCCACCTCCAGATGACAGGCGCCGGCGAGTCGAGCCGGCGGACATGGCGCACCTCCTTCGAGGGCCCGGTCGTCCAGAAGCGGAGGGGCCGCGGCGGGCTACCAGCGCACCGACACCAGCACGCGCCACACCCACCCGTGCATCGGCAGTCGGCCGAGGTTGACGCTGCCGTCGGCGATGGGTTCCGGAAGGTCGGAGCGCTCCGGGGCCATCGCGTCGAAGGCGTAGTCGGGCCGCAGCACGTAGCCGCCGCCCACGTCGAAGATCATGAAGGGGAGCCGCCCACGGCCCGTGCCCATGCGCACGGGGAGCTGAACGCCGACCAGCCCCGAGCCCGCCACGTTGCTGACGGTCTGACTCGAGCGCGAGGCGGAGATGAAGGTCAGCGTGGCCCAGTCCCAGCCGAGGCCGAGCTGCGCGTACGGCTCGAGCCACGAGAGCACCGGGCGGCGGTACATGCCCGTCAGCTCCAGGCCGCGCAGCCAGAACTCGGTGGCCACCTGTGCGGCGTGGGCCGTCTCCCGGCTCGCCCCGGTGCTGAAGGAGAGCGTCAGGTCGAGGAAGCCGCGGCCGACCTCGAAGCCGGCGCCCGCGCCCACCCGGAACATCGGCAGGAAGTCGTTGGTGTCCACCAGGTCGTACGAGCGCGAGGTGAAGATCTGCGACTCGTAGCCGGCGCTCGCGGCCAGCGTGGGCCAGGCCGCCTGGCTCGTGGAGGCCACCAGGGCGGTGGCGAGGGCGAAGAGGGCTCTCATGGCGCGTCTCCGGGGCGATCGAAGTCATCGGTGAAGGCGAAGGTGCGGTAGCGGCGCGCTGACGAGCGCTCGGTGGTCCCCGCAGGAAGCACCGTGAGGTCCCCCAGCGGGTTTCCGGAGTGCTCGGCCACCAGCCAGTCCCCTGCGGGCAGGTAGTGGAGCGCGACGGCCGCCCCGTCCAGCGTCACCTCGGCCAGCTGCAGCGTGCGCAGGTCCATCGTCACCACCGTCGCGGAGCTGGAGACGGTGAAGAAGAGCCGCTGCGTGAGGGGGTCGAACGCGGCGGTGGTGAAGGGCTTCGCCAGTTGAATCGACTGCAGCTTGAGCCGCAGGCGGTTGGTCTCTTCCACCACGGTGACGGTGGACAGCGCGGCGCCGCCCGCCGCGGCCGGCACGGGGAAGACGGCCTTGTCCAGCGCCGGCACCACCAGCGGTGACGCGAAGGCGCCGTCGAGCTCCACGGTGCCGGTGCGCCCGTCGCTCAAGTCCCACGCGGTGAGGAGCGGGCTCTGGCCGTCCCACAGCAGCGCGCGGTCGCCCGAGAGAAGGCTGACGCTGCGCGCGGACGACGTCATCGCCAGGCGCTTCGCGTTGTCCTGGATGCCGTGGGCGTCGAGGAGCCACACGTCGCGGCTGGCGGCGAAGACGGCCAGCACCATGTCGCCCAGCGCCTCGGGCGGCGCCTCGATGTCCGTCAGGCCGTGCCCGCCGGCCACGAAGTTGATCGACGCGCTCACCGGCGCGCCCACCTCGGGCCCCAGCTCCACCACGATGACGTCGTCGAGGTTGCTGGCCCGGAGGAAGAGCCACCGCCCCGAACGCGCGAAGACGGCTTCCACCACCGTGCTCTCGAAGGTGCTGCCCGGCGGCCGGAGAGAGATGCGCCGCGGCGCGACGTCGGGGCGGAGCGCGTCGAAGACGGCCACGCCGCGCTCGAGCAGCACGGCGACCAACTGCCGCGTCTGCTCGGCCGGGCCGAACACCACGCCGCGCGGCGCGAGGCTCTCGGTGTCGAGCTGCAGCCGCGTCACCGTCCGCCCCGCCACCGACAACAGGCCCACCTCGTTCAGGTTGCGCGCCACCAACTGGTCCGACGGCGCCGCCGAGGCGTAGGCCAGCACGCCGAAGCGCCCATCGGGGCTCCAGGTGATGGTGTCGAAGAAGCCCGGCGCCTCCAGCGTGTCCACCGCGCCCGTCGTCACGTCGAGGAGCTCGAGCTTCGGCTCGCGGGGACTGCCCGACAACACGGCCACGAGCTCGGAGCCGGGGACACGCGCGGCCAGGCGCGCACCGGTCGACAGCACCAGTGCCCCCGGCGTCGCTTCGCCCGGCGTCAGCACCACGGCGCGCCGCGTCTGGGGCACCACCTGCACCACCGCGGACCCGGTGGCGACCAGCGGGAGGGGCGCGAGCGCCTCGGCGTAGAGATCGCCGCGCCCACCGCAGCCGGCGAGGAAGAGAGCGAGCGCGAGCCGTCTCATTGGATCTCTCCATTCAGCGTGAAGCCGGTCGCGGTGCGCACCTGCCCCGAGTCGAGCTGGATGACGCTGATGCGGCCGGCGGGGTGATCCTGCGAGACGAAGACCCGGTGGGGCGTGAGGCCCGGCGCTTCGGGCACCGTGCCCATGAAGAGCGGCGTCGAGGCCAGCGGCAAGGTCAGCGACACCAGGGACGAGAGGTTGACCGCTTGAAGCGCGTAACGCCGGAGCGCGTCGTCGCGCAGGGCAACTCCGAGGAAGCCGCCCGCGGGCGAGAAGGCGAAGCGGGTGGGCCGGGTATTCCCCGTGCGCTGGAGCTGCCAGAAGCCCGTGCCGACGTCGAAGGTGGAGAAGCCCTGATCCCGGTCCACCTGCGCGTCGTAGGGATCGGTCGCGGTGGTGGTTGGATCCGCCCGGTGGATGATCACCGCTGACTTCGAGTCGGGAGAAAGGGAGATCTCATCGACCAGCTTCTCGAGCTGGTAGCGCACGACCCGCCCGGACGGGAGATCGACCCGCGCGAAGGACTCGTCGCCCGTCACGTTGGAGTAGACGAAGGCGAACATCCCTCCGTCCGGCGGTGTCGTCGGCAGCGCCACCTGGCCCACGGCGCCGCCCGGCACCACGAAGGTGTCGATGCCGGCGTCAGCAGCGAGGTCGCCCGGCACCTCGATGTAGGCGAGCTGCTCGGCGACGCGCAGGGCCGCGACGGCGGCGGTGCCATCGGGGAGGAGATCGAGATCGGTCGCCACCTCCGGCAACTGCAGGACGCTCACCGACGCGCCGTCGAAGGACGCGAGCTCCGGTGCGTTGGTGGCCCGCAGCATCACCACGTGCCCGTCCTCGCTCGCCACGACTTCCCGCGAGGTGACGGCGGTGGACATCGACGCGGGCAGCGCCACACGCGCGGGCAGCTCGGCGCCGCTCGACAGATCGAAGGTGGACACGGTGGCCTTGGCGAAGACGAACAGCGCCGTGGCCACGCCTGAGTCCGTGCGGAACACCACGTCGGTGATGCGGTAGCCCCCCGCGCGCTCCGCGACCACCTCGGCCAGCGGCGCGCCCTGCCGGGCTTTCTTCAAGTTGACGAGCGCGAAGATGCCCTCGGCGCCCGACGGAGGGGCGAAGAGCGGATCGGGCCAGGCCACGGCGAAGGCGCCGTCCGGAGAGACGCTCAGCCGGGTGAACTGCCGCTTGAGGGCGACGCGGGTGACCCTCGAGGGCAGGGTGGTGGAGTCGATGATCGACAGCGAGGAGTCGTCCACCGAGAGGACCACGGCGGTGTCCTCCCCGGGCAGCGCGTGGAGGCCCACCGGGCGCGGGCCGACCGCGATGGCCTCGATGGCCAGCGACACCGGATCGATGCGCGCGACCGAGGCGGCCGAGGGGTTGAGCGCGTAGACGTAGTGCGGCGTGGCGACGGGCGGGGCGTGCGCGAGCGAGCGGTTCGTCTCCTGCTCGGGCGGGACGCACACGCTCGCCTCACACGTGTAGCCCGGGGGACACTGTGCCGCGCTGGTGCAGCCAGACGCGCCGCCGCCGGCTCCACCTCCGCTTCCACCAGCAGCGCCACCGCCAGCGCCGCTGATGATGCCCCCGCCCGTCCCTCCATTGGGAATCTCGTCGCCGCGGTTGGTGCTGCCGTTCCCGCACGCGAGCATGAAGAGCGCTGCGCTGGCGCACAGCGCCAGCCTGCTGCGAGACATCTGGACTTCCTCCCCCGGCCCCGCGGCGCGGCGGCTGTGCAAGCCACAGACCACCAACCGCTTCGAGGGAAGCGAGGGCGGTGGAGCATGGACGCGCAGGCCGCCAGCCGGACAACTCTGTCACGCCGACAGGCCGCCTGGCCGGCGTGGACAGGAGCGGCGTCCTTCCCGGCGGAGAGAGACACGAGAGCCGGGTGCTGTCCGGGGCGCTGGTGGCCCGTGGGCGCCGCGCTATGGTCCCCGCCGCGTCTCAGCACCCGCGAAGGAGCGCCATGTCCCCGCACCGCGCCGTCGTCTTCTCGCTGCTCGTGTCACTCTCCGCCGCCGCGCAGGACGGCGGCATCCCGCTCATTCCCCGCGACATCCTCCTGGGCAACCCGGAGCGCACCAGCCCGCAGCTTTCGCCCGACGGCAAGCGCCTGGCGTGGCTCGCCCCCGACGACAAGAACGTGCTGCAGGTGTGGGTGAAGACGCTCGGCGAGAAGGACGACGCCATCGTCACCGCCGACAAGAAGCGCGGCATCCGCTCGTACTGGTGGACGCGCGACTCGACCGGCGTCCTCTATACGCAGGACGCCGACGGCGACGAGAACTTCCACGTCTTCCTCGTCGACCTCGCCTCGAAGAACGTGCGCGATCTGACGCCGTGGCAGGGCGTACGCGCCGGCCTCCTCGACTTGAACCAGAAATTCCCCGACGTCATCCTCGTCACCGCCAACGTCCGCGACCGGAAGGTGATGGACGTGTGGCGCATCAACCTGAAGACCGGCGCCGCGGAGCTGGACACGGAGAACCCCGGCGACATCCAGGGCTGGGCCGTCGACAAGAACTTCGTCGTCCGCGGCGCGGTCGCCGTCATCAAGGGCGGCGGCACCGAGATCCGCACCCGCGAGTCGGCGAAGGCGAAGTGGACACCGCTGGTCACCGTCGGCCTCGAAGAGAACGTGGGCCTCGAGGGCTTCACCGAGGACGGCCGCAGCGTCTTCCTCACCACCTCCATCAACTCCGACACCGCACGCCTCGTCGAGAAGAGCCTCAAGACGGGGGCCGAGCGGCTGCTGGCCCAGAGCCCTGCGAGCGACGTCATGGGCAACCTCACCCACCCGGTGAAGCACGTGATGCGCGCCGCCGCCTTCGACGTGAACGGCCGGCTGACGTGGACTGCCATCGATGGCTCGGTGAAGGGCGACCTCGAGGCGCTCGATCAGGCGCTCGCCGGAGACTTCTTCGTGGTCAGCATGGACGACGCCGACGCCCGCTGGCTGGTGGCCGAGCGCCTCGACGCCGGCTCCACCCGCTTCCACACGTGGGATCGCAAGGCGAAGAAGGCCGAGTTCCTCTTCACCGCGCAGCCGAAGCTGGACGGCCTGCCGCTGGCCACCATGACGCCCGTCTCCATCCCCGCGCGCGACGGGCTGACGCTGCCCGGCTACCTCTCGCTGCCGCCTGGCAAGACGAAGCCGGTGCCGATGGTGCTGTACGTGCACGGCGGCCCGTGGGGGCGCGACACCTGGGGCTACAACGGCAACGTGCAGCTGCTCGCCAACCGCGGCTACGCCGTGCTGCAGGTGAACTTCCGCGGCTCCACCGGGTACGGCAAGCGCTTCTTGAACGCCGGCAACCGGCAGTGGGGCCTCGCCATGCACGACGATCTCCTCGACGCGGTGAGCTGGGCGGTGAAGGAAGGCATCACCACGCCGAAGCAGGTGGCGATCATGGGCGGCAGCTATGGCGGCTATGCCACCCTGGCGGGCCTCGCCTTCACCCCGGACACCTTTGCGTGCGGCGTGGACATCGTGGGCCCGTCGAACATCTTCACCCTGCTGGCCACCATCCCTCCCTACTGGACGGCGATGAAGGCGATGCTGGTGGCGCGCATCGGAGATCCGGACGATCCGAAGGACAAGGAGCTGCTCACGAAGGCGTCGCCCCTCTTCTCCGCCGACAGGATCAAAGCGCCGCTCCTCATCGGGCAGGGGGCGAATGATCCCCGCGTCAAGGTGGCCGAGTCCGAGCAGATCGTCGCCGCGATGGAGAAGAAGGGCCTGCCCGTCACCTACGTGGTGTACCCCGACGAAGGGCACGGCTTCGCGCGCCCGGAGAACCGCGTCGACTTCATGGCCCGGGCAGAGGGCTTCCTCGCGAAGTGCCTCGGAGGTCGCGTCGAGCCGCTCCCGAAGGACGGCAAGGTGGCCGGGGCGACCGCGGTGGTGAAGGTGGTCGGGGCGAAGAAGTGAGTCTGGCCATCACTCCTCTCTCTGCCCAGCACACCGCCGAGCTGTCGCTGGCCGTCGATCGCGCGCTGGCGCAGTGGGCGAAGGGCCTCACCCGCCCGGAGGACATCGTGGCCGCGCTCGAGCGGGTGCTGCTCTTCCTCAGGCAGAACGGCGCGGCGTCTCCGCAGGCGCGGCACGTGGCGTCGCTGGCCTTCTCCTTCGGGCAGCAGGTGGTGGCGGGGGCCGGGTGGACCTGGCAGAGCGTGTCCGACGACGGCGGCGTGAACCCGTCCATCGTCTCGCCCGACGGGACGCGCGCCGTGCTGGTGGTGGACGTCATGACGCGCCTGGTGGTGGGCGCGGACAAGGCGTCGTTGGCGTCCTTCTTCCAGGCGCTCCTCCGCGGCGAGGCGCACCCGCTGGTGACGCCGCTGTGAGAGACGTGCAGGCGGACCTGGCCGCGCGCCTCGAGCACATGGTGAAGACGGCCCGCATGTGGGGCAGCCCCGAGGAGCTGGAGACCGCCGCCCAGCACGTGGTGCATGTGTGGCTCTCGGTGCGGACGCCCGGCTGGACCTTCGAGCAGACGCACGCGCTGTGGGCCGAGGCGGGCGGGCCCTTCGCGCAGGACGCCGACGAGCACGCGGTGATGCGCTCGAAGATGTGGAGGGAAGAAGAGGCCCTCGCCCGCATGCAGGTGGTGGCCGGCTTCGCCACGGTGTGGTCGATGCTGGACCGGGAGCCGTCGCGCGAGGCGGCCGTGGGCCCGTGGCTCGAGAGGTTGCTCGATGAGCCCGGCCTGGCCGGCACGCCCGATCGCCTGAACATGGTGCTCTTCACCTTGATGGGCTTCGTGGCCCGCACGCCGGAGCGCTTCGTCGAGGCGCTGAAGGGCGAGCGGGAGCGGATCGGCGGTCACGGGCTGAGGCCGCTGTGCGTGGTGGCTCCTCCGGGGCCCACCGAGGCGGCGGTGGCGTGGACGAGGAAGTTCACCTCGTGGAGTCGGGTGGTGCAGGGGATCGAAGCGGTGCTGGCCCGCTTGAAACAGCCGGTCCACTGAGGGGGGGACGAACAGTCTCTGCGCGGGCAATCCGCGCCGAGGCCCGCTATATGTGTCCGGCATGTCCCAGGCATCGGACGCGGAGCTCATCGAGCGCATCAAGAAGGGCGACACCAAAGCCACCGACGAGCTCCTGCGTCGTCACGAGACGCGGGTGTACCGCTTCGGGCTGCGCATGTGCGGCAACGAGGACGACGCGCGCGACGTGCTGCAGGAGACGCTCCTGGCGGCTTTCAAGAACCTGCCCGCCTTCCGCGGCGACGCGCAGATCAGCACCTGGCTGTACCAGATCGCCCGGAGCTTCTGCATCAAGCAGCGCCGCCGCCGAGAGGGAGAGCCGGCGAAGCTGGAGTCCGTCGACGCCGCCGAGGTGAAGAAGCTCGAAGGCGAAGAGCCGCACAGCGACGCGAGGACGCACGCGCGCGAGGTGGGCACGTTGATCCAGGCGGCGATCAACACCCTGCAGGACGATCATCGCGAGGCCCTGGTGCTGCGCGACGTCGAGGGGCTGTCCGCGGAAGAGGCCGCCGAGGTGGCGGGCATCGAGGTGGGGGCCCTGAAGAGCCGGCTCCACCGTGCCCGCCTGGCCTTGAAGCAACAGCTCGCCGCCGTGCTGGACGAGCGCGAAGACGCGGTGGGCTGCCCCGAGCTGGCGCAGGAGCTGGCCGCCTACGCCGCGTCGGAGATCGACCAGGCCGCGTGCGAGCGCATCGAGGCCCACCTGTCGAAGTGCGCGCGCTGCACCAAGGCGTGTGACTCGCTCAAGCGGACCGTCTCGTTGTGCCGCGCCATCCCGGGTGGCGATGTGCCTGCGCCGGTGAAGGCGGCGGTGCGGCACGCGCTGCGGATGTCAGCGGTCGGGTAGCTCGAGCCGTCAGCCCTGTCGGGTGCTGCGGCGATCGAGCCACGCCTGCACCGCCAGCCCGGTGCCGAAGGGCCAGGCGCGCAGCTTGTCCGGGGGAATCGCCTTGTACGCTTCCAGTTCCTCCGACAGCCTCACCGTGCCCGTGGCCTTCACGTGGTAGGCGATGATCACCTCGTTCCTCATCTCGAACGGGTACACCCCCACCAGCGAGACGACTTCTCCGGCGAGGTCCAGCTCCTCCTTCACCTCGCGCAGCACGCCCGCCTCCGGCGCCTCCCCCGCCTCGAGGAAGCCCGTCACCAGGCCGAACATCTTGTCGGGCCAGCCGCGGCCGCGCGCCAGGAGCACGTGGCCTTCGTGCTCGACGATGGCCGCCACCACCGGCGTCGGGTTGCCCCAGTGCACGAAGCCGCAGCCCTCCTCGACGCAGGCGGGCCGTTCCTTCCCGTGAAGGGACTTCACCTCCAGCGCCGCGCCGCACTTCGGACAGAAGCGGAAGTCCATCTCACTTCCCCTCGGCGAGGATGCGTTCCAGCACCGCGCCCTCTGGCAACAGCCCGGCCTTCGCCACGCGCGGCGTGAAGTCGCGCCACCGCGGCTCCTTCGCGAAGACCTTCCGGAACAGCGGCAGCGCCTCGTCCACGCGCTTCAACCCCACCAGCGTCACCGCGTGCCAGTACGTCATCTCCGGCACGTCGGGCGCGAGCGCCTCCGCCGCGGCGTAGGCCTTGAGCGCGGACGCCACCGCGTTCTTCTCCAGCGCCAGGTCTCCCTCGTCCATGAACAGGTACGCGCGCCGCAGCGTGACGAGGCGGCGCAGCTCCTCCAGCGGCTGCGCCGAGTCCTCCACGCGCACGTCGAAGCGGCGATCGGCCCACGGCTTCCCCGAGGGCTTGCCCGCTACCACCAGGAGCGCCGCCGACTGCTTGCCGCGCGCGTCACCTCCCGCCGCCTCCGCCGCCTCCAGCGCCGAGAGCAGCCGCTCGGCGAGATCGCCCTTCGTCGCCTCGAAGGCCTTCGCCATCGCCGGCCACACCTCGGGCGAGGCCATCATGTTCGCCTGCACCGAGTACTCCTTCCCCTGTCGATCGCCCGCGAAACCCACGCACTTCACCCCGGTGTGCGCCGCCACGCGCCCCTGCGCGTCGATGATGGCGACCTGTCGCACGTCCTTCCCCGAATCCGCGGCGAGCAGCCCCGCCAACGCCTCTGGCGCCGTCCGCCCCGCGCGCAGCAGGTCGAGCCCCAGCTTCCCGTAGGAGGGATCGACGAAGGACTGGGTCGCCACCGCGCCCACGCCCGACTCCGCCCAGGGCACGAGGCTGCCCACGGAGAACCAGTGCGATTGCACCGCCACGCCCAGCTCTCCCGTCTTCGGATCGCGCGCGACGATGGAATACGTGTGCACCGGCCGCGCCGGGACGTCGGCGAGGGGCGCCTGCGCCAGGGTGAGGAACGTGAGCGAGAGGAGCATGGCGGCCTCATAGCGCCGATGAGTCGCAGGCGCCGGCACCTTCCGACACGCGGCGCGCGCGCCAGTCCCGGGCTACAAGGGCCGCATGCTGCCCGACGCGGTGCTCTTCGACATGGACGGCGTGCTGGTGAAGAGCGAGGAGGCGTGGTTCCGCACCGTCGAGGCCGCCGGCGTGCGCTTCCGCGGCCGCGCCATCTCGCGCGAGGAATTCACGCCCACCTTCGGACAGGGCACCGCCGCCGACGTCCCGGCCTTCGGACTGGCGTGCACCCCCGAGGCGCTCGACGCCTTCTACGTGGAGGAGTTCCCCCGCCACCTCGCCGGCGTCTGGGTCAACCCCGAGGCCCGTCCGCTGCTGGAGGCGCTCGCCCGCCGGGGTGTGCGCCTCGGCCTCGTCACCAACACCGTGGGCCCGCTGGCGCGCGTCATTCTCGAGCACGCCGGCCTCGCCTCGCACTTCGCCTCGCTCGCCACCGCCGATCGCGTCGCGCACGCCAAGCCCGCGCCCGATCTCGTCCTCCTCGCCTGCCGCGAGCTGAACGTGAGTCCTTCGCGGGCCTGGTTCATCGGCGACTCGCGGTACGATCGCGGCGCCGCCCAGGCCGCGGGCGTCACCTTCCTCGGCCTGGGGCTGGACGGAGATCGCCGCCTCGAGCGGCTCTCCGAGTTTCCGTTGCCGTGAGAGGAGGCCGCCGTGACGACCCGCATCGAGCGCGACACCTTCGGCCCCATCGACGTGCCCGCCGAGCGCCTGTGGGGCGCCCAGACGCAGCGCAGCCTGCGCTTCTTCCACGTCTCCAGAGAGCGCATGCCGCTGGAAGTCATCTACGCCCTGGCGCAGGTGAAGCGCGCCGCCGCGGTGGTGAACGCGCGCCTCGGCGTCCTGACGAAGGACAAGGCCGACGCCATCGTCCGCGCGGCCGACGAGTTGCTGACGGGCCAGCACGACGCGGAGTTTCCGCTGTCCCTCTGGCAGACGGGCAGCGGCACGCAGACGAACATGAACGTCAACGAGGTGTTGGCCAACCGCGCCTCGGAGCTGCTGGGCGGGCCGCGCGGGGAAGGGCGCCTCGTCCACCCCAACGACGACGTCAACCGGAGCCAGTCCTCCAACGACTCCTTCCCCACCGCGATGCACCTCGCCACCGCGGCCGTCGTCATCCACCGCGTGCTGCCCGCGCTGCGCGCGCTGACCGAGGCGCTGGACGCGAAGGCGAAGGCCTTCTCCAGCGTGGTGAAGCTGGGCCGCACCCACCTGCAGGACGCCACGCCCATCACCGTCGGGCAGGAGCTCTCGGCCTTCGTCTCGTCCTTGAGGCACGCGCAGGCGCACATCGAGGCGGCGCTGCCGCACGTGTACGAGGTGGCGCAGGGAGGCACCGCGGTGGGCACGGGGCTCAACGCGCCGAAGGGCTTCGCCGAGGCCGTCGCGGGAGAGCTGGCCCGCCTCACCGGCCTGCCCGTGGTGTCGGCGCCCAACAAGTTCGAGGCGCTGGCCACCTGCGACGCGCTGGTGCACCTCCACGGGGCCTTGAAGGGGCTCGCCGTCACGCTCTTCAAGGTGGCGAGCGACGTGCGGCTGCTCGCGTCTGGCCCGCGCGCCGGCCTCGGAGAGCTCCTGCTGCCGGAGAATGAGCCGGGTTCCAGCATCATGCCGGGCAAGGTGAACCCCACCCAGTGCGAGATGCTCACCATGGCGTGCGTCCGCGTGCAGGCCAACGACGTGGCGGTGACACAGGGCGGCGCCAACGGGCACCTGCAGCTCAACGTCTTCCGGCCCCTCATCATCGACGCGGTGCTGCAGTCCTGCCGGTTGCTGGCCGACGGCATGGACGGCTTCCGCGCGTACCTGGTGCAGGGGCTGGAGGTGGACGGTGCGCGGACCGCGAAGCTGGTGGAAGGCTCGTTGATGCTGGTGACGGCGCTGGCCCCGCACATCGGGTACGAGAAGGCCGCGGCGGTGGCGAAGAAGGCGCACGCCGAGGGCCTGACGCTGCGCGAGGCGGCGCTGGCGCTCGGGGTGGTGACGGCGGGAGAGTTCGACGCCTGGGTGAAGCCGGAGGACATGCTTGGCCCCAGGTGAAGCCAACTGGAGCGTGCTGGGGCTCGAGGGCAACCCCTTCGAGAACGTGCAGCCGGGCGAGCGGCTCGAGTGGGTCGACGTCGCGCGCCCCATTCGCGAGGCGCTGGAGGTGCGGCCGTTTTGCATCGAGCTGGTGGGCCACAAGGGCGCGGGCAAGACGACGACGCTGCGCTGGTACGCCGCGCGCCACCCCGACGCCGTCTACTTCTACGTGGACGGCCCTTCTCCCGAGGTGCCGTGGGGCGCGGCGCGGGTGCTGTGCGTCGACGAGGCCAACAACGCGTCGAAGTCGGCGCTGCGCGCGCTCGCGCGGGAAGCGGAGGAGCGGGGCGTGTCGCTCTTGTTGGCCACGCACCACTCGCTCGCGCACGAGGTGCCATGGGTGAAGACGTTCGAGCTGGCGAAGTACCCCGCGCTCTCCTGGGTGGATCGCCGCGTGGCGGCGGTGGCGAAGCTGGGGCAGCGGCACTTCGACTTCGACGCCGTGGCGCGGGCGCTCTTCCCGCGCGTGTCTGGCGTCAACTATGCGCTGCTGCGGGTCCTCTACGAGTTGGCGGAGAACCTGGCCCGGGGCGTCGACGCGCACGCCGCGCTGGAGGATGCGTTGAAGCGCGCCGCCGAGGACCCGACTCTGCCTCTCCCCCATCGGGGGTGAGGGGAGTTACCCGCGCAGCCACCGCCGCACGAAGTCCAGGGCGCGCTCGAGGAGCTCTTCCAGCGAGCTGGCGCTCTCGACCGGCGTCACCGTCACCGGTGCGCACCGGCGGCAGGCGAGGCCCTCTTCCATCGGAGCGCCCTCGTCGAGCGGGAACCGATCTCCGCAGCGCGCGCACACGAAGGCGCCCTGGACGCCCGACGCGGGGACGGCGCCTCGCCGCATCAACGCGGCCTCGGTGACGAAGCTGCCGGCACAGTCCACGCAGGCCAGCACGTCGCTGCCGTCCACCCTCGAGAACCACAACAACCCGCGGCACGCGGGGCAGCGGGCGGCGGGCTGCTCTCTCGTCATCACCGGCGCGCCGTCGACGCCGAGCGCTTCGGCCAATTCCCCACGGTCGAACCAGAGCGCGCGGCACGCGCCGCACCAGTCGAGCGGCACCTTCTTCACCCAGAGGGGCTGCATGGGTGTCGTGCACGCCGGGCACGCGCGGCGGCGCCCTCGGCGCTGCTTTCCCCGGCGGACGGTTTCAGCCACGGCGGCGCGGTCTCACCTCGAAGGGCGCGACGCGCTTCGGGTCGATGGCCCAGGGGATGTCCAGCTCGGCCACCACCTCCCAGTTCACCTTCACGTGGCGGCCCTGCCACGACACCGGCCCGCGCTCGGGCAGGCGCGCCTCGAAGGGGAGCTCCTCCTGCGTGAGCGGGCCGACGTGGAGCTGCTCGTCATGCACCACGAGCGTCTCCGAGTCGCCCGAGCCATGCACGCGGGCGCGGAGCTGCAGCTTGACGCTGCGGACCTTCTCCAGCGTCGAGTGGCGCGGATCCGGGAAGAGCACCCGGCCACGCACCTCGTCCCCCAGGGCGTATGCACCGCGCTCGAGCCAGAGGCTGAAGAGGTTATCCACTCTTCGCCTCCAGCTCTGGGAGCACCTCGAGCTCGGTCTGCAGCACCAGGTCCGGCCAGCCGTCGATGTCCACGCGCACCGCCACCTCGGTGACGAAGGAGTTGTGCTTGCCCACCCACGTCGGCGGGAGGTGAGGAGGAACGGCGACGGTCAGGCGTTGCTCGAAGGGCTGGCTCAAGAGCGCCGGCAGCTCGAGCGGCTGGTCCTGCGTGAGGAGGACGTCGGTGTACGTGCGGCTCGACGTGCCGGCCGAGTACACGGCCTTCTCGGTGCAGGTGAGGGTCACCTTCGAGCCGCCAGGCGTGAGGGTGAGGGGGCGCTTCGGAATGAGGGAGAGGATGAGCTCGGCCGTCCCGCCGAGCGCCACGGGCCTGAGCGCTGTGAACTCGAGCTGCTCGAAGGCGCTGCGGGCCAGCAGGTGGCGCGCGCCGTTGCCCGCGAACACGAGGCCGAGGACGAGAAACACCACTCCGACCACCAGGGGCCCGTCGCTCGCGAAGAGGGCGCCCGCGCCTACCACGCACAGCACTGCGCCGAGGACGATGCCGAGCACGTGCTGTCCGGAGCTGCGCATGGGCGTGCAGCATAGACCCGGGCGCCTTCACCTCCGTCAAGCACAGAGATTGCGCCGGGCGGCGCCGTCGCGCAGATCCTGCGAGGGGCCGCCGCGCCATCTCCGCACCGACGCACCATGGCGCGAGTGATGCTGGGGCGTTGGGGTGGAGGCAGTCATGAAAGCCAGCCGTGTGATGACCCGCGAAGTCCACTGCGTCACCCCTGAGGTGCCGGTGGCGCGGGCCTGGGGGATGATGAACGAGCTGCGGGTGCGCCACCTCCCGGTCGTCTTCGAAGGGAAGCTGGTGGGCATCCTCTCCGATCGCGATCTCCTGGTCCGCGCCGCGCGCGCCAGCGACGGCCGCCTCACCTTCCCCGAGGTGCCGGTGGGCGAAGCGATGACCGTCAACCCGGTGGCGGTGCCGTCCACCACGCCGGTGTCGAAGCTGGCCGCGCTGATGCTCGAGCACCGCATCGACTCCATCCCCATCGTCGACCTCGAGGGTCAACTGTGGGGCCTCGTCACCAGCACGGACTTGCTCGAGCTGCTCGTCGAGCCTGAGGCGCTCAACGATCGCCTGCCCTTCACCTACGAGGTGCGCGGCGCCGGGGGCGCGACGACGGCGGCGTGAGGGTGGCTTCCGAGGCGAGAAGCGGGCAGAAGGCCCGCACGGAAGCATGAGCGATCGACGCCGCGAGCGGCTGTTGCCCGTCGGACACTGGCCGACCGAAGAAGAGGCCTCCCGAGCGCGCTGGTTCCAGCCGGTGACGCTGGGCCCGGTGGAGGCCCGCACCCGCACCTGGGTCCCCGCGATGGTGCCCTGGCGCGCCACCGACGAGGGCTTCGTCACCCCCGCGGTGCTGGACTGGTACGGCCGCTTCGCCCGCGGCAAGCCCGGCGTGCTGGTGGTGGAGGCCACCGGCATCCGCGACGTCCCCTCGGGGCCCCTGCTGCGCG
The DNA here is from genome assembly GCA_040752975.1 of Myxococcota bacterium. GTDB lineage: Bacteria > Myxococcota > Myxococcia > Myxococcales > Myxococcaceae > JADLDB01. The sequence goes on from JBFMHF010000032.1 coordinate 16,655, forward strand.
CGGGGCACGATCGCTTCGTCGAGGGACTCACCCGCCTCGTCCGGCGCGTGCGCGACGAGAGCCACGGCGAGACGCGCGTCTTCATCCAGCTCATCGACTTCCTCGCCATCAAGCGCCGCCCCACGAAGGAAGCCTTCCTCACCCGCTTCCTCGCCCTCACCCCGCGCCACCGGCAGGCCCTCGGCCTCGACGGCGCAGACGACGCGGCCGTGCGCCAGCGGCTCCTCTCCCTCTCCGACGAGCAGCTCGACGGGGTGCTGGACGAGCGCGAACGCGAAGCGCTCCGCATGGGCCTGCGCGAGCGCGTCACCGACGTCCACCTGCCGCACATTGCCTCGTTGCCGCAGACGCTCCCGCGCCTCTTCGCCGACGCCGCGCGCCGCTGCGAGACGGCCGGCTTCGACGGCGTCGAACTGCACTACGCCCACGCCTACACCCTCGCCAGCTTCCTCTCGGCGAAAAACACCCGCGCCGACGGGTACGGCGGCCCCCGCGAGCAGCGCGTTCGACTTCCGCTCGAGGTCTTCCGCGCCGTGAGGAGCGCCGTGGCGCCGTCCTTCGCCGTAGGGTGCCGCTTCCTCGCCGATGAGATCATCGAGGGCGGCAATCGCCCCGACGACGCCGCCTGGTTCGGCGTGGAGTTCGCCCGCGCCGGCATGGACTTCCTGTCGCTCTCCCGCGGCGGGAAGTTCGAAGACGCGAAGCAGCCGAAGGTCGGCCACGCCGCCTACCCGTACACCGGCCCCTCCGGCCACGAGTGCATGCCCACCACCCGCATCTCGCCGGGCACGCCCTGGGGCCGCAACACCGAGGCCGTGGCGCAGGTCAAGCGCGCGCTGGTGTCCGCCGGACTGAAGACGCCCGTGGTGACGTGCGGAGGCATCGCCACCTTCGCGCAGGCCGAAGCCATCCTCGCCGCGGGACAGGCCGACGTGGTGGCCAGCGCCCGCCAGGCCCTCGCCGATCCCGACTGGTTCGAGAAGCTCCGCACCGGCCGCGGCGCGGAGATCCGTCGCTGCCTCTTCACCAACTACTGCGAAGGCCTCGACCAGAGCCACCAGGCCGTCACCTGCCAACTCTGGGATCGCCTCGAGGGCCTGCCCGACGACGCCACCGTGGGCCGCGCGCCCGACGGCCGGCGCCTCACTCCACCGTGAAAAAGAGGCGGGCCGTGCCCCCGGTCTTCATGGAGGACACGGCCCGCTGACCCCCCGCGTGGCGTGAAGGGAGTCGAGAGTCTGTGGGTGAGGCGGCTGCTCGAAGGCTGTCGTTTCTTATCGGCTGAGAGACGAGCGGGGTTGCGGGAGCCGCCCTGGAGGAGAAGGTCGCGGATCGTCTGGGAGATCCCCCGCGCGCTCGCGGCCGCCAGACGCGACCAGGTGTCACCGGCAGACACCGGCTCGCTTTTGGGTGGCGAATTGTGCGAGAGGACCCGACTCGCATGCTGGCCCTCGTCACGATCCTCTCTCTGGCCGCCGCCCCCGAGGTGGCGCTCCTCGACAGCGCAGGCGACTCCACGCGTCTGCGCTTTCAACCCGTCGGCAGCACCACGCTGGCGCCCGTCGCCGCGTCGCTGGTGCACGCCGAAGACAGCACCGTGCTGGGCGCCCTCTTGCCCGGCCGGAAGAAGGTGGTGCTGGCGACCGCCATCGTCGGCCGGGTGCGCGACGAGTCCTTCGCGGCGGGCCTCTTCCGCCTCGAGGCGGGCGTACCCAGCCGCCTGCTGGTCGATCGCGTGGCCGCCTCCACCCGGCCGCTGGTGCTGGAGAATGGCCGCGTCTTCGTGCAGCGCGGGCGCCCTGGCGAGGTGACGGGGCTGGGCCGCGTCGACTCCCTGTCCATCGACGAGGTGGATCCCGACAGCGGCAAGACGCGGACGGTGTACGAGGCGCGGGGCTTCACCACCTTCCTCGCCGGGGCCCTGGGGCGCGAGCTCGTCGTCTACGAGGTGGGCCTCGAGGGCGCGCGGCTGCTGGCCGTGCACGTCGACGTCCTGTCGGTGCGCACGGTGGTGGCGTCGCTCCCGCCGCTGGCCTTCGACTTCTCGGTGGACGCCGCCGGAAAGCGCGTCGTCTTCACGCTGGGGCAGCCCGGCGTCGAGCGCTGGCGCGTGGTGGCCGTCGACCTCTCCTCGGGCGCGTTGTCGTCGTTGGCCGAGGGGCCGTCCGTCGCCCTGGTGCCCGCGGTGCTGCCAGACGGGCGCGTGGCCTTCGCGAAGGGAGAAGGGCAGGGGCTGACGCTCGCCGGCGGTGACGCCCGCGTGCTGGCTCCGCAGGGGCCGGGCTACGAGCGCCTCCGCGCGGTGGTGCGCGGCCTGGCGGTGGGGCTGCACGAGACGCCCTCCGGCTTTCCCAGACTCTTCACCGTCTCGCTGGGGGACGGCCGCTCGTTTGCCACCGCCTTCCCGGCGCAGACCCGGCTCGACGTGGCGGGGGTGGCGCCATGACGCGGGCCCTCGTCGCTTCGGCGCTCCTGGCGGCGCAGGCCGCGTGGGCCTTCTGTCCCAGCTACACGCTGTCCAGCAGCAACAACAACAACAACTGCGGGGTGGAGGCGGCCAACGGCACCAACCCCACCAACGCCCAGTGGCAGAGCATCTTCAACCTGGTGGCGCAGGGGCCGTCTGCCTGGGGCAGCTCCGGGCCCTCGGTGGGCGACATCGGCGAGGGCTGCGGGAAGCCGACGCCGCTGCACGACGTGCCCGCGCGCTTCCCCTGCGAGCTGATCAAGGCCATCACCTACCGCGAGAGCACCTGGCGGCAGTTCTGCGTGCCCGATCGCCCGGCGGATCAGGTGGGCGGGCCGTCGCGCACCATCATCAGCTTCGACTGCGGCTACGGCGTGGGGCAGGTGACGAGCGGCATGCACATCGGCGAGGCGCCGGCCTTCGATCGCGCGCGCGTCGCGGCGGATCCCACCTACAACCTCGCCACGGGGATGCAGATCCTCGCGCAGAAGTGGCGCGCCACCCGCTGCGTGGGCGACAACCTCACCGGCGTCATCGAGCACTGGTACAGCGCCACCTGGGCGTACAACGGGCTCGCCTACGTCAACAACCCGACCAACCCGGCGTATTCGACGACGCGCGGCGTCTACAACCCGTCCGTGGGCGGCTCCGCGCCGTACCAGGAGAAGGTCTTCGGCGCGATGGAGTTCCCCCCCGGCGCCAGCTACTGGACCAGCCTGCCCTTCGCGTACCCGCGGCTGTCGGAGATCGGCGGCGCGGGCAGCCCCAACACGCTGTCCGAGCCCACGTGCGCCACGCCCACGTCGTGCGCGCAGACACGGCCCACGCACGTCTCCGCCTGCTTCTCGAGCGGCGCTGACGGCGGGACGGGCGGCGGCGCCGGCGGAGGCGGAGGTGGAGGCAACACCGGCGGCGGCGCTGGGGGAGGAGCCGGTGGCGGTGCGGGGGGAGGCGCAGGGGGTGGATCCGGTGGCGGCGCAGGCGGGGGAGCTGGCGGCGGGGCCGGCGGTGGCAGCCCCACGGATGCTGGCGTGGGCGACGGAGGAACGGGAGGGGGCGCGGCGCAGGCGCCAGTCCTCCTCAACGCGGCGCGCGCGGAGCTCGGTGGTCCACCTCCGGGCTGCGGCTGTTCTGCGGTGGACGTGCCGGCTCTCGTCGGGCTGGGCGCGCTGGCGTTGCTCCGTCGGCGCAAGCGGTGAAAAACCTTTCGATCGCGGGCGCAAAACGCCTAGGGTGCGCCGGCTTTGACAACCCGGAGTGACTCCATGCGCGTGCGCGTTTCCCTCGCGGCCCTCGCCGTCTGCCTGACCGCGGCGCCGGCCTTCGCCGAGAAGGCGGCCCTCAACTTCCACCTCGAGCCGACCGTGGGCACGGGCATCGACAAGGCCCTCCTGGTGACGGCCGCCGCGCTGAAGATCAACACCACCTGGTTCAAAGTGCTGGGCCCGGTGGCCCCGCAGATCGAAGGCTTCGGCATCGGCGCCGCCAACAACACGTACCTCGAGCAGGGCACCGAGTTCGGCGTGGGCTTCGGCGCGCGGCTGCGCCTGTTCAACGACGAGAAGGGCTACCGCTTCAACCCCGGCACCAAGCGCACCGGCAACTGGTGGGGCAACTACTGGGTCGACGCGCACTTCGTCATCGGCTCGTCCGGTCCCGGCTTCGACGTCGCCACCGGCTACGAGTTCTCCATCCTCGAAGGCCTGTCCGTCGGCCCGGCGGCGAAGTTCATGCTGACCGGCCCGCACACGATGATGCACTTCGGCCTCACCGTCACCATCGGCGCGCCCCAGACGACGCCCGCCGAGGCCGACTTCGACGGCGACGGCATTCGCGGCGACGACGATCGCTGCATCGACGAGCCGGAGGACTTCGACGGCTTCGAGGACAACGACGGCTGCCCCGAGGCGGACAACGACAAGGACGGCATCGACGACGAGGAGGACCAGTGCAAGGACAAGCCCGAGGACAAGGACGGGATCGTCGATGACGACGGCTGCCCGGAGACCGACGGCGACGCGGACTCCGTGCTGGACGAGAAGGACAAGTGCCCCGACGTGAAGGGCTCGCCGGCCAACAACGGCTGCCCCGATGGCGACAAGGACGGCGACACCGTGCCCGATCGCCTCGACAAGTGCCCCGACCAGAAGGGCGTCGTCGAGAACAACGGCTGCCCCGACGGCGACAAGGACGCCGACACCGTCGTCGATCGCCTCGACGCCTGCCCCGACGAGAAGGGCATGGCCGAGAACAAGGGCTGCCCCTACGCCGACTCCGACAAGGACACGGTGGTGGACAAGTTCGACAACTGCCCGCAGGAAGCCGGCCCGCCCGACAACCAGGGCTGCCCCGCCAAGGTGAAGCAGCTCGTCGTCATCACCAAGGACAAGATCGTCATCAAGGACAAGGTGTACTTCGACACCGGCAAGGCGACGATCCAGCCGCGCAGCTTCGGCCTGCTGGAGCAGGTGGCCAACGTGCTCAAGACGCACCCGGAGTTGAAGCTGGTCCAGGTGGAAGGCCACACCGACAGCACCGGCACCGCCGAAATCAACCGCAAGCTGTCACAGGACCGCGCCAACTCGGTGCGCGACTTCCTGGTGCAGAAGGGCGTGGAGACGGCGCGCCTCAAGCCCGTGGGCTTCGGGCCCGACAAGCCGGTCGACACCAACGACACCCCGGCGGGGCGCGAGAACAACCGCCGTGTGGAGTTCAACATCGTCGAGTAGCCCGACACCCTCGCCGGCATTGGGGAGCCTCGCTTCACCGGCCTGCGCGCCTTCCGCGTCGGCGATCCCAGCGCCCAGGGCCACCCCTTCTCCGGCCGCACGGCGCTCCTGGCCGTGGACGGGGTGGCTCACTGGCGGCTGCGCCTCCGAGTCTTGAGCCCTGTTCCAGACTTCCCTTCGCGGCTAGAACCCACCCGTCCCGGCCGCCCACCCCCCAACGGACTCCATGACCCGACACCTTCGACTGGCCTCCCTGCTCGCCCTCGCGAGCGCGCTGTTCACCGCCTGCCCGCCGGGCTCCAGTGTCTGCGGCAACGGAAAGCTGGAGGGCGACGAGCAGTGTGACGACGGCAACACCACCGGCGGTGATGGCTGCGAGGCCAACTGCACCCTCCCCACCGGCGGAGGCATGGGCGGTGGAGGAGGCGGAGGCGACGGAGGCACCGGCGGAGGCGTCGGAGGCGGAGGCGGAGGTGGGGACGACGGCGGCGTCGGCGGAGGCGTCGGCGGCGGCACCGGCGGGGACGGCGGCGTGGGCGTGTGCGGCGACGGTTGGCGCGGTGGCGTCGAGTCCTGCGACGACGGGAACATGACGGCCGGCGACGGCTGTGAGAACGACTGCACCTTCACCGACACGGCCAGCGTGAAGGGCTGCGCGGGGCAGAACGAGCCCGTGCCGGCGGTCGGTACCTGCAACATCACCCCCGGCGATCAAGGCCGCCTCATCACCGGCGTGGTGCTGGGCGAGTCGACCGTCTTCGTCGGCGGCCAGGTGCTGATCGACGACATGGGCAACATCACCTGCGCGGCCTGTGACTGCTCCGCTTCCGCCGGGGCGGCCACCGCCACGAAGCTGTCCTGCCCGCGCGGCGTGGTGTCGCCCGGCCTCATCAACGCGCACGATCACATCAGCTTCCAGGGCAACCCCTACGTCGGCACCGCGGAGCGCTACGAGCACCGGCACGACTGGCGCCGCGGCAACGACGGGCACACCCTCATCAACAACGGTGGCAACGCCACCAACGCGCAGATCCGCTGGGCCGAGCTGCGGCAGCTCATGGCCGGCACCACGTCCATCGTCGGCGCCACCTACTCGAACAACGGGAACCCGGGGCTCTTGCGCAACCTCGACACGTCCTCCGCGGGCCAGCTGGGCATGGTCTCGGGCGCGGGCGGCGTCAACTCCGACACCTTCCCCCTGGGGGACTCCGGCGGTGAGGAGTACACGAGCGGCTGCGGTTACCCGTCCACCCCCACGGCCGCCGACATCCCCGCCGACTCGTCGTACCTGCCGCACGTGGCCGAGGGCATCGAGACGAGCGCCAACAACGAGTTCCTCTGCCTGTCGCAGACCGGGGGCGTGGGCATCCTCGGGGCGCGCACGGGCCTGGTGCACGGCATCGGCCTCAAGGCGCCTGACGTGGCGCTGGTGGCCCAGACAGGCACCTCCCTCGTCTGGTCCCCCCGCTCCAACGTCAGCCTCTACGGCGACACCGCGGCCATCGCCCTCTACAAGCGCCTGGGGGTCAACATCGCGCTCGGCACCGACTGGACCATCTCGGGCTCGATGAACCTCCTGCGGGAGCTCCGGTGCGCCGACTCGCTCAACGCGACGCGCTTCAACAACGCCCTCACCGACGCGGAGCTCTGGCGCACCGTCACCGCCGGCAGCGCCGACGCCACCGCCACCGGCGCCCGCATCGGCCGGCTCGCGCCAGGTCACCTCGGCGACGTCGCCATCTTCCGGCTCAAGCCCGCGGGCTTCCACCGCAGCGTCATCGACGCCGAGCCGCAAGATGTGGTGATGACGATGCGCGGCGGCAAGGTGCTCTACGGCGATCAACCGCTGGTCGCGGCCTTCGACACCGCCGGAACCTGCGAGCCCCTCGACGTCTGCGGCGGCATGAAGTCGGCCTGCGTGCAGGGAGAGCTGCCTCCGCTGACCGGCACCAACACCGCCGACACCCTGGCGAAGCTGCAGATGGCCAACACCACCACCTACGCCCTCTTCTACTGCGGCGCGCCCCCCAACGAGCCCTCGTGCGTGCCCGAGCGGGCACCGGGCAACAGCAGGAATGGCTCCACCGTCTACACCGCGTCCTCCACCGACGCCGACAAAGACGGCGTCGTCGACGCGATGGACGACTGCCCGATGGTGTTCAACCCGGTGCGCCCCATGGACGCGATGAACCAGGCCGACGCGGATCAGGACGGCGTGGGCGACGTGTGCGATCCCTGCCCGCTCAACGCCAACACCACCACCTGCACGGTGTTCGATCCAAACGATCGCGACTCCGACGGCGTGCCCAATGGAACCGACAACTGCCCGGCGGATCCCAACGCCTCGCAGTCGGACCAGGACGCGGACGGAAAGGGCGACGCCTGCGATCCGTGCCCCACCACTCCCAATCCGGGAGGCGCGGCGTGCCCCGCCACCATCTACGCGGTGAAGCAGGGCATGGTGCCGACGGGCACGAAGGTGGCCTTCGGTGACGTGCTCGTCTCGGCGGTGGGTACGAACGGCTACTTCCTCCAGGTCGGCGACAGCGAGCCCGGCTTCATGGGCCGCGACTACTCCGGCCTCTTCGTCTACCAGCCGGTGCCGGGCGTCGCGCAGGGCGATCGCCTGTCCATTCCTTCCGGCACCGTCGCCAACTTCTACGGCCAGCTGCAGCTCAACGGCGTGGGGCCGGCGGGTCAGGACGGCGGCGTCGCCATCCTCTCCTCGATGAACGCCGTCCCCGCCCCCGTGCCGGTGAACCCGGCGGACGTCGCGTCGAATGACGGCGGCCTGTCCACGCGGCTCGAAGGCGTGCTGGTGCGCGTCGACAACGTCACGGTGCTGGCGCTGCAGCCCGACGCGGGCCCGGGCGATCGCGATCCCACCAACGAGTACGTGGTGACGGGTGGGCTCAAGGTGAACGACTACCTGCACCTGACGACGCCCTTCCCGGCGGTCGGCCAGCAGTACCAGGCGATCATCGGCGTGCTGGAGTACCGCAACAACGAGTTCAAGCTGGAGCCGCGCGGCCCGGGCGACATCATCTCGGGCCCGGCGACGCTGGTGGCCTTCGAGCCGCCGCTGGCCTTCGTGCGTGAGGGCGCGACCGGCGCCATCCCCCAGCCCCTCACGGTGCGCCTGTCCAACCCCGAGCTGACGGACGTGGCGGTGACGGTGACGTCGGCGTCGCCCACCGAGGTAGGCGTGGCCGATGGAGGTTTGATCATCATCCCCGCGGGGCAGTTGTCGGCGGTGGTGCCCGTCGTGGGGCTCGCGAGCACCGATGGGGGGAGCGTCACGCTGACGGCCGCCAAGGACAGCTCGATGCTGACGAGCCAGGTGCGCGTGCTGGGCGCCGGCGATGTGCCCGCCCTCGCCGGGCTGTCGCCTCCGTCCGTCACCACCAGCGCGGGCGCCACCGTGCGCTTCACCTGCTCGCTCGATCTCCCCGCCCCGGCGCCCACCGACGTCGCCGTCCTGGTGACGCCGTCCAACCTGGGGACCGCGCCGATGACGGTGACGGTGCCCCCGGACGCGGTGAGCGCGTCCTTCGACCTCACGGTGGACCTGATGGCCCCCGACGCGGGGACGGTGGAGGTGTCGCTCGACGGCGGTGTCTTCACTTCGGCCGTGACGGTGCTCGCCACGCCGGTGACCGATCACGTCGTCATCAGCGAGTTCTCCCCCCGCGGGCCGCGCGGCGGCTTCGACGAGTTCATCGAGATCTACAACCCGACGAACCAGGCCGTGGACATCAGCGGCTGGGCGCTGCAGACCAAGTCGGCGAGCGCCACGTCCGCGTGGGGCGACCGCGTCGTCTTCCCGGGCAACACCTCGCTGGCGCCGCACCGGTACCTGCTCATCGCCAACACCGCCAACGCCAACGGCTACCAGTCGCCCACCAGCGGTCCGACCGCGGACTTCGCGTGGCTCAACTCGGCCAACGGCCTGGGTGACACCGGCGCGATCCGCCTCATCCGCACCGTCAACCAGGTGGTCGAAGTCGTCGACGCCGTGGCGTTCGGGACTTCCTCGACCGGGGGCGAAGGCACGCCGCTCCCGGCCCACCCCGGCAGCGCCATGAACACCCGCAGCTTCGAGCGCAAGGCCCGCATGTCCTCCACCGAGGCCACCATGACGGGCACCGGGGCCGACGTCGCCGCGGGCAACGCGCTCGACTCGCAGGACAACGCGACGGACTTCTACCTGCGCACGTCCACCGCGCGCGATCCACAGAACGACCAATCGCCCGCGGAGCCGTGAAGTACCTCAAGTGGGCCGCCGTCGGCCTTGTCCCGCTCCTCGCCGCCGCCTTCTGGTTGCGCTCGTCCCTCATCGGCGATCGCGACGCCTTCCACGCCTTCTGCAACGCCACCCGGCGCGCCGAGCCCTGGCCCCAGGTGCAGGCGCGCGCGCAGGCGAAGGGCTGGACCTTCGTGCCCCAGTCCCCGGCCGGGAAACAGCCGCAGGAGTACCTCGCCCAGGTGGACGTCTTCGGCTACCGCCTCGGCTGCACCGTGGTGGTCAACGACGGCCGCGTGGTGGAGACCCGATACGGAGAGCTGCCGGCGCAGTAGCGGTCACTTCTTCGCCACGCCCGCGCCCACCATGGTGTTCAGCGCGTGCACCATCGGCGTGTACGACAGCGTGTCGCGGAAGAGGTTGTGCTGCACCACGATGCCGATGTTCCCGAAGATGATCGCGTTGGCCAGGGTGCGCGCGTCGACGTCGGTGCGGAACTCCTTCGTCTTCGTCTGCCCGTAGCGAATGATGTTCTCGATCGCGGTGATGTAGACGTTGAGCGCCTCGCGCAGCGCGTGCGCCACGTCGGGGTTGTTCTCCGCCGCCTCCGCGCCCACCATGCCGTAGAAGATCCCGTGCTCGCGGTTCTCGTGGAGGTAGTTGGCGGTGTGGGCCATGAAGCCTTCGAGCTGCTTGGAGGCCGGGAGCGCCGCCTGCTTCTGCAACAGCGGCTCGAAGCTGCGCACGAAGCGCTGGTGCAGCTCCTCGATGGCGGCCAGCAGCAGGTCTTCCTTGGTGGGGAAGTGCCAGTACAGCGCGCCCGGCGTCATGTGGATGGCCCGCGCCAGCTCCGCCATCGTGGTGGCGAGGATGCCGCGGCGCGCGAAGAGGGTGATGGCCGAGTTGAGGATGTCCTGGCGCGTCTTGACCGCGCGATCCTGCTTGATGGCTCGCTTTGCTGGCGCTCGTGACATGGGCGGCGACTCTAAACCTTCCGCGTCGAATGTCACCGCGCCAGTTGGGCCTCCACCGCGGCGAAGAGCTGCTCCACCTCGGCGTCCTTCAGCCGGCCCTTGAAGGTGAGCACCGGCACGCCGGTCCGCGACAGCACCACCACCGTCGATGTCTTCGACGGGAGGCTCCACGGCGGCTGCGACAGCTGGCCCTTGAAGTCGAGGTACACCGGCACGTGGAACTCCTTCTCCACGTCCCGCACCGCCTTCAAGACGAAGTTCCGCGCCGGGAACCAGTCGTACTTCGCCACGTTCGCCACCGCGATGACGTCCACCGACTCGAGCAGCCCGCGCTTCGTCCCCGCCTCGAACAGCGCGTCCTTCACGTGCTGGTTCAACTTCGTCGAGTCGCGATCCTCGTAGAAGAGCACCGTCGGCTTCTTCCACAGGGCCTTGAGCTGCAGCGCGGCGCCCGAGCTCGTCTCCAGCGCCGCGTCCATCGGTGCGTCCTCCGCGAGGGCGGCAGTCGCCAGCAGCACCCCTGTCAGCGCGAGGAATTTCATCGTGTCTTCAAGGCCTTCGGCCGCCGGAAACAACCTTGTACGGCAACCGTACAAAGCCTAAACAAACCCTGCAACGAATTCGGGCGCGGGGCATCCAGCAGCATTGACGGAGGCCACAATGACGGTGACGGGACAGGTGACCGCGGCGATGGGCGCGGAGGCGTTGCTCGCGGATTTTCAGGGCCAACTGGAAGACGCCCTGGCCCGGTTGCTGGTGCTGGAGGACGAGCAGCTCATCGATCCCCGCTGGAGCCGGGCGCTGGTGGAGCTGCGCGGCTTCGCGCTGCGGCCGGGCAAGCGCGTTCGGCCGACGCTGCTGGTGGCGGGCTGGGCGCTGGCGAGCGGCGAGCTGGCGCGGGGCGTGCCCAAGGGCCTGGTGGACTTCGCCGCGGGGCTCGAGCTGCTCCACACCTTCATGCTCATCCACGACGACGTCGCCGATCGCGCCGCCACGCGCCGCGGGGGTCCGACGCTGCACCGCATGCTGGGGGCCGGGCGCACCGGAGAGGAGCTCGCGGTGGTGGTGGGCGATCACGTCTACGCCCGGGCGGTGGAGGCGATGCTGGGCTCGGGCCTCACCCACGCCGCGCGCGCCACGAAGTACCTGATGGCGATCTGCCGCCACACTGGCGCCGGCCAGTTCCTCGATCTCGATCTCTCCCGCGCGCCGCTCAGCCAGGTGAACCTCTTCCAGACGCTGAAGGTCGCCAACCTGAAGACGGCGAAGTACGGCTTCGTGGCCCCGCTGGTGGCCGGCGCGATGCTGGCGGGCGCGGGCGACGAGCTGCTCGAGGGCCTGGAACGCGTGGGCCGTCAGGTGGGCCTCGCCTTCCAGCTCGAGGACGATCTCCTCGGTCTCTTCGGGGACGATCGCGTGGCCGGGAAGGACGGCGGCGGCGACTTCTACGAGGCCAAGCGCACCTTCCCGGTCATCGCGGCGTGGACCAGGGCCGACGCCTCCGGACGCGACGCGTTGGAACGCCTGTGGAGCCGTGAGCCGAAGACGGCGGCCGATCTCCAGGAGGCGCGCGCGCTGCTCGAGCGCTGGGGCGGGCGCGTGGCCACCCTGCGCGTCATCGACCGCATGACGCGGGGCGCGCGCCGGAGCCTGGCCGCGCTGCCCTCGGGCGGAGGTACCCGCGCCGTGCTGGACGGGCTGGTGGCGCGCCTGGCGCGGAGGTCTTCTTGAGCCGCTCGGCCATCGTGGTGGGCGCGGGCGTCGGCGGGCTGACCGCGGCGATGAAGCTCGCGCATGCCGGCTGGTCGGTGGACCTCTTCGAGAAGCAGGACGTGCCCGGAGGCCGCTGCGGCCGGCTCTCGGTCGACGGCTTCACCTTCGACACGGGGCCGACCATCCTCCTCATGCCCTTCGTGCTGGAACGCACCTTCGCCTCGGTGGGCCGGCGCCTGAAGGACTACCTCACGCTGACGCGGTGCGATCCCAACTACCGCGTCACCTGGCGCGACGGCTCGACGCTGACGCTGTCCAGCGAGCTGACCCGCATGCGCGACGAGCTCGAGCGAATCGAGCCCGGCAGCTTCCAGCGCCTCCTGGCTTTCCTGGCGAAGGGCCAGGTGCGCCACGACGTCTCGATGGAGCGCTTCGTCTCGAAGCACTTCGCGTCCCTCCCGGAGTTCCTGACGCCGGCAAACCTCCCCGACATCCTCCGCGTGGGCGCGCACCAGAAGCTGTACGCGCAGGTCTCGAAGGCCTTCCGCGACGAGCGGCTGCGGCAGGCCTTCAGCTTCCAGACGATGTACCTGGGCGTGTCGCCGTACGAGGCGCCGGCCGTCTTCTCCCTGCTGCCGTACACCGAGCTCGCAGTGGGCGTGTGGTACCCCCAGGGCGGGATGGGGGCGATTCCGCGCGCGCTCGAGCGGGTGTGTCAGGAGGAAGGGGTGCGGCTGCACTACCGCGCGCCGGTGACGCGGGTGCTGCAGGACGCCGGGCGCGCCGTGGGCGTGGAGCTCGAGTCGGGCGAGGTGCGGAAGGCCGACGTGGTGGTGGTGAACGCCGACTACCCGTATGCGCTGGAGCACCTGGTCGACGCCGGTGAGGCGAAGCGCCAGAAGCTCGAGCGTCGTCGCTACACCTCGTCGGGGTACATGCTGTACCTCGGCGTGAGGCGCCGGTACGAGCAGCTCCTCCACCACAACGTCTTCTTCGGGCGCGACTTCCAGGGCAGCTTCGAGGACATCTTCGAGCGGCGGCGCGTGCCGGAGGATCCGAGCTTCTACGTCAACGCGCCTGCCCACACCGACGCCTCGATGGCCCCGGCCGGGAAGGACGCGCTGTACGTGCTGGTGCCGGTGCCCCACCAGACGCCAGACATCGACTGGAAGGTGGAAGGGCCGAAGGTGCGCGCGAAGGTGTTTGCGCGGCTGGCCGAGCTCGGGATGAGCGACCTCGAGCGCGACGTGGAGGTGGAGCGCGTCCTCACCCCTGACGACTGGGCCACCTCCCTCAACCTCGCGAGGGGCAGCGCCTTCGGGCTGGCACAGTCGATGTTTCAGATCGGCCCCTTCCGGCCGAAGGTGTGGGACGAGAAGGTGGAGAACCTCTTCTATTGCGGCGCCTCGACCCAACCGGGCACCGGCGTCCCGACGGTGATGATCTCAGCCGATCTCGCCGTGCAGGCGGTGGAGGCGCGGTGGCAGCGCGCCGTCCAGGTCCTCCCGGCGCAGGTGGAGCTGCGGAGGGAGGTCGCGTGACGGCGCTCGTCGCCACGGGCTACGCGCAGGCGAAAGCCGTGACGCGGCGTCACGCGAAGTCCTTCTTCTTCTCCTCGGTGGCGCTGTGGGGCCAGCGGCGGCGGAGCGCCTTCGCCCTCTACTCCTTCTGCCGGCGGCTGGACGATCTCGTCGACGGCGACAACACAGGCGACGGGGTGGTGTCGCGGCCGACGGCGCTGCCCTCGCAGCTGCGGGAGCGGCTCGAGCTGGCGCGCGCGTCGGTGCGGGCGCTGTACGGGCGGGAGTCTCGCGGCGTCTTTCGCGAGCTGCCGTGGAGCGAAGCGGAGCTCGCGGCCTTTCGCGACACCGTGGAGCGCTACCGGGTCCCCGAGGAGCCCTTCCAGGAGCTCATCAGCGGCATGGAGATGGACGTCGTGAAGTCGCGGTACGCGACCTTCGACGAATTGAAGCTGTACTGCTACCGCGTGGCAGGAGTGGTGGGGCTGATGATGACGCCGGTGCTGGGCTACCGCGACGAGCGCTGCCTTCCCTACGCGGCCGACCTGGGCACGGCGATGCAGCTCACCAACATCCTGCGCGACGTGCGGGAGGACTGGGCGCGCGGCCGGGTGTACCTGCCGGCGGACGAGCTGGCCTCCTTCGGCCTGGACGAGGCGGTGCTGTCGCGTGGCGAGGTGAGCGAGGCGTGGCGGGCCTTCATGCGCTTTCAGCTCACCCGCGCGCGCAGCTTGTACGCGCGGGCGGCGCTGGGCGTACCGGAGCTCACCGGCTTCGGCAGCCAGGCGGTGGTGCGGCTGATGGGCGCGGTGTACGGAGGCATCCTCGACGTCATCGAGGAGCGCGACTTCGACGTCTTCTCCTCGCGCGCGTCGGTCCCCTTCCGCCGAAAGCTGGCGCTGGCCTTCTCCGCGCTGTCCCCCGTCCGGGGAAGCGGGCGCGATGGGTCGCGGCCACGGGAGAAGCAGCAGTCCCCGGTGGAGTTGCGGTCATGAAGCGGGTCGCCGTCATCGGCGGAGGCATCGGCGGCCTCTCGGCGGCGGGCGAGCTCGCGCGGGCGGGCCATGCGGTGACGCTGTACGAAGGCTCGAACACGCTGGGCGGGAAGGCGCAGGTCCTCACCCACAACGGCCTCACCTTCGACACCGGGCCCACGCTGCTCACCCTGCCGGACACGGTGAGAGAGCAGTTCCGCCGGCTGGGCGCGGACGAGCTCCTTCCGCGCTTTCACCGCCTGCCGCTCCAGGCGCAGTACCGCTTCGCCGACGGCCGCGACTTCTTCTGCTGGGAGGACCTGGAGCGCTCGGCCGGGTCGGCGGCGGCGATTCACCCGAAGGACGGCGCCGGCCTGCGCTCCTTCGCGCGCGCGGCCGAGGTCATCTACCGCGCGGCCGGTGAGCCGTACCTCGAGGCGCCATACGAGGGCATGGCGGGCTTCATGGCGCGGGTCCTGAAGCGTGGCCCGGCGACGATGCTGACCGGTCTCAAGCTGGCCACCCTCGACGAGCTGGCGCGCGCCCACTTCGCCTCCGCAGCGCTGCGGCAGTTCGCCGGCCGCTTCGCCACCTACACCGGCGCGTCTCCCTATGAGGCGAGCGCCGCGTTCGCGATGATCCCCCACATCGAGCGGGCCTTCGGCGTGCATCACGTCGAGGGCGGCATGGGGGCGCTGGTGCGGGCTCTGGGCGAGGCGGTCCGGCGCGCGGGCGTCACGGTGCACCTCGGCGCGAAGGCGCGCTTCGAGAAGAGGGGCCACCGCTTCCTCGCGGGGCCGGCGGGCGGCGAAGCGGAGTACGACGCGGTGGTGGTGAACGCCGATCCCCTCGCGCTCACCGGGAGGAAGGACGAGCCGTTGTCGATGAGCGGCTACGTCTTCTTCGTGGACGTCGACGCGCGCGTGTCGCTGCCGCACCACCTCATCGTCTTCTCGAAGGACTACCGCCGCGAGTTCGACCAGCTCTTCTCGGGCGAAGTCCCCGACGAGCCCACCGTCTACGTCTGCCACCCGGCGGCCACCGACGACACCATGGCGCCGCCCGGCCGCAGCGGCCTCTTCGTGATGGTGAACGTCCCCGCCTTCGTCGATCGCGCCCGTGCCGAGGCGGAGTGGCCGCACCTCGCCGAGCGCCTTCGGGCCTTCAGCCTCGACGCCCTTCGGGCCCACTTCCCCGAGCTCCGCGGCGCCACGCTGAGCGTGGTGGGCGAGCGGACGCCACTCGATCTCGCAGAGCGCGGCGCGCCGGGCGGCTCCATCTACGGCTTCCTGCCGCACGGGAAGCTGGGCCCGTTCCGCCGGCCGACGCTGGCGGCCCCCGAGCGAGGCCTCTTCTTCGCCGGCGGCGGCACCCACCCGGGCGGCGGCGTGCCGCTGGTGATGTTGTCGGGCCGCTTCGCCGCCGGACTGGCGCAGCGCCACCTGGAGGCGCGGGGATGAGCACGGCCGCCCTCCTCGAGCCCGCGGCGCTCAGGGGCCCTGTCGGGGCCTCCCCGGCGCGCTTCTCGAGCCTCCCCGCGCCGACGCCTCCCGACCGTGGCGCGTCCATGGAGCTGGGACGGTTCGCCCAGGCGCGCCACACGGAGGATCGGCGGTGAACGCCTTCGAACTCCCCACCCGCAGCGGCGCCTACCGCTGGTACTACGTCGACGTCGCGGCGGGAGACTTCACCGCCGTCTTCATCTTCATGGTGGGCAGCGTCTTCTCGGCCCGCTACTCCGCGGCGCTCAAGAAGGGCGGCTCGCCGCGCGAGCACGCGGCCGTCAACTTCGCCCTCTACGAGAAGGGCGCGCGGTACCTGTGGGTGCTGTCCGAGTACCAGCAGGTGTCCCTGTCCGACGACGCGCGCACGCTGCGCATCGGCGACTCGTGGCTCAGCTATGACGATGGCCGGCTCCTCGGCGAGGTGAAGGACCGCACGGCGCCCTTCCTGCTGACGCAGTGGGGCGAGCCCACGCACGCCGCGCTCGAGCTCATCCCCGAAGGCCCAACGCACGAGGCGATCCGCCTGGTGGACGGCCTGTCCCACCACTGGCGGCCCATCGCGGCGCGCGCGACGGCGCGGGTGCAGGTGCACTCCCACGGGCTGGACCTGCGCGGCGCCGCCTACCATGACGGCAACCACGGTGACGTGCCGCTCGGCAGCGACCTCCGCGGCTGGGAATGGGCGCGTGTGCACGGGAAGGACTTCACCGACATCACCTACCGCCCGTGGGCGGACGGGCCGGCGGCGCGCGTGCGCGTGTCCGCGGCCGAGGCCTCCTGTCGGCGTGAGACGATCGCCTCGTCTCCGTCCACGCGCACGTCGTGGGGGCTGCGCGTGCCGACGTCGCTCGGCGCGGGCGAGGCGCCGCGGCTGCTCGAGACATCGCCCTTCTACGCGCGCCTCGAGTCGTCCGACGCCAGGGCGCACGCCCTGGGCGAGGTGGCCGACTTCCGTCGCTTCCACAGCCCCACCGTCCGGTGGATGGCCAACTTCCGCACACGCCTGGGAGGCGCAGCATGACGTGGCTGGTGACCATCTGGGCGCTGTGCGCTGCCGGCTTCACCGCCGTGGCCCTCTTCCGGCTGCGCCGCCGCCGCACGCTCGCGAGAGAGCCCGGCGCTCCCCGGATCCGCCGGTGGCCGCACGTCCTCCTCCTCCGGCCCGTCGACGCGCCCACCCCGCTCGAACTGGAGAACCTCGCCTCGCCGGTGGACTACTCGGGCCCCTTGACGCACGTGGTGCTCTCGCCCTTCCGGCCGCGCCTCGCCTCGGCCAACGTGGAGTGGCTTCCGTCGGATCCGTTGTCCGGGAATCGCAAGGTGGGGCACCTCGCCTACGCCCTGGCGACGCTGCCGCGCGCCGCCGACTCGGTGGTGCTGTGCGTCGACGCCGACGTGCGGGTGGACGGCGCGCTGGTCGCCTCGCTGGTGGACGAGCTGCGCGGCGGCGCTGCGCTGGCGTCCGCGGCCCCCCGGCCCGAGGTGCAGGAGTCGATGGCGGGCCGCATGGTGCGGGGACTCCTCGTGCAGAGCCACCACAGCTTCGAGGCGCTCGACGTGATGAGCGCGGGCGCCCGCGCGGTGTGTGGAAAGGCCCTGGCGCTCTCCCGGGAAGCGCAGGCGCTGCTGCCTGCCCTGGCCGACTGCATCGGTGAGGATCTCGAGCTCTCCTCGGCGCTTTACGAGCGCGGGCTGCCCGTCACGCTGGCGCGCGCCCCCGCCGTCGTGCCCCAGGCCCCCGACGCCTCTCCGCGCGCGGTGCTGGAGCGCTTCGCCCGGTGGATGCAGGTGCTGCGCGCTCACCGGCCCGCGCTCTTCCCGTCCGTGCCGCTCCTCTTCGCGCCCACGCCGCTGCTGATGGTGCTGGCCTCCTGGCTGGCCGCGCCCCAGGCCGCCGTCGCGCTCTGCCTCCTGGTGGGCGCCCGCATCGCGCTGGCCAACCGCCTCGACGGCCGCCCGGGCCTGCGCTTCGAGTGGCTGCTGGCCGAGCTGTTGCTCCTCACCGCGTGGCTCGATGCCCTGCGGCGCGGGCGGATCGTCACCTGGCGAGGGCGTCGGTTTGCGCTGAGCAAGGGAGGTCGCATGGTGGCGCAGCTCGCTCCCGTCGAAGGAGGCACGGCGTGATTCGCGACGCGAAGGGCGGGCCTCTCACCTGGCTCATCGAGCGCTACGTCGCGCGCAAGGTGCGCACGGCCTTCCGCGGCGTCTGGGCGCGCGGGGTGCTGCCCGACGCGGAAGGTGGGCTGCTCGTGTACGCCAACCACTCCAGCTTCTGGGACGGCTTCGTCATCCACCAGCTCGCGAAGCGCGCCGGGTGGGACGGCTACGCGATGATGGAGGAAGAGAACCTGGCCAGGTACCCCTTCCATGCGCGCATCGGCGCCTTCTCCGTGCGCCGGGGCGATCGCCGCGCCGCGCTGGTGTCGGTGCGCTACGCCGCGGACGTGCTGCGGCGACGCAAGGCCGCCGTCTTCATCTTCCCCGAGGGAGAGTTGAGGCCCGGCCAGGGTCCGCTGGGGCCGCTTCAGCGAGGGGTGGAGGTGATCGCCCGCCACGCGCGGGTGCGGTGCCTCCCGGTGGCCATTCGGTACGCCTTCCTCGAGCACGAGTACCCCGACGTGCTGCTGGAGGTGGGCGCTCCGCACCCGCCCGACGAGCTCCCGCGCTTCGTGGACGAGCTGTCGCGCGTGTACCAGCGCGTCTGTGCGGCGCGCGACACCGGCGGCTTCACGCGGCTCATCGAGGGCCGGCGCAGCGTGCAGGAGCGCTGGGACTCGGCGCGCGGCCTGGGTGATGAGACGCCGGCGCTCCCCGCGAAGACTCCGGCGGAGAAGGCGTGATGGAGCGCACCTACCGCATCCATGTCGCGGCGGAGATGTCCGGTGTCAACGAGGGCCTCATTCGCGCGTGGGAGCGCCGCTACGGCGTGCTCAAGCCCCGGCGCACCCCGTCGGGCTACCGCGCGTACACCGAGCTGGACATCGAAGTCCTGAAGCGCCTCAAGCGCCTCACCAGCGAAGGCGTCTCCATCGCCGAAGCGGTGAAGCTGTTGCCCACCGTCCGCAAGGAAGCGAAGGACGCCCTGGACGAAGCCGAGGCGCCGCGGCGCGCGCCAAAGGGCGAGCAGCTGACGCGCTGGCGGGAACAGGTGCTGACCGCCGCCGAGCGGCTCGATCAACAGGCGGTGGAGCGTGTCCTCGACGAGGCGATGGCCTCGCTGCCTCCAGTGGCCTTCTTCGAGGATGTGCTGGTGCCGCTCCAGCGCGAGGTGGGGGAGCGCTGGCACCAGGGGACGTTGACGGTGGCCGAAGAGCACCTCGTCTCTCACGCTGCCCGTCAGCGCGTGTTGTCGTTGTTGCACCAGGCGCCGCGCCGCGCCCGCCGTCACGTGGTGGCCGCGTGCTTCCCGAAGGAAGATCATGAGCTCGGGTTGATGGGGGCCGCGCTGCGCTTCCGCCACGAGGGCTGGCGTGTCACCTTCCTCGGCGCCCGCACGCCCCTCGAGCACCTCGCCCGGGTGGTGCGGGCGGTGCGGCCCGATCTGGTCGCGCTCTCCGCGGTGGGCGACGACGGCGTGAAGGACTTCCGCGCCACGCTGACCGCGGTGAAGGCCGCGCTCCCCTCGGACATCCCGATCGTGGTGGGCGGAGCCGCGGCCGATCGCCACGCCGAGGTCGTCACCGAGCTCGGCATGACCCGCGCTGTCGACGACGCCAGCTGGGCCTCGCTCCTCGGCTGAGCCGTCACCCATTTGGGTGCGTTTTCTCGTGGTGCACCGCTCGATCTCTGCCAGAGTCCCGGCGCCGTTGGCGGGTAGGTCCTTTCTTCACCGCGCTCGGGGGCGCGGAACACTCGGGAGATCACGCAATGGGCATCCTTCTACTGGTCGTCGGACTGGGAGTCCTGGGCTTCGGCCTGATGCAGCACATGAAGGGCAAGCGCATCCTCGCTGCGCCCTTCAAGAAGACGGGCGAGCTGGCGAAGAACCCCACCTCGGAAGATCCCAAGGGGGCGATGTCCACCGAGGGCGCGGTGGTTCCTCCCGCCCAGCCGCTGCTCTCTCCGTGCTCGAAGACGCCGTGCCTCTACTACGAGGTGAAGATCGAGCGGATCTACGAGAAGACCGAGACCACGCAGGACGGCACCAAGACGACCAAGGGCACCACCACGCTGGACACCGTGAAGGGCGGCGCGGTCTTCGGGCTGGACGACGGGTCCGGCCCCTTCCAGGTGGACGCCTCCAAGGGCGCCGACTTCGACAACATGAAGGACGGCTTCAAGAAGGAGCTCAACGGCCGCTCCTGGTCCAGCCAGCTGCAGTTCGGTGAGTTCACCTACGACGTGCCGCCGCTCTCCTCGTCCGACGGCTACACCATCGGCTTCAAGGCCACCGAGAAGTACGTGCCGGTCGAAGGCAACCTCTTCGTGCTGGGCAAGTTGGAAGGCAGCGCGCTGGTGAAGCCGGGCTGGCGCTCGATGCTGGCGTCCAACAAGGGCCGCGAGGGGTTGTTGGGCAGCATCGCCAAGAAGAAGAAGTTCTCCTTCATCGGCGGCGGCGTCGCGTCGGTGCTGGCCATTCCGCTGATGATCTTCGGCCCCAAGGCGGATCCGAACGCGGCCGGCGCGTCCTGCCCGGATCAGTTCTCCGATGTGCGCCTCAGGTGCCACGACAACGTCTCGTCGGAGTCCGGTGACGACTTCACGTGGACCGTCAGCCAGCCGGGCAAGTACGAGCTCGAGGTCTTCGCCCCGGCGAAGAAGGTGCCGTTCGATCCGCTGTTGATCGTCAAGGACTCCACGGGAGCAGTCCTCGGCCAGAACGAGGGTGGCGTGGGTGGCAACGCGCGCGTCACCGTCGACGCCAAGGCCGGTACGTACACGCTCGTCGTGAAGCCGGGCGACGGCTACATGGTGAAGGGCGGCTTCTCGTACGATCTCGAGGTCCGCAGCGTGGGTGGTGGCGCAGCCGCGCCGGCCGGTACGCCCGAGGGAGAGGCCCCGGCCGCCGGTGACGCTCCGCCCGCCGAAGGCGCCGCCGCCGGGGACGCGCCCCCTGCCGAGGAGCCGGCCCCTGCCGAGCCCGCGCCCGCGCCGGCGCCCGCGAAGAAGCCCGCTGGGAAGAAGCCGGGCAAGAAGAAGTAGGCAGAGCGCTCCCGCTGCGCGCGGCGCCGGTCTCCTCTCGCGAGAGGCCGGCGCCGTGTCGTGTGCGCGCCCAGGACCCGCGCGGCGCAGCGTGACGGGGCGTCGGTGACAGCCCGTGGGCAGCGACCGTGTGGAGATTGCCCGGGCCAACCCCCTAGACAGCAGGACGTTGGGCGGAGAGCGACGATGAGATCCGGTCAACGGTCCAGCGAGGCCGCTTCGCTCAGGTGCTCTCTCGAGGTTCTAGATGCAGGTCAGTCCGGCGTCGGGCACCAGGCCGCAGATGGTCCCGACCGGGCAGGTGTAGATGCTGGTCAGTCCCCCATCCACACAGCGGAGGATGTCGTCGCCTCCGTCCGGCTCGCAGCGCACCTTGCCCTCGGACGTGGGCGGGCAGTGATCGCCCACGGTGTTTCCCGAGGTGTCGCAGTTGACCGTCTCGCCTTCCACCCTGCAGCCACCGGCCCCCTTGCAGTCGGAGAAGAGGACGTAGCTCATTCCATCGCACTGGAGCATCTGCGAGGTGACAGCGTCGCACGCGGCCCCTCCGGCCGTGCGGCAGGGCGCGCCGACGCTGGGTGGAGTCGCGGGTGAACAGGCGCAAAACAGCAGAGCGGCCAGGGCGAGGCGACGCATCCGGCGCACTGTAGAGCCAAGAGCCCGCGGAAGGCGACGGCGACGTTTCGGGGGCCGGCTGGCGCTGTCGCTCGCCCATGACGGACGCAGGCGTGGGCGCTAAAGACGAGCCGTCGTGCGCTTCCTCGAGAACATCGACCCGCGCCTCAAGGACGAGCTGCTCGCCGCATACGAGCGCCGCCGCGGAGAGTTCGTCGATCCGCTCCCGCGAGGCGCCACCGTCGTGCTGGCCGGCCATCGCGCGGCGGGCAAGTCCACGCTGCTGCGCAAGGTGGGCGAGGCTCTCGGGCGCGCGTGCGTCGATCTCGACGGGGAGCTCGAGCGCCGCGCAGGGCGCTTCCTGCGCGAGTGGGTGCAGAGCGACGAGCGCGGCTTCCGGGCGGCGGAGCGCGAGGCGTTCTCCGCGCTGCCCCCCGGGCGTGTGGTGGCGGTGGGCGGAGGCTTCCTCGCCTCGCACCGCGAGGCGCTCGTGGGCTGCGTCACGGTGCTGGTGCCCGTCTCCTTCGAGACGTACCGGGAAAGGCTGCTGGCCGATCGCACCCGCCCGCGCCTCCGGCCCGAGCTCTCCCTCGAAGAGGAGCTGCGGGAGATCTACGCCGAGCGCGAAGAGCTGCACCGCGCCGCGCGGCCCCTGTCGCTGGTGGACTTCGTGTTGCGCCTGGAGCGCGGCCTGAGGCCGAGGCGGGTCGTCACCCTGCCGCCGGGCGTCGATCCCCACGCCTTCGCCTGGCGAGCCCGCCACCAGGGCGCCGATCTGCTGGAGATCCGATCCGATCTCCTGCCGCACGAGCTCGAGCTCAAGCCGGCGTCGCGCGCGTTGCCGCTGCTCGTGTCGCAGCGCACGGCGAAGCTGCCGGACGCATGGCTGGCCCTGGCGGCGCTGGTCGATCGGCCCCTCGAGGTCCGCGCAGACGCGAGCGGCCCCTCGGCCATCAGCTCCCTCCACGCCGACGTGCCGCTGTCCCCGGACGAGGCGGTGGGCCGCTGGGAAGGTGTCTCGGCAGGCGTCCTCATCAAGCACGTCGAGCCGCTGGGCGATCCAGGCGCCGCGGCGCGACTCTTCGAGACCCGCGCGCGGCTGGTGCAGCGCTTCGGCGAGGGGAACGTGACGGTGCTGCCGACGGGGCCGCTGGCGTTGCCCTTCCGCGCGGTGCTGGCCCGTGCCAACGCGCTCGACTACCTGGCGCTCGACGCGACGTTCCAGGCGGCGCCTGGGCAGCGCCTCCTCTCGGACGTGGTGCGCGAGTGGCGGCGGCCGACGGCTGATGGTGAGACGGAGCGCCTGGGCATCCTCGGCCACGGCCTCGCGCACTCCCGCAGCCCCCGCGTTCATCCCCAGCCCTTCGACCGCATCGACCTGCCGGAGGACGTCGACCTCGCTCCGCTCCTCGACGCGCTGAGGCCGCACTACCGGGCCTTCGCGGTGACGTCGCCCTTCAAGCAACGGGCGGCCACCGCCTCGCGCGCCGGAGTCGGCGCGGTGAACACGCTGGTGCGGACGCCGGAGGGCTATGTGGGCGCCTCCACGGACGACGTCGGCGCCGGCGCCGTGCTGGACGCGTTGGGCGCGAAGGCCGTGACGGTGCTGGGAGACGGCGGAGTAGGGCCCGCGCTCCGCGCCGCGGCGTCCAGCCGGAACGTCGCCCTCACCTTCCTCGAGGCCTCCCGCGTGACGTCGGCGCCGGTGACGGGCGCCGTGGTGTGGACCTGGCCTCCTTCTTTTCCTCCGCCGGCGGCCTTGCGCTTCGAGGACGCGACGGTGGCGGTCATCTCCTACGGCGCGCCCGGGCGAGTCATCGCCCGCGAGGTGGCGGAGCGCGGCGGGGTGCCGAAGCGGCTGGGGGCGCGGTGGTTCATCGCCCAGGCGCGGGCTCAGCGAGCTCATTTCTTGTCCTCTCCTCCACCGGAGCGAGGGGAGGGCACGGTGGTTCCCGACAGAGGCAGGGGCTCGGCATGAACACCTTCGGCGAGCTCTTCCGCCTGACGACCTTCGGTGAGAGTCACGGGGTCGCCCTGGGCGCCGTCATCGACGGTTGCCCGGCCGGGGTCTCCCTCACGACGGCGCACCTCCAGGCCGCGCTCGATCGCCGGCGGCCCGGTCAGTCCGCGGTGACGACCGCGCGCGCCGAGCCCGACCAGGTTGAAATCCTCTCCGGGGTCTACGACGACAAGACGCTGGGCACGCCAATCGCCGCGGTGGTGCGCAACCGCGACGCGCGCTCCCAGGACTACGCCGCCCTCGCGAAGGAGGATCGCCCAGGTCACGCCGACAGGGTCTGGCGCGAGCGCTTCAAGCACCGCGATCCCCGCGGCGGGGGGCGCACCAGCGGGCGTGAGACCCTCTCCCGCGTCATCGGCGGCGCCGTGGCCGAGGCGCTGCTGGCTCGGGAACTTCCGGGCCTCTCCGTCGTCGGCTGGGTCAGCCAGGTGGGGCCGCTCAAGGCCCCATCGCCAGCGGTTGGGCTCACGCGGGCGTTGGTGGACGCGCACGTCACCCGCTGCCCGGACGCGGGGTGCGCGCAGACGATGGAGGCGCGCATCCTCGAGGCGAAGTCCGCGGGCGACAGCCTGGGGGGCATCATCACGGTGCGCGTGACGGGCTTGCCCGCCGGCCTGGGGGAGCCGGTCTTCGGCAAGCTGAAGGCGCGGCTGGCCTCGGCGGTGGCGGGCATCGGCGCGGTGACGGGCGTGGCGTGGGGGCCGGACGATCTCCTCGCCCGGCTGGAGCTCCCCGGCTCGCAGTTTCATGCGGCGCGCGCCGACGGCCGGCCCGGGGACGCGTACGGCGGCATTCAGGGAGGCCTGTCCAACGGAGCGCCGCTCGAGCTGCAGGTCTTCTTCAAGCCCCCCGCGACGCTGGGAGCGCACGCGAAGGAAGGCCGCCACGATCCCTGCATTCTCCCGCGCGCCGTCCCCGTCGTGGAGGCGATGGTGTCGCTGGTGCTGGCCGACGCGTGGCTCCTCTTCCTCTCGAGGCCGCACCGCCCGTGAGCGCGCCCGGGAGCTACTGCCGTCCGAGGGATCGCTGGGGGAGCTTCGAGGCGCTCTGCGCAGACCTCGACGGCACGCAGGCCCTGGCGATCGCCGATGCGCGCGTGCTGCGCCTTCATCGCCATGTCCCCCGAGCGCTGAAGTCGAGAGGTGTCACGGTGCTGGCCGTCACCGCGGGCGAGTCGGCGAAGACGCTGTCGCGGGTGGAGACGCTGGCGCGGACCGCCGCCTCGCTCCCACGAGGCGGGACGGTGCTGGCGGTGGGCGGAGGCACGGTGGGCGATCTCGCCACGGTCTTCGCGCACCTCTTCAAGCGCGGCGTGGGGCGCTTCATCCAGGTCCCCACGACGACGTTGGCGGCGGTCGACTCCAGCGTGGGCGGGAAGGGCGCGGTCAACGTGCGGGGCGTGAAGAACGCGCTGGGCGTCTTCCACTTCGCAGACGAGGGCTGGCTGTGCCCCGAGCTCTTCTCCACATTGAGCGACGCGCAGCGGAGGGAAGGGCGCTTCGAGGCGCTCAAGATGGCGGTGGCGCTGGACGCGCGCACCTTCGCCGCGTGGCGTGCGGCGCCGCCCTCTGAGGAGGCGCTGATCCGCGAGGCGCGGCTGCTGAAGGACCAGGTGGTGCAGAAGGACCCCTACGAGACGAAGGGGCTGCGCGTGGTGCTGAACTTCGGGCACACCTTCGGCCACGTGGTGGAGACGGTGACGCGCTTCCGGGTACGGCATGGAGAGGCGGTGGGGCTCGGCATGCTCTGCGCCCTCGACGTGGGCCGAGTCGTGGGCGCGACGCCCGAAGCGGTGGCCGAAGAAGTGGAGGCGACGCTCTTCGGCGCTGGCCGGACAGCGGCCCGGGCGCGACTGGCCAACGCTCTGCAAGGGACGAAGGCAGCGCAGGTAGCGCGGCTGCTCGCCGCCGACAAGAAGGCGGACGCCGGCGCGACGCGCATGGTGCTCCTCCACGCGCCCGGGCGGTGGACGACGGCGACGGTGGCTCGCGCCGACTGGCAGCGTTGCTTCGCGAAGTGGAAGGCGGGCACGACTTGAGCTCCCGCTCACACCTCGGGGCGGAGGGGAAGACGCTGACGCCACCGCTCTCCAAGTCCGACGCCCAGCGCGCGCTCGTCCTGGCGGACGCGACGGCCCTTTCGCTGAAGCTCCCGTCGAATGAGATTCTCCCACGCGACGTCGAGACGCTCCTTTCGGGCCTCGACGCCCTGCGCAGGCCAGAGTCCGATGTCGACTGTCGCGACGGCGGCGCCCCTTTGCGGTTTCTCCTCGCGCAGGCGGCGGTGCTGCCCTCGCGCACCGTGCGCTTCACGGGCACGCCCCGGCTGGGCGAGCGCCCCCACGGCCCGCTGCTCGACGCCCTTCGCGCCGCGCTGGGTCCGCATGGCCTCGTGCTCCGCGAAGGTACGCCGTGGCCGTTGACGCTGACGTCTCCCGCGCACCCCGAGCGCGCCACCCGCTTCACCGTCACCGGCGCCGAGTCCAGCCAGTTCGGCTCGGCGCTCCTCCTCGCCGCGGCCCGGCAGGTGGCGGGCGACGGCAGGCCCCGCGAGGTGCTCATTGAAGGTCCTTTGGCCAGCGAGGGCTACCTTGGGCTGACGCGGCGCTGGCTCGCGGCGTTCGGCTTCACCGTCGAGGTGTTCGAAGGCGAGACGCGACTCACCCGCTGGGCGCGGCCTCACGCGACGCCGGTGATTCCAGGCGACTGGTCCTCGCTGACGATCCTCCTGCCGCTCGCGTGGCGGACGGGCGCGCACGTCACCCGCCTCGCGCGCGGCACGGGGCACCCCGATGAGGCCGTCGTCGCTCACCTCGCCTCGGTGGGCCTCTCGCTGGTGACCGACGGCGACCTCCATCGGGTGACGGGGGCGCTGCGAGGTGGACTGGACGTGGACGTGTCCCGCTGCCCCGACGCGACGCCGGCGCTGGTGGCGCTCGCCTGCGCGCTGCCCCGGGAGTCGCGCTTCACCCGCGCGTCCGTCCTGCGCCACAAGGAGAGCGATCGGCTCTCTGGCCTCGCAGACCTGGTGCGCGCCGCGGGGGGCCAGGCGCACATCGACGCGGAGACCCTCTTCGTGCGCGCCCCGACGGCGGTGTCGGATTTCCGCTTCGATGCGCGGGACGATCACCGGCTGGCGATGGCCGCGGCCACCGTGGCGGCGCTCCTGGGCGTGAGAGTCCACCTCACCGGCCGTGAGTGCGTGGCCAAGTCCTTCCCCAACTTCTGGCGCGAACTGGAAGGCGTGGGCCTCTCGGTGGAGGCGCCGTGAGGGAAGCTGCGAGCGCGCGTCCCTGGCGGGGCGGCTGGGGCGGCCGACCTGAGCGCCTCCCTCGATGCGGGAGCCGGAGCGACAGACCTGCGGGCTGCGTCGGCGAGCATGGGTGGGGGGAGACGGTCTCATGAGCCGGGCCTACGACGCGGTGGTGGTGGGGAGCGGGCCGAACGGCCTCGCCGCCGCGGTGGTGCTGGCGAGGGCGGGACACTCGGTGAAGGTGCTGGAAGGGCAGCCGACGTACGGCGGCGGCGCGCGGACGTTGGAGCTCACGCTGCCGGGCTTCCGTCACGATCTCTGCTCGGCCATCCACCCGATGGGGGCGGCGTCTCCGCTGTTCGCCGAGCTGGAGCTGGAGAAGCACGGGCTCGACTTCATCCACTCCCCGGCGCCGCTGGCGCACCCGCTGGTGAACGAGCAGGCAGCGGTGTTGGAGCGCGACGTGGAGGCGACCGCGGCTGGCCTCGGCGTCGACGAAGCGGCCTACCTCGAGCTGATGCGCCCGCTGGTGCGCGACTTCGAGGTGTTGAAGACGCTCCTGATGAGCCCGGTGACGAAGCCGCCCTTGAGGGCTCCGCTCCAGGCCGCACGCTTCGGGCTGAAGGCGCTGCGGAGCGCCTATTGGTTCGCCGAAGAGCACTTCGAGGGCCCGAAGGCGAAGGCGCTGCTCGCGGGGTGCGCGGCGCACAGCTTCTCGCCGCTCACCACGCCGCTCACCAACAGCATCGCACTGGCGCTGCTCGCGGCCGGGCACGCGGTGGGCTGGCCGCTGGCGAGAGGCGGCTCCCAGGCGATCGTCGACGCGCTGGTGTCGGTGTTGCGCGCGCACGGCGGCGAGCTGGAAGTGGATCGACCCATCACGCGCCTGGAGGAGTTGCCTCCCGCGAAGCTGATCCTCTTCGACACGCACGCGCACGTCATGGAGCGGGTGTGCGGCGACGCGTTGCCGGGCTGGTTTCGCGCGGCGCTGCGGGCCTTTCGGCGCGGGCCGGGCGTCTTCAAGGTGGACTACGCGCTGTCGGGCCCGATGCCGTGGCTGGCGAAGGACTGTGCGCGCGCGGCGACGGTGCACGTGGGCGGGACGATGCAGGAGCTGGCCAACTCCGAGGCGGCGCACGCGGACGGCCGGGTGCCCGAGCGCCCGTACGTGCTGGTGGCGCAGCAGAGCCTGTTCGACGAGACGCGCGCGCCCGACGGGCGGCACACGCTGTGGGCGTACTGTCACGTGCCCAACGGCAGCGAGGGTGACGCGACGCCCTACATCGAGGCGCAGCTCGAGCGCTTCGCGCCGGGCTTCTCGAAGCTGGTGCTGGCGCGGCACGCGAAGGGCCCGGCGGGCTTCGAGGCGACGAACGCGTCCTACCTGGGCGGTGACATCTCCGGCGGCGCGGTGGAGGGGCTGCAGCTCTTCTTCCGCCCGGTGCCGGGGCCGCCCTACGTCACGCCCAACCCGCGCATCCTGTTGTGCTCCTCGTCCGCGCCTCCGGGCCCGGCGGTCCATGGCATGTGCGGCTACTGGGCGGCGCAGGTGGCCCTCGCACGGCTGCGCGAGCTGTAAATCGCCTTGCGCCTGCGCGCGAAAGCTCCAGATCCACTGTTGCCGAGAACGTCGATGCACCACCTCTTTCGTGCCCCCGGTGTCTCGTAACTGGGCGGAATCGTTCTTCGTGCTGCGCTGCGGCGTGCTGGGCCCGCAAGTTGCTCTGCCCGCGCGCCATGAGCTTGATGGCCGACCGACTGGGTGACGTCCTCGAGACGCTGATCGACAACCGCCGCGCGCGCATCGCGGGCGCCATCGTGGGTGGCCTGGTGCTGCTCCTCGCGTTCGGCTTCCTCATGGCGTCGAAGGCCGAGTACAAGAAGTCGGCGGCCGCGTTGGCGAACCACCTGCCGACGCAGACGCTCAGCATTCCCATCATCCGCTCGCTGCCCGATCCGCAGCCGCGCAAGGGCATGGGCGTCGAGCGCCTGTCCGCCCCGGCGAAGAGCGCGAAGGGCCGCTACGTCACCGCGCGCCGCTGACGCAGCCGCCAGCGCTACAGCCTCACGTCCGTCTGGAGGATGGGCGGGATCTTCACGTAGCTGATGCTGGCCGAGCGCCCGATGAAACCGCGCGCTTCTTCGATGGCCTCGCTGAGCGTGTC
The DNA here is from genome assembly GCA_040752975.1 of Myxococcota bacterium. Lineage (GTDB taxonomy): Bacteria > Myxococcota > Myxococcia > Myxococcales > Myxococcaceae > JADLDB01. The sequence continues at coordinate 45,974 of JBFMHF010000032.1, forward strand.
GGTGCGATCCCACCCCATGATCGCCGGCACGTGGTTGTTCTCGGCGCCTGCGGCGATCACCTTTCCCACGTGCTGGCGCCCGTTCTCGCCCCAGTACCACATGTAGAAGGGGTGGGCCCCGTGGTACGCGTGGCCCTTGCGGTACAGGTGCACGTAGCTGGGGTTCTTCGCGAACTCCTTCTCGTACTTGTGCTCGAGCTTCATCGCGTCGCGCGTCTCGGTGAGGCAGCGGTTGAAGAACTCGATGTACGGCGCGTGGTGCTCCGGGTCGAACTCGTCGTAGCAGGGGTGCGTGAAGATGATGACGCCGCCCTTCTTCACCAGCGGCACGCCGCGGTTGAGGTTGTAGAGGTAGCCGAGCGCCATCACCTGCACGAGCAGCGGGTTCAAAATGCTGTTCACGTTGTAGGGCGACACGTACGGCATGCCGAAGATGACGATGTCCGACTGGCCGTCGACGGGCACCGAGTACTGACGCCAGCTCATCTCCAGCGTCTTCTGGTGGGTGGGCTCGGTGGCGCCCGCGAAGACGCCCGTCACCGAGTAGGGCGCGAAGATGTTGAAGAACATCTTCCGCTTCATCGCCCGCGGCATCTTCGACAGCGCGTACTTGAAGGACTGCACCTTCAGGCGATCGAACTCGGTGAAGTCCTCTTCCTTCTTCATCAGGAAGCCGACCGGCTCCTCGAACATGCGGTTGTTGATGGTGGTCTCGATGTGGAACACCTTGCAGTGCTTGTCGATGACGCGGCCGATGCGCTCGGTGGATCGATGGAGCGCGCTCTTGCCCGGCTCCATGTACGACGCCGTGTCGCGGATCGTCTGCGGGTTGTGGTGGGCGCGCAGCGACTCGTAGTTGGTGAGGCCGGTGCCCACCGACTTGTGGCCGCCGTCCATCGGCACGAGGTTGATGTTGACGTAGATGACGAGATCCGACTCGGCGGCGCGGCGGTTCATCGCCACCACCTCGTTGTGCGAGGTGCGCTCGAGCTCGACGATGCCCTCTGGATCCTCGGCGTCGTGGTTGTAGTAACGGTCCGGGTAGAACTCGTCGAAGATCTTCTGGCCCACCATGCGCTTCATCTCCGCCTCGGTCATGCGGCGGTGCAGCGCGTTGGCGATGACGAGGTGCACGTCATCGACGCCGGAATCGGCCAAGAGCTCGAGCACGATCTCCAGCACCGACTGGCGCACGTCGGGCGTCTTCATCGGCGGCAACGGCAGGGAGATGTCGTCCAGCGCCACCGTCACCTTCATCCCCGGCTTGAGCAGCGCGTGGAGCGGATCCATCCCCTCCGGGTGGTTGATGGCGTAGCGGATCGCGGCCTTGAGGTTGGGCACGCCTTCCAGCGGCGGCCGGGCGGTGATGACGCGCGTCCCGACGGGCAGATCCTCGACCCAGAAGTCCTCGCCGTAGAAGAGGACGCGCGGGGGCGAGCCCTTCTCGGTGATGATGATGTGAGACTCCTCGTCGTACAGCTTCTTGAGCGTCTTCAAGGGGCGCATCGGGGCAGGCGCTTAACACAGCCGCCCCGGGCGACAACCGCGCAGGTGCTCAGAGGCCGCCCGCGTCGGCGAGGCAGGCGGTCAGCGCCGGGGACGGGGTGAAGCCGCACGCGCCGTCGGGTTGTCGCTCACACGCCGCCGTCCCGTAGCACGCGTAGTGCGGCGCCCACTCGCAGGTGCTGGCGAGGAAGGGAGTCTCCGTGCACAGCTGGCCGGAGCAGCCTCCGCGGTAGCAGCCATCTGGGCCGCGCCCGCACCCGACCAGGAGCACGAGCGACGAAAGGGCGAGCACCAGGCGCATGGACGTCGAGCGGCGCGGCCTCACGCGAGCAGGCCGATCAACGCCTGCCGCATCTCCAGCGCCGAGCCGAAGCGGTGGGAGGGCAGGGGGGCGACGCACGCGTCGATGAAGCCCTGCCACCGGGCCAGCCGTGGCGGCATGCGCACCGTTCTGCTGTTCAGCACCAGGCGCCGCGACTCGTCGGGTGTGGCGGCGCGGAAGGGCTGGTGGCCGGTGAGCAGCTCCATCATCAGGACGCCCAGGCCCCAGGTGTCGCAGGCGGGCGTGCCGCGGGAACCGGACGCGCGCTCGGGCGAGAGGTACTCGGGCTCGACGACGACAGCGCCCTGGGGAGGCGCCAGCGAGTGCCGGCCGCGGAAGTGCAGCAGCGCCGTGTCCAGCAAGCGCACCTGCGGCGAGTCCGGCTCCCCGAAGACGTGCAGGTGGCGTGGCGCGAGGCAGCCGTGCACCAGCCCGCGCTCGTGGAGCGCCTCCAGCGCTTCGCACACGACCAGGCCCCACTCGATGGCCAGCCCTTCGGGGACCGGCCCCCGCAGGCGGAGGATGTCGGCCGCCGTCCAGCCGGTGATGGCGTCGCTCACCACCCACACCCGCCCATCGTCGCCGCAGCCGACGCTCTTCGCAGAGAGCACCTCGGGGTGGCTCCGCGTGGAGGACGTCATCGACGCGTCGAGGAAGCGGCCGTAGAGCTCGGTGTCCTCGGAGAGCTGCGGGCGGCTCAGCTGCACGAGGTAGTGCGCGCTGCCGTACTGTCCGAGAAATGCCTCGGCCGCGCCGCCGTCCGCCAGCTTCCGCACCAGAGTGAGCCCGCCCATGGCGCGGGAGTGTAGAGAGCGACAGGCCCGCGCAGGAACGCCGAGCCCGCCGCACAGGTGCGCACCTGCCGACGGCAGTCACCGCCACTCCCCGGACGTCGGGAGCATCATGGATGACATCTGGCCCGTCGCCACCGGGGAAGCATCAGTGAGCGCCGTGGCCTGGGCACTGGCCGCGTCACGCACGTCGCGCCCGCCTCCATGACGGCTCACGCTCAACCGTTCGCCACCTCACGCGCCGCGTCCAGCCACCGCGTCAGCCGCGTCAGGTCCGAAGCAATCAACGCCGCTCCCGCGCCACTCCGCCCCGTCTGTTGTCGGAGTGCGCGCACCTCCAACTCCACCTCTTCGCGCCGCGCGGCGAGCGCCTTCGCCTCTCCTTCGCGCACCATGCCCTCGTCACCCACACCGATGGAGGCGATCGCCTGACCGCCGGGAACCCAAGTCAGCAGCGACGTCCACCGCGCCGTCACCACGCCGCTCACCGGAGCCACGAGCGCCTCAAGCCCGCACCGGCCCGGAGCGCACAGCCAGGCCAGCGTCTGCCCTGCGTGCACGGACTCGCCTACTCCGACACACCACTCGATGTCGTAACGCTCCGCACCTGTGGGGAGACGGATGACCGGCATGAAACCCGAGAGCCAACCGGCCCTGCCGCGGATTCAGCGCACGTCGAGGATGGGCCAGTTGTAGCTGCGGGCCAGCGCGCGCAGGCGCAGGTCCGGATTCACGGCCGTCGGCCGGCCCACCACCGTCAGCATGGCGTAGTCGCTCGCCGAGTCGGAGTAGGCGTGGCTCTTCATCAGCGACAGGCCCTGCGTCTCGCAGTACTCGCGGATCACGTTCGCCTTGTTCGCGCCTTCGATGATGGGAGGGATGACCTTCCCCGTCGCCTTGCCGCCGACGAACTGCATCCGGTTGGCGATGAGGTCGTCCGCCCCGAGGTGTCGCGCCAGCGGCCGCATGGTGAAGTCCAGCGCGCCGGTCACCAGCACCACCTTGCAGCCCGCCCGCCGCGCCTGGTCGATGAGATCCTGCGCCTTCGCGAAGATCGCCGGCTTGATCAGATCCTCGAACATGTCCTCGGCCAGCGTCAGCAGCCGGTCCTCCGACAGCCCCGCGTAGGATCGGTAGAAGAACTCGTTGAAGATCTTCCGGTCGACGAGGTTGAGCACCGAGAACGCGGGGATCGACGCCACCGTCTTCACCGAGCGCGTGAGGATACCCAGCACGCTCCCCTCGTTCATCGCGTAGTAGCCGTACGCGTGCACCACGTTGGTGCTGATCAACGTGCCGTCGATGTCGAAGAAGGCGGCCTTGCCGGGCGAGGCAGGAGCGTCGTCGTGCGGCTTCACGGCCCGGGCCTCTAGCACGACGCGGCCCCGCTACAACCACCCGGCGGCCAGGTAGGCCTCGGCGCTCCTCCGGATGGCCGACTCGAGGGTGCGCTTCGGCGTGAAGCCCAGCACCCGCTCAGCCTTCTCGATGCTGCACTCCCAGCCGGGGGCGAGCAGCTGCCTCGCCAGCTTCCGGTTGATGGGCAGCTTCCGCCCCGTCGCGTTGGAGATGACGTCGGCCACCGCACCCAGGCCGCGCAGCACCGCCTGTGGCACGTAGACGGTCCGCGCCTTCACGCCCAGCACCCCGGTGATGAGCCGCATCAACGCCTCCACCGTCGTCGTCTCCTTCGACGCGCTGAAGAACGCTTCGCCCACCGCTTCCGGCCTGTCGGCCTGGAGCAGCAGTTGATCGACCACGTCGTCCACGTCCACCATCGACAGCCGACGCTCGGGGCCGCCCAGCTTCAGCACCAGCCCCTTCTTCGCCAGCTTGAAGAAGGTGAGGTTCTCGTGATCGCCCGGGCCCACGATGCGCGCCGGCCGGCAGCTCGTCACCTCGAGGCGATCGCGGAACGAGAAGGCGATCCGCTCTGCTTCGGCCTTCGACTCGCCGTACCACTCCTCCGGCGCGAACGGGTCCTCTTCCTTCCTCGGCCGCCCACCCACGCTCGGGCCGGAGGCCGCCAGCGAGCCCACCAGCACCAGCCGCTTCGCTCCGGCCTTCACCATCGCCTCGGCCACGTGCCGCGTACCTTCCGCGTTGACGCGCATGAAATCGTCTCGCGTCGAGCCGCGCCGGATGCCCGCCAGGTGGAAGACCGTGCCTACGCCCTCGAGCGCGGGAGGGAGAGAGGAGGGCTCCGTCACGTCGCCGTGCACCAGCTTCACCTCGACGCCTTCGAGCGCCGACACGTCCGCTTTCGGACGCACCACGCACGTCACCTCGTCGCCCCGCGCCACCAGCGCCTTCGCCAGCCAGGCCCCCAGAAAGCCGTTTCCGCCCGTCAACAGGACCTTGCGCCGTGTCATGCCCGGGACTCTCCCTCGAAAATTTCGGGATCAAGCCCCTTTTTTTCCCGAGGAGACGTGCTAGCACCCCGCCTCCGGTTCCTCGATGGAAGGACCGACAACGTCCCCGGGAGGGGAGGAGACAACAACCGAATGGCCGCGAAGAAGACGAAGAAGCGCACGATCAACGCCGCGTTTGCCAAGCCGCTGAATCCTTCGGCTGCTCTGGCTGAGATCGTTGGTACCAAGCCGCTCGCCCGGTTCGAGGCGAGCAAGAAGATCTGGGACTACATCAAGAAGCACGGTCTCCAGGACAAGAAGAACAAGCGCCAGATCAACCCGGACGACAAGCTCGCCGCGGTGGTTGGCAAGAAGCCGATCACGATGTTCGAGCTGACCGCCAAGTACAACAAGCACCTGAGCTGATTCTCAGAGGCTGTTGGTCAGCGAGGGCTCGCTCCGACACACAGCGGAGCGGGCCCTTCGTCTTTGTCCGGAGTCCCCATGCGCGTCGTCGTCCTCGGCGGAACCGGCTACCTCGGCTCGCGGGTGGTGCGCGCTCTGTCCGCCGTCCCGGGCCTCGAGGTCGTCGCCGCGTCTCGGCGTGGCCCGGTGCCCGTCGACGTGACGCGCCCGGAGACGTACGGCGTCCTGGAGCGCAGCCAGCTCGTCGTCGACCTCACCGACGCGACCTCCACGCCGCCCGACGGCGTCATCCACTGGTGCCTGGAGCGCGGCCTCACCGTCATCGAGGCCACCAGCGACGCGCCCTGCGTCGAGCGGCTCCACCGGGACTTTGCGGCGAAGGGGCTGCCGGGACGTCTGGTGCTGGGCGGCGGCATCTTCACCGGCGTCAGCAACCTCCTGGGGCGCGCCGTGGCGACGCGGTGCGGGGCGAAGCGCCTCACGCTGGGCATCTCCTCGTCGCCCTTCAGCGGCGCGGGGGGCGGCACCATCGAGCTCATGGTGCGGGCGCTGGGGGTGCCCGCGGTGCGCTACGTCCACGGCGCACGCCTCGAGGTGAAGGACCTGGAGCGCGGGCCGAAGGTGGACTTCGGAGGCATCGCCCGGCCCACCGTGCGCATCAGCCTCGCCGAGCCCTTCATGCTGGCGACGTCCACCGGCGCGGCGGACGTCGACGTCTACTTCGCGCCACGGCCGGCCTTTCTCGTGCCCGCCTTCGCGATGCTGCCGGGCTGGGTGGTGCGGGCCGGGTGGTACCAGGCCTTCATGAAGGGCTACTTCCTGGTGCTGCGGAAGTGGCTCCTGGGCGGGCGCGCCTCGGCGGTGGAGCTGGTGGCGCGCGGCGCCGGCGCGAAGGGTGAGGCAGGGCAGGTGGTGACGACGCGCGACGGCATGCTGGGCGGTGCGTACGCGCTGGCGGCGATGGTGGAAGAGGTCGCCCGCGCGGCCGCCTGGAGCGGCGTGCGCTTCATCGACGACGTCACGGAGCTCGAGCCCATCATCGCGCGCGCCAACGCGTTGGCTGGCGAGGCCCTCCTGCGCAGCGTCTCCCTCTCCCCCATCGGGGGAGAGGCCCGGGGAGAGGGGAAGTCGTGAAGCAGCGCGTGCTGTTGCTCAAGCCCGCGCGCACCAGCTCGCGCGAGGCGTTGGGCGACTACGAAGCCTGGTTCCAAGCGCGGGTCGGCCACCTCGCCGACTTCCACCCGGTCGAGCTGCACGCAGGCGAAGCGCCTCCTTCCGCGAACCGCTTCGACGCCATCATCATGTCGGGCTCGCCGCGGTCGGTGATGGACGCGGACGACTCGATGGCGCGCGCGGGCGACTTCATGGTGGAGGCGGCGGACGCGGGCATCCCCGTCCTCGGCGTCTGTTTCGGGCACCAGCTGCTCGCGTGGCGGCTGGGCGGAGTCGTCCTGCGCAACCCCCGGGGCCGTGAGCTGGGCACCATCTCCGTGACGCTGACGGAGGCGGGGCGGGGAGATCCACTCTTCCACGGCCTTCCTCCGGTCATCTCCGTGCAGTCGACGCACGAAGATCACGTCGAGCCGCTGCCGGGGAGCGCGGTGCTGCTCGCGACGACGGCGCACACCCCGGTGCAGGCCTTCGCGCACGGGCCACGGCTCCGCGCCGTGCAGTTCCACCCGGAGATGGATCGAGCGTCGACGCGCTGGGTGGTCCGCGACGAGAAGCTGGCCCTGAGTGAGGCCGAGCGCCGGCGGATCCACGACGCCGTGCACGACACCCCGTGGGGCGCGCGGCTGCTCGAGAATTTCCTGTCGCGCTTCTGAAAGACGCTCGATGCCCACCCGGCGAGGCCGCGCGGGGGTTTCAGGGCTCGTCGACGACCGAGGTGAGGCCCCGGCGGATCTCCCGGAGCTGCTGCTCCGTCTCTGGCGGCAGGCGGTGGCCGTCCAGGAGAGACGCGAGCTGCGCCGCGGCCTGCTTGAGCGCGCCGAGCGCCTTCTGGTGTCGCAGCTTGATGGCCTCTACCCGCGCGTTCGCCGCGTCGAGCTCGGCCTCCGTGGCGGCCCGCAGGTCGCGCAGGGCCAGCTGGTGCTCCGCGCGCAGGTGGTCCAGCGCCTGCTGCAGCAGCGCGATCTGCATCTGGCCCGAAGCACCCTCGCGGGGCTGGGCGCTCTGGAGCTCCTGCACCCGGCGCACGAGGGCCTCGCGCTCGGCGACCACGCGCTGCCGGGCGATGGCCTGCACCACCTTCTCCTGCACCAGCGCCATCTGGGGAAACGGCTTCTCGAGGTAGTCGACCGCGCCCAGGCGCAGCGCCTCGAGGATGGACTCGACGTTGGGGTAGCCGGTGATGACGATGCACGCGCACAGGGGCTGCAGCTCTCGCGCGCGGCGGATCAGGTCGATGCCGGAGCCGTCGGGCAGGTTCTTGTCCACCAGCATGCAGCCGAACGGCTCGCTCTTGAGCAGCGCCAGGCCCTCGGCGGCGTGGGTGCCGGTCTTCACCGTCAGGCCCTTCTTCTCGAGGGCGACGGTGAGGACGTCCAGCACGATGGCTTCGTCGTCGATGAGGAGGACGCTGTCGGGGAGCACGGGCGAACGCGAGTGTGCCCAGCGGCGGCTTGAGCGTCCAGCTTCCGTCTCCTAGGGTGCCCGCCATGAGCGAACGACTCGCGGTGACGATGGCCATCCGGCGCCCGGACGGCTCGGTGGAGAACGTGCAGGTGGGGACGGCGGTGCGCACCGGGGACGGCTTCACGGTGACGCTGGAGCCCATGCAGGTGGGCGCGGCGGCGTCGTCGTCGGCCCGGCCCGCCTCGACCCGCTCCCCGGCCCCACGCAGCGCCGGCGGCGGGGGCGTCTCCGTGTTTCCCAACTACGGCCGGAGCAAGGGCCAGCCGATCGCCGGCGCGTCGATGCAGGATCTCGAGTTCTATGCCAACGGGGCCCGACGCACGTTGAACGATCCCGCCAAGGCCCGCTTCCACGACAAGGAGCGCGCGCTCCTGTCCGCCATCGAGGCCGAGATCGCCCGGCAGGGGGGAGGAGGCGACGACGGCCCGCCGCCGCCCGCCGACTCGGACGCGCCGCCCCCCGCCCACGAAGACGCGC
>JBFMHF010000033.1:0-53380 GCA_040752975.1 Myxococcota bacterium
GGGGGGGGCCGGGTGGTGGGTGGGTGGGGGGGGGGGGGGGGCGGCGGCGGCGGCGCTGGCGTCACCTCGCTCGTCCCGAAGGTGCTCCTCATCAGGTCGATCGCGGCCTGCAGGTTCTTCGCCGACAGGGTGCCGTTCTTCTCCAGCGGCCAGCTCTTGCGGGCCCTGGGAGCGCCCTGCTTGTCGAAGATCTGCAGCTCGACCGACCGCGCCTTCTTTGCCACCGCACCCGTGATGATGAACTGCACCTGTGCCTTCTTCGCCTTCTTCCAGTCCGGCTTGCCCCGGGTGGTCGTCTTGCTGGGGGCGATGCAGTCCGCGGTGTCGCAGACGGCCGTGACGAGCTGGTTGCGCACGCCGGCCGCGCCGGGCCCGCTGAAGTCGGTGAAGGAAATGCGCTCGGCCAGCGCGGGGGAGGCGCACACAGTCACCAGCGCCGCCGACAGCACGGAGAGGTTTTTCATGGGACGGAGTGGGAGTGTAGTCGCAAGGACGTGCTAGGAAAGGTTCTTCGTGGCGACCCCCAACCCGGCCCTCGAGGCCTTCATCAAGAGCATCCCGCTGTTCCAGTTCGTGGACGGCGCCGATCTGACCGAGGTGCTGCGCCTCCTGCGGCCGGTGGAGCTCGAGGCCGGGCAGGTCCTCTTCCGCGAGGGCGACCCCGGCAAGGCGATGTGGGTGCTGAGCCAGGGCGTCGAGGTGTCGGTGGCGTCGACGCAGGGCAAGCCGCGCCCGGTGGTGGTGGCCTACGCGAAGGGCGGCGACGTGCTGGGCGAGATGGCGCTGGTGGACGACGGCCCGCGCTCCGGCACCGCCATCGTCACCCAGGGCGGCCACGCCCACGAGATCGACGCGCAGGAGTTCCACGCCATGCGCGCCACCTTCGTGCCTGCCGCCTTCAAGGTGCTGCGGAAGCTGTGCGTCGATCTCTGCGCGCGCCTGCGGCAGACGAACGAGCGCATCGTCCCTTCCGGCCACACGAAGGTGGAGACCCCCGCGCTCCCGCCCGGCCCCCGTCCCGACGTGGCGATGCTCGATCGCTTCGCGCCCTTCAAGGCCCTGCCCTCGGTGGTGAAGTTCGCGCTCGCGCGTCAGCTCGAGGTGATCGAGGTGCCCGAGGTGACGCCCATCTTCGCGGAAGGCGAGCCCAACCAGGGCGCGTACTTCATCGTCGACGGCGAGGTGACGGTGGGCCGCAACGGGAAGACGTTGGCCAACCTCCCGGCGGGTTCCATGTTCGGCGTGGTGGCGTGCATCGACAGCGGCGTCCGCTCGGCCAGCTGCGTCACCACCGGGCCGGCCACCCTCCTCAAGATGAGCGATCGCGACTTCGACACGCTCTTCGCGTCAGGCCACCGCTTCGCCTTCCAGATGGTCGATCTCGTCGCGCGGCAGCTCGTGCAGCACGTGCGCGAGGCCAACCAGATGCTGCCCGCGCCCGGCCGCCCGGTGGGCAAGGCCGCCACCTCGAAGCCGGTCGATCACATGCTGCCCACGGCCCCTGCCCCGGAAGATCTCGACCTCATCTCGGAGGAGCTGGAGATCGAGGCGGCGCTCCCCCTGGAGGTCGAGCTGGACATCGGCGAATTCAAAGCCGAATCCGACCTGCTCGCCTGAGGGCGGGGCACCTTGCTTTTCCTCCCGCGCGCCCTTAACTGAAGAGGACGTCTTTCCTTCAAGGAGGCCCCCGTGGCCGTCAACATCCAGCTCGAGTGGACCCCCAACCCGAGCACCCTCAAGTACGTCGTCGACACCTCGCTCCTGCCCCGCGGCGCGATGAACTTCCAGTCGAAGGACGTGGCCGAGGCGAAGTCGCCGCTGGCGCGGCGGCTGTTCGACATCAAGGGCGTCACGGCGGTGATGCTGGGCACCAACTTCGTCACTGTCACCAAGGGCGACGAGGGCGAGTGGGACGAGCTGAATGACGGCGTGATGACCGCGCTCGATCAGCACCTCACCGCCGGCGCCGAGGTGGTGAAGGCCGACGTGCTGAGTGAGTGGCTGAACGCCTCGGCGACGGGCGGCGGCGATCTCGAGAACCGGATCCGTGAGATCCTCGACACGGAGATCCGCCCGGCCGTGGCGATGGACGGCGGCGACATCACCCTGGATCGCGTGGAGAACGGCACGGTGTACGTGCACATGCAGGGCAGCTGCTCCGGGTGCCCGTCGTCGACCGCCACGTTGCGCATGGGCATCGAGACCAGGCTGCGCGAGGCCTTCCCCGAGCTGGTGGAGGTCGTCGCGGTCTGACGGCGATTCGTGAGTGACGCCCGTCGACAGGTGAGCGGCAAGGCCGTCAAGCGCGAGCTGTTGCCGAACCAGTCTCTCGAGCTGCTCAAGCTGCTCCACCTCGTCACCCGGGACGGGCAGCTCAACGCCGACGCGCGCCGCAAGCTGAAGCAGGTGAACCACTTCGTCGGGCTGCTGGAGCCCGCGCTGGACGACGTCTTCCAGCGCTTCCCGCAACCGGTGGTGGCGGACGTCGGCAGCGGCAACGCCTACCTCGGCTTCATCCTCTACGAGCTGTTCTTCCAGGGGCGCGAGGCGGGCGAGCTGTGGTCGGTGGAGGCGCGGCCCGAGCTGATCGAGAAGGCGGCGGAGCGCGCCGGGGCGCTGGGTTACCTGCGCATGCGCTTCGCCAACGGGCAGATCGCCGAGGCCCGGCTCCCCGAGCGGCTCCACCTGCTGACGGCGCTCCACGCCTGCGACACCGCGACGGACGACGCGATCGCCGTGGCGGTGAAGCACCGCGCTGACTACGTGGCCCTGGTGCCGTGTTGCCAGGCGGAGGTGGCCCAGCAGCTCAAGGGGGTGCGCGCCCAGGTTCAGCCGGCGATGGAGGCGCTCTTTTCCCACGCCTGGCACCGGCGGGAGTTCGGATCACACCTGACCAACGTGATCCGCGCGCTGGTGCTGGAGAGCCAGGGCTACCAGGTGACGGTGACGGAGCTGGCCGGGTGGGAGCACTCGCTCAAGAATGAGCTGATCCTCGGGCGCAAGGTGCACCGCGAGAGCCGCGAGGCGAAGGCCCGCCTCGACGCGCTGCTGACGGCCACGGGCGTGCGTCCGAAGGTCGTCCGCGACTTGTTCGGCTGAACATCCCCTCTCCCCACGGGGGAGGGGCAGGGAGAGGGGAGTCCGGGTTGTCTCAAGCGCTGTTCGTCTCCAGCACGCCGGGGCTCGAGCCCGCGCTGGCGGAGGAGTTGAGCGAACTCGGCTTCAAAGGCCGCGAAGTCGCCGGTGGCGTCGAGCTCACCGCACCCGACGGCGCCTACCGCGAGATCAACCTCTGGAGTCGGATCGCCAGCCGGGTGCTGCTCCGCGTGGCCGCTGTCTCGGAGCCTGGCGAGCTCTCTCGTGTTTCCCTGGACCCGTACGGGCGCACCTTCGCACTCGAGCTCGGGGAGGGCACGGGGCGCTTCAAGGCTGCGCTCGCGCGCTGGGGAGTCAGCCCACCGGCGGGCCGGTCGACCGACGTCAGCGCACTTCCCGGCGGGCCCGGACGGAGCGGCCCCGCGAGCACCGAAGCGTCGTCGTCAGTCCCCACCCTGCACGCGCGCATGGACTCGGGCCGCTGCGTCCTGTCCGTCGACACCTCCGGCGAGCTGCTCTACCTCCGGGGCTACCGGCAGGAGGTGGGCCGGGCCCCGCTGCGGGAGACGCTGGCGGCCGGCATCCTCCGCCTGGCGGGTTGGAGGCCGGGCGAGCCGCTGTGGGACGTGATGTGTGGCTCGGGCACCATCCTCATCGAGGCCGCGGAGCAATGCGCCGGCCTCGCGCCCGGGCGCGCTCGCCACTTCGCCTTCGAGGGCTTTCCGTCTCACGATGAGGGGGCGTGGCTGGCGTTGGCCCGCGAGCGTCCCGCGACGGACACCCCCCTCTTCGGCTCTGATCTCAACGCAGGGGCGCTGGGCACGGCCCGGCGGAACGCGAAGCGCGCGGGAGTCCTCGAGCGCCTGACGCTGGAGCGCCTCGACGCGACGAAGCTGCCGCAGCGCCCTGGCCCTGGCCTCGTCATCGCCAACCTCCCGTACGGCAAGCGCGTCGGCGAGAAGTCGGAGCTCGCGGTGCTTTACCGGGGGCTTGGGCAGTCCATCCGGCGCCTGGGACCCTCCTGGCGATTCGCCTTCCTCCTCGAAGAAGGCGCGCTTCACCTGGGCTTACCCTTTCAGCGCAGCTTCGCGGTGAAAAACGGCGGGCTCCGGTGTGAACTGGTTACCGGTCGCCTGGAGGCCTGACTGATGAGCCCGAAGATCGAGTTCGTTCAGGGAAGCCTGACGGACGGTGCGGAGTCGGTGCTGGTGAACGCGTCCAACACGGGCGCGACGCTGGGCAGCGGGGTGTCGGGGGCCATTCGCCGGGCCTGCGGCCCCGCCTTCCAGGGGCAGGTGCACGAGCTGCTCCAGGCGAAGTTCCACGGACCGATGTCACCGGGGCAGGTGCTGATCACGCACGCCGGCGCACACCCCAGGGCGAAGTGGGTCGCGCACGTCGCGGTGATGGACTACCGCCGGGGTATGGGGCCGCAGTCCTTCCCGACGCTGGAGACGATCAACCGCGGCTGCCAGCAGCTGTGGGACGCGCTGGAGAGCATCGAGGGCAAGGAGCGCCTCTCGGTGGCGATGGTGGCGCTGGGTGCCGGCACGGGAGACCTGGGGGTGGCGGAGCCGACGCGGATCGCTGCGGAGACCCTCCAGGCGCACCTCGCGAGAGTCCCGAACAGCCGAATTGAGCGGGTCCGCTTCTACGGCTACCTCGATCACGAGCTCTGGCCCATGGCGGAGGCCCTGGTGAAGGTCTTCCCGGAGGTCCGCGACCAGCTCTCACCGGAGCTGCGGCGCCGCATCTCCGCTTGAAGCGCCCCTCAGGCGCGGCCGAATGCGCTAAACCCCGCGGCCATGTCCACCGATCGTGCGCTGGAGACGTTCGCGAAGAAAAAGACGGAGTACCTCGAGGACCTGAAGAGCCTGGTGCGCATTCCTTCCGTGTCGTTCGACGGCTTCGACCCGAAGCTGGTGCGCAAGAGCGCCGAGGCGACCGCGGAGCTGCTCAAGAAGCGCGGCTTCTCGAACGTGCAGCTGCTGGAGGTCGAAGGCGCGCACCCGTACGTCTTCGGCGAGATCCTTAAGGCTCCCGGCAAGCCCACGGTGCTGCTCTACGCGCACCACGACGTGCAGCCGGCGGGGGACGAGGCGCTGTGGAAGTCGCCGCCCTTCGAGCCGACGGAGCGTGACGGACGCCTCTACGCGCGCGGCGCGGCGGACGACAAGGCGGGCATCGTCGTGCACACCTCGGCGGTGGACGCCTGGCTCCAGTCGGTGGGCAGCCTGCCGCTCAACGTGAAGATCCTCGTCGAGGGCGAGGAGGAGATCGGCTCGGAGCACCTGTCGGCCTTCTTGAAGAAGCACGCGAAGCTGATGTCGGCCGACGCGATCGTCCTCACCGACACGTCCAACTTCGAGACCGGCGTGCCGTCCATCACCACCGCGCTGCGCGGGCTGGTCACGGTGGACGTCGAGGTGCGTGCGCTCAAGCAGTCCCTGCACTCGGGGATGTGGGGCGGGCCGGTGCCGGATCCGGTGATGGGGCTGGCGCGCATGCTGGCCTCGTTGACCCACGCCGATGGCACCATCGCCATCCCCGGCATCCTGGAGAAGGTGAAGCCGCTCACCGAGGCGGAGAAGCGGTCGATCGCCTCGCTGCCGGGCGACAACGCGCACTTCCGCAAGCAGGCGGGGCTGCTCGATGGCGTGCAGTTGATGGGCGGCGATCGCCACCCGTGGGAGACGAACTGGCGGCAGCCGTCGATCGCCATCAACGCGATCCAGGCCTCCAGCCGGAAGGACGCGCGCAACATCGTCTGCGAGTCCGCGTGGGCGCGCGTGGGCATTCGCATCGTGCCGGATCTCGATCCCCTCGACGTGCAGAAGAAGCTGATCGCCGCGCTGGAGAAGGCGGTGCCGTGGGGCCTCCAGCTGACCATCAAGGCCGAGCAGGCGGCGAAGTGGTGGTACACGGATCCGTCCGGCCCGGCCTTCCAGGCCGCCTTCCGCGCGATGGAGAAGGGCTTCGGCGCGAAGGCGGTGGCGATCGGCTGCGGCGGCTCCATTCCCTTCGTCGAGCCCTTCTCGAAGGAGCTGGGCGGGGTGCCGGCGCTGTTGATCGGCGTCGAGGATCCGTACACCAACGCCCACAGCGAGAATGAGAGCCTCCACCTCGGTGACTGGGAGAAGTCGGTGAAGAGCGCCATCTACATCTACGAGGAGCTGGCGCAGGCGCTCGCGAGGTGACGAAAAAAAGCCCTCTCCCCCGAGCGGAGGAGAGGGCGGGGAGAGGGGGGAGAGTCTCCCGTTACGGCACGCAGCTTCCCATCACGCAGCGCAGGCTGGTGGGGCAGTCGCAGTTGGTGGTGCACACCACCGAGGTGGGCGGCAGGCAGTACCCGATGCGGCAGGTGTTGCCGCTCGAGCAGGTCGCGTCGCTGGTGCAGCGATCGCGGCAGGCCCCGTCGACGCAGTCGGCGCTGGCGCCGCAGTCACCCGCGTTGCTGCACGTCCCCGTCGGGCGCGCACGGCACAGGCCGCCCTGGCAGGCCTCGGTGCTGAGGCAGTCGGAGTCGGCGGTGCAGCCGAAGAAGCACTTGGCGTTCACGCACCAGGCGCCCTGGCCGCAGTCGGCGTTGAAGGTGCAGCTCTCAGGGGGAATCGGCCGGCCGGCGTCAGGGGTGGAGGCGCCGCCACCGCCGCCCGAGCCTCCGCCCGCACCGGCGTCCGAGCCGGAGCCGCCACCCGCGCCGCCGCCCGAGCCCGAGCCGCCGCCGGCGCCGGTGTTGCCCACCCCGCAGAACCCGTCCTTGCAGACGAGGCCGCCGCCGCAGTCGAGATCGAAGGCGCACGGCCGCACGCAGAAGCCGTTGATGCAGTGATCCAGCCCGCACTGGCTGCTGGCGGTGCACGTCTTCGCGCCCGGAGGCGTCACGCGGCAGGTCCCGGCCAGGCAGAACTGGCCCTGGTGGCAGTCGCCATTCTTGGTGCAGAAGGGGAGGCACACCCCCGAGACGCACGACTCGTCGTTGGCGCAGTCCGCGGCGGTGGCGCAGGTGTCGACCTTCTCGCAGGTGCCCCGGTTGCAGGCACAGGATGAATTGCAGTCGGCCGTCTGGGTACAGGCGTAACCGGGGCAGCCCCAGGTGCAGGCGTCGTCCCAGCCGTCGTAGTCGTAGATGGTGCAGCCAGACGCCGCGAGCAGCGGCACAGCCAGCAGCGCGAGGTGGCGCGGGGAAGTCCTTCTCGTCGTCGTGTCCATGGTCCCTTCCTTCGTCGGTGAGCGGCGACTGCCGCGGTCACTGGCGTTCGATGCCGCGTGCGAAAAAAACGATCAGCGTCGCGCGACGTGTCGGCCGGCCTGTCGGCGCCGCGCCCGAAGGGCCGTCGATCACTTCCCGGCGGTGCGGCAACGAAATCGTCATGTTCCGGCTGGCGGTGGTGCCGCTCCCAGAAAATGAATCAGCACGGGGGCTTAGCCGTCAGCGCGGGCACGACGGGAGGTCGACCGTGACGTCCGCAAGCGCCATTCCGCTGCCGAGGTTGATTCCAACGCCGCCGCCCACGGCGCAAGGTGAGGCGCGGCTGTTGCGGCTGGTCGAGCGCATCAAGGACGACGACGCCCTGGCCTTCGAGGAGCTCTACCGCCTGACCCGCGACGACGTCGCGCGCACGCTCTTCCACCTCGTCGGCCGGCGGCCCGATCTCGAAGACCTGGTGCAGGAGACGTACGTCAGACTGCTGAAGGCGGTGCCGGCGTTTCGCGGCGAGTCGCAGTTCCGCACCTTCCTCTACCGGGTGTGCGCCAACGTGGCGCTGATGCACCTGCGCTGGTGGCGGCGGCGGCGTGAAGACGCGGTGGAAGACGTGCCGGATCGCATCGCCCTGGGAGAGGATCCAGAGCGCGCTGCGCAGGCCGCCCAGGCGGCGAAGCTGGTGCACCAGGCGCTCGCCACGCTCTCGGCCAAGAAGCGGATCGTCTTCGTCTACTACGAGCTGTGCGGAATGGGCCCGGAGGAGATCGCCCAGGCAGTGGGCAGCTCGTACAACACGGTGCGCTCGCGGTTGCACCACGCGCGGCTCGAGTTCACCGAGGCCCTGCGTCGGCTGACGCGCGCCGGAGAGGAGCTGCCATGATCCGCCACGACGAGTCGCTGCTGTGGGAGTACGCGTCGAAGGAGATGGACGCGGACGAGCGCAAGGTGATGGACGAGCATCTCGGCGAGTGCCCGGACTGCCGCGAGCGGCTGGCGACGGTGCAGGTGGCGCGTGAGGCGCTGGAGGCGGCGCGCGAGGCCTGGCCGGTCATCGACTGGCA
Source organism: Myxococcota bacterium (assembly GCA_040752975.1). GTDB lineage: Bacteria > Myxococcota > Myxococcia > Myxococcales > Myxococcaceae > JADLDB01. The sequence continues at coordinate 8,365 of JBFMHF010000033.1, forward strand.
GAAGCCCGACGCCGCGGTGGGCGCGTTGGTGGAGAAGCGGCTGGCGTCGAAGGCGCGGCGCCCGTGGCTCATCAAGCTGTCGATGGCCGGCGCGGTGGCCGCCGCCCTGGTGGTGGGGGCCTTCGCGCTGGCCCGGCTGGAGGCGCGGGAGCCGGAGAAGGCGCCGCTGGCGGAGGCCCTGCCGCCCGAGCCGGTGGCTCCGCCGACGATCCGCGTCGACAGCGCACAGGGACTCATGAGGGTGGGCGGCCAGGCGGCGGCGGTGGTGGAAGGCGGGGCGGAGCTGTCCAGCGGCGACGTGCTGCGGACGTCGCTGGCGGGCCGTGCCTTCGTGCACCTGCCCGACGAGAGCCACCTCCGGGTGGCGGGCGGGACGCAGGTGGCGTTGACGCGCGCGCAGGCGGACGACGTGGCGCTGACGCTGGAGCGCGGGCGGGTGGCCGTGCGGGCCTCTCACGTCGAGCGCCGGGGCTTCGTGGTCCACTCCGGGGGCATGACAGTGCACGTGGTGGGCACGGTCTTCTCCGTGTCCAACACCGGCGATGCGATGGAGGTGGGCGTTTCGGAAGGGAAGGTGCGGGTGGAGCTGCCTGACGGGGACGCGCTGATGGTCGCGGCTGGGCAGCGCGTGCGGATCGACTCGCGGAGCCAGCAGCCCCAGCGCCTCAAGCTGACGCCGGGCCTGGAGCGCGAGCTGTCGGAGCTGACCCAGGTGGCCGACGCCACGGCGGCGATCGAGAAGCAGGTGGTGGGCGGCTCGGCGGGCGGGGCGACCCCGAGCGCGCCGCCGCTGGTGGTGGCGAAGGGCACGCCGCGCACCCTGCCGCGTCTCTCCAAAGCGGAAGCCGCGCGTCGAAGCGTGTCGACTGGTCCCCTCGGTGGAGAGGCCGAGGGAGAAGGGAAGACGCTCCTCGCGGAGGCGCCGTCCACGACTCAGCGCCTCGAGCCCACCACCGAGGTCGTCGTGGAGGGCCCGGGTGAGGCGTGGCCGTCGATGGCGGGAGGGGTGACGAGGGGCGTGCCTCAGGCGCCGGAGGAGAAGACGGCGTCCGCCCCGGACGAGTGGGCGGCGCACCCCGAGCCGAAGGCGGAGGAGTGGACGCCGATGCCGCCCCCGTCGAAGCCCGAGGTCGCGCCTGCGCCGGCGGCGGAAGAGTGGGCGGCGATGCCTCAGCCTGCTCCAGCGCCGAAGCCCGCCGCGACGGTGAAGAAGGGCGTGGCGCCGAAGGATCTCGAGACGCTCTTCCTCCAGCGGGCGGAGGAGGCCGTGGCGAAGGGCGAGTGCGAGAGGTACCAACTGGGCCTCGAGGACATCGCGCAGGACGCCGATCGCAACGCGCGGACGGAGCACGCGCGGGTGTTGCGGGCGCGGTGCTTCGAGGCGCAGCTCAGGCCGAAGCAGGCGATGAACGAGTACCGCAAGTACCTGAGCGAGTATCCGAAGGGCCGCTTCGTGGACGAGGCGAAGCAGGCCCTGGGCGACTGAGGGCGACGACGGCCATCCAGCGCGTCACAGGAGGCGACGGGGCTACTTCCGGCGCGCCAGCGTGTAGTGGCTGAAGAGATCCGTCTCCAGATCCCACGGGCTCTCCGGGTCCGCGTCCCACTCGAGCACCTTCCCCATCGCGCGCGCCGGACCGTCGTCGGTGGCGTCGAAGGCGATCACCTCGAACCCGGCCTTCTCGATGGACTGGCGGGAGAAGGGGCACTCGCCCTCGGCCATCTGCTTGTAGGGCTGGCCCGGCTTCGCCGGCGCGGGGCTCAAGTTGTAGATGAGGAAGTACCCGCCGGGCTCGAGCAGGTCGTGCACGGCCTTCAGGAACGCCTCGTCGCTGCCGAGATCGATGCGCTGGTTCTCGGGGACGGGCTGCGACGGGTGGACGTAGCCGCGCTTGAGCGTGTTCTTCGAGAGGAAGAGGGCGTAGCCGGCGCCGACCTCAGCGACGAGCTTCGGGTCCTTCGCGAAGAAGCCGTGATGGACGGCGAGCTTCCCCTTCGTGCCGTCGCGGGCGGTGACGGGGCCCACGGTCTTCTCGTAGGCGAGGGGCAGCATGGCGTCGACTTCGATGCCGTGCACGTCGGCGCCGAGGCGCGCGAGCATGGCGAGCTGCCCGATGTTCCCGTAGCCGAGGTCGAGGACCTTCTTGCCCTTCGGCTGGAAGCCGGCTGCCGCGAGGAGCTCGAAGGCGCGCGTGTAGCCGAGTGGATCGGCGACGCGGGCATAGAAGTACTCCTCGTCGGCGGTGCGCTCGACGAGCTCGCGCGTCTCTCGTTGCGGCTTCTGCGCCCAGCACTCGGACTTGTCCTTCGTGCACCAGAACTTCCGCGGCGCGACGGGCGGCAGCTCCTGCGCGGCGCCAAGCCACTTCTTCACCCACGGCGACTTCACCGTCGGTTCGAGCTTCTTCGCGAGGCGTTGGATCTCCTGCAGCGCCGAAGGCGGCGTGCCGGCATCAGGCGAAGCGGCAAGGAGCAGCGCGAGGACGAGTGCCATGCGGCGCACCGTAGCCCGTTCTCGCGTGGCGAGAAGACGGTTGAGTCCACGCGCCGCAGCCGGATCGAAATGCTGACGCGCGAGCGCTGCGAACTCTGATGGCCCGGCCGGCGGCCGCTCAGGAAGGACTGTGCTTGCTCAGCGCGGCGGGACGGGGCGGCCGGCGTTCGCGACGATCTCCACCGTCGACGCGTCGGAGAGCGCGAGCCCGTCACCGCGCTCTTCGGTGGCCGTCACCCGCACGACGTCCCCCCGGCGCAGCTTGAAGAACAGGCGGTTTCGTTCGGTCTCGTGCCTTTCCTGCAGCGCGAGGCCGACGCGGCCCGACGGCCCGCACCCCATGAAGCGCTGGCGGCCCTTCCCCTCGAGCGGCTCGGAGACGATGCGGAAGAGCTGGCCCTCCGGGGGTTCGGCCCACGCCTCTCCTCGCGAGGCCAGCGCCAGGTAGCTCATCTTGAGCGTCTCCTTTCGCAGGCCCGCGGCGCGGCCGATCGCCTCCACCATCGGAGGCAGGCGCCACTCGCGCTCCGCGTGACACCAATCGCTCGGCTTCACCAGCGCTGGACAGGCCCCCCGCCACAGGCACGGCGAGCGCACCACGGCGCCGTGACTCACCAGCAGATCACGCACCTGGAGGAGCGCCCGCGACGTTTCCCGGAGCGCCGGCTCGAGGATGAGCAGCGTGCCGCCCTTCGTCACCCGCTCGAGGACCTTCTCGACCAGCGCAGCGCGCTTTCCGATGTCGCCGGAGAAGAGCTCGTTCAGCACGTGCCCCATCGTGATGAGTTCGAACTGCCCTTCCGGCAGCGGTCGCTCCGGCGCCCACTCGCGCGTGCTCAAGGGCTCGCTCGCCTCGATCGCCAGCGCCTTCGCCAGCTCCAGCGCGCTCCTGCTGCGATCGGCCGCGACGACGCCGCTGGCCCCTGCGTCGAGCGCCGCGAAGGCGACGGGCGCCGGGCCGGATCCGAGATCGAGCGTGGCCCGCGGGCGTCCCGGCAGCTCCGACAGCGTGGCCCGCGCCTGCGCGTAGGACACCGGCCAGTAGAAGAGGAGGTACGCGCCCAGGAGCTTCGGATCGTCCATGTACCGGGCGCCCGCCAGTTCTCGATCCCGCGTGAGGCCGTGGGACAGCGCCTTGACTCCTGTGCTGACCTCCTTGAGCTCTTCGTGGGTGAGCTGCGCCTCCGGGAGTTGGGGGACGTGCCGGCCCGGACGTTCGCCGTGGCGACCTGAAGCTCCGCGCGCTCCCCGTCGGTGGCGTCGCCAGACCGCGAGCAGCCGGGGGATCCACTTCTCCAGGTCGCGCATCGCGTCGCCCATGGCGCGCTCGTACCTCATCGCCCACGAAACGTCGCCCGCTGCGCCGGCCTTGGTTATGACGCGCACGGATGATCCGCGTCCGGGGCCTTCAGAAGCACTACCGCGTGCACAAGCGGCCGCCTGGCCTCGCCGCGGCGGTGCGCGCGCTCTTCAAGCGGCAGTACACCTGGGTCAAGGCCGTCGACGGCGTCGACTTCGACATCAAGTCCGGTGAGCGCGTCGGCTTCCTCGGGCCCAATGGCGCGGGGAAGACGACCACGCTCAAGATCCTCTCGGGCCTGCTTCACCCCACGGCGGGCGAGGTGGCGGTCGACGGCCACACGCCGCGCAAGCGCGAGGTGGCGCTGCTCAAGAAGATCATGCTGGTGATGGGGCAGAAGCAGCAGCTCTTGTGGGATCTCCCGCCCGCCGAGACGTTCGAGCTGAACCGCGCCATCTACGACGTGCCGCGCGAGGAGTTCAAAAGGCGCGTCGGCGAGCTGGTCGAGCTGCTGGAGCTGGGCGATCTCATCACCAAGCCCACGCGCCAGCTCTCTCTGGGAGAGCGCATGAAGTGTGAGCTGGCAGCCGCGCTGGTGCACGGCCCGAAGGTGCTCTTCCTCGACGAGCCCACCATCGGCCTCGACGTGTCCATGCAGGTGGTGATGCGCGACTTCATCCGCCGGTACAACGAGCAGCACGGCGCGACGCTGATCCTCACCTCGCACTACATGGACGACGTAGCCGCGCTGTGTCCGCGGGTGATCGTCATCGACAAGGGGCAGCTGTCCTTCGACGGCAGCCTCGACTCGCTGGTGCAGCGGGTGCGGCCGGAGAAGCGGGTGACCTTGCGCTTCTCGCAGCCCGTGAAGAAGGAGGACGTGGCGACCCTGGGGACGGTGGTGAAGCACGAGCCCGCCGAGGCGGTGATCCAGGTACCGCAGGACGCGGTGAACGCCGCCGTGTCACGCGCGCTCCAGGCGCTGCCGGTGCAGGACTTGAACGTCGAGAACGCGCCGCTGGAGGAAGTGATGAGCGAGCTGTTCTCCCGCAGCCGTGCGGCCCGTGAGGCGGAGGCGGCGTGAGGAGGATCTTCAAGGCCGTCCCGACGATGCTGAAGATCGGCTTCTCCGAGGCGGTGGCCTATCGCGCGGAGATGATCGTCTGGGTGTTCGCCACCACCATGCCGTTGATCATGCTGATGGTGTGGACGGCGGTGGCCGAGGTCGCGCCGGTGCCGTCGGTGTCCGGCCGCACGTGGGGCGCGGGCGCGTTCGTCGCGTACTTCCTCTCGGCCTTCATCGTGCGGCAGCTCATCAGCAGCTGGGCGGCGTGGGAGATCAACTACGAGGTCCGCCAGGGCACGTTGTCGATGCGGCTGTTGCGGCCGGTGCACCCGGTGCTGATGTACCTGGTGCAGAACCTGGCCTTCATGCCGCTGCGGTTGTTGGTGACGGCGCCGGTGGTGGTGATCCTCCTCGTCAGCCCAGGGGCCGCGCACCTCGAGAAGCACTGGGCGACGTGGCTGGTGTTCCTGGCGTCGCTCGTCGGCGGGTGGATGATCAACTTCTTCGCCAACATCGCGATCGGCGCGCTCAGCTTCACGATGGAGTCGAGCGTGAAGATCATGGACGTGTGGCTGGCGGCCTTCTTCGTCTTCTCTGGCTACCTGTTCCCGCTCGATCTCTTTCCGCCGTGGCTGCGCGAGGCGACGGCGTGGCTGCCGTTCCGCTACCAGCTTGGGCTGCCGGTGGAGTTGATGACGGGCGTGCACGAACTCCCCGCGGCGTTGATGCTGCTGGCGCGGCAGTTCGCGTGGGCAGCGGCCTTCATGGTCGCCTCGCTGGCGCTGTGGCGCGCGGGCGTGAAGCGCTTCCAGGCGTACGGAGGGTGAGGTGACGCGCTACCTGCGGCTCCTCGGCCTGCAGCTGCGGACGTCGGCGTTGCTGGCGGCGCAGTACCGCTGGGACTTCCTCGTCGATGGGGTGATCTCCGTCTTCTGGGCGGCGACGGCGGTGGTGCCGCTCTTCGTGGTGTACGGCGAGGCGGCGCGTCCGGGCATCCCCGGCTGGAGCTTCGGCGAGGCGCTGGTGGTGACGGGCTGGTTCATCCTGCTGCAGGGGATCCTCGACGGGGCGATCAACCCGGGCTTGCAGGCGGTGGTGGAACACATTCGCAAGGGGACGCTGGACTTCGTGCTGCTCAAACCGGCCGACGCGCAGTTCCTCGTCTCGACCGCGCGCTTTCACGTGTGGCGGGTGTTCAGCCTGCTGAACGCGGGCGTCATTCTCGGCCTGGCATTTCATCGCGTGGGACGCGCGCCCTCGCTGATGGGGATCGCGATGGCGCTGGTGTTGTTGGCGGCTGCGACGCTGTTGCTCTACTCGCTGTGGATCCTGATCGTCAGCGCGGCCTTCTTCGTGGTGAAGGTGGACAACCTCACCTACCTCTTCAGCTCGATCTTCGACGCGGCGCGCTGGCCGTCGGCGGTCTTCCGCGGGGCGCTGCGCTTCGTCTTCACCTTCGTCATCCCGCTGGCGGTGATGACGACGTTCCCCGCGGAGGCGCTGCTGGGTCGGCTCGCGCCACAGACGCTCGTCGGGGCGGTGCTGGGCGCGTGCGCCTTCGCCGGGCTGGCGCGGCTGGTGTGGCTGAGGTCGATCGGCCACTACACGTCCGCGGGCGGATAGGGTGAGGCGCTGCGGGAGCTGGGCTAGCATGACGCCATGGCGTCGGCGGTCTCCCAGCCCCGGATGACGTGGGTCGAGTTCGTCGCTTTCGAGCGGACGAGCGCGGACAAGCACGAGTACCTCCGGGGAGAGGTGTGGGCAATGGCGGGGGGGACGCCCGAGCATGGGCGCCGCGCGGTCAACATCAGCTCGGAGCTGCGCGCCGCACTGAAGGGACGTCCCTGCGTCGTCATGAACTCGGATGTCCGGGTGAGGATCCATTCGACGGACCGGGCGACGTACCCGGACACCTTCGTCTGTGTGGGGCTCTCGTCACCGATCCGGAAGACGAGAACACGATCACGAACCCGGTCGTGATCGTCGAAGTCCTGTCTGACGGGACCGAGGCGGGCGATCGCGGCGAGAAGTTCGCCCACTACCAGCGGCTCGAGTCGTTGCGTGACTACATCCTCGTGTCGCAGGCCAGCCGGCGAATCGAGGTCTTCTCGCGCGGAGAGGGCGTCTCATGGTTGATGACGCCGTACGGGGCAGGTCAGCGGGTGCCCATCCCTTCGCTGGGGATTGAGCTCGACGTGGACGCGGTCTACTTCAATCCGCTCGCTCGCTGACGGCGACGTCTCGCCGCGAGGAACGCGCTGAGACCCAGCCCGGTGAGCGTCGATGGCCAGTCCACCGCCGTGCAGCCGCAGCCGCCGGCGTCGAGCGAGTCACCACCGCCACCTGCTCCACCGCCGCCTGCTCCACCGCCAGCGCCGCCACCGCCACCGCCCGCTCCACCGCCGCCTGCTTCGCCGCCGCCCGTCCCACCGCCACCTGCTCCGCCGCCTGCTCCGCCGCCGCCTGTCCCACCGCCACCTGCTCCACCGCCTGCTCCACCGCCACCTGCTCCGCCGCCACCTGCTCCGCCGCCTGCCCCACCGCCGCCTGCTACACCACCTCCTGCTCCACCACCGCCATCCGCGCCACCGCCACCCGCGCCACCACCCGTGCCTGCGTCTGCCGTCCCTCCGTCCGCCGCGCCGGCGTCTGGGGTCCCCGCGTCCGGCGCTACGCCTCCATCGACGCCGCTGAGCCCGAACCTGCACGCGGTGGTGGTGCGCCCCGTCGTCCAGTTCTTGAGCGCGTTGTACGGCGCGAGCGGCTGCGCGTTTTGATCGACGATGCCCCAGCCGGACCCGGGATCGTACGGGAAGTGGAAGTACCAGGTGCGCGTCCAGTTCCTCCATGGGTCGTTCATCGACGCCGCGTAGGTGCCGGCGCAGACCTCTTCCTGCTTGGCGTAGACGTCGACGATCCGCGTGGCGATGTCGGCCAGCGACGTCCCTCCCTGCGGCGGGTGTTCCCAGCCCGTCTCGGTGAGCCACACTTCCTTGTTCGCCCCGCCGTTCGACTCGATGACGTGCTTGAGCGAGTCGTGTGTCAGCACCCCGGCCACCGTCTCGCCGTCGAGCATCGCCTGCATGAGGGCGGCGCCGTCGGCCTTGTAGAAATGGTGGGTGATGATGTCGATGTGGCTGCCCACGCGCTGGAGCAACTGAGCGAGGTCGCGCTCCCACCCGTTTCGGATGCACTGGCCGAAGGCGCACGTGCCCTGGTTGCCGTTCCAGTTCGACGACGCGGTGAGCCCAGCCAGCTCCGGGCCGCAGATCTTCCCTCCGGGATCCGCCGCGCGAATCGCCGCCGCCGCGGGGAGGAAGATCTCGTTCACGAACTGATCCATGGTGCCATCGAAGAACGTGCGCAGGTTGGGCTCGTTCCAGATGCCCCAGCACTCCACCTGGCCGCGGTAGCGCGTCACCACCTGCGTCACCGCGTTGGTCCAGGCCTGCACGCTGGCCGGCCGCTTGTTCTCGCACTTCGCCGTCTCGTTGGGGCCGAACTGCATGCAGTTGGGCGCCGAGGAGGCCCACTTCGGCGTGTAGGCCACCGTGGCGTAGATGGAGAGGCCGTTGGCTCGCGCGTGCATCATCACGTCGTCGAGGTAGCCCCACGAAAACTGGCCCTGCTGCGGCTCGAAGTCGAACCAGTTGAAGTCCAGTCGCGCGGAGCGCACGCCCAGCTGCGCCATCAACTGCGAGTCAGACTGCGAGGGGAGGTGCGCGCACATGCCCACCGTCGGAGCGGCAGCCAGCGCGGGCAGAGCGAGAAAAAGGGAGACGACGAGCCACTTCATGGCACGGCCTTCGATTTGTCCCCTTTGCGACTGGCCACAGTGCATCAGCGCGCGGGCGCGCACAATTGGGAACCGGAGTGAACAGGCTTCTCAGCGGACGAGGGCAGCGAAGTCCCCGTCGTCGCTCAGGGCGTCGCGAGCGCGTAGCTGAAGGTGTAGCTCCCGGAGCTACTGTCGTGGAGGACCGCGTGCAAACTGGGGCGGGCCTGGGCCGAGGTGAGCTACAAGCTGGCGGCCGTGAAGATCGCGACCTGGAACATCAACTCGGTGCGGGCCCGGCTCGAGCGGCTCCTCGACTTCCTCAGGACGCGCGCGCCTGACGTGCTGTGCCTGCAGGAACTCAAGTGCACCGAGGATCAATTCCCGCTGCTGGAGATCCAGGCGCTCGGCTACCGCGCGGAGATCTTCGGCCAGAAGACGTACAACGGCGTGGCGATCCTCTCGAAGCAGCCGATCTCCGACGTGGCGCGCAACATGGGCCCCGGCGACGAGCAGGCGCGGGTGATCCGCGGCACGGTGGCGGGCATCACCCTCGTCAACGTCTACGCGCCCAACGGACAGTCGGTGGACTCCGAGGCGTACGAGTACAAGCTGGAGTGGTACAGCCGGCTGTCGCGCTGGCTCGAGCCGCACTCGAAGGGGCCGCTGCTGGTGTGCGGGGACTTCAATGTCGCGCCCGAGCCCATCGACACGTGGGATCCGAAGCTGTGGGAGGGGCAGACGCTCTTCACTCCCCGTGAGCGGACGGCGCTCAAGCAGGTGATGGAGCACAACCACCTCGTCGATCTCTTCCGCGTGAAGCACCCGGGCGAGGGCGGCCGCTTCTCGTGGTGGGACTACCGCGCCGGCGCCTTCCACAAGAACCAGGGGCTGCGCATCGACCACCTCCTCGTCACCCAGCCGCTCGTCGACCGCTGCATTGAGGTGGACATCGATCGCGAGGCGCGCAAGGGCACGCAGCCGTCCGATCATGCGCCCGTCTGGGCTTTGTTCACCTGAGGTTTCGGCCTAGGGTCCGGCGCGAAAGGGGTGGGACCACATGGACGACGGCTTCTCCTTCAGCCTCGCCGGCTTCCTCTTCGGCGGGTTCGGCTGGTTTGTGCTGCGGTACGTCATCTTCGGCTTCTTCACCGTCAACCCGAACCAGCGCGCGGTGAAGACCTCTTTCGGGCGCGCGAAGCGGCTGCAGAGCACCACGCTCGACAACCCGATGGCCGAGTACCTGCGCCCGGACGAGCGCGAGCGCTACCAGTACCCGCAGGTGGAGGTGATTCCTCCCGGCGGCCCGTACTTCAAGTGGCCGTGGGAGAAGGTCTACAAGGTGTCGGTCGCGACCGAGACCGTCAACCTCGCGTACGACCCCGAGGACGTGAACGCCAACCGCGGCGGCACGATGCTGGACGCCGTCACCAAGGACCAGCTCAACATCGGGCTGGTGGGGCAGATCCGCTACCGGCTGTCGGAGCAGAACCTGTACGCGGTGATCTTCGGCGTGAAGCGCCCGCTGGTGCACGTGCTGGGCTACTTCATCTCCATCCTGCGACAGAAGATCGCCTCCTTTGAGGCGCCGGAGGGGAGCCAGGGCCTGCTGCCGGCCAACACCGCCATCGGCAGCGAGCTCTCCGCAGCGGCCGGCGTGTCGATCAACGATCTGCGGAAGAACCTGCGGCTGTTGAACGAGGACATGGACAAGGGGTGTCTGTCGTCGTCGGCGCGGTACGGGATCATCCTCGACGCGTCGCTGATCACCGGCATCGATCCTCCGCCCGAGGTGGAGAGCGCGCTCGCCGCCATCAACACCGCGCACAACCAGGTCGGCGCCGAGATCTCGCTGGCCCAGGCGTCCGCCGATCAGAAGATCGTCCAGTCGCGGCGCGCGGTGGAGATCGAGTCGCTCAACGCCCAGGCCGAGGTCGAGCCGCTGCTGCAGATGGCGCAGCAGCTCTCGGATCTGAAAAAGAACGGCGGGCCCGGCATTCTCAAGGCCTACGTGCGGAACGTGAAGCTGTCCTTGTTCGCCAAGGCGCGGGCCGCCTTCGTGGAGGTGAAGCCGTGAGCTTCCTCATCTCGATGATCATCGGCTTCTTCTTCTTCCTGATCGGCTTCCCGATCGCGCTCGGGTTGGCCAAGGCCTTCGGCCTGTACACCACCGTCGATGAGCGCCGGGCCAAGGTCTTCACGCTCTTCGGCGAGGTGATCGGCACCATCAGCGAGCCCGGCCTGCACCTCTTGTGGGCGAAGCTGGGGCTCAAGGCCGCGTTGATCCCGCTCTTCGGCAAGGTGCACACCGTCGACATGCGGCTCGACCAGGAGTACCTGCGGAGCCAGGCGGTCAACTCCGAGGAAGGCGCGCCGATGGGCATCGGCATCTGGTACGAGATGCTGGTCAACGATCCGGTGGCGTTCCTCTTCAAGAACGCCGATCCACGCGGCTCCTTGCGCGCCAACGTGTCCAACGCCGCGGTGCGCACGCTGTCGAACATGAAGCTGGCGGACATGCTCGAGACGCGCCACGTGATGAGCCAGGCGGTGCGCAACGAGGTCAGCCCGCGCTCGCTGGAGTGGGGCTACCAGCTCGGCAGCGTCTACATCCGCAAGGTGCACTTCCGCGACCTGGCGATGATCCGGCAGATCGAAGAGAAGGTCGTCAACCGGCTGCGCCAGGTGACCAGCGCGATCCGCCAGGACGGCACCAACCAGGTGAACATCATCAAGTCGAGCGCTGACCGGCAGGCAGCCGCCGAGTTCGCCCGCGCCGCGGCGCAGCGTCCGTTGATCGTCGGCAAGGCGCTGCAGACCATCTCCGCGGATCCCGAGGTGATGGAGATGATGTTCGAGCTCCTGGAGACCCAGCGGCTTCTGGAGAGCGGCGCGCCGGTGACGCTGCTCCCCGAGGGCACCGGAGGTGCACAGCTGCTGGCGCCGCTGCTGGCCTCTCATGGCGCGCCGGTACCCGCCAAGAAGTAACCGTGGTGCGCGTTGAGTGAGGACGCAGCCAACGCGGGTGACGGGCTGAGCGGTGACGAGTTCCGCCGGCTGGCCGAGCTCGCCCCAGACGCCATGCTCGCCCACCGCGCGGGGAAGATCATCTGGGCCAACCAGGCGGCCGCGGATCTGGTCAAGGCCGACCTCCAATCGTTGCCGGGTCGCTTCATCTTCGACTTCGTGCGGCCCGAGGACCGCGCCGCGCTGGCCGCCGGCATCGCAAAGTCCGCCATCGACGAGAAGGCGGTGAAGTACGTGCACAAGTCGGTGCGCACCACCGGCGAGGTGTTCGAAGCCGAGTTCCAGCGCTGGCCCATCGGCGGTGGGGTGATGCTGGTGGTGATCCGCGATCTCACGGTGGAGCACCAGAAGCGCAGCGCCGAGCTGCGAGCCCGCGCCTTCTTCGAGTCCACCAGCGAGGCGATCGGCATCTCGCGGCGTGGCGTGCAGGTGGAGATGAACGCCGCCTGCGCGAAGCTGATGGGCTACGACGATCCGTCCGAGCTGGTCGGGCGCTCGATCCTCGAGATGCTCGATCCTTCAGAGCACGAGCGGATCCAGGACTACGTCACGCGACGCGCCCGGGGAGAACCGGTGCCGTCGTCCTATGTGGCGCTGGCGCGCAGGCGCGATGGCTCCACTTTTCTGGCCGACTTGAGGACCACGTCGTTTCAGGACGGGGACGACAGGCTCACCGTGGTGGTGGTGCGCGACGTCAGCGCACAGCAGGCGGAGGAAGAGCGGCGGCGCCACGCCGAGAAGCTCGAGGCGATCGGCCGGCTCGCGGGCGGCGTGGCCCACGACTTCAACAACCTGCTCGCGGCGATCATGGCCAGCGTTGAAGTGGCGGCTGCGTCCGTCACGCCGGGCAGCCCCGCGTACGAGAGCCTCGAGACGATCGGCGAGGCCACTCGTCACGCCCGCGACCTGGTGAAGCAGATCCTCGCCTTCGGGCGGCGGGAGCAACCGCGCCGCCAGCCGCTCGAGCTGTCGAAGGTGATCGCCGAGGCGCTCACCCTGGCCCGCGCCGGCACGCCCTCCACGGTCATGCTGGAGGCGCGCCTCGAGGCGCACGGGTGCGTGGTGATCGGCGACGCGACCGAGTTACAGCAGGTCGTCTTGAACCTCGTGGCCAACGCGCGTGATGCGGTCAGCGCCAACGGCCGGATCGAGGTGTCCCTGGTGCAGTTGGGCCCCGACGAGGCTCCACCCGAGGTCCGCGGCGCCTGCGCGCGGCTCCGTGTTCGGGACGATGGAGCCGGCATGGACGATCGCACCCGTGCCCACCTCTTCGAGCCGTACCACACCACCCGCTCGGCCCAGGGCGGCCACGGCCTGGGGCTGGCCGTGGTCCACGGCATCGTCACCAGCCTGGGTGGGGTGATCCGGGTCGAGAGCGCTCCAGGCAGGGGCGCCACCTTCGATGTCTTTCTCCCGCTCTCGAGCGAGCAACCAGCCCTCGCTCCGCGCCCCCCGGTGGCAGAGGGTGGGAATGAGCATGTCCTGCTGGTCGAGGACGAGCCGCTGGTGCGGAAAGCGACGAAGCGGCTGCTCGAGACGCTGGGCTATCGCGTCACCACCGCCGTCGACGGCGTCGATGCGCTGGAGCGGATCCGCGCCGGGTCGCGGGAGTACGATCTCGTGCTGTCCGACGTCACGATGCCCAGGATGTCGGGCCTCGACCTCGCGCGGACCCTAGCGACTGAGCACCCGGCCCTGAAGCTCGTCCTCTGCTCCGGCTTCGCCGATGGGCTGGACGAGGGGCAGGCGCGAGCGATGGGCGTGCGCGCCCTGGTCCCCAAGCCCATTGACCGCGCCGCTCTGGCAGCTGCGCTTCGGGCCGCCCTGGAGCCAGGAACTCAGCGGTAGCCTCGCGGCGCTCTTCGAGGCATCGGCCAATAGCTGCGTTATACGCAGCCCATGCCTGTCCTCGTGTGTGTGCTGGCTGTGCTGGCGCAGGCCCCGGCCGCCGAGCCCCTGTCTCTCGAGCGCGCGCTGGAATTGGCGCTCGCCCGCAACGAGCGCGCCCAGATCGCCGGGCAGCAGCTGGCCGCCGCCGACGGGAGGCTGACCCAGGCGCGCGCCTTCTTCTTCCCGTCCCTCACCGCCTCGGGCCAGTACACCCGCCGCGCCTACGAGGTGACGCGTACTGTGAGCGGCCAGGACGTCACGGTGCTGCAGTTCAACGCGCTCAGCGCCGCTGCGGTGCTGCGCTGGTCCCTCTTCGACGCCCGGAACATCGCCAACTACCAGGCCGCCTCGGCGGATCAGCGCGCCACCCGCTTCGAGGCCGCGGAGGCGCGGCGCCGGCTGTCCTTCGAGGCGGCGCAGGCCTTCCTGCTGACGCTCGGCTACGAGCTGGTCCACGAGGCTGCGAAGCGCCGTGTCGCCCTCGCCGAGGCCAACCTCGCCGACGCGAAGGCGCGCAAGGGCGCGGGGCTCGCGTCCAGCAACGACGTCACCCGCAGCACCCTGGAGCTGGCGACCGCGAGGAGAGCCGAGGCGAACGCGGGCGGGCTTCGACAGACGGCGAGGCTCAACCTGGCCCTCCTGCTGGACCTCGAGCCGTCGCAGCTCGGCCCGCTCGAAGCCCCCACCGCGATGTTCGAGGTGGCGAAGGCACAGCCCGACTCGGTGGATCGCGCCGCGATCGACCAGGCCCGCGCCGCCCGGCTCGACGTGAAGGGGCTGAGCGAGCGCAAGGCCCAGGCCGAGGCCCTGGCGCGGGAGCCGCTGCTCCGCCTGGTGCCGGTGCTGGGCTTCACCGGGCAGGGGACGCTGACCAACGAGACGGGGCTCGCGGGGCGACCCTGGGCCGCGTCCATCGGCATCGATCTCACCTGGGCGTTGTTCGACGGGGGAAATCGCTACGGCGCACGGGACGAGCGCGCCGCCAATGCCCGCATCGCGGCGCTCAACGAGCGGCTCAACGAGCGCAGCGTCGCCATCGAGGTGCAGAACGCGCTGGTGGCGCTCGCGGCCTCGCGGGCCTCCGAGGCGCAGGCGGGAGTGGAGGTGGACGCGTCGCGGCTCAACGCGCAGGAGACGAGCGCGCTGTACCGCCAGGGGCTGGCCACGGCCCTGCAGCAGGCCGACGCGGTGCAGAGCCAGTTCGAGGCCGAAGTCGCGCTGGTGCAGGAGCGCTACGCGGTGTTGCTGTCGCTCCTGGGGCTGCGCGCCGCGTTGGGCGTCGACCCACTGGGCCGGGAGGTGCAGCCGTGAAACCCGTGTGGCTCGGCTTCGCCCTGGTGCTCGCCGCCTGCAATTCCTCGTCGGGTGGCACTCCGGGCAAGGGCCCGAAGAAGGCGTTGGCCTTCCCGGTGGAGGTGGCGGCGGTGGAGTCGCGCTCCGTGGAGTACACGCTGTCGGCGGTCGGCTCGGTGGAGGCCTTCGAGACGGTGCAGGTGACGGCGCGCGTGGCCGGCGCGGTGGATCGGGTGCGCTTCGCCGAGGGCATGCTGGTGAAGCCCGGCGACGTCCTGGTGGAGATCGACGCTACGCGCTACTCGCTGGCGGTGCGCGCGGCGAAGGCGACGCTGGACCGGGCGCTGGCCGCGAAGGCCGACGCGGAGGCGTCCCTCAAGCGGCGCGAGTCGGCACAGGCGGCCAGCCCGGGCCTCATCACCGACGAGGAATTGGCGCTGTACCGGACGAAGGTGGCGACCGCCGCCGCCGAGGCCGACGCCGCGCAGGTGGCGCTCGAGCGGGCGCAGGTGGACTTGCGCGACGCCTACGTGAAGGCCCCGGTGGGTGGCGTGCTGCAGACGCGCACCGTGCAGACAGGCCAGTACGTGCAGCCGGGCGCGGTGCTGGCCACGTTGATCCGCCGCGATCCGGTGCTGGTGCGCTTCAAGGTGCCCGAGGCCGACGCGGTGCACCTCTCCCCGGGGCTGCCGTTCTCCTTCCTCGCCGGGGGAGAGTCGAAGCCGCTCTCCGGGAAGATCTCGCTGGTGGCGGTCGCGGCGGATCCGAGCAGCCGCATGGTGGCGGTGACGGGTGAGGTGGACGAGGTCGATCGCGAGCGTGCGCGGCCGGGCGCCTTCGCGGACGTCACCGTTCCGGTGGGCGAGCGACGTGAAGCGCCGGTGGTGCCGCAGACGGCGGTGCGGCCGTCCGAGAAGGGCTTCCTCGCCTACGTCGTGGAAGGCGACGTGGCGAAGGAACGCGTCCTGGCGCTGGGGCTCCGCACGGCCGACGGGCTCATCGAGGTGCGCAGCGGGCTCAAGCTGGGAGAGGCGCTGGTGGTGCGCGGCGCGGAGGCCCTGCGCGACGGGGCGCCGGTGGTGAAGACGGAGGCGGCCAGCTCTCCGCCGCAGCAGAAGGTGAACGTCGCCCCCGGAGGCCAGCCGTGAACTTTACGGAGGTCAGCATTCGCCGGCCGGTGCTGGCGTGGATGCTGATGGCCGCGACGGTGCTGTTCGGCCTGGTGGCCTTCCAGCGGATCGGCATCTCCCAGTTCCCCGACGTCGACTTCCCCACCATCACCGTCAATGTGGAGTGGGAGGGCGCCGCGCCGGAGATCCTCGAGTCCGACGTGGTGGAGCCGATCGAGGAGGCGGTGGTGCAGGTGGAGGGGATTCGCTCCATCACCAGCACCGCGCGGCAGGGCAGCGCGTCCATCACCATCGAGCTCGACCTCGAGCGCGACGTCGACGCGGCCTTGCAAGATGTGCAGACGCGCATCGCCCAGGCCCAGCGTCAGCTCCCGCGCGATCTCGATCCGCCGGTGGTGTCGAAGACCAACCCCGAGGACAACCCGATCATGTGGGTCGGCCTGTCGGGGCCGTACCCCCGCGCGGTGCTGGCCGACTACGCGCGCTACCGGGTGAAGGAGACCCTGCAGACGGTGGCCGGGGTGGGGGAGATCACCCTCGGCGGCTACCTCGATCGCAACGTGCGCATCTGGCTCAACTCGGCGTGGCTGGACCAGCGGCGGGTGACGGCGGCGGACGTGATCGCCGCGCTGCAGCGGCAGCACGTGGAGCTCCCCGGCGGTTTTCTCCAGACGGGGAGCCGGGAGATCAGCGTGCGGGTGCTGGGCGAGGCCTTCGATCTCGAAGAGCTGCGCCGCCTCGTGGTGCGCGAGGTGGACGGCGCGCCGGTGTACCTGTCCGACGTCGCGCTGGTGGAAGACGGCTTCGAGGACGTGCGCCGCATGGGCCGCGTCAACGGGCAACCCGCGCAAGGCATGGGCATCCGCAAGCTGCGGGGCGCCAACGCGGTGGAGGTGGGGCGGGCGGTGAAGGCCGCGGTGGCCGAGCTGAACAAGCAGCTGCCGAAGGACATGCAGCTGGGGCTCATCTTCGACTCGACGCAGTTCATCGAGGAGTCGGTGCACGAGGTGGAGTTCGAGCTGCTGCTGGCGGTGCTGCTCACCGCGCTGGTGTGCTGGATGTTCCTCGGCAGCCTGTCCAGCACGCTGAACGTGGTGCTCGCCATTCCGATGTCGCTCTTCGGGACGCTGGCGGTGATCTACTTCCTGGGTTTCACGCTCAACACCTTCTCGCTGCTGGGCCTGTCGCTGGCGGTGGGCATCGTCGTCGACGACGCGATCATGGTGATGGAGAACATCTTCCGGCACGCGGAGCTGGGGAAGGACCGCGCCCGGGCTGCGCGGGAAGGCACGGCGGAGATCACCTTCGCGGCGCTGGCGGCTACGGCGGCGGTGATCGCCATCTTCATCCCCGTCGTCTTCATGAAGGGCGTGGTGGGGAAGTTCTTCCTCCAGTTCGGCGTGACTTTGTGCCTGGCGGTGATGTTCAGCTACCTCGAGGCCATCACCCTGGCGCCGTCGCGCAGCGCGCAGCTGCTCAACACCTCGCGGCAGGAGCGCGGCCGGGTGGGGCGAGCGGTCGATGCGGTGTTCCACCGGCTGGAAGGGCTGTACGCGAAGGTGCTGGCGCGGGGGCTCCGGGTTCCTGGGCGCGTCCTGCTGGCAGGCGTGGTGCTCACCGTCGGCGCGGTGGTGGTGCTGCGGCAGCTGCCGAGCGAGTTCGTCCCTTCCCAGGACCAGGGCCGGCTGATGCTGCGCTTTCAGACGGCAGTGGGCTCGAGCCTCGAAGAGACGGACGTGCTGCTCAAGAAGGCGGAGGCCTTCGTCAACGCGCGGCCGGAGGTGGAGACGGCCTTCCTGGTGGTGGGCGGGTTCGGCGGCGGCTCCGTGTCCGGAGGGGTGATGTTCATCACCATGAAGGCGCCCTCGCAGCGGAAGCTGACGATGCAGGAGTTCGCCGGCGTCCTGCGCAAGGAGCTCAACGCCATCCCCGGCCTCAAGACGGTGGTGCAGGATCTCTCGCAGCAGGGCTTCACCGCGCAGCGCGGCTTCCCGGTGGAGTTCTCCGTGCGGGGCGCGGACTGGGACACGCTGGTGCAGCAGTCGGACCTGGTGCGGCAGAAGCTGCTCGCCACCGGCACGGTGGTGGATCTCGACACCGACTACCGCCTGGGCCAGCCCGAGCTGCGCATCACGCCCGATCGCCAGCGCGCGGCCGACGTGGGCGTGTCGATGGAGGACGTGGGCAGCACCATCAACGCGCTGGTGGGCGGGCTGCGAGTGGGCAAGTTCAACAGCAACGGGCGGCGCATCGACATGCGGGTGCGGCTGCTGGCAGATCAGCGCTCGGGCCCCGAGGACATCTCGCGGCTCAAGGTGCGTACCCCCGGCGGGGAGCTGTTGCCGTTGTCCGCGCTGGTGACGCAGGTGGAGAAGCCGGCGCTGCAGGCGATCACCCGGCGCGATCGCGAACGGGCGATCAGCTTCTTCGCCAATCCTGCGCCCGGCCACAGCCAGGACGAGGCGCTCCGGGCGGTGGAGGCGATCTCCGGCGAGCTGACGCCGGGCTACCGCGCGGTGCTGGGCGGCGCGTCGGTGGCCTTCCGCGAGTCCTTCGCCAGTCTCCTCTTCGCGCTCGTGCTGGGGATCCTCGTCGCGTACATGGTGCTGGCGTCGCAGTTCAACTCGTTCCTGCACCCGGTGACCGTGCTCACCATCCTCCCGCTGTCCATCGCCGGTGCGGCCTTCGCGCTGCTGGCCTTCGGGGCGACCTTGAACATCTTCTCGATGATCGGCCTGCTCCTCCTGATGGGCATCGTGAAGAAGAACTCGATCATCCTCGTGGACTACGCCACCCAGCAGCGTGCGCAGGGCTTGAGCGCGCTGGACGCGATGCAGAAGGCCGGCCCGGTGCGACTGCGGCCCATTCTCATGACGTCGATCGCCACGATGATGGCGGCGGTGCCCTCCGCCCTGGCGCTGGGGCCGGGCAGCGAGGTGCGCCGGCCGATGGCGATCGCGGTGATCGGCGGCCTCATCGTCTCCACGGCGCTGAGCCTGTTGGTGGTGCCGGCCTTCTACCTCCTGGCCGATCGCGCGAAGCAGGCGCTCGGTCGGAAGAGCGAGCCCGCGGCTGATCCCCAGCCGACGGACTCCGCGGGCCGGTGAGCCGAATTACCGTCAGTGTGGGCGCCCGTCGGCGCCGGATCCGCCGCGCCACTGCCACCAGCCGGTCCCTGGGCGCGCGCCGGGCAACACCACCGCGTGCAGCGTCACCGGCGTGTCGACGTTGGGCACATGAGGCCTCGTCCACAGAAAGGCCCGGCCGGGGCCCACCACCATCGAGCCATACGGCGTCGAGGGAAGGGCACACGCGTACGCGAGGCCGCCATCGGCCTGCAGCACCTCAGCGAGGCTGAGATCGGGGCTGCGGCTGTCGGAGTACAACACCGAGTCGTCTTCCAGCAGCGCCTGTGGCCAGACCATCGGCGCGAAGGCACCTTCAGCGACGTCGATCGCCCTGGCGTCGCGGCGGTGTGGCAGCGGTGCGCCCGTCGTCGCGTCGAAGAGCCGGTACGCGGCCTCGCCGGACGCGAGGGCCACGCGCTCGTTTGCGAAGGTGAAGCCGAGGTGCGCGGGCGGCAACGTCCAGAGGGGCGCGCCGCTGATGCTGTCGTGAACGCCACGGAGGCCGAAGACGCGGCCGGCGGCGAACTGCTGCCACTGGTCGCTCGACGACCACAGGGGGCCGGACGAGTCGAAGACGCTGAAGTCGGCGCCCGGGCCTCGCACGGCGAAGCGCCCCTGGCCGTCACCGACGACGCCGTAGGCGCTGTCCGAGCCGATGGCGCGCGTCCAGCGGAGCGCACCGGTGCCGAGATCGAGCCCCACCAGCCAGGCCTGGGGCGGGGGCCAGGTGGCGAAGGGAAGCACGCGCACGAGGTAGATCACCTGCTGCGCCTCGACGACTCCCAGCACGAGCTCCGTCTCCGAGATCGCGGGAGGGCGCTGCAGATCGAGGATGGCGGCGTGCACGTTGCTGGCCCACCTGAGGATGCCCGAGCGGGTGTCGTACGCGGACACGAGATGGCTCTGCCGATTGCCGACGATGACCAGACCGGGCGCCAGCATCGCCTCGAGGTTCATGCCCACGCAGGGCACGGGTACCCGGAAGCGGGAGGCGCCGCCGAAGGTGGAGACCGACGCCAGCGTGCAGGCGCCGCTGCTCACCTCGCGCTCCAGCCAGAAGAGCGCGTCTCCCTCGAGGAGGAGGGGCTCACCGAGGTGGTAGTGGGGTCGATCGACGGGCCGCGCCAGGCGACGAGGAGCGGGCACACTCCGCCGTCGCAGGTCTGGACGCAGGAGGCTGGCGCCGGACAGGTGCCCTGCGCGGGGAGGTGTTCGCAGGAGCCATCGTCGAGGCACACGTCGGCCGTGCATTCCTCTCCGTCGTCACATGTCTTCGCCTGGCCCCGGCACACGCCGCCCACGCACTGCGCCGAGAGGAGGCAGGGGCTGCTGCACGCCGTCCCGTCAGGCCGCGGCGTGCGCCGGCACACCCCCTGATCGGCATCGAAGGCGAAGTCCTCGCACGCGGTGCCAGCAGGACAGGACAGCGCCGCCACCACCGTCGCTCGGAGGGGAAGCTCGGCGCGCAGGCCGCAGCCGTTCGCCAGCAACGTGCCGGAGACGGGGCCGAGCCGACCGGGGCTGAGCTCGATCTCCACCACTGCCGGAGTGCCAGCCCCAAGCGTGAGGCGCTCCACGGCCACCGAGAAGGGCGCCGAGGCCACCAGCGTCACTTCGCAGGAGAAGGTCGCGTCCAGCGTCAACTCGACGGCGCGGCTGGGCCGGGCGCGCTCGTACACCTCTGCGAAGTCGAAGCTGGGCGGGCTGAAGCGCAGCGCGCCCCTGGCCGGAGCAGTGACGTCGCCGCAGCGGCAGCCCGTCACAGCCAGCAGGAGAGCCGCGAGCCACCAGCGCATTCGACACGGAGCCTACCTTCCCTCGTTCGGCGGCCAGAAGTCCGACCGGCCTCGAGCCGTCGTCGGGACGGAGGTCGCGCGGTAGCCCGGGCGCACCGGGGGACGGATCGGGTGCATGATGAGGCTGCATGTCGACTGGCGCCCTGAAGCTGAGCCGCGCTGCCCAACACAGTCTCGATCGCGCCATCGCCGAGCAACGGGACCGGAACGCGCGGCCGGTGCTGAACCTGCGGCTGGGCCTGACGGCGGTGGGCTCGCTGCTGTTTCTCCTGCTGCAGAATGATGACCCGGCGATTCGCCTCTCGCGCCAGGGCACGTACGTGTACTTCGCGCTCGCGCTGCTGCTGGTCGGCCTCGTCCGCGTGGCGCCGCGGCTGTTGCGCTACACGGTGTTTGCGGTGGCGGTGCTGGACGTTCCGCTGCTGTCCTTCCTGCACTACGCGCAGCTGGCGCAGCTCCCGCAGCCCTTGATGAACACGCCGGTGAACGCGGCGATGATGATCGGCCTCGTCATTCTCTCTGCGTCCGCTCTGTCTCGCGTGGCGATCGGCGTCACAGCGCTGGCGGCCTTCGTCAGCGTAGCGTCCGTGGGGCGCGCGGCGGGTCTGGATCCGCTGCCGCTCGGCCTCACGCTGTTGGTGATCCCCGGAGTGGCCTTCGCCTGCGGCTTCCTCGTCAGCCGAATGCGCGACGTGGTGCGCCAGTCCCGCATGCGCGATCTGCTGGGCAAGTACACGCTGGGCGAGCGGCTCGGCGTCGGAGGGATGGCGGAGGTCTTCCTGGCGACGTATTGCCCCGAGGGTGGGTTTGAGCGGCGCGTCGCCATCAAGCGGATGCTGCCGTCACTGGCCGCCCACCCTGAGTCGGTGGCCCTCTTTCGGCGCGAAGCAGAGGTGGGCTCGGCGCTCGCGCACCCGAACCTGGTCAACGTGCTGGACTTCGGCAGCACGGAGACGGGCGGCCTCTTCCTGGTGATGGAGTACGTCGACGGGTGCACCCTGAGCGAGCTGCTCCGTCGCGCGAGGCAGGTGGTGCGGCCGCTTCCCCCCGCGGCGATGGCTTCTCTGGCCTGGGGGTTGGCGGAGGCGCTGGACCACCTGCATGAGCACCTGTCTCCCTCGGGCGTTCCGCAACACTTCGTGCATCGCGACGTCAACCCGCCCAACGTCCTCCTCTCGCGGGGAGGTGACGTGAAGCTGTCGGACTTCGGCATTGCGCGCGACGTCGACGCGGGGCGGCTCACCCAGGACGGGCTGATGCGGGGCAAGCTGGCGTACGCGGCGCCTGAGCAACTCCTGGGGCTGGCGCCCGACGGACGCCTCGATCTCTTCGCGCTGGGGGTGACGCTCTACGAGTGTCTCACGCTGGAACGCCCTTTCCGTGCACAGGACGCGGTGGCGCTTCAGCAGGAGATCATCAGCGGCGTCGTGCCCGAGCCCAAGGTGGTTGGCGTCGCCGAGTCGCTCTGGCCTGTCATCCGAGGACTGCTCGTCTCCGATCGAGAACGGCGGACCGCTTCGGCGCGAGCGCTGCTGGTGCAGTTGTCGGCGCTCGACGGGGCTGCGTTCGATCTGAGAGAGGGGCGGCGGCAGTTGGCGGCCATGGTGACGGAGACGATGGCGGTCCGAGCGACGCCGCAGGGGGCCACCCCGATCCAGGCGCTGCCTCCGCCAGGTGGTGCGACGGCGACGGTGGAGCTGCCCCGCGAGCGCTGAGGCGGGCCTCCCTCGCTAGAAGCCGGCCCAGATGTAGTCGATGGTCGGCAGGAAGTTGTTGCTGCGCACGGGCGAGCGCCGCGAGAAGCCGTCGGCGTCGGCCACCACCACCGTCTGGCCCGTGTCGTAGTTGGCCCACAACACGCCGACGGTGATGCGGCTCTGCTTGAAGACGGCGACGTCCAGCCCGAGGTGCGCGCTGAGCATGACGGGTGAGATGGCCGCCAGCGGCCCGACGGACGCGCCCGCCACGTTCAGGTTGCCCTGGCCGCCGGTGACGTACACGTTGAACTCCCCGCGCAGGCGCAGGCGATCGCCGAAGGCGTGATCGTACGCGCCGCCCACGCGAGCGCAGACGCCGGTCAGCGGCGCGGCGAGGAGGATGTCGAGGGGCGCGAGGAAGGAGTTGAGCGGCGCGGCGCTGTTGGCCCCGAGGGGAATGCGGAAGGCGGCGTCGGCCCGCACCGTCCAGACGTCGTGGGTGAAGACGGTGCCGGACAGCAGCACGCCGACCCGGGGGATCAACATCCACCCCACGTTGTCGGCGCCGGCCTTCCACTCGGGGAAGAGGTAGCCCTTCGTCAGCCGCATGGCGAAGGTGGGCAGCGAGAGGCCGAATTCGCCGGTGAGGCGCAGGCCGGGCTTCACGTCGGCCGGGGCGGTTGACGGATCCGGCTTCGTGTCCTTGAGGATCGCGAAGCGCGCGTTGACGTTGGGCGCCACGAAGAAGACGAGCGGCGCGGCTTCCAGTTCGACGCGATCGTGCACCGCAATGCGAAGCGGGTTGAAGATGCCGACGCTCCAGCTGCCCTTGTCGCCTACGTCGGCGGTGTCGCGCGCGGGCCGGGGCGTGGCGAGGGCCGCGGTGGAGCCGAGCGCCACGACGAGGAGGACCTTCCTCATGGCAGCCCCCAGGTGCCCACCACGGGCGCGTGATCGGACAGCCTCAGCGGATCGCCGGTGACTCCCAGCCTTCCGGTGTCCTGCAGCACGTCGGTGTTGGTCCAGGTCTCGCCCGGGCGGACGAAGAGGTAGTCCAGCGTGCGGGTCCAGAAGCCCGGGTTGCCCTGGGCGTCCGCGCCGTCGGGGCCCACGACGGTGTGGGTGAAGAAGGGCCGCTGGTTCGCCTCTCCCACGCCGTAGCGCGCGAGGGGAATCCACGGCGTGAAGTCGTCGTAGAACTTCTTCATCACGCTGGGCGTGTAGGGCGGCTGCTCGAACTCGGTGCCTTTCGAGCTGGGGTGCTCGTCGGGAAAGTCGGACAGTCGCAGCTTGCCGTCGCAGGATTCCGGCGTCCCCGCGTCGGCGCGCTCATCGCAGACGGGGGGCAGTTCGTTGAAGTCTCCGCCCAGCACGAAGGGGAGCGTCTCCGCCTTCACCTCGTCGTAGATCTGCTGGATCTGCGCCTGCTTGGTGCCGTCGTTGTCGTAGGCCTCGGTGTGCACCACGTACGCGGCGACGGTGCGGTTGCCGAGGTCCAGCTCCGCGCGGCCGATCGCCCGGTGGATGTAGAAGGGCGCCTCGATCGCGGAGAGATCGGTGCGATCCTGCTGCTTGATCCGCTCGGCCTTGACGATCGGGTAGCGGCTGAAGATTGCGTTGCCCAGGTTCATCCGCCCCAGGCCCTCGCTGGGGATGTACCGGCTGTTCCACGTCTCGATGTAGGCCGCGTAGCGGAGGCTGGTGTTCTCGAGCAGGTAGCGCACCATGTCGACGTAGGCGCTGCGCCGCGAGTCGATCTCGATCTCCTCGGTGAGGAGGATGTCGGGATCGTACTCGCGCACCAGCGCGGCCACCTTCGCCAGACAGTCGTTCACCTCTGTCGTCGAGAGCTGGACGCGGTCGCCCCAGAAGTCGAACCAGAAGTCGATGCGGCACGCCCCGTACTTGATGTTCCACGCCATCACCTTGAGCGTGGTGGGGTTCGCCACCGGGGCGGGGTGCTCGGCCTGGGCGCGGTAGCGCGGCACCTCCTCCCGCGTGAAGCTCATCGGATCGGAGATCCACTCACAGCCCGCCAACGACACCAGCACCAGCAACCACCCGGCATGTCGAGTCATGACGCGCCATGCTAGCCGGACGCAGAACGGGGGCTGCCGGAAACCGCTGCGGGCGAGGACGTTTGAACGCAAACGTTGCGGCCGAAGTGGGCGAGGAAAGGGGCAATCGACGGCACATGGGTTGCTCAGGGGCAGGGCATGGGCACGACGCCGACTCGCAGGCCGACGGTGGTGGCGCTGGGCGGCAACGCCTTCGCCGGTCCCGACGGCGCGCTGTCGGTGCCGAGGGAGCGGGAGCTCGCCGCACATGTGGCCGAGCGCCTCGAGCCCGTCTTCAGAGCGGCGGGCGGCGTGGTGGTGACGCACGGCAACGGGCCGCAGGTGGGGCACCAACTGCTGCGCGTCGAGGTGGCCGGAGAGCGGGCGTACCGCCTGCCGCTGGATTCATGCGTGGCGGCGACGCAGGGCGAGCTGGGCGACGTGCTGGCGACCGCGCTGCGGCAGTCGCTCCTGGAGCGCGGTGATGAGCGGCTGGTGGCGGCGGTGCTGTCGCACGTGGTGGTCGATCGCAACGCCTCGGCCTTCCAGGCGCCGTCGAAGCCGGTTGGCCCGTTCCTCGACGAGGGGCGCGCGAAGGTGCTGCAGCGCGACGGCGTGAAGGTGGGCGTCGATCCTGCCGGCCGTGGGTTGCGGCGCCTGGTGCCGTCGCCCGAACCCCTGGAGATCCTCGAGGCGGACGTGATCCGCGCGCTGCTGAAGCTGGGGGCGGTGGTGGTGGCGTGCGGGGGCGGCGGCATCCCGGTGGCGCGCGACGGCGTGCACCTGCTGTCAGTCGAGGCCGTGGTGGACAAGGATCTCACCGCGGCGCTGCTGGCCGACGCGCTCGACGCGGCCCTCTTCGTGGTCATCACCGACGTGCCGGCGGCGTACACGGACTTCGGCTCACCGAAGCGGCTGCCGGTGACGCGGGTGACGGCGACCAGGCTGCGCGACCTGCTGGCAGAAGGCCACTTCGCTCCGGGGACCATGGCGCCCAAGGTGGAGGCCTGCGTGCGCTTCGTGAGCGCTCCGGGCCGCCGCGCCGTTATCTGCGACCCCGAGTCGGTCGAGCGGGCGCTCAAGGGCGAGGCCGGGACGCAGGTCGTCTTCGACTGACCGCGGGAGGTCGCCATGACGCACCGCTGCATCGTGATGGGAGCCGCCGGGCGCGACTTCCACGATTTCCTCACCTTCTTCCGTACGCACCCCGACTTCCACGTCGAGTGCTTCACCGCCACGCAGATCCCCTTCATCGAGAAGCGCGCCTTCCCGAAGGAGCTGGCGGGGCCCGGCTACACCGCGGACATCCCCATCCACCTCGAGGCGGAGCTGCCGGCGTTGATCCAGAAGCACCGGGTCGACTTCGTCTTCCACGCGTACAGCGATCTCTCTCATGAGCAGGTGATGCACGCGGCCAGCGTCTGTCAGGCGGCCGGCGCCAGCTTCGTGCTGCTCGGCCCCGGGCACACCCAGCTCAAGTCGAAGCGACCGGTGATCGCGGTGCTGGGCGTGCGCACCGGGGCGGGGAAGAGCCCGCTCACCCTCGCGCTCACGAAGCACCTGAAGGACGCCGGCCTGCGCGTCGCGGTGTTGCGCCACCCGATGCCCTACGGCGATCTCCTCAAGCAGCGGGTGCAGAAGTTCGACAGCGAGGCGGCGCTGGCGAAGGCCGAGTGCACCATCGAGGAGCGCGAGGAGTACGAGCCGTACGTCGAGGCGGGGCTCACCATCTGGGCGGGTGTGGACTACGCGGCGATCCTCCGCGAGGCGGAAGCCGACGCCGACGTGGTGCTCTGGGACGGCGGGAACAACGACTTCTCGTTCCTCGAGGCCGATCTCACCATCACCGTGGTGGACGCGCTGCGGCCCGGCCACGAGGCGAGCTTCTACCCGGGGGAGACGAACGCCCGCCGCGCCGACGTGCTGGTGCTGAACAAGGTGTCGATGGCCTCGCCGGAGGTGTTGGCGGCGACGCGGCTGAGGCTCGCGGAGTTGAACCCCAGGGCGCGGCTGGTGGAGTCCGATCTCGAGGTGACGCTGGAGCCCCGTGACGGCGCGCACGGCAAGCGGGTGCTGGTGGTGGAGGACGGGCCGACGCTCACGCACGGTGGCATGGCGTACGGTGCCGGGGTGGTGGCGGCGAAGCAGAGCGGCGCGAAGGAGCTCATCGATCCACGCCCCTTCGCGGTGGGCACCATCGCCGAGGCGTACCGGAAGTACCCACACCTGGGCGCGCTGCTCCCGGCGCTCGGCTACTCGCCCGAGCAGCGAAAGGAGCTGGAGGAGACGATGCGGCGGGCGAAGCCGGAGGTGATCGTCGACGCCAGCCCGGCGCGGCTCGATCGTTTCCTCACGTTGCCGGCGCCGCTGGCGCGCGTGCGCTACCGCTGGGTGCAGCGCAGCGGCCCCAACCTGCTGGCGATGGCCGAGCAGGTGGCGGAAGGGAGCGATCCCCTCTCTCCCTGGGGCGAGGTCCAGGGAGAGACGAGGCTGGCCGGTGGCGATCCCCCCGGTGACGAGACGCGGGCGCTGATCCGCCAGGCGGAGACCTGGGGCGCGCACAACTACGCACCGTTGCCCGTGGTGCTGACGCGGGGGGAAGGCGCCTTCGTCTGGGACGTGGAAGGAGTGCGCTACCTCGACTGTCTCTCTGCGTACTCGGCGCTCAACCAGGGCCACTGTCACCCGCGCATCGTCGCGGCGCTGCAGGGCCAGGCGGCGCGGCTCACGCTCACCTCGCGCGCCTTCCACAACGACTTGATGGGGCGGCTGCTCGAGCGGCTGGGGACGTTGACGGGCTTCCCGAAGGCGCTGCTCATGAACACCGGCGTGGAGGCGGTGGAGACGGCGCTCAAGGCGATGCGTCGCTGGGGCGAAGAGGTGAAGGGCGTACCCGAGAGCCGCGGGGAGATCGTCGTCGCGACGGGGAACTTCCACGGGCGCACCATCACCGCCGTGAGCCTGTCCGACGAGCCGTCCTCCTTCGCGCACTACGGGCCCTTCACGCCGGGCTTCGTGAAGGTGCCGTTCGGCGACGCGGCGGCGCTGGAGGCAGCCATCACCCCGCGCACCGTGGGCGTGCTGCTGGAGCCGATCCAGGGCGAGGCGGGGGTGGTGATCCCTCCGCGCGAGTACCTGCCGCGGGTGCGCGACGCCTGCACGGAGCACCGGGTGCTGTTGGCGCTCGACGAGGTGCAGACGGGCCTGGGCCGCACCGGGAAGCTGTTCGCCTGGCAGCACACCGGCGCGCGGCCGGATCTGCTGGTGCTGGGCAAGGCGCTCTCGGGCGGCGTGTACCCCGTGTCGGCGGTGTGTGGGCTGGCCGAGGTCCTCGACGTCTTCACGCCGGGCACGCACGGCTCGACCTACGGGGGCAACCCGCTCGCCTGCGCGACGGCGATGGCGGCGCTGGACGTGCTGCTCGACGAGGGGCTGGCCGAGCGCGCGGCGATGCTGGGTGAGAAAGCGCTGGGCAGGCTGCGCGATGGGCTGGCCGGCTCCCCGAAGGTGAAGGACGTGCGCGGCCGCGGGCTGATGCTGGCGGTGGAGCGGACGGTGGACGACGCGCACGAGGTGGCGGTGCGGCTGGCGCAAGAGGCTCACGCGCTGTGCAAGGACACGCGCGGCAGGGTGATCCGCATCCTCCCGCCGCTGGTGACACCGGAGACGGTGCTGCTCGATGCCCTGGACCGGATGATCCCCATCCTCCGGAGCTGACCGCGGGAGCAACCTCTGTCTGGGGACTCGCGAGGCGGCGAACGAGCCCCCACAGGTGAGGCCGCAGGGAACCGTCGCGAGTGGTGGGCGCACCATCCCCCGTGTGTCGAGGCCATTCCCTGCGCCCGCCGCTTGCGCTTGCGTGCGTGCGCCTGTCCGGTGACAGTCGAGGGACATGAAGAAGCTGCTGTGGGTGATCCTCATCCTGGTGGTGGTGGCGGCGCTCGCCGGCGGCGGGTTCTTCTGGAGCCTCGACTCGCGAGCCAACGCGCCCGGCCGCGGCGGCGAGGACGCGGAATTGGAGGTGCCGAAAGGCGCCAACGCGCGCTCGGTCGCCGTGCAGCTGGAGAAGGCGGGCCTCATCTCCGATCCGATCGTCTTCCGCTACGTGGTGTGGAAGCGCGGCGGCTTCAAGCTGAAGGCCGGGAAGTTCCGCCTCTCTCGCGCGGCGTCGCCCATGCAACTGGCGGACGCGCTGGAGCAATCTCCGCTGGCCGAAGACGAGCCCTTCGTGGTGGTGGAGGGCTTCCGGCTGCGCGACACCGACGCGGCGCTGGTGGCGGCGGGGCGCGCCGAGCCGGGCGAGTACCTGAAGGCCACCGCCTCGGCCGACGGGTACAAGGCGCCCTTCCCGCTGCCGCAGGGCACGCTGGAGGGCTACCTCTACCCGGAGACGTACAACCTGCCGAAGGGGAAGGTGGACGTGCGGGTGCTGGTGCAGAAGCAGCTCGACGAGTTCGCCGCGCGGGTGTGGACGCCCCTGGAGGCCGAGGTGAAGGCGAGCAAGCGCAGCCTGCACGAGCTGGTCACGATGGCCTCGATGCTGGAGCGCGAAGAGCCCACGCCGTCCAACCGCCCGCTGGTGGCGGGGATCCTCTGGAAGCGGATCGATCAGGGCTGGGCGCTGGGCGTGGACGCCACCAGCCGCTACGAGCTCGAGGAGTGGAACGATCGCCAGGCCTTCCTGGTGAAGCTGCGCGATCGCGACGATCCCTACAACACGCGGCACAAGAAGGGCCTGCCGCCCACGCCCATCGGCGCGCCCACGCGGGTGTCCTTCGAGGCGGCGCTCAAGCCGACGGCCAGCGAGTACCTCTACTACCTGCACGACGCGAACAAAGTGCTGCACCCGTCGCGCAACGCCGAGGAGCACGAGGCGCTGCGCAAGCAGTACGACGTCTACTGAGGGAGAGCGCCAGGCGTGGTCATCGGAGACAAGCTGCCGTGGAAGTACATCTTCCGCCTGCACGCGCCGTGGCTGCTCGCGACGTTTCTGGTGGCGGCGGCGGCGTGGATGGCCACCCGGATCTTCCAGCTCGAGCTGCCCTTCACGCCGGTGCCCTTTCAGATCGCCGGCGTGGCGCTGGCCATCTTCCTCGGCTTCCGGAACAACTCCGCCTACGACCGCTGGTGGGAAGGCCGCAAGCTGTGGGGCGGCATCGTCAACCACTCGCGGGCGTTGGCGCGGCAGGTGCTGACGCTTCCCGTGGCCCCCGAGGCGGATCGCCCGGCGTTGCTCGCGGCGCAGCGGCGGATCATCTACCGGCAGATCGCCTGGCTGTACGCGGTGAAGCAGCAGCTGCGCGCGGCCGATCCGCTGGAAGAGCTGAAGGGCCTCCTGCCCGCCGACGAACTCGAGGGCCTCAAGGCGCAGAAGAACGTCGCGGCGTGGCTCATCCACACCAACGGGGTGGAGGTGGCCGGGCTGGCCGCGAAGG
The DNA here is from genome assembly GCA_040752975.1 of Myxococcota bacterium. Classification (GTDB taxonomy): domain Bacteria; phylum Myxococcota; class Myxococcia; order Myxococcales; family Myxococcaceae; genus JADLDB01. The sequence continues at coordinate 38,453 of JBFMHF010000033.1, forward strand.
GGTGGCTCAGCGACTACCGCCTGGAGATCCTCGATCGCTCGCTGACCGAGCTCATCTCGTTGCAGGGCGGTTGCGAGCGGATCAAGTCGACGCCGATCCCCACCGCGTACCGGATCTTCACCTACCGCTTCACGCGGGTCTTCATCAGTGTGCTGCCGCTGGGGCTGGTGGAGCACCTCTCACCGTCCAACGTGCCGGTGTTGATCGGCCTGTCGCTGGCCTTCCTGGTGCTGGAGACGCTGGGGCGGATCCTCGAGGATCCCTTCAGCACCGGCCCCAACGGCCTGGCGCTGGGGGCGATCGCGCGGAACATCGAGATCAACCTGCGCCAGCAGCTCGGCGAGACGGAGCTGCCCGAGCCGGCGAAGCCCACGCTGTTCAACGGCATCCCCATCCTCCTGTGACGGGAGCGCGCGCATGAGCAAGCCGTACGACTTCTCGCCGGGCCGGCCGCTGAGCGAGGCGCAGCTCTCCGAGCGCCTGCTGCGGGTGAACTGGAACACCAGCGTGCGCAAGGACGAGCGAGGCGTGCCCTGGCTCAAGCCCGAGTTCGTCGCCGAGCAGGGCCGGGCGGTGCTGGTGGTGGACGTGCGGGAGCGCGACGAGCTGGTGGGGCCGCAGGGGCACCTCCCGGGGAGCGCGTGGATCCCCGCGGCGGAGATCGAGCGCGTGGCCCGCGAGGTGCCGGACGACACGCTGCTGGTGCTGGTGTCCTCCGACGGACAGCGGAGCGGCGAAGCGGCGCTGCGGCTGCTCTCGCTGGGCCTGGACTGGGTGGCGGCAATGGAGGGCGGGGTGGCGGCGTGGAAGGACCGCGGCTTCGCCACCTCGCGCGACGAGGCGATCTTCCAGCGGACGCAGCTGGCGAAGCCGGCCGTCCCCCAGGCGCCTGCCGAGAAGCGCCCCCTCACCCGCGAGGACATCGCGGCGCACCTCGGCGATCCGCGCACCGTGCGCTGGGCGAAGATGGCGGGCTTCCTCCTCCACGGGAAGACGAGCTGCGTGGACGGGCGGGACGATCACGGCGTGGTGGGAACGCCGGGCGGGGACTCAGGAGAATTCGTGCTGACGCTGGGCGCGGTGGAGCGGGTGCTGGGCCGGCCAATCGACGACGCAGCCCTGCCGGCGCTGCTGGGCCGGTACGTGGACGCCTTCGGGCACTTCTATCTCCACAGCGACGTGGGGGCGCTGAACCGCTACATCGCTCGGATGCGGGCGGATCCCCGGATCCCCGAGGCCTCGCTGCCGGCGCGCACCGATCCACCGCAGGCCTGGCGGCGCTTCTCCGCGGGTCCTCCCGAGGCGATCCGCCCCTTCGTGCTCGAGCACCTGGTGCACCCGGACTCGGTGGGCTGCGGCCACCTCAAGTTCATGCTCACCAGGAGCGAGGCGTACGGCCTGCGGCCGGGCCTGGTGGACGCCTTCCTGCGCGCCTGCTTCACGTCGCGCTGGAGCGGCCTCATCGAGTTGGAGTTCGTCCCGCTGGGCGGGGGCCACCGCGAGGGCGCCGTGGTGAACGTGCGCCTCGAGGACGTGCAGCCCTACACCCAGGTGCCGCTCGTGTCGCCCAGCGTCCTGGGCCTGCAGATGTTCGTGAACCACCCGGAGGTGACGGCCTTCCAGCGATCGCTCATCTGCCGCTTCTTCTGCCGCGAGCTGGACCTGGGCCTGTCCGCCGGCGATCTCTCCGCCCTGGTGGCCGAGCAGGCGAAGCTGGGCGCGCAGCAGATGGCGCAGACGCTGGGCGCCCTTGCCGGAGGCCTGCCGATCTACGACGTGCGCTTCCGCAAGGGCGGGGCGTTCGAGGTCGAGCCTGCCGGATTCGTCTGATCGTCAGCGCCCTGCTACCGCTCTCGTCCGGAGGCGTCCCGCCTGTCAGTGGGTGTTGGCCCGAAGCTGCGCTTCGAGCTGGCGGCGGATCTCCGGGGGCAGCTGATCGAGTCCATTGGCCTGGCCCACCGGCGGCGGGGGCGGAGGGGCGAACAGCTCCAGCCCGCGGGTCAGCCAGGCCTTCTCGTGGCCGGGCAAGAGCCAGGTCAGCTCGTCCACTGCGCCGCGGGCGTACACGTCGGAGCCGGCGTCGGCGCCCAGCAGGAGCCGCTGCGTCGCCCCGCCTTCCAGCGTCACCGTCACCTGGAGCGCGGGTTTGGCGAAGGCCTTCGCCGTCGCGTCAGGGGCCACCTTGCTCGCCTTGAGAGCCCGCAGTCGGGTGAGGACGCTCTGCACCTGCTGGGGATCGAACTGCGCCCCGGCGGGGAGCTGCCTGGGGTCCACCACCGTCCACGTCGCGTCCTTCTTCTCGACCACCGTGCGCTTCCCGGCCGCGTCGAAGGCCAGCCGGGTGGCCTTCGTCACGTCGAAGCTGAACAGGCTGGTGTCGCGCAGGTCGTCGAGGCGTTTGGCGAGCTGCTCGCCCACCCAACTCCCCAGGGTGGCCACCTCGGTAAGGCCCTCGATGGAGACGGGCCAGCTCCCGTCGGACCGTTTCTCGGCGAGGGAGACTGTGAGGGCGGCCCCGTCCTTCTTCTCCAGCCGGAAGCGGATCGCCTTGGCGAGATCCGGCGTCTCGTTCGCGAGAAACCCCTGCGCCCTGAGGGACGTGAGCTGGCTCGTCAGGCGCTGCGCGGCAGCAGGATCGAAGCGGAAGCCTTTGGGGGCCTCTCCCTCCAGCGCCCAGGCTCCATCGGCGCCCGCCTTCAGGCTGTAGGTGTGCCCGTCCGGCCAGCTCACCGTCACCTTCGCCAGCTCAGCCGCCGGGACCGTCGACAGCGTCTTGTCGCGCCAGGCCGTCACGTCCTTGCGGACCTGCCAGGCCAGGCCGGAGGGAGAGAGGAAGACGGAGTCGGCGCCGTCCTTGCGCACGTAGACGCCGCCCGTCCGCCCCGCCTTGCCCAGCACCAGCGCCAGCGCGCGCCCGTCCGCCGTCGTCACCTTCACCTGGGTGCCCTTCGCCGCGTCCACCTCGTACTCGGCGTGCTTCGCGCTGCGCTCGGACACCAGGGTGGGCGCCTTGAAGGAGGCCAGGGCCTCGAGCAGCGCCTTCACCTGGCCTTCGTCGGCCTTGTGCTTCACGTCTGGAGTGGCCGGCGCCGCCACCAGCCACCCGTTGGGCGAGCGCTCGAGCCGCGCCTGGTGCGTACCGGACACCTCCACCGCCTGCACCTGCTCGGCCTTCAGCTCCGGCCACTCGAGCGTCTTGATGCCCTCGGACACCTGCGGCTCGCGGGTCAGGAAGTAGGCCCCCAGCAGCACGGCGAAGACGGAGAGGGCGATGAGGAAGGACTTGTTCTTCATGTCGGAGCCTCTTCAGACAGTGACGGTCGCCCGGCTCCGCTCCCGCAGCCGCCACCGCACCAGCCCCACCAGGGCCAGCAGCAGCGGGACGCCCAGGGCGTTGCCGAACTTGGTCAGGTTGCGGGTGCCGTCGGGCAGATCGCTCTTCAGCGTGGCCAGGGCCAGGCCCCGGCTGCGCATCGCCAGCAGGGCGGGATCGAGCACCAGCCAGTCGGCCAGGTTGAGGAGCAGCGCCTGGTTGCCCCGGCTCTGCATGAAGTCGTCCTGGAGCAGCGCCGACGTTCCGGCCACCACGAGGCGCGCTTCACCCTGGCTCTCCGCCAGCACCGGTGTCCCCGCGCCCGACTGTGCGGCCTTTGCGGCGAAGTGGCTCTTCAGCTTGCCCGACACCTGCACGAGGAGGGGGTACGGCCCGGTGGGCGTAATCGTCTCCGAGCGCCAATCGCGGCGGGGATCGAGGTAGGGCGGATCGTTCTCCAGCCAGCTCTTGGCCGACGACTTGGCCAACACCGCCACCTGCGTCCCTTCCAGCGCCTTCGCGTCCACCGAGGTGGCGAAGGGGAAGCCCACGTCGCCCAGGCCGCGCGTGACCGGGTTGTCGCGCTCGAGGTGCTGCACCACCGGGAGGAAGGGGTAGGGCACCGGCATCTGCACCAGCATGAAGCCGCGCTGCTCGCTGATGGTGATGTTCCCGGAGGTGGCGTCGGCCACCAGGCGATCGCCCACCGTCACTCCGTAGGTGGCCAGCAGCGGCGCCAACCCGTGCGTGGCCTTGTCGGGCTGGAAGCTGCGGAGGTCCACCTGCACCGCGTCGAGGAAGAAGCCCACCGACTTCCCGCTCATCAGGAATTGATCGATGGCCTCAAGCTCGTTGGGCGCGAGCGCCGTCTTCGGGCCCAGGACCAGCAGCGCGTCCAGACCCGCCTCGAAGCGATCCTTCCCGTCGAGGCGCACCGGGCGCACCTCGTACGTCTGCGACAGCGCGGTGGAGAGGAAGCGGAAGCGCTCTTCCAGCTTCGGCTCCTCGTGGCCCTGCAGGACGCCGATCACCGGCGTCTTCGGGCGGGTGAGCTTCCGCACCAGGCTGGTCAAGTCGTACTCCAGCGACTGAACGTCCTGGACGAGGGGGATGACTTCCCGCTTGTCCTCGTAGCGCAGCACCAGCGCCATGTAGGCCCGCTTGGTCTGCTGCTGATCCTCCTCGATGACGCGGATCTCGACCGGCTGGATGCCCTGGCCGGTGAGCTCCTTCTCCACGGACGTCTGCTCCCGGAAGCGCCGGCCGAAGATGTCCTGCTTGACCTCGCGCTTCTTCTCCTTGTCGTCCTCCGTCTCCTGCGCCTGGGGATCGATGAACTCGTACGCCAGCTTCCCCTTCGAGGCGGCGCGGAACTCGTCCAGCAGATCCTTCACGTAGCGCGCGTTGCTCGAGTAGGGCGGCGGCAGATCCTGCGTGAAGTAGGCGGTGACGGTGACGGGCTCCTCCAGCGCGCGCATCGTCTCTTTCGTCGCCTCGGACAGGGTGAAGGCCTTGTCGCGGGTGACGTCGAGGCGGCCGAACAGCTTGAGGCCCAGCAGGTTGAGCAGCACCAGGCTGCCCAGGACGAGCAGCGCGAAGGCCTTCCTGGTCATTCCCCGGGTGATCATGACGGCGAGCCCTCCGTGCCCCGCGCCGCGGCCAGCGTCTGGGTGGTGAGGAGGAGGCCGGCGGCGGTCAACGACGCGTAGAAGATGAGATCGCGCGTGTCGATCACCCCGCGCGCGATGTTCTCGAAGTGGTAGTCGACGGACAGGAACTGCAGCACCTGCCCCAGCGCGTCCGGCAGCAGGAGCGCGAAGTTGTCGATGAAGGAGAAGCCGAAGCACAGCGCGAGGCCCACGACGAAGCCGACGATCTGGTTCTTCGACAGGGCGCTGCCCCACAGGCCCAGCGCGATGAAGGCCGAGGCCAGGAGCAAGAGGCCGAGGTAGCCGGCCACCACGGGGCCCCAGTCGAAGGCCGGCCCCGGCCCGGTGAGCGCCGCCACGCTGATCGCATAGGGGATGGTGCAGACGAGCCCCACCGCCACCATCCCCAGCGCAGCGAGGAACTTGCCCGCCGTCACCTGCCAGTCCGGGACAGGGAGCGTCAGCAGGAGCTCCAGGGTGCCCGACTTCCGCTCCTCCGCGAGGGCGCGCATGGTGATGGCGGGCACCAGCACGACGAAGAGGATGGGCGAGAGGCCGAAGAAGCCGCGCAGCGACGCCTGCCCGGCGAGGAAGAGGGTGCCGAAGAAGAGCCACCCCGCCAGCAGCAGAAAGCCGCCCAGCACGATGTAGGCGATGGGCGAGGTGAAGAAGGTCTTGAACTCGCGGCGCGCGATGGCGATGGCCCCGTTCATGCGGCCCTCCGGGCGTCGGTGGTGAGCTTGCGGAAGGTGTCCTCGAGGCTGACCTGGGTGCGCCGCACCTCCAGCAGCGCCAGGTCGTTCTGCACGCACACCTCGAAGAGGGTGCGCCGCACGTCGTCACCGGAGAAGCGGACGCGGAAGCCCAGCGTGCCCGGTCCGTCGCTCTCCGCCTCGTCCACCCCCGTCACCCCCGGCATGCCGGCGAGCAGCCCCTTCACCTTCGACAGCTCGAGCAACTGGCCGTGCCGCGCCGCCAGCACCACGTGCAGCACGCCGCCTCCCTCGGCCGCCGCGGTGAGGTGCTCGGGCGTGTCGTCCGCCACCAGCTTGCCGTCGGTGATGATCAACACGCGGGAGCAGGTCGACTGCACCTCGGGGAGGATGTGGGTCGACAGGATGACCGTCTTCTCCCGACCCAGCTCGCGGATCAGGTGGCGGATCTCCACGATCTGGTTGGGATCGAGGCCGGCGGTCGGCTCATCGAGGATCAGCAGATCCGGCTCGTGGAGGATCGCCTGGGCCAGCCCCACGCGCTGCCGGAAGCCCCTGGAGAGCTGCCCGATGTCCTTGCCCAGCACCGTCGTCAGCCCGCACGCCTCCACCGCGCGGGTGAGGCGGGGCTTGCGCTCGGCGGGGCTCAGCCCGCGCACGTCGGCCACGTAGCGCAGGTACTCCGCCACCATCATGTCTTCGTAGAGGGGGTTGTTCTCGGGCAGGTAGCCGATGCGCCGCCGCGCCTCGACCGGATCCTCCACGACGTCGATGCCGGCGACCTTCGCCTTACCGGCCGTGGGCTTGAGCGAGCCCGCCAGGATCCTCATGGTGGTGGACTTCCCGGCGCCGTTGGGGCCCAGAAAGCCCACCACCTGGCCGCGCGGGACGTCGAAGGAAAGGCCTTTGAGCGCTTCGGTCGTCCCGTAGCGCTTCACGAGGCCCTCGATCTGAATCATCGAAGAAGTCATGCGGGCACACCTCGAGCGGGCCGTTGGTTAAAGCGTCCTTGGGCCATGTCAAGGGTCGGGCAACGCCGTGGAATGATTTGCCTCTTTGCGCTCAGTACCGGCGGCGCACCCGCCCCGCGAGCGCCCGCAGCACGCGCTGGCGGGCGTTGCCGACGAGGGGGCTGCCGTGGCCTGCCAGCACGTGCTCGTAGGCGAAGCCCTGCGCGTGGAAGCGGTCGATCGCCTCCCAGGCCTGGCGGAGATCGATGGAATACGCGGGGTAGGGCGGGACGACGTCGAGCACCAGGTGCAAGGGCGGGCGGGGCGTCAGCAGCGTGTCGCCGGTGAGCAGGCACCCGGTGCCCGCGTGCCGGAAGAAGACGGAGCCCTCGGTGTGGCCGGGGATCCAGTGGACCTCCAGGCTGGCGATGGACTGCCCATGCTCCAGCGCGCCGTCGACGCGCACCCGGGACGGCCAGCGGTTCTCGATGAGGCCCAGGGCGCGCTCGTAGAAGTGGCCGCGGCGGGCGAGGGCGTAGCGCTGCTTCGCGCCCTCCAGCACCTCGGCGTCGGCGCGGTGGGCGTAGATCTTGAGGCCGAACTCCCGCTGCAGGTACTCGGCGTTGCCGGCGTGATCCGAGTGCCGGTGCGTCAGCAGCACGCCGGTGAGCTCTCGGGGCGACAGCCCGGTGCGCTTGAGCTCGGCCAGCAATTGAAACCGCTCGGCCCAGTGGCCGCAGTCGATGAGCCAGCGGTCGCCCTTCCCGCCGTCCAGCAGGTACACGTTGGACGCCAGCACCGACTGGAAGCGGTGGAACGGGGGGACGACGACGCGCATGAAGGTGGCCGGGAGTGTAGCCGCTTCAGCGCGGGGCCTCGTCGTCTGCTCCTCGGCGGGGCAGGGCGAAGAAGCGCAGCATCGCGCCCAGTTGCGGGCGGACGGCGACGACGCGGAAGAGCAGATCGCGGTACGAGATGTGCTCGACCACGCGCACCTCCTTGAGCTTCGGCAGCAGCACCACGCACGTCAAAAGGCGCACCGCGCTCGAAGCGACGAAGACGACGAAGAAGGGGTTCCACGGCTCCGGCACCGCCACCACCAGCACGGCGCCCAGCGACGCCCCGAGGAAGAGCATCACGCCGTTGATCGCGTTGATGGCCGAGATGAGGCGGGCGCGATCCGCCGGGGGCGCGGAGTCCAACTGGAAGTTGAAGCTGCACAGCTCGTGGCCGGCCCAGGCCAGGCCCGCCCACACCTGCGAGACGAGGATCACCGCGAAGTGGAGCGCCGGGCTCGTGGTGGGGAAGAGCCAGGGCAGCGGCAGCGCGAGGATGAGCCACGCCGACAAGGTGAGGCACTTGCGGCTGCCGAAGCGATCCGCGGCGTGGCCCCACAGGGGCAGGAAGAGGAACTTCGAGGCCACGGAGATCGCGGTGATGACAGTGAAGCTGGAATAGCTCCACGCCAGCCCGTGCTTGTCGGGCGTGCGCAGCATGTACGCGGCGAAGTACGGCGCCGACAGGTACACCGCGAAGTTCATCGTGGTGAGGTAGCGGATCAGCCGGCGCTGCGCCGGGTTCTTCAGCACCTCGAGCACCATCGTCCAGGTGCGGCGCGACGGCGGCGCGGCCATCGGCGGCTCGTGGTGACGCCACAAGAAGCCCATGGAGACGAGGCGCGCGGCCATCGCCACGAGGAAGACGGCGGCGAAGCCTTCGAGGGGCAGGCCGCGCTCGCGGAAGGCGGTGAGGGCGGCGCCGGCCAGCAGCATGGTGAGGAAGGTGGCCAGCTGGAGGTAGCGGCTCCTCCGCGCGAAGTACGCCCCCCGGGTGGCCTCGGGCACGAGGTCGCCCATCAGCGAGCTCCACGCCGGCCCGGCGATCAGCTGGAAGATCCAGTACGCGCAGACCAGGCCGAGGAAGGCCACCGCGCGCAAGGGCGACGACGTGAAGCTCACCGCGATCATCGGCACGAAGCACGCGGCCTGCAGCGCCACCGACAGCACCAGCACGCGACGCCGGGTGCCGAGCAGCCCCAGGAGCCGCTCCGAGAAGATCTGCGACAGCGACCCCACCAGCACCGGCAGCCCCAGCAGGAGCCCCAGCACCAGGTTGGAGGCGCCCAGCGCGATGGCGTACGGGGAGAAGTACGTCTCTCCCGCGCCGACCATCACCGAATAGAAGACGCCGTCGAGGATCGACAGCGTGAGGGTGCGGCGGGCGGACGTCGGCACGGCGGGCTGGCGTCTTACCGTGCGACGCGGACCGGGGGCGAGGCGTTACGACTCGGCGCCCAGCTGCGTCTCTCCACCCGCGCGGCGCAGGCCGAGGCTCTTCATCTTCTTGTAGAAGTGGCCGCGCTCGAGATCGAGCAGCCGCGCCGCCTCGGTGGCGTTGTCCCTGGTGAAGGAGAGCGCGCCCAGGATGATGTCGCGCTCGGCCTCGTCGACCTGCTCGCGGAAGGACTTGTCGGGGCGGAAGCGCGTGGTGGGCAGCACCACCGTCGGTGCGGGTGCGGGCGGGGGCTCGGCGGCGCTCGTGGTGATCGGCTCTCCACCCACCGGCGTCTGCGCCACCGTCACCGCCCGGCGGCGGGGGATCAGCGCGTCCGCGTCGGCCCGGGACACCAACGGCCCTTCACAGAGGATCGCGAGGCGCTCGACGAGGTTGCGCAGCTCGCGCACGTTGCCGGGGTAGTCGTACTCGGCCATGCGCAGGAGCGCCTCGGGCACCAGGCGCAGCGTCTTCCGGCCGTTCTTCCGGCAGGCCTCTTCCATGAAGGCGTCGATGAGCGCGGGCAGGTCTTCCCGGCGCTCGCGCAGCGGCGGCGCGTGGATCTGCACGACGTTGAGGCGGAAGTAGAGATCTTCCCGGAAGCGCCCGGCGGCGATCTCCTTCTCGAGATCCTTGTTGGTGGCGGCGATGACGCGCACGTCCACCTTGAGCGTCTCGGTGGCGCCGACGCGCTCCAGCTCGCCTTCCTGCAGCACGCGCAAGAGCTTCGCCTGCATCGCGGGCGGCATGTCGCCCACCTCGTCGAGGAACAGCGTGCCTGAGTCCGCCAGCTCGAACTTGCCGCGCCGCGCGGTGATGGCGCCGGTGAAGCTGCCCTTCTCGTGGCCGAACAGCTCGGACTCGATCAGCTCGTGCGGCACCGCGGCGCAGTTGAGCTTCACGAAGGGGCCCGCCTTGCGCCGGGAGTGCTGGTGGATGGCGCGGGCGATCAGCTCCTTGCCGCTGCCGTTCTCCCCGGTGATCAACACCCGGCCCTCCGACGGCGCCGCGCGCTGGATGAGCGCGTAGATCTTCTTCATCGCCTCGCCCTGGCCCACCATGTCGAAGCGGCCCACCTCGGCGCGCAGCTCGGCCAATTCCCCCTGCATGCGGGTGACTTCGAGCGCGTTCTTGAGCGCCAGCAGCAGCCGGTCGCGGGAGATGGGCTTCTCCAGGAAGTCGCGGGCGCCCAGCTGCGTGGCCTTCACCGCGGTGTCGATGGTGCCGTGGCCGCTCATCATGATGATCGGCAGCTCCGGCCGCAGCGCGCGCATCTTCTCGAGCGCGGTGATGCCGTCCATGTCGGGCATCTTCACGTCCATCAGCACCGCGTCGACCGGCCGCGAAGCGAGGACGTCCAACGCCACCTGCGCGTTGGCCGCCACCTCCGTCTTGTAGTCCTCCAGCTGCAGCGCCTGGCTCAGCGTCAGCAGGATGTTTCGCTCGTCATCGACAATCAGCACCGTGGCGGCCATGGGGTGTCTCTCCGGAGGCAGGGTGTGGCTATTTTGCCGCGCTTTCATCGCGACACGGGGACCCATTGGAAACGCCGTGCCATGTCCGCGACGTCCTTCGTCTTTGCTTGTGGGTTTCAGGAATCACTTGTAAGCAGGCCCGGTTTCCACCCCGCACCCCATGGAGGCTCGGACCATGAGCAACTCGCGGATTTTGTTGGGCATTCTCGGCTCGGCGCTGCTGTTGATGGGCTGCCCGCCGACCTACCCCAAGTGTGAGAGCGACGAGCACTGCAAGGAGAAGGGGGAAGTCTGCGTCCAGGGCATGTGCCGCGAGTGCGCCACGGACGCCAACTGCAAGGAAGGCTTCGTGTGCGACGCCAACCGCTGCGTCCCCAAGCCGGAGTGCACCGACGACACGGGCTGCGGCGAGGGCAAGAAGTGCAAGGGCGGCAAGTGCCAGGTGGCGGAAGCGAAGCCGGAGTGCGCGGCCGATGACGACTGCCCTTCGGGCCAGGGCTGCAAGGCCGGCAAGTGCACGGCGGTGGAGGTGGCCGTGACGTGCACCTTCGATCCGGTGCGCTTCGAGTTCAACGAGTTCAGCCTCACCTCTCCGGTGCAGGCGACGCTGTCGCAGTACGCGGACTGCATCAAGAAGGGCAGCCTGCGCTTCACCCTGGAAGGGCACGCCGACGAGCGCGGCACCGAGGAGTACAACATGGTGCTGTCCCAGAAGCGGGCCGCGTCGGTGCGCAAGTACCTCGTCGACCTCGGCTGCTCCGGCGGCGCGCTGGACACCGTGGGCTACGGCGAGAACAAGCCCGCGCAGAGCGGCTCGAACGAAGAGGCCTGGGCCGCCAACCGGCGCGTCGAGTTCAAGAAGCGCTAGCGAGAGCGCCCGCCTCTGAATGATGTTTGACAGACATAATGTCTGGCAGACATCATTGCGCCCGTGGAGCTCAAGTTCGTCAACAGGAAGCGCGAGCTGGCGGAGCTCGACGAGCACGCGAAGGCGGGCGGCCTGCTGGTCCTCTTCGGGCGGCGTCGGGTGGGGAAGACGCGCCTGCTGACGCACTGGCTCCGGGCGCGCGACGGCCTCTACAGCCAGGCGATCGAGGCCTCGAAGGAGCAGCAGCTCGAGCAGGTGTACCTGGACGTCCGGGAGGGGCTGGGCACGTCCCTCGCCCCGCGCGCCTTCGCGGACCTGCTGGAGCTCATCGATCTTCAGCCGAAGGATCGGATCCTCTGCCTCGACGAGTTCCCGTACCTGGTGGCCGCCGATCCGTCGCTGCCCAGCGTGGTCCAGCGCTGGCTCGATCACCGGAAGCGGAAGCGGAGCTCACTCATCCTCTCCGGTTCCAGCACCCGGATGATGAACGATCTCTTCCTCAACCGGGGCGCGCCGCTCTTTGGACGGGCTCGCAAGCTGCTCGAGATCGCCCCCATGAGCTACGGGGCCTTTTGTCGGGCCTGCGGGCAGAACCCCGCGGCGCGCGACGCCTTCACCCGCTTCGCGCTCGTCGGCGGCGTGCCCAAGTACTGGGAGATGGTGCGCCGGGGCGACAGCCCGGTGGCGCTGGCCGAGGAGCTCTTCTTCGGTCCCTCGCCGTACCTCGAGTTCGAGCCCGCCCGGCTCCTGCGCGACGAAGGCATCACCGGCCTGACGCCCACCGCGGTCCTCGAGGCGGTCGGACGCGGCGCCGAGAAGCCGTCTGAGATCGCCGCCCGCGTCGGGACACCGCAGACCAACCTGGGCCGTCTCTTCCAGGTGCTGCTCGACGCCCGCGTCCTCGAGCGCCAGCTCCCTTTCGGCGAGTCCGTCCGCACCACCAAGCGCACGTTGTACCGGCTGGCGGACCCGACGCTCCGCTTCTGGTTTCGGGTCTACTCCCCGCACCGCACCCGCTGGGCCGGTCACTCCGACGCGGAGAAGCGGAAGCTTCTCGACGATCACGCCTCCACCGTCTTCGAGGACTGCCTGCGCGCGCGCTGGCCGGGCGCCTCGCGCTATTGGGAGAGCGACGTCGAGCTGGACCTGGTCCGCGAGGACGGCGAAGGGCTGGTCGTCAGCGAGGTCAAGTGGGGCACGCGTACGAAGTCCGAGCGGATCGGAGCGCTGGCGGCGCTGGAGGCGCGGTTTCAGAAGACGGCCCTGCGCGCGAAGTACGCCCGCGTCCGCTTCGAGCTGCTCGATTCGTCCGAGCTCGCAGCGCTGGCGCGGGACGCGTGAGGTCCCTCAGCCCAGCAGCGCCTGGAACTCGGCCTCGGTGAGCACCTTCACGCCCAGCTCCTGCGCCTTCTTCAGCTTGGAGCCCGCCTCTTCCCCCGCCACCACGAAGTCCGTCTTCTTCGACACGCTGCCCGACACCTTCCCGCCGCGGCGCTCGATCTCCTCCTTCGCCGCCTCGCGGGTCATGGAGGAGAGCGTGCCCGTCAGCACCACCGTCTTGCCGGTGAAGACGCCCCCCGCGGCCCGTGCCTCGGGCGGTTCGGGCTGAACGCCGGCCTGGAGCAGCGCCTCCACCACGGCGCGGTTGTCTGGGTCCTCGAAGTAGCCGTGGATGGCCCTGGCCATCTCCGGGCCCACGTCGCGCACCGCCTGCAGCTCTTCGATGGAAGCGGCCATCAGCTTCCTCACGTCGCGGAAGTGCTCTGCCAGCGCCTTCGCGGTCGCCTCGCCCACCTCGGGGATTCCCAGCGCGTAGATGAAGCGCCTGAGCGTGGTGGCCTTCGACTTCGCGATCGCGTCCACCAGGTTCTGCGCGCTCTTCTCGCCCATGCGCTCGAGCGTCATCAACTCGCCGACCTCCAGCCGGTAGAGATCCGCCACCGTCTTCACCTTCCCGGAGTCCACCAGCGCCTCGCACAGCTTCTCCCCCAGGCCCTCGATGTCCATCGCCGTGCGGGTGGCGAAGTGGCGGATCCGCCCGGCCAGCTTGGCGGGGCAGTGCTTGCCCGTGCAGCGCGCGATGGCGCCGTCCTCCTCCTTCTTCACCTTCGACCCGCAGATGGGGCACTCGGTGGGGAAGACGAACTCGCGTTCCCTGCCCGTGCGCTTCGAGGAGATCACCTTGACGATCTCGGGGATCACGTCGCCCGCGCGCCGCACGAAGACCTGGTCGCCGATGCGCACGTCCTTGCGGCGCAGCTCCTGCTCGTTGTGCAGCGTCGCGCGCGACACGGTGACGCCGCCCACGAAGACGGGCTTGAGCCACGCCACCGGCGTGATGGCCCCGGTGCGCCCCACCTGCACCTGGATGTCCTCGACCGTCGCCTCCATCTCCTCGGGCGGGAACTTCCACGCCACCGCCCACCGCGGCGACTTCGACACCTGGCCCAGCCGCGCCCGCGCGTCGAGATCGTCCACCTTCACCACCAGCCCGTCGATCTCGTACGGCAGCTCGTGCCGCTTCTGCAGCAGATCCTCCCAGGCCCGCTTCACCTCCGCCACGCCCCTGGTGTCGTAGCGCCGCGGGTTGACCGGCAAGCCGATCTCCTTCAGCCACTCGAGCTTCTGGCGGTGCGAGGTGAAGCTCTTCCCGTCCACCACGCCCACCTCGTAGACGAACAGCGACAGGGGCCGCGACGCGGTGATCTTCGGATCCAGCTGGCGCAGGCTGCCGGCCGCCGAGTTGCGCGGGTTGACGAAGGGCTCTTCCCCCTGCGCCACCAGCCGCTCGTTCATCCGCTTGAAGTCCGCCTTGCGGATGAAGACCTCGCCGCGCACCTCGAGCAGCTTCGGCAGGTCCGTCCCCTTCAGCTTCAGCGGCAGGTTCTTCACCGTGCGCAGGTTGGCCGTCACGTCCTCGCCGATGACGCCGTCGCCGCGCGTCGAGCCCTGCACGAAGTCGCCGCCCTCGTAGACGAGCTCGATCGCCAGCCCGTCCATCTTCGGCTCGCAGGTGTAGTCCACCTCGGCCACCCCCAGGGCCTTCCTCACCCGCTCGTCGAAGTCGATGAACTCCTGCTCGTCGAGCGCGTTGGCCAGCGACAGCATCTGCTGGCGGTGCGTCACCTTCTCGAACTTGTCCAGCGCCGCGCCGGACACGCGCTGGGTGGGGGAGTCGGGCGTCACCAGCTCGGGGTGCTCGGCCTCTAGCTTCTTGAGCTCCCGCATCAACGCGTCGTAGCTGGCGTCGGAGATCTCCGGAGCGTCGAGCGTGTAGTAGCGGTGATCGTGGTAGGCGATCTGCTCCCTCAGCTCTTTCACCCGCGCCGCGACGCTCACGTTGGAAGCCCTCCTCTTCCCGGCCGGGTGAAAGCCCAAAAACGGCCACGCGTCGAGCGCCGAGAGTTCGCCTTGACAGCGCCCACCCCGCCCCGTACCTTGCTCCTGCTGTCGGGGAAGCGCGCCCACGTCGGGCGCCGTCTCCTCTCCATAACCTCCGCACCACGGGAAGTCGCAGCGCGAAGGCAGCCCGTACAGCGACTCCACTCCACCGACATGGCCAGGGCGCGTTCAAAGTCCGAGTCCGAGGAAACCCCGAAGAAGCGTCGCGGCAGGGGCGACGAAGAGAAGGGGAAGAAGCGCCCGAAGAAGGGCGCCGAGGCCGAAGAGCCCCGCGAGGAAGAGCG
>JBFMHF010000034.1:0-52842 GCA_040752975.1 Myxococcota bacterium
CCCCCGTGCCATCTCACCACGCCGCGGCACCCCCCCGTGACACCCTCATCGGATTGCGCTCTGGCCCCGGCTCGCGTGTCATGACAAAACCCACACGATATCCTCTGCTTCGGGGAGGCCCACCATGTCCACCGTCAACGTGAAGCGCGGCATCGAGTTTCGCGCCGATCTCTACGGCAAGTCGGATCGCAGCGCGTGGTACGACGCCGTCGGCGAGCAGCTCAAGGCGAAGGGCCTGTCCATCAAGGTGGGCGACGGACCGAACGCGAAGACGGTCACCGACGGCGCCACGCTCAAGGCGGCGATGAAGGAGCTGCAGGCCCAGGCCACGGCCGCCAACACGCCCCTCAAGTCCTACGTCAGCGATCTCATGCAGGCGCTCGACGACGTGGTGAAGGACGGCGGCGCGAAGGTGAAGTCGGGCGACAGCTTCGATCTCTCGATGGGCAGCAACCTGTCGAAGGCCCTCGGCCTCAACGACGGCAAGTACAACAACTACGCCTCCACCTACTCCACGGACTTCGGCAAAGCCTCGAAGGCGAAGCCGGCGGCCACCATGGCGGTCGACGGCGTGACGCTGCAGGTGAAAGACGGGCCGCTGTCCAACATCGACCTCTCCACCATCCCCCACATGAGCGCCGAGACGCTCAAGAACGCCCCGGTGGCCTACGGCCGCGACGGCGAAGAGGTGGAGGACACCCGCGTCATCACCGGCCTCACCAAAGAGGAGACGGTGAAGCTGGCCACCGACGCGCTCAACGATCTCCAACGCCCGAAGGCGGCGGCGGGCCTGACGCTGGGCCAGGTGCCCCTCGACGAGATGGCCTGGGACTCGGACAGCCACGCGCTGCGCCGCGCGAACCCGTACGTGTCCTTCACCCTCGACAGCCGCAGCTACGAGGTGAACCCCAACAACGGCCAGCCGCGCGTGGGCATCGGCCGTGACTTCTTCTTCGACACCTTCATGGCGAAGAAGGACCTCGCCACCGGCAAGCTGACCAAGGACCTCCAGAAGGCCGAGCTGATGTACCGCACGCGCATCCGCTACGGCTCCGATCGCGATCCCTTCCAGGGGACGCGCGTCCTCATCGGCATGAAGGAAGGTACGGCGATCCAGGACGGCGTGAAGCACGCCCGGAAGATCGACAGCCGAACCGACTCGGCCAACCAGCAGATCTTCGACACGCTCAACGCGTCGGCGCAGACGGGCAAGCTGGGCACCGCGTGGGGAAGCTGGTCCGCCAACCAGGTCGCGCCCGCTGCCTCGTCCATGTACCGGGTGGCGGTGCAGAAGGGCATCACCGACAACGTCGGCGGAGAGACGGGCGTGCTGGCGCTCGAGCCCGGCGCCGTCGCCCGGCAGATCCGCGG
Source organism: Myxococcota bacterium (assembly GCA_040752975.1). Taxonomy (GTDB): domain Bacteria; phylum Myxococcota; class Myxococcia; order Myxococcales; family Myxococcaceae; genus JADLDB01. Next base: position 1,372 of record JBFMHF010000034.1, read on the forward strand.
TCGCTTCCACCTCGACGAGACCGATCAGTCCGCGCTGGTGCAGGGCTTCCAGACCGCCGGCGAGCCGAAGGTGAAGGAGTTGATCACGCTGATCGAGGCCGCGCCCGACTTCGCCGCCTCCAACAACCTGCCGTCGAAGGCCCAGCTGCTCAGCCAGGCCAACGCGCTGCTCGATCGCAGCGCCATCGTCGAGGCCGCCGCCGAGGGCCTCAAGAAGGTGGACCCGAACATCACCGTCGACAAGGCGCTCATCGATCGCCTCTGGCCCGGACAGGACATCAGCAACAAGCAGGACGCGAAGCTGCAGCGCGCCGTCGTCGACGCGATCCGCGTCAAGTACGACGCCTTCGCGGAGAACGTCGATCAACTGCAGCGGAAGATCGGCGGCAGCGAGGCCCGCAGCGTGCGCGACGCAGGCAGCGCCAACGACGTGCAGGACTTCCTGCGCTTCAAGGCCGCCGTGAGCCGCTTCATGGCCAGCGCCGAGACCACCAGCGGCAGCGGCGTCGTCAAGGGCAACCCCGCCACCTACACCGCCTACGCGAAGAAGGTCATCGAGATGGCGGACGGGCGGGAGAAGACGGACCTCCTCCAGCGCATGGGCGTGGGCCTCAACCAACTGCGGGAGATGACGGACGCGTCCTTCTCCTCTCCGGTGACGGTGAAGGGTGAGCTGGTGAAGAAGCAGACCTTCGAGGGCTTCCTGGCCGAGTTCGACGCGCAGGTGGCGGGCCCCAACAAGGACGCCTTCCTCGCCGAGCTGGGCGAGCACCTGGCCGGAGAAGACGCGCCCGCGCTCAAGAACGCCACCGACAAGGCCGCCGTGGCCGCTGACATCCGGAAGAACCTGGTGACCGCGCACGCGGAGGTGCTGCACCGCATGGTGGAAGGCGCCGGCGGCTGGGCCCAGGGCGTGTGGTTCAACGAGTACCGCCAGAACGCGCTCGGCGTGAACCCGCAGTCCTGGAACTTCATCATCGGCTCCATGGACTACACCGAGTTCTACGACGCGGCGACCGGCCAGGGCCTGTCCTTCCAGGAGCGCGTCAGCCGCCGCCCGCTGGACGCGGGGAAGATGACCGGCGCGATGATCTCCAACGACATCCAGATCGAGCTGGAGGCCGAGGAGGGCTACACCGGCGCGATCAAGAAGGCCCAGTACGCCGTCAACAGCGCCGCCGCGGGCATCCTCATGGACTACGCGCTGTCGAGGAACACCCCGGGCGTCTCCGCGAACGATCCAGCCAGCCTCGAGAAGTGGTTCGCCCAGCAGGCGTCGCTCACCAGGCTGCAGAAGGAGGCCTTCCTGGGCGACGTGGCGGCCTTCGCGAAGCAGAAGGGCTCGCCGGTGGACGTGGTGAAGGCCTTCGGCCCGCTGGAAGAGCAGGAGAAGGCGATCCGCGTGCTGGTGGGCTTCGCCCAGAAGAAGAACCCGGCGCTGGCGTCCGGCGATCGCGCCGCGGTGGAGACCTGGTACCGGGAGATGGGCAACAAGCCCGAGGCCGAGTTGAACGACTTCCTCACCGAGGTCGCCCAGTACGCCGCCAACGAGAAGTCCGACATCCCGCTCTCGCCCAACCTCCTCAAGACGCTGGACTTCAAGCCCTTCGCCTCGTCCAACGTGGGCCAGCCCTACGACAAGCACGCCGCGCTGGTGGACGACCTCTCCATCGCCAACGAGGTGTGGACGATGGTGAAGCAGGCCCAGCAGGACTTGTCCGCGGCGCGCGGGCGCGAGGTGCAGCGCGTGCTGCGCGACAACAACCTGTCCAACAAGGGCTGGGAGCCGCCGACGTCCGCCAAGGGCGACTACGCCATCAACTACGCGATCAAGGACTGATCGGCTCGAGCCGGAGCAGCGCGCCGCCGCCGTAGTCCAGCACGTACACGTCGCCAGCCTCGTCCCGCGCGAAGCTGGACGGGAGGATGGGCCACTTCCCCAGCGCGGAGACCTGCGCCTTCTCGCCGCTGTTGTCCGGCAGCGTGAGCGCCCACAGCCGCCCGGTGATGAAGTCGCCGAAGACGTATTTCCCTTTGAGCGCCGGCGCGCGCTCGCCCGTCGCCACCACGCCGCCCGTCACCGACTGGCCCTCGTCCCGGCCGTACTCGTAGATCGGCTCCACCAGGCCTTCCGTGCGGCACCCTTGCGCCGGCTGGAAGCAGTGCGCCGCCTCCCGGATGTTCCAGCCCAGGTTGTCTCCGCGCCCGACCAGCGAGACTTCTTCCCAGGCGTCCTGGCCCACGTCGGCCACCACCAGCCGGCCGAGTGGATCGAAGGAGTACCGCCACGGGTTGCGCAGCCCCAGCGCCCAGATCTCCGGCCGGGCTGCCGGCGTGCCGAGGAACGGGTTGTCCTTCGGGACCGCGTAGCCCTTGCCCGGATCCGCCGCGTCGATGTCGAGCCTCAGCATCTTCCCCAGCAGCGAGTCCATTCGCTGGCCGTGGCCGTGGGGATCCGCGCGGTAGCCTCCGTCGCCGTAGCCGACGTAGAGAAAGCCGTCGGGGCCGAAGAGGAGGTGGCCGCCGTTGTGGTTGGCGTAGGGCTGCTCGACTTCGAGCACCACCCGCGTCGCGGACACCTTCGACTTCGAGAGCGGCGCACCGTCTGCTTTCCACTCCTCCACGCGGCTGACGTCGCGCCCGTCCTTCTCCGTCGTGTAGTGCAGGAAGAAGCGGCGGTTCTCCTGGAAGCGCGGGTGGAAGGCGACGCCGAGGAGCCCCTGTTCGGACGCCGTGGTGACGTCGAGCTTCGCGAGCTGACCCGACGCGCCCGAGGTGGTCGCCCACTTCAGCGCCCCGCCCTTCTCGAGGAGGACGAAGACGCCCGGCTCACCGGGGACGGACTCCGCCGCGGTGGGCTGGACGAAGCCCTGGGCCACCTTCACGAGCGAGACGGGGATGCGCGGGCGCGCCTCGTCCTTGCCCAGAAAGACGGCCTCCCACTTCCCCGGGTCGCCTTCGGGCGCGTAGTCCTGCGGGTACACCTTCACCGCCGCGGCGCGCAGGGACTGGCAGGCGATGACTCCCGCGAAGCCGAGGACGGACAGCGTGACGAGCGCGAGCACGACGCGGCGGGGCATGACGGCTCCTCACCCCGGCCTTCAACCACACTCCAGACGGAGACTGAATCGCGACCTCTTCGACGCTAGGGTGCGACCCCATGAGTGAGACCGTCGTTCCCAGGCATGCGCGCGTCGTCGTCATCGGCGGCGGAGTCATCGGCTGCTCCGTCGCGTACCACCTGGCCCACTTCGGCGTGAAAGACGTGGTGCTGCTCGAGCGCGACCGCATCACCAGCGGCACCACCTGGCACGCGGCCGGGCTGATGGTCACCTTCGGCTCCACGTCCGAGACGTCCACCGAGCTGCGCAAGTACACCCGCGATCTCTACGCGCGTCTCGAGGCCGAGACGGGCCAGGCCACCGGCTTCAAACCCGTCGGCTTCATCGAGGTGGCGAGCGACAGAGATCGCCTGGAAGAGTACCGCCGCGTCTCCGCCTTCAACCGCTTCTGCGGCGTCGACGTACAGGAGATCGGCCCCTCGCAGGTGAAGGAGCTGTTCCCGATCGCGAAGACGGACGACATCCTCGCGGGCTTCTACGTGAAGGAAGACGGGCGCGTCGATCCCGTGGACGTCACCATGGCGCTGGCGAAGGGCGCGAGGCTGAAGGGCGCCACCATCCTCGAGGGTGTCGCCGTCACCGACGTCACCCACAAGCGCGGCGCCGTCACCGGCGTGAAGACGACGAAGGGCGACATCACCTGCGAGGTGGTCGTCAACTGCGCCGGCATGTGGGCGCGGCAGCTGGGCGCGAAGTCGGGCGTCACCATTCCCCTGCAGTCCGCCGAGCACTACTACCTGATCACCGAGAAGATCCCCGGCATCGACCGCGCCTGGCCGGTGCTGGAGGATCCCGGCTGCTACGGCTACTACCGCGAGGAGGGCGGCGGGCTGATGATCGGCCTGTTCGAGCCCAGGTGCGCGCCGTGGAAAATCGAAGGCGTGCCCGAAGACTTCTCCTTCGGCGAGCTGGCCCCGGACTGGGATCGCATGACGCCGTACCTCGAGCGGGCCATGTCGCGCGTGCCCATCTCGCAAGAGGCGGGGCTCAAGAAGTTCTTCTGCGGACCCGAGAGCTTCACGCCGGATCTGCGGCCGTGCGTCGGTGAGGCGCCGGAGCTGAAGAACTACTTCATGGCGGCGGGGCTCAACTCCATCGGCATCCTCACCGGCGGCGGCATGGGCCGCGCGCTGGCGCACTGGATCATCCACGGCCGCGCGGACATCGACGTCACCGGGATGCACGTCGATCGCCTGCACCGCTACCAGGCCAACCCGGAGTACCGCCGCCTTCGCACCGTCGAGTCGCTGGGCATGGTGTACCAGTGCCACTACCCTTTCCGCTCCATGTCCACCGCGCGTGGGGCGAAGAAGTCCGCCCTTCACGATCGCCTGGCGGCGCGCGGCGCGTACTTCAAGGACGTGTCCGGCTGGGAAGGCGCCGACTGGTACTCGCCCGACGGGAAGGCCCCCGAGAAGGACGAGCTGACCTGGGGCCGGCCGACCTGGTGGAAGCACTGGCAGGCCGAGCACGAGGCGACGCGCAACGGCGTCATCCTGATGGACATGTCCTTCATGTCGAAGTTCCGCGTGGAGGGGCGCGACGCCGGGCGGCTGTTGAACCGCATCTCCGCCAACAACGTCGACGGCGCGAGCGGGCTCATCACCTACACCCAGTGGCTCAACGAGGGCGGCACGCTGGAGGCCGATCTCACCGTCACCAAGTTCGACGACGAGCACTACTGGGTGGTGGCGTCCGACACGGCGCACCGGCACGTGGAGGCGCACCTGAGGCGCCACCTCGGCGACGCGCACGCCTTTGTCTCCGACGTCACCAGCGGCTACGCGCAGCTGAACGTGCAAGGGCCGAAGAGCCGGCAGTTGATGCAGGCGGTGACGACGGCCGATCTGTCCAACGAGGCCTTCCCCTTCCGCACCGCACGGGAGATCGACATTGGCTTCGCGCGCGTGCTGTGCGTGCGCATCACCTACCTGGGTGAGCTCGGGTACGAGCTGTACATTCCCACCGAGCAGGCCACGCACGTCTACGATCGGCTGGTGGAGGCCGGCGCGCCGCTGGGCCTCAAGCACGCAGGCCTCAAGACGCTCGCGAGCTGTCGCATGGAGAAGGGCTACCGTGACTACGGGCACGACATCGACAACACCGACTCGGTGCTGGAAGCGGGACTGGGCTTCGCGGTGGACCTGAAAAAGCCCGACGGCTTCATCGGGAAGGAAGCGGTGCTCGCCTTCAAGGCGAAGGGCCCGCTGCAACGGAGGCTGCTGCAGGTGCTGGTGAAGGACCCGGAGCCGCTCATGTTCCACGCCGAGGTGGTGCGGCGAAATGGCAAGCCGGTGGGCTACGTGCGCGCGGCGTCGTACGGGCACACGCTGGGCGGCGCGGTGGGCCTCACCATGGTGGACGCGGGCCAGCCGCTGGACCAGGCGTGGATCGACAGCGGGACCTGGGAGGTGGAGATCGCCGGAAAGGTGTACCCGGCCGTCGCGTCGCTCAGGCCGCTGTACGATCCCGAGATGAAGAAGGTGAAGGCCTGACGGCTCAGGTGGCCCAGTTCTCGAGCTGCAGGCCGTCGATGCGGGCGAACTCGCGTTCGTTGTTGGTGACGAGAATCCACCCCTCCGCGCGCGCGTGCGCCGCCAACCAGAGATCGTTGTTACCGATTGGCAAGCCCTGCCGCGGCAGCGCGGCCCGAAGCTGCCCGTAGTTTTGGCCCGCGGCCTCCGTCAATGGCACGACCTGGATCGTGCTCTCGATCTGGTGGATGGTCGTCAGCGCGCGCTCGCGACTCGCGCTCTTCTCTGCGCCGAAGCGCAGTTCTCCCAACGTGATGACGGACATCGCCAGCTCCGACGCCGCGGCCTCCTGTGCCAGTAGATACATTACGTATATCCGAAGGGGGCCTGATGACCTGGGCACGCGTCTTCAAGTCGGGAAACAGCCAGGCCATTCGCCTGCCGAAGGAGTTCCGGTTGTCAGTGGAACGGGTGGAGATCTTTCGGCGCGGTGAGAAGATCGTCCTGCGTGAGGTCCCTCAGAGCGCAGCGGCCATCTTCGACGCGCTCGCGGAGCTTCCCGAGGACTTCATGGAAGAGCGCGAGGACGACCCTCCGCAGGAACGGGAGCCGCTCTGATGGCGGTGCGCTACCTGCTCGACACGAACATCTGCATCTACATCGCAAAGCACAACCCTGTGAGGGTGCGTGAACGCTTCGCGCCCCACTTTCCAGCACCTTAGAAGTCTGTCGCGGTCGTCCAGTCCTGTTCGACGGTGCCGGACAACACGGAGAGATCGTCCGGTTCGGTGGTGACGAGGCCGACCTCGCGGTTCTGCGTGAGCGAGTTGTAGGAGAGGTTCTCCGAGCCGAGGAAGGCGCGCTGGCCGTCGGCAATGATCGTCTTCACGTGCACCGCCGGGCTGCGACGCCACCGCGCGGGGATGCCGCGGTCCTTGAGCCAGTTACCGGCGTAGTCGTTGGCGTCGATCCACGTGGGAGATGCCAGCAGCACGCGAACCTGCACGCCCGCCTGGTGCCGCGCGTACACCGCGTCGCGGATCTCTCGGTCGGAGAACTGCATCGACTCGATCTCCAGCGTCCGTGTGGCGCCGTTGATGAGCTCGAGGTGGCGCTCCTTCGCGTTGATGGGCGCGACCAGCAGCCGCGTGCAGCCGATCACCGGATCCTGCTTCGCGAAGTCCGCCTCGAAGACCCTCACCAGCGTGCGCACGTCGCCGAGATCCCGATCGATGGCCCCGAAGTTCCGCCCGCTGCGCATGAAGTGATCGAGGTTGCCGGTGGAGATGAGCGCCACCTTCTCGTCGGCCACGATGAACTTCGCGTGCGTGTAGGTGAAGCGCGGGTCGCTCCACTGCACCTTCGCGCCGGCCGCGGTGAGGACGTCGAAGGTCTCCTGGTTGTCGCCAACCTGCGTCCGGTCGAGGATCACCCGCACGTCCAGCCCCGAAGCCGCCTTCGCGCGCACCGCCTCTCGGATGACGTCGGAGTTGAACTCGTAGACCATGATCCGGAGCGAGCGCGTCGCGCCGGCGATCACCCGGAGGTACGGCTCTTCACCCACCTCGGGCTGAACGAAGACATCCAACGGGGCGGCGCGCTGGCCCGTCATGGTGCAGAAGTCGCGGCGGCGCAGCTCGAGCTCTTCCGCCGACAGCGAGGGATCGAGCTCGAACAGCTCGGCGTCGGCGGCGGGGAGACCACACGCAGAGAGGACAGCGAGGAGAAGCGGCAGCAACGTGCGGATCATGGGCGGCTCCTTTGGGCGCGCGCACCCTGCCTGCGGCGCACCCGCGGATCCGCTCAAAGAAGCTCAAAACCGCGAAAGCCTCGTGAACTCGGGGACTTCTCCCCTTCGCGTCACTCAGGCCCAGGACACCGCGGCTGCCGGATCGAGGAGGTAGCCGTCTCCGCGTGTGATCAGCACCCCTTCGAGGCCGATGGTCCGGAGCGTCCAGATGGCGGTGTACACGCGCTTGAGGCCCGAGTCTGTGACGGGGCGCTCGCCCGGCCAGCCCGCGGCCAGCAGCGCTTCCCACGACAGCGCCTCTCCCGGCCGGTCCACCCGAGCGCTCGTCAACGCGAGCAGGATCAGCCGCACCGCCTTCCGGCGCGTGAGCTCCACGCGCTCGCCGCCCTCGCGGGAGAACCAGGTGCCGTCCTTCGCCACCGTCAGCGCAACCGCCACCGGCGCGGGGAGCGTCGTGCCCGAAAGCCGCACGGCCCGCCGAAGCTCGCTGGAGGTCGCGGCGAGCGCGCGCACCCGCGCCGGACTCTCCGTGGAGACACCGCTCAAGAGCTCGGCGGACAGCGCGTAGACCGGGTTCTCATGCGTGCGGGCGCGATCGCGGGCGCGCGCGAGGTACCGCTTCGCCTCCTCCTCGTTGCCCAGCCGTGCTTCGACTTCTCCCAGCCACGCCTCCAGCAACGTCTCGAAGCCCACCTCGGCCGCCATGCTCTTGCCGTGCGCGCGCTGGTAGTAGTCCTTCGCGCCGTGCAGATCGCCGGCGTCGCGGCACAGGTGCCCGATGGCGGACAGCGTCGTCGACTCGAGCCGCGCGTGGTGGGACGCGCGGTGCAGCGCCAGCGCCGCCTCGAGCAGCTCGCGGGCCTCGCGCGTCCCTGCCTCCACCTCCAGCCGGCCCAGAAACGTCAGCACCACGCCTTCCAGCGTCACGTCTCCGACCTCGCGGAAGAGCGCCAGCGCCTCGCGGTACGACGCGCGGCCCTCCTCCAGCCGGCCAAACTCGTGGTGGAGGTAGCCGAGGTGCGTCTTCTCCACCGCCTCGAAGCGTCTGTTTCCGAGCGCTCGATCCAGCGCCAGCGCCTCGAGGTGCAGCCCTTCGGCCTCGGCGAGGTGGCCCAGCCGGTGCGTAGCCACCGCGAGGTACGACAGCTCGATCCCCACCAGCCTCGGACTGCCCACCGCCCGCAGCACCGCCAGCGCCCGCGCGTGTGCGCTGATCGCCCGCTTGAGCCGCCCGAGGCTCTGCTGCGCCGCACCGAGGGCGCCGAGGCTCAAGGCCTCCAGCAGCCGATCGTCCGCCGCCCGCGCCAGCTTGAGCGCCCAGCGGCTCCGGGCGAGCGCGTCCTGCGGGTGTCCTCGCGCCCCCTCGAGGAGGGCCCACTGCCGGAGCGCCTGCCCTTCCAGCCGCGCGTCGCCCGTCCTCTCCGCCCAGGCACAGACCGCCTCGAAGTCGGCCCGTGCGCCGTCCAACTGCCCACGAAGGCGGCGCACCTCGCCCCGCGCCAACACGAGGCGATGGCGCGCTGACTGGTGGTACGGCTCGATGGCGACGGCGTCGATGACGCGCTCGAGCCGCGCCAGGTGGAGATCGATCGGCCCACGCGCGAGGAGCAGCGGGTGCAGCGCCAGCAGCGCCACGGTCGCCAACGAGGGCTCGACCCCCGACGTGCGATCGACCACCGCCAGCAGGTTCTCCCGTTCCGCCGAGAGGTGGCTCATCGCCGCAGGCTCGCCCGGCCCGTCGAGCTCCTTCGTCCACCCGGCGCAGAGCTGGGTCATGGCCCTGGCGTGGCCGAGCTCCACCTCGGCGCGACGGCCCGACTGCGAGAGCTGCTCGCGCGCCCACGCCCGTACCGCCTCGAAGAGCTGGTACCGGCTCTCCCCCGGGCCATCGACGGCGTAGAGGAGCGACTTGCGCCGCAGGGCGCCGAGGCGGCTCACGGCGACGGGCTCGCTGCCCCACAGAAGCGTCGCCGCGGCGAGCGCCACGCCCCCCTCGAAGACCGAGACGTCCTCACAGGCCCGCCGCTCATCCTCGGAGAGGAGCGCCCAGGACCAGGCGATGGTGGCGGCCAACGTGCCGTGCCGCGCGGGCGCAGCGGCGGGCGCCGACGCGTGAGTCTCGAGCTGGCGGGCGAGGCGCGCCTCGAGTTCCTGCACCGTGAAGAGATCGACGCGCGCGGCGACCAGCTCGATGGCCAGCGGGAGGCGATCGAGCCTGTCCACCACCGCGCGCACCGCGGCGGCCGAGGAGGGATCGCCCACGCGTTGATCCCACGCGCCGCCGCGGTCGATGAAGAGCGCCACGGCGTCGTCCACCGACATCGGGCCCACCGCCACCACGCGCTCGCCTTCCACACCCAGGGCCTCGCGCGAGGTCACGACGAGCTGCGCCTGCGCGGCTTCCGTCAGCCAGGTGCGCACCCGCGCGCGGGCCTGGGCGTTGAGCTGCTCCGCGTTGTCGAACAGCAGCAGCACCTGCTCTCGCGAGCGCAGCCAGGCCTGGATACGGGCGCCGAGCTCTCCGGGGGCTTCCAGCGGCAGGTCGACGGCGCGCGCCACCTCCAGCACCAGCTCTGCTTCGGTGAAGGCGTTGGCGAGGTCGCAGAACCAGACGCCACCGGGGAACGCCGAGACGACGGCCCGGCCCAGCTCGCGGACCAGGCGCGTCTTCCCCGCCCCGCCCGGCCCCACCAGCGTCACGAGGCGCTCGCGGCGGCGCACCCATTCGTCGAGGGCCTTCAGCTCCCCCACCCGTCCGAGGAAGCGCGTCCGCTCGATGGCGAGGTGGTGAGCGCTCATGTCACCGGGGCGCGAGGCCGTAGCGCTTCAGCACCCGCTTCGCGACCGTCTCCAGGTGCACCTCGTCGGCGCCGTCGTAGATGCGCGCGGCCCGCTCGTGTGCGTACCAGAAGGCGATGGGCGTGTCGTCCGTCATGCCCAGCCCGCCCAGGGTCTGCAGCGCGCGATCGAGCACCCGTTGCAGCGTGCGCGCCACGGTGAACTTGATGAGGCTGATCTCCTCCCGTGCCTCGTACGCGCCCTGCGTCTCGATCTTCCACGCCGCGTGCAGCACCATCAGCCGGGCGGCGTTGATCTCCGCGCGGCTCTCGGCGATCCACTGCTGGACGATCTGCCGCGTCCCCAGCGGCTTGCCGGGCGCGAGCTCCCGCGTCGCGGCGTGACGGCACATCAGGTCGAAGGCGCGCTCGCAGATGCCGATCCACCGCATGCAGTGGTGGATGCGGCCGGGCCCCAGGCGCTGCTGGGCGATCAGGAAGCCGGCGCCCTCCCCTCCCAGCAGGTTCTCCAGCGGCACGCGCGCGTCCTGAAATGACACCTCCGCGTGGCTCGCCCAGTCGCCCCCGCGATCGCCCATGATGGACAGGTTGGCGATCCGCTCGAAGCCCTTCGTGTCGGTGGGGACGATGATCATGCTGGCGCGCGCGTGCGGCGTCTCGGCGTCCGGCTGGGTGACGGCCATCACGATGGCGAACGCCGCGCCCTCCGCGCCGGTGGTGAACCACTTGTGCCCACGGAGGACCCACTCTCCCCCGTCCTTCCTGGCGGTGGTGGACAGCCACACCGGGTTGGAGCCGGCATGCTCGGGCTCGGTCATCGCGAAGCAGCTGCGGATGTCGCCTCGGACGAGCGGCTCGAGAAACTGCGCCTGCTGCGCCTGGGTGCCGTACTCCATGAGGATTTCCATGTTCCCCACGTCGGGCGCCTGGCAGTTGAAGACGTAGTGACCGATGGGGCTCTTCCCCAGCTCCTCCGAGAGGTGGGCGAACTCGGTCAGCGCGAGCCCCGGCCCGCCGTAGGACTTCGGGACGAACGCCGCGAACAGCCCCGTCTCCTTCGCGCGCTCCCGCTTCTGGCGCAGCACGGGCAACAGCGCCTGGAAGCCCTCGGCGCGCAAGCGCCCTTCGAGAGGGAACAGCTCGTTGGTGACGAAGTCACGCGCCTGGGCACGGATGCTGGCGACCCGGGGCGATTCGGAGAAGTCCATTGGCGCGCGTCTTAGCGCACGCGCCGCCTGAGGCGCAGGACCACCAGCGTCAGGGCCAGGAGCGCGCCCCCGTCCGCCGCCGAGCAGCCGAGCTGGAGCCGCCGGGGGTAGACGAGTTCCTCCATGCTCTGGCTGGGCGTCTCGCGCGCGCTCCGCGTTTCCCTGCGCTCGACACCGGCGCGTGCTAACTCGGCCTCCATGAGTGCACCTCTCTTCTCCTTGAAGGACAAGGTGGCGATCGTCACCGGCGCGTCGCGTGGCATCGGGGAGGCGATCGCCGCACGCCTGGCGCAAGCCGGCGCGAAGGTGATGCTGGCCGCGCGCAAACCCGACGGCCTGGCCGCGGTGGTGGCCGGAATCGAGGCGGCGGGAGGAGTGGCCGCCGCGCTGCCCACGCACACCGGGAAGGCCGGGGACGTCGCAGCGCTGGTCGAGGAGACGGTGAAGCGCTTCGGGAAGGTGGACGTGCTGGTCAACAACGCCGCCACCAACCCGTACTTCGGGCCGATGTTGGACATCGAAGACGCGGCCTTCGACAAGACGTTCGAGGTCAATGTGAAGGGCTACTTCTACGCCGCGCGCGCCGTGGCCCGGCACCTCCAGGAGCGCGGGGCCCCGGGCAGCATCGTCAACGTCGCCTCCACCGTGGGGCTGCGGGCCGCGCCTTTTCAGGGCGTGTACGGAATGACGAAGGCGGCGGTGATCTCCATGACGCAGACGCTGGCGCAGGAATTGGGCGGCAGCGGCATTCGCGTCAACGCCATCGCCCCGGGGCTGGTGGAGACGAAGTTCGCCGCGGCCATCGTGATGAACGAGGAGCTACGCAAGCACGTCGTCGACAGGACGGCCCTCGGGCGCCACGCCCAACCGGACGAGATCGCCGGCGCGGCCGTGTTCCTGGCGAGCGACGCGGCCAGCTACGTCACCGGCCACGTGCTGGTGGTGGACGGCGGCACCACCATCACCACCTGATCAGTCCCACGTCAGCCCGTTGACCGACAGGCCACCATCGACGGTGAGGCACTGCCCGGTGATGTACGAGGCCGCGGGCAGCGCGAGGAAGGCGATGGCGCGGGCGACCTCTTCGGGCTCGGCGATGCGGCCCAGCGGCGTGCGCTCGACGATCCGCTCCAGCGCGCCCGGCCGTTGCAGCACCGGCTCCACCAGCGGCGTGCGCGTGTACCAGGGCGCCACGGCGTTGACCCGCACGCGCTTCCCTGCCCATTCCAGCGCCAGCGTGCGCGCGGCCTGGATCAACGCGGCCTTGCTCGCCGCGTAGGGGACGCCGGTGCGCAGCCCCGTCAGCCCCGCGACGGAGGCCACGAAGATGACGCTGCCGGCCCCGCTGGCCTCGAGGCGCGAGGCCAACGCGCGCGTGAGGAACAACGCCGACGAGAGGTTGGTGTCGAGGATGCGGGCGATCTCCGCCTCCTCGTAGTCCTCGAAGTCCTTGCGCACGTTGGTGCCGACGTTGTTCACCAGCACGTCGACGTCCCCACACCAGCCAAGCAGCGCGTCGCGCCCCTCCCGCGTCGTGACGTCACATGCGAGCCCCTGCACATCGCCGCGCGGGCCCAGCGCCGCAGCCGCCTGCTGCACGATCACCGCGTCTCGGGCGATGAAGCGCACGCGGGCGCCCAGCGCGAGGCACTCCTCCACCGTCGCCCGGCCGATGCCCTTCGTCCCGCCCGTCACCAACACCGTGCGTCCGTCGAGGCGCCAGGCCGAGCTCATCGCGCTTCAGGGCACGTTGAAGGTGATGTTGCCGTTCACGTGGAGGTCGGGGCGGCGGAAGACGCCGCCCCCGCCGTAGTTCAGGTGGCAGGTCTCACAGGTGAAGTTCTGCGGGTGCGGCGCGGGCGGCGGGAAGGCGTGGCAGGCGAAGCAGTTCACCTGAGAGCCGTCGACGCGGGTCCATACGGGCGTTTGATCCGTGCCGCCGGTGCTCGTGCCCCCGGAGCGCAGGGCGTCTGGCTTGTGGCAGGTGGTGTTCGAACAGCTCGTCCCGTCGAAGGTGGGCATCGAGCCGCCGGCGATGGCAGGTCCAGAGAAGACGAGCTCCACCGTGCCGTTGGCGTGGCCGGGGGCGATGGTCTGCGCCGGCACCGGGTGGCAGTCACCACACTCCACGACGCGGAAGATGCCTGCGTCCCGCAGGTGCGACTGGTGCGCTCCGACGGAGCGCAGCGTGGTGTCGGAGTTGCCGGACAGATCTCTCGGCGGAGCGGCGTTGGCGGTCGAGCCATGGCAGCCATCACAGTTGGCGGGCAGCGCGGCATTCACCACGCCATCCACGTGCAGCGTCTTGTCGACGAAGGGCGAGCCCGCGTCACCGGTGGCGTTGGGGTGGCAGGCGGAGCACTTGCTCCAGCCGGGGTGGGGCGCGGGAGGCGGCAGCGCGTGACAGCCGTTACAGCCCAGAGGCCCGCTCGTCGAGGTCCACGGCGGGCTGACGGCTGCGGTGGCTCCGGCGGTGTGACACCAGGCCGTGCAGGTCGCCGCGCTGCGATCCCACGCGGCGCCCCCGTCCAGCGGGCCCAGGGCCACGCCCGAGAAGATGACGTCCACCACGCCGTTGGCGTGGCCCGGCGAGTCGACCCGCTGCGGCACGACGTGGCACTCCGTGCACTGCACGGTGCGGGAGTTGGCGAAGCCCGCGAGGTGCTCCACGTGCGCGCCGACGCCGAGCTGATCGCGCGAGGTCCCTCCGTCCAGGGACGGCGGCGGATTCCCCGCGTCCGTCGAGCCGTGACAAGAGTTGCAGGCCAGCTCGCCGACCTGCACCGTGCCGTCCACGTGCCTGGCGGGATCGATGAAGGATCGATCGGGCTTGATCACCGTGCCGTGACAGGCGTGGCAGGCGGCGTTCTGCGGGTGCGGGGCAGCCGGGGGCACGCCGTGGCAACTGCCGCAGGCGTCGTCCGAAGAGCGCGGCTGGTTCCAGGGCTGGCTGGCCGCGTAGCCGTGGCAGTACACATCGCTGCAGCTGCGAGCGGTCGCGTCGTAGCGCGGGCTGCCGGCGTCCAGTGAGGCGAGGAAACCGAAGGTGAGCTCCGCTGGTCCGTCGGTGTCGTTGTGGCCGGGCGACTCGGTGCGCTCGGGGACGAGGTGGCACTGCGCACAGGCGATGGCCGCGTGCGTGCTGCTGGCGCGCAGGTGCGTCTGGTGCGCGCCGACGCCGGGCGACTCCACGCCGCTGTTGCCGCGGGTGTCATTGGGCGGCGCCGACTTGAGCACCGAGTCCCCTTCGGCCGAGGCGTTGCCGTGGCAGGCGGTGCAGCGCCGATCCTTCGCCTGCTTGTCCTCGTCGCGGAGGATGAGACAGCCGCTGGCGACGACGCCCAGGAGGAGGACGGAAGCGAGGTGGGCTCTCACAGCGCACCTCCGTGGCAGGCCGCGCAGGTGGCGGTGTCGGTGCCCAGCGGACTGCGCCAGCCGGGCGGGTGTGGGTTGCCTCCGTGGCCGCCCAGCTTGTGGCAGCGCACGCAGTTGGAGGCCGCGCCTTGATCGTGGCACGCGGCGCACGAAGAGATGTCGCGCCGGGCGGCAGGGCCGTGGAGGTTGGTGCCCTCCCCGGTGGTGCCGGACCAGTTGATCGGGTGCGGGTTGAGGCCGTCCACCGCGCCTCCCGACACGCCGCGCTGCACGTGGCAGGCGTCGCAGTCCTGCTTCTGGTGGCAGCTGATGCACTGCGCCGGCTGAGACTGGGCCTCGATGGCGTGCCGGGACAGGAAGTCGAAGCGGTGCACGTACTGGCGGGTGATGGCGTCGGGGTTGCGCAGCTCCGGGCGCAGCGTCTGGGTCGCGTCGTGGCAGCTGTCGCACTGCGCCTGCGCGTGGCAGGTCGAGCACATCGCCAGCTCGTCACGCGCCAACCCGCCGTGGCGCTTCATCCACGCGGTGTCGTGCGCGAGGAAGGACACGGGCTTGAGGCCCCGCAGGTGGTTGGGCTTGTGGCAAGGCGCGCAGTCGTTGGCGGTGAATTGCGCTTCGTGCTCGTGGCAACCCGTGCAGGTCGTCATCGGCGGGAAGAGGGGCTTGCCTCCCACGGCCTGCACGGCGCCCGCGTGGCACTTCACGCACTGGCCTTTGATCTCCGGCATCGCGAGGTGTTTGTCGTGGCCGAAGACGATGTCGTACGCGGCAGGGCGCGCCGCCTCCGGGGGCCGCGTGGCGATGAGGTACTTCTGCTCGTCCCCCGACTTCTCGTGGCACTTCGCGCAGGTGGCCTGCGGGGGCTTCACCCACGAAGACACCTCAGGCTCGCCTCCGTGGCAGCTGTTGCAGGTGAGGCAGTCGGGCTTGCCGGGCTTGCCGCACTCGATCTCCGCGAGGTGCAGCTCGTGCGGGAAGCGCGTCAACAGCCGCCTGGTGCACGCGCCCGAGGTGGCGAGCAGCGTGAGGCCGGCGGCGAGGGCGGCGAGGGCCGACGGATGGAGCTTCACGAGCCACCTCCGGCGCTCGGCGCGTCGAGCTCGAAGACGAGGCGGCCCAACACCTGGCCCTCCACCACGGCGAAGGGCGAGCTGGTCAGAGATCCGGAGAACATCAGCTTGAGCTCAGGCAGCGCCTGGTACTCGACGTTGGCGATGCCGATGACGGAGGCCGCCACTCCGCGCACGGGCTTGTCGTAGATGTACGTCGCCGCGTCGGCTGAGGCGAAGAGGTCCTGCGTGGCGCGCCAGCGGGCGGCCGCGCGGAGCTGCGTGTAGCCGTTGTCCCAGGCCGAGGTGCGGTTCGACTCGGCGATCAACGTCCACCGCTCGTCGATGTCGGGCACCCACTGCGCGCGAATCGAGGCGCGCAGGCCGGGGCGGTCGCCTTCATAGAGCTGCCCCGCGGCGCGGCCGGTGAGGCGGAAGAAGGGGCTGGCGCGCCAGGTGGCCTCGGCTCCCAGCTCGTGCCACGACGCGCCGCCGAAGGCCGCCAGCACCGAGGCGTGCGGCAGCAACAGCGACGGCGCCGCATAGCCGTAGTCGATGGAGATGGGCACCTTGTCCAGCTTCGTGATGTCCACCCACACCCGGGCCTCGGCGGGCTTCGTCGCTGCGAGATCGAGCACCAGCCTCCCGCCCGCGCCGAAGGCGCCCGACAGCGTGCCGGAGACGTCGGCAGAGAGGTTGCGGTAGGCGAGCCCGTCGGTGCCCTGCTGCTCATGGAAGCCGAGCGACCCACGCAGCCACGGCGTCCCCACCCACGAGGCGCGCGCACCGAGCAGCCATTGCCCGGGCCGGGCCTGCGCGTCGAGGAACGTCGGGTCCTTCAGCGCGTCGTTCACCGAGCCGAGGATGTAGTAGCCGCGCGGCCGCACGAAGCGGGGCAGCGTCACCACGCCCACGTACGCGTCCACGTCGATGGGGCCCACTCGCACCCCGAAAGCGCCGCCGTCGAAGCGCACGTAGCGCGCCGCGCCGGGCAGCGTCACCTGGCGGCCCAGCTTCACCCGGAAGCGCTTCGTCGCGTGCTGCACCCACGCCGCCTGGAGATCGCCGTCGCCCACGCTTCCCTGCGGATTGGACAAGGCACCCAACGCGCCCCACGCAGACAGCTCGCCGCTCACCGAGTCCTTCGCCCACGGCACGTCGATGTCGCGCACCCGGAGGAAGGCGTAGCCGTAGAGCGCCGCGACGCTCTGCGGCTCGGCCACCACGCCGTTGGCGCCGGGCACGAAGGCCTGCCGCGTCACCTGCGCGTAGGTGGAAGCCCGCATGTCCACCGAGTAGTCGTCGCCGGCATGCGCAGAGCCCGCCGCGAGCCACAGCGCCACAACGGCCGAAGCACAGGAGCGCATGTCAGTTCCCCACGACGGTCGCGTTCTCCACCACGACCGGGTACGGCGTGCCCATGCCGACGTCCTTGTCGAGCGCCACGCGGCCCTCCACCGTCACCTTCGCGTCCGCCTTCACCTCGCTCGACGTGATGACGGTGAGATCGTCGTCCTTTCCGGGAGTGCCGCTGCCGTCCTTCAAGTGCACGTACCAGGCGCCCTGCACGGCCGTGACCTTCGTCGCCACGCCCGCCACGCGCACCTTCTTCCCGTTGAGCACCGCTCGCTCGGAGAAGACGTCCGTCACGCGGAGTGACAAGGCGCTGCCCGCCTGTTCCACCGCCGCGAGCGCACCCGCCGCGGAGCCGCCGGGAGAGCCGCCCATCGGTGGGTGTCCGGGAGGCAGGCCCTGCGCACCCGTCGGCGCGGCGCCCATGGGAGCAGCGGCTCCTTCCAATTCTCCAAAGTAGATGCTGTCGAAGGTGCGGCCGAGCGACTTCGAGGTGAAGCCCGTCATCTCCGTCGCGCTGGCGAGCCGCACCTGCTGGCCTTCGCGCACCGACGGGTTCGAGCTGATCGCGGCCCACACCTCGCCCGCGGGCCCCTTGAGGCGCAGGTAGGTGTAGTTCGGCACCTGGATGACCTCGGCCACGGTGCCCTCGACGACGTTGCCCATTGGCGCTGGCGCCATGGACGAAGGAGCGGACGCAGCGGGGAGCGCTCCACTTCCGACGGGCATCGCGGACGACGCGGCTGGCGCGGCTGGCGCGGAGACACGGCCGACCGCAAAGCCCACGACGAAGGTGGCGAGCGTCGCCGCTGCGAAGAGTCCGGGCCTCATGTTGTTCGTGCCAGTGCTGTGGACGTGTGACAGGATGCGCCAACGACGGTCGGCCGTACAGCACTGTTTTTGGCGATCCGCGATGAGTTCGACCCATGCATGAATCCCTGTCGCTCCCTGCTGTGCTGACGCTGGTGTTCGCAGCGACCGCGGCCGTCATCCTCATCCACTACTTGATCCGCAGGCCCCGCCTCGACGCGCGGGTGCGCATGCGGTTGCTCTTCGGCCTCGCCGTGCTGCCCGTGGCCGCCGCCGCCGCGTCCACGGCGTATGGCATGCACCGCACCACCGAGCGCAGCTTCTGTGGCAGCTGCCACGTCATGTCGAAGCACCAGTCCGACGCAGAGGATCCCGAGAGCCAGTCGCTCGCCGCTCGTCACTCCCGCAACCCGATGTTCGGCGGCACCAACTGCTACGTCTGCCACGCCGACTACGGAATGCTCGGCTACCCCCTCACCAAGCTGAACGGGATGAAGCACGTGTACCACTACTACCTCGGCAAGTACGGCGACATGCCGATGGCCGAGGCCCTCGCGGAGATCCGCGTCAACAAGCCGTTCCCCAACTCCAACTGCATGCAGTGCCACTCGGGGGGCCTGGACTCCTTCAAGGGCGTGCGCGAACACCGGGCGCTGCAGGAAGATCTGCTGACCAACAAGGTGGCGTGCGCGAGCGCCGGCTGCCACGGCTACTCGCACCCCTTCAACAAGGACACGAAGCAAGAGGAGCACGCCGAGCGATGAGCCGCTTCCTCAAGCTGCTGGTGTGGTGGCCGACGGAGAAGGCGCTCCGGGTGTCGGCGGTGCTGGGGCTCATCGCGCTCGCGCTGATGTGTCTGGGCGTGCTCGATCCGCGGCCGCTGCAGGTGGTGATCTCCATGTCCGTGTCGCAGATCTTCGGCGGCGTCGCCTTCATCGGCTTCTTCCTGTCCGTCGCGGCGGATGTCGCGCAGGCCCGCGCACGCATCCAGAAGCTGGAGGGCTCTGGGGGCGCGGCCGGGACCTCGGCTGGAGGATCGGGGGCGCCGTGAGGGTCTCCACCTCGCGCCTGCTGGCCGCGGCCGCGCTGGCGGTGTTCTCCGGCTGTGGGGAGCTGCCTTCCCCGAGCGACGACGGGGGAATCCTGATCGTCCCTGCCAGCTACCACGAGGCGTCCATCACCGGCGGTCACGTGGCGCACGTCGGCAAGCGCCAGGCCGACGGCGGCGTCATCGCCTGCCGCGGCTGTCACGACGTCGACGTGAAGGGCTTCGGAGATCCGGGTCTCGCCTCGTGCAAGACGTGTCACGAGGGGCCCGCGGGCTTCCACCACGGCGTCGACGCCGGGCTCCCAGACGGCGGCCAGGTGACGTGCCTGTCCTGCCACCCCTTCTGGGTGCGCGCGGGCGAGCAGCCGATCACCCCCTGGATCTGCGACGACTGCCACGCGCAGCCCATCGGCGACAAGCGCGCGGCCGAGGTGCACGCGGCGGCCTGCTTCTTCTGCCACCAGCCGCACCGCGATCCCTTCACCCAACCTCCCGACTGCGTGGCCTGCCACCAGGTTGGACTCGTGCACGGCGCGAAGGGCGACACGGTGGCGCAGACGTGCATGAAGTGCCACGAGCAGCACCGCCCTGCCGCCGAGGCGACGAAGGAGTGCCTGGCCTGCCACTCCGACGAGAAGGAGCAGAAGAAGGCCGCCACCCGCGTCACCGAGAGGGCGCTCTTCAAGGGGCACACCAGCTGCGGCTCCTGCCACAAGCCGCACCGCTTCGCGAAGAACGAGGTGAAGGCGTGCGAGGGCTGCCACAAGGATCAGCCGGTGCTGGCGAAGCTGAAGACGCCCAAGTCCCACCCCACCTGCGTGTCCTGCCACGCGCCGCACGCCTCGAAGGAGCCGCCGAGGACGTGCGAGTCCTGCCACAAGGACATCCCCGCGACGCACCCGGTGAAGCCGGACCTCAAGGCCTGCATGTCCTGCCACCCCATGCACCAGGAGCTGCCGAAGGGCGTGACGGTGAAGGACTGCGAGAGCTGCCACAAGGAAGCGGACTACGCCGGGGTGGTGCACGGCAAGGACGACAAGGGCAAGCCGCTGGGCTGCGCGAGCTGCCACAAGCCGCACCAGTACTTCGTGAAGCAGGGCGACCAGACGCCGTGCAAGGAGTGCCACAAGGACATCCTCGCGGCGACCGCGAAGGTGAAGAAGCAGGGCCACGCGAAGTGCGCCGACTGCCACGCCGGCCTGCCGCACAAGCCCGCCGACACGCCGAAGGGCTGCGCCGAGTGCCACAAGGACAAGCCCACCACCGGCGAGGGCCACGTGAAGTGCCTCGACTGCCACGAGAAGCACTCGGGCTCGACCGAGAAGGGCTGCGTCTCGTGCCACAAGCTGCCCGAGCTCAAGGGCCTGCACGCGGAGAAGAAGCACCAGACGTGCGCCGACTGCCACAGCACGCACGCTCGCAAGCCCGGCTACCAGCGCGACGTGTGCCTCTCGTGCCACAAGGAGCAGGTGAACCACGAGCCGAAGGCCGAGCGCTGCACCGGCTGCCACCTCTTCGAAGAAGCGGAGAACGCGCCCGTCAAGCCGAAGTAGGCTCGCCTCATGAGCGACGACGCCTGGACGGAAGCGAAGTTCCGTGCGCTGACGCTCAACTCGGTGGACATCATCTCCCTGCTCGATGGGCAGGGCCGGTTGCTCTTCAACTCGCCCGCCACGCTGCGGATCAACGGCTTCACCCCCGAGGAGCTGGCGCAGCGTGACACCTTCGAGCTGATGCACCCGGACGATCGCGCGCGCGTGCGGCAGACCTTCAGCGAGGTGCTGGCCACCCCGGGCGCGGTGCGCACCGTCGAGTACCGCTACCAGACGAAGGACGGGCGGTGGATCTGGATGGAGGCCGTCGCGTCCAACCAGCTGGGCAACCCGGCGGTGCGGGGCGTGGTGGCCAACAGCCGGGACATCTCCGAGCGCAAGCACGCCGAGGAAGAGAAGGCCCGCCTCGAGCGCCAGCTGCAGCACGTGCAGAAGCTGGAGAGCCTGGGCGTGCTGGCCGGCGGCGTCGCGCACGACTTCAACAACCTCCTCGCCGTCATCCTGGGCGAGGTGAACGTGCTCAAGGACGAGCTGGGGAAGACCGCGCCCCAGTCGCTCGCCCACATCGAGAGCGCGGCCCGCAACGCGAAGGATCTCACGCGACAGCTGCTGCTCTACGCCGGGCAGCCGGTCACCACGCTGGAGCCGTGCGATCTCCACGGGCTGGTGGACGAGCTGGCGCCGCTGCTCAAGCTGTCGGCGCGCGGCGAGGCGACGCTGCGGCTCGAGCTGGAGGATCGCGCCGCGTGGGTCAGCTGCGATCGAGGGCAGGTGGGGCAGGTGCTGCTCAACCTGGTGTTGAACGCGTCGGAGGCCCTCACTGGCCCGGGCACGGTGACGGTGCGCCTCTCTCAGCGTGAGGTCGCCGCGGCGGAGCTGGCGGCCGGGCCGATGACGCTGGGCTTCGCGCCCGGGCCGGCGGTGGTGCTGGAGGTGGCCGACACCGGCAAGGGCATGACGCCCGAGACGCTGGCGCGCATCTTCGATCCCTTCTTCTCCACCAAGCAGACGGGGCGCGGGCTGGGGCTGGCCGCGGTGGCGGGCATCGTCCGCGCGAACCAGGCGGGCCTCAAGGTGGAATCCGCGCCCGGCCGCGGCGCCACCTTCACGCTCTACTTCCGTCCCGAAGGGCCGCTCGCGGTGGCCTCGGGCGACTCGGAGCCGCGCCGCTTCTCGGGCCGGGTGTTGGTGGTGGACGACGACACGCGCGTGGCGATGACGACATCGCGCCTCCTGCGCACGCTGGGCTTCGAGTGCCTGACGGCCCTCAGCGGCATGGAGGCGGTGGCGGCCTTCTCCCAGGAGCCGCACGCGTGGACGCTGGTGGTGTGCGACGTGTTGATGCCGGGCCTCGGCGGCCCCGACGCCGTCGCGCAGATGCGGGCGCTGCGCCACGACGTGCCGGTCCTCTTCGTCTCGGGCTACCTGCCCGATCCCGGACAACTGCCGGAGGACGCGCACTCGCGCTTCCTGGCCAAACCTTACGAGCCCGACGCGCTGTCGGCGCTCATCCTGGAGCTGGCGCCCGAAGCTCGGCAGCGAGCGTGACGCGCGCTGGGGTGGGGACGCCAGCACGTTCTCCGGTGGCGCCGCCAAAGCGCAGCGATACGCTTACCGCGAGCCAGCCATCGACCCGGGCAGCACCGAGGCCCCACGCGGCTACGGCCCAACGACGCGCTTCAGGTGGGGCCCGAGGCGGGTGACGATCTCGTAGTGGATCGTCTGCGCCCAGCCGGCCAGGGCCTCCGCCGTCACCACCTCGTCGCCGTCGCGCCCCAGGAGCGTCGCCACCACCGGCGCCTCGTCGGCCGTGGCGTGCGTCACGTCGACGATGAGGTGGTTCATCATCACCCGGCCCAGCACCGGGCAGCGCTTGCCCTTCACCAGCACGTGCGCCTTGCCGGAAGCGAGCCTCGGGTAGCCGTCGAAGTAGCCCACCGGCAGCACCGCGACACGCGTCGGGGCCCCGCAGCGGTAGGTGCAGCCGTAGCCCACGTAGCTCCCCGCCGGGAGCCACTTCACCACCTGGCTCGGCGCGCGCCAGGACAGGACGGGCTCGAGGGGTGGCAGCTCGCCCAGCACCACGCGCGCGGACAGCCGCGTCTCGGTGGACGGCCACAGCCCGTAGAGGGAGATGCCCACGCGCACCACGTCGAGGCGCGAGGGAGGCAGCACCAGGGCGGCGGCGCTGGCGGCGAAGTGGCGCTGCACGTCACCCGGGAAGGACACGCGGCGGGACAGCGCGGCGAAGCCCTGCTCGAAGGCGTGGAGCTGCGACTGGGCGTAACTCTGCTCGGTGACGTCCTCGGTGTTGGCGAAGTGGGACAGCACGCCCTTGAGCTTCAACACGTCGCCCGAGTCGGCCAGGAAGTCCGCCTCGCCCGCCTCCACCTGCGCGGGAGTGAAGCCCTCGCGGCCCAGCCCCGTGTCGAGGTGGACGTGCACGTCGAGGGTGAGGTGCTCCTTCCGCAGCGCAGGCACCACCGCCTGAAAGCCGCGCTCGGCCACCACCACCGCCACCCGCTCCTTCGCCAGCTGCACGCACTCCGCAGGCGACACGGCGCCGATCACCAGCACCTCGCGCTGCTCGAGATCGCGCTCGTCTTCCCAGGCGCGAATGGCCAGCGCCTCCCGGGGGGTGATGACGTACAGCACGTCGACCTTCTCGTGAGCGAGGGAGAGGAGCTCGAAGAAGCCGTGGCCGTAGGCGTTGCCCTTGAGCACCGCCCCCACCTTGCGGCCCGGGCCCACCACCGCGCGGAAGGCGGCCACGTTGGCCGAGAAGGCGCGGGCGGACAGCTCGATGAAGGAAGCGACGGCGCCGCTCTCGGGCGAGGAGCTCATGGCTCGTCGGTGACTACCACGGAACGGGGCCGCTCATTCCTTCCCGTCGTCGGGGTGGTAGGTGACGACGGGCTCGGCCTTGCCCTTGACCGGGACGGGCTGGGCGGCGCGCCAGGACGGCGTGTCTGCCACGCGGGCCCGCGTGTCGGCGCTGATGAGGAGCGTCTGCCCCAGCTGCTTGGTGAGACCCTCGATGCGCGAGGCGGTGTTGACGGCGTCGCCGATGACGGTGAACTCCCGGCGCTCCTCGCTCCCCACGTCCCCCACCACCGCCCGGCCGGTGTGAATGCCGATGCCGATCTGCAGCTCCGGCTCCCCCCGCGCCTTGCGCTTCTGGTTGAGCGCCTCCAGCTCGGCCAGCATCTCCCGCCCGCAGGCGACAGCGCGCTGGGGGTGATCGTCCTGGGGCAGGGGCGCCCCGAAGTAGGCGAGGATGCCGTCGCCGATGAACTTGTCGAGGGTGCCGCCGTGCTTGAAGACGACGCGCACCATCGCGGTGAGGTACTCGTTGAGCCATGCCACCACCGTCTCCGACGGGTGCTGCTCGGACAGCGTGGTGAAGCCGCGGATGTCCGAGAAGAGGATGGACACGTCCCGGTGCTCGGGGCGCGAGGCGTCGAGCGTCTCGAGGCGCTCCATCACGGCCGGCGAGAAGTAGCGGCCGAGGCGCTGCTTGCGGCGCTGGTTCTCGGTCAGCTGCGTGGCCAGCGTGCGGATCTGCCCGATGCCGAACCACCCGGCGAGCGTCACCAGGCCGGTGAGGAGGACGGTGGTGAGGGCGGCGTGCCGCACGTCCTCGCCGGCGGTGACGATGAGGACGAGCTCTGCCGCCAGGCCCAGGGCGGCCGAGGCCAGCAGCACGCGGCGGTCGAGGGTGAGCATGGCGAGGCAGATGACGCCGAGGAAGATGGCGATGCTCAGCGCGGCGGTCACTCCGGGGGCGGGCTCCTTCGGCAGCGCCAGGTACTGGCAGGCGAAGCAGAGCGGCACGTCGAGGAAGGCGTGGGACCAGTGGGCGTGCGCGCGCATGCCCGAGGTGCGCCAGGCCACCAGCAGCACCAGAGCCGACAGCCCCGCGTAGACGAGCAGCGGCTCGATGGCGATCACCCACCACCCGGCCAGCCCGATGGTGAGCCACAGGACCACCGCCCCCAGCCGCAGCGCCGAGCGCGTGACGGTGAGCTGGGCGCGCTGCCGGGCGAGGAGCCCTTCGAAGACCTCCTGGAAGTCGTGCGCGGCCATGCCTTCAGCGCACGCGCTCGAGGCCCTGCTCGACGGCGTCGCACAGCGTCCCGAGGACCTTCAGGCGCGCATAGTACTTGCTGTTCGCCTCCACCAGCGTCCACGGGGCGTAGTCGGTGCTGGTGCGATCGACCATGTCGCAGACGGCGCGCTCGTACTCGTCCCACTTCTTGCGGTTGCGCCAGTCCTCCTCGGTGATCTTGAACTTCTTGTGGGGCGTCTTCTCGCGCTCCTTGAAGCGCTTGAACTGCTCTTCCTTGCTGATCGCCAGCCAGAACTTCACCAGGACGATGCCGGCGTTCACCAGGTCTGACTCGAAGTCGTTGATCTCCTGGTAGGCGCGCATCCAGGCGGGCTCCTCGGCGAAGCCCTCGACGCGCTCGACCAGCACGCGGCCGTACCAGCTGCGATCGAAGATGAGGAAGCGCCCCTTGCGCGGGAGGTGCCGCCAGAAGCGCCAGAGGTAGGGCTGGGCGCGCTCCTCCTCGGTGGGCGCGGCGACAGGCACCGAGCCGATGAAGCGCGCGTCGATCGCCTGGAAGACGCGCCGCACGGCACCACCCTTCCCTGCCGCGTCGTTGCCCTCGAAGACGGCCACCACCGCCAGCTTCTTGAAGTCCGGCGCGCGCGACAGCAGGTTGAGCCGCCCCTGCAGCTTCTCGAGCTTCTTTTCGTACTCCTTCTCGCTCACCTGGCGATCGAGCTTGAGCGCGCGCAGCACGTTCTTGCCGTCCACCGAGGGAAGGAGGGGCGGCGGGTTGCCTCCGGGCGTCGCCGGCTTCTTCTCGTCGAGGCGGTCGCGCATGGCGGCGAGCAGCGTGGTGCCGACGGTGAGGGCCCGGTAGCGGGGATCGGCGCCGTTCACCACGTACCAGGGCGCCCAGCCGGTGCTGGTGCTGCGCACGAAGTGCTCGGACACCTTCGCGAACTTGTCGTAGCGCTTGAAGAGCGCCCATTCATTGGGCCCCACGCGCCAGCGCGTGCGCTTGTCGGACTCGAGCGCCTCGAGCCGCTTCCTCTGCTGCTTCTTCGTGAGGTGGAACCACAGCTTCACCAGCAGCACGCCTTCGTCGGTGAGCATCTTCTCGAAGCGCTTCACCTCGGAGATGCGCGCGTCGAGGTCGGCCTTGCTGCTCTTCCCCGTCGCGCGCTCGACGATGGGCATGGTGTGCCACGCGCCGAAGAAGATCCCCACCTTCCCCTTCGGCGGGAGCTGCCGCCAGAAGCGCCACATGTACGGGCGCTCCAGCTCTTCGTCGCTCGGCACTCCGAAGGCGTGGATGAGCAGGTGGCGCGGATCCATCCACTCGGCGAGGAGGTTGACGGTCTCGCCCTTGCCGGCGCCCTCCACCCCGCCGATGAGGATCAGCACGGGGAAGCGCTTCTGCCGCAGCAGGTCGTACTGCGCGTCGAGCAGGGCCTGGCGGAGCTCCGGCTCCTTCTTCTTGTACGTGGCCTTGTCGACTTCGTGGGCGATCTCGGCGTTGTCGAACATGGTGGCTGGCGAGCTTACGGCTGCGCCGGCGAAGCGGCGGGGAATTCACACAGGGTAGGCTCGGCGCCGGATGACGCGGATCACCCTGCTGGAGCTCCCGGCGCGCTTCGATGACGTGGCCGGTCAGCTGCGGAGGATCGACGCGGCGCTCGAGGAGGCGGGCCCTGGCGAGCTGGTGCTGCTGCCGGAGCTGGCGCTGACGGGGTACGTGAGCCCGTCGCTGGACTTCGACGTGTCGCGCTTCGCGGAAGCGCGGACGGGAAAGACGGCAGACGCCCTCGCCGCCCTCGCGGTGAAGCACGCCTGCACACTGGTTGGCCCGCTGGTGGAGCGCGCGGACGGGCGGCTCTTCAACTCCCTGGTCGGCTTCGGGCCGTCGGGCGAGCCGTGGCTGCACTACCGCAAGCGCCACCCCTGGATGCCCGAGACGTGGGCCACGCCGGGCGAGCTCCCCATGCCCCGCGTCGGGTGGAAGGGCCTCACCCTCACCGCGGCGATCTGCTTCGACGTCCACTTCCTCGCGGAGGAGGCCCCGGACGTGCTGCAGGCCGCGGACCTGCTGCTGTTCTCCAGCGCGTGGGTGGAGGAGGTGGACTCGCGACCTGCGCTCCTCGGAGAACTCGCCCGGGCCTTCGATCTCGCGATCGTCAACGCCAACTGGGGGCCAGGCCGCCCGCGCGTGCCGGGGCAGGGTCGCTCGATGGCCATCGATCGCCGCGGGGACATCGTGGCCGAGACGAGCCCCGGACAGGTGCGGCTCGACGTGGCGCTCTCGGCCCTCGGCCTGTGACGTGCTTCGTCAGGGCGCAGCCCCAGCACCAGGCCGGCCGAGACGGCGACCAGGGTGACGAAGAGGAACGTCGCGGAGGTCTCTTCCATCCCCCGTTCAAACCACGGCGAGACTCTGCGCGCGAGGACTCTGGAGTCCCGGGCCTCCTGCGTCTAAGGCCTGCCGCATGTCCCAGGCCGCCGAGCTGTTCCGCGCCGCCGCCGCCGAGCGCACCCCGCTGCTCTCTCCCGCGCACGACGGGGCGGTGCGCCTCTTCAACGGCTACACTGAGGGCTTCCCGGGGCTGGCCGTCGAGCTCTACGGGAAGACGCTGGTCCTCCACGACGCCACCGGCCCGGACGGGAGCCGCGCCTTGATGGAAGAGCTCGTCGCGGCCGCCGAAGCCGCCTTCCCCTTCCTCACCGCAGTGCTGTGGAAGCAGCGGGACTCGAAGTCGCCGGACGCGCGCAACGGGGTGCTCCTGCGCGGGGACCAGAAGGCGCTGTGCCGGAAGGTGAAGGAGGACGGCGTCTGGTACGCGACGCGCCTGACGTTGAACCGAGACACCAGCCTGTACCTGGACACGCGCCCGCTCCGCGCCTGGGCGAAGCAGCACCTGGCCGGCAAGTCGGTGCTGAACGCCTTCGCTTACACCGGCAGCCTCGGCGTGGCGGCCCGCGCGGCCCCGGCGTCCCGGGTGGTGCACACGGACCTGAACAAACCCTTCCTCACCGTGGCCAAAGACTCGTACGCGCTCAACGGCTGGCCGGTGGCGAAGCCGGACTTCATCGCCGGCGACGTCTTCGACGTGGTGGGGCGGCTCAAGCGCGAAGGGCGGCTCTTCGACTGCGTCTTCGTCGACCCGCCGTTCTTCTCGGTGACGCCGCAGGGGCGCGTCGATCTCGAGGCGGACACGCTGCGGCTCCTCAACAAGCTGCGCCCGCTGGTGGGCCACGAGGGCTGGCTGGTGGCGATCAACAACGGCGTCTTCGTGCCGGGCCTGGAGTACCAGCAGACGCTCAACGAGCTCTGCGCCGACGGCTACGCGTCGCTGGAGGCGATCATCCCCGCGCCGCTGGACTTCGTGGGCACCGAGCGCACCCGACAGGGCGCGCTGCCGGTCGACCCGACGCCGTTCAACCACTCCACCAAGATAGCGGTGCTGAAGGTGACGAGGAAGGACGGGCGGCGCGCTACTTCTTGAAGACCTCGGCGTACTCGTCGGGATCGAAGCCCACCAGCACCCGGGCGGCGGCGATCACTACCGGGCGCTTCACCAGCTTCCCGTCTGCGGCCAGCCACTTCATCAGCGTCGTCTCGTCGGCGGCGTCCACCTTCGCCTTGCCCAGCGCCCGGTAGCTCTGACCCGAGGTGTTGAGCCACTTCTTCACCGGCTTGCCGCTCATGGGGATCCACTTCGCCAATTCGACGCGCGTGGGCGGCTCTTCGACGATTGGCCGCAGCGTGTACTCCACGCCGTGCTCGTCGAGCCACTTCAGCGCTTTCCGGCACGTGCCGCAGCCGGAGTACGACAACACCAGGGGCTTGCTCATGAGTGCGCCGGCGAACGTACCCACGAAGCCGGGCCGGAGCGAACTTTTCCCATGACTTCAGGTGGAAGGGCCCGGGGCCTCCTGCTACGCGGCGCTCATGCTCAGGAGACGAAGTAGCGCATGAGCCAGCAGTTCAACCAGGCCTACTACCGCCGCTTCTACCTGGACCCGCGGACCCGGGTGTACGACCAGCGCCAGCACGCGAAGCTGGTGGCGGGCGTCGTCAACCTCGTGGAGTGGTTCAGCGTGCGAATCGACGACGTGCTGGACGTGGGCGCGGGCCTCGGCTGGTGGGGCGCGTGGTTCAAGCGGCACCGGCCGAAGGCGAAGGTCCTGTCCACCGAGCTCGACGCCTCCATCTGCAAGCGCTACGGCCACGTGCAGGCGGACCTCACCACCTTCCGGCTCGACCGGCAGTTCGACCTGGTCATCTGCCAGGGTGTGCTGCCGTACCTCGACGACGCGGGCGCGGAGAAGGCCATCGCCAACCTCGCGGCGATGTGCGGTGGGGTGCTGTACCTCGAGGCGATCACGAAGGAAGACGTGGCCGCCTCGGTCGACGTGACGCGGACGGATCTGCAGGTGCACACGCGCACCGGCGCCTGGTACCGGCGGCGCTTGAAGCCCCACTTCCAGGAGATCGGCGCAGGCCTCTACGCCGCCCGTGACGCGTCGCTCCCCTTCTACTCCCTGGAGGCCGCCGGCCGATGACGCAAAGAGTGCTGGTGACGGGCGCCTCGGGACACCTCGGCAACGTGCTGGTGCGCGCGCTGCTGGATCGAGGCGACTCGGTGCGGGTGCTGATCGAGCCCGGAGATGGCGCTCCGGCGCTGGACGGGCTGGACGTCGAGCGCCGGGTGGGCGACGTGCGCGACGAGCCGGCGGTGCGGCAGGCCGTCGAGGGGATGGACGTGGTGTGCCACCTCGCGGGGTTGGTGAGCATCACCGCCGGCTTCGAGTCGCGGATGCGGGCGGTCAACGTCGACGGGACGAAGCACGTGCTGGCCGCGTGCCGCGCGCAGAAGGCGCGACTCATCTACATGTCCAGCATCCACGCGCTGACCGAGGTGCCGCCCGGCGAGGAGCTCCTCGAGGACGCGGGCTTCGACGAGACGAAGGCCTTCGGCGCCTACGGGCGGAGCAAGGCCGAGGCGAGCCGGCTGGTGCAGGCGGCCGCGCGAGCGGGAGAGGTGAGCGCGACGCTGCTGCTCCCGGTGGGCTGCACCGGGCCGTCGGACTACCGGCTGTCGGAGATGGGCGAAGTCGTCGCGGCGGTGGGCCGGAGGAAGCGGCCCATCATCGTCACCGGCGGCTACCACTGGGTGGACGTCCGCGACGTGGCGAGCGCCACCATCGCCGCCATCGACAAGGGGCGAAACGGCGAGGCGTACCTCTTGAGCGAGCGCTTCCTGTCGGTGAAGGAGTTGTGCGGCGCCGTGGCGAAGGCGGCGGGGGTGCGGCCCCCGGCGGTGGTGCTGCCGCTCTTCATCGCGCAGGCCTTCTCCTGGCCGATGCTGCTGTGGGAGTACGTCACGAAGCGCCGCGCGCTGATGACGCCCTACGCGCTGCACACGCTCACCTGTCGCTTCCACGTGCCGGCGCGGAAGGCGCGTGAGGAGTTCGGCTTCTCGCCGCGGCGCACCGAAGACTCGGTGGCCGACGCCTGGCATTGGCTGTCGACGCACCCGAAGTCGCCGCTCCTCTACGGAGGCGCCACGCGGCCTGGTCGCCAACTGTCCGCGGGATGAACTGGTCTCCCTCTTCCCCTCGGGGCAGAGGGGCGGGAAGAGGGAAAGTCAGATGTCGGCGTTGCCATGGCTCCTGCTGGGAGGTCTCGTCCTCGGCGTCTTCTGGGCGCTCATCCCCCGGCTCCTGCGCGCGCTGATCAAGCGCCGGCTCGGCGGCTACGTGCGCCAGGCGAACACGGTCGACTGGTCGAAACCTGAGCGACTCTCGACGCCCAAGCGCGTGGCAGTGATCGGCGGAGGCGTCGCGGGACTCACGGCGGCGGTGACGCTCGCGCGGCGCGGCTTTCACGTGACGCTGCTGGAGGCCAACCCGTACCTCGGCGGCAAGCTGGGGAGCTGGCCGGTGGAGCTCTCTTCCGGCCGCACCGCGTGGGTGAGTCACGGCTTCCACGCCTTCTTCCCGCACTACTTCAACCTGAACCGCTTCCTCGACTCGCTCTCGCTGCGCGCCGGATTCAAGAGCATCGGCGACTACGTCATCCTCGGGGCCGACGGGGAAGTGGTGCGCTTCGCAGGGCAGGACACGACGCCCGTCTTCAACCTGCTCTCCCTGATGCGCGCTGGCGTGTTTCGCCTGGCCGACGCGCTCAAGGCCCCGGGGCGCGATCTCTACGGCGTCTTCCTCGAGTACGACCAGGAAGACACCTTCGCCCGGTATGATCACCTGTCCTTCGCCGACTTCGATCGCCTGGCGAAGACGCCGCCGCGGCTCAAGCTGGCCTTCAACACCTTCGCCCGGGCCTTCTTCGCGGACGAGGACAAGCTGTCCTTCGCGGAGTTGGTGAAGTCCTTCCACTTCTACTACCTGGGGCAGGACGGCGGGCTCATCTACGACTTCCCGGTGAAGGACTACGAGGCGGCCTTCCTCGCTCCGGTGCGCGCGGAGCTCGCTCGTCACGGCGCGTTCGTCCGGACGGGGAGGCGCATCGCCTCGCTGGTGCGCGACGGCGACGGCTACACCCTCGACGGGGAGCGCTTCGACAAGGTGGTGCTGGCGACGGACGTGGTGGGCGCGTCGGCGGTGATGTCGCGCGCGACCGGCTTCGACGCTGCCCTGACGGCGCGCCTCGCCAGGTTGAGGCCCGGTCAACGCTACGCGGTGCTGCGCCTGTGGGTGGACAAGGACGTGCGGAAAGACATCCCCATCTTCGTCATCACCGATCGCGCGCAGGTGTTGGACGCGGTGACGGTGTTCCACCGCTTCGAGGACGAGACGAGGGCCGACGTCGCCGCGCACGGGGGCTTCGTGCTGGAGCTGCACTGCTACGCGGTGCCCGAGGCGCTGACGGACGCCGAGGTCCGCGCGGCGCTCCTCGACGAGCTGGTCCGCTTCTTCCCTGAACTCTCGGGCTTCCGCATCCACCACGAGGTGCTGCAGGTGAAGCGCGACATGACGGCGTTCCACGTGGGCTTGTACGCGGAGCGGCCGACGGTGGAGACGAACACGCCCGGCTTCGCCTGCGCCGGCGACTGGGTGAAGCTGCCCTTCCCCGCCATGCTGCTCGAGTGCGCCTGCGCGAGCGGGCTGTGGGCGGCCAACGTCTTCCTGCGCGAGGAGGGCCTGCGCGAGGAGCCGGTGCTCTCCGTGCCCCTCAGAGGCCTGATGGCGGGAATGCCGCAACCACCGGGGCGCGCCGTCCTCCTTCGCCCGCGGCGGGGGTGAGGGGAAGCCCTACGGAGTCGTGGACGCATCCACTGGAGCCGCAGCCGGCGCTGGCTCGGACGCCGCCTCGACGGGCTCCACGACGGGCGCGAGCGGCGCATCGCGACCGAACGATCTCACCACCTGCACCAGCCACAGCGCGCCGAGCGCCGTCAGCATCACCCAGGTATCGTTGCGGAAGTGCACGCCGAGATCGGGCGTCAGCGACGTGAAGAGCCACGACGCCACGCACATGAGGCAGAGGGCGATCCAGGCCAGCCTCCCGCCGATGGGCGTCGACAGCGGCTCCTCACGCACCTCCCGGCCCAGCACCACCAGGAGGAAGACGGCGTGCAGGTAGTAGTTGGCGGGGTTGAAGACGATGGGGAGCAGCACCACCCCGAAGGCCGCCGCCTCCACCAGCGGCGCGCGCCGCACCGCGAAGGCCACCGCGAGGAGCGACCCCACCACCACCGCCCTGTAGCCCCAGCCGCCCGCGACCACGTACGTCTTCACCGCCAGGTTGTTGAGGTGCCCGTCGGCGTTCAGCATCGACACCTTGCGCCACCAGTCGCTCCACGCTGACGCACCGAACATCCCCACCGACAGCCCGAAGAGCACCGCGCCGAAGACGGCCGCGCCCAGGGCCACCTGCAGCACGCCGCGGTTCGTCCTGGCCCACTCCCTGAGAGAGAACTTCCGCCTGGCCAGCGCGGCCACCGCGTCCCACGCGGGAGGCACAGCCAACGTCACGAAGGTGAGCGCCGGGAAGGCGCGGATCAACGCCGACCACGCGAACAACGCGCCGGCGAGCCGGAAGCGCTCCTTCTTCAGCGCCGCCAGCCCCATGCACCACAGCGCCAGCCAGTCGTGGCGCAGCGCCGCGCCGAACCAGTTGGTGCCGAACATGTAGAAGTCCATCGCCCCGAAGATGGTGGCCGCCAGCAGCGCGGTCCGCGGCCCGAAGGCCCACCACAGCATCCCGAAGCCGAGGAGCAGCAACAGCACGTCCGCCACCACGCCCACCCACAGCGCAAAGTCCGACGCCGGCAGGAACCCGAACAGCACCCGCGCCCCGAAAAACCACACCGGCGTGGCGTTGCCCCCATGATCCGCCATGCTGCCGAGGAAGCCTCCGTCGCCCATCGCGCGGCGGAAGTAGCCCATGTCCTTCTTGAACTCGTCCCAGCGCTCGGGGCTGAAGCGCGCGCGCACCTCTTCCACGTGGGCGCGGGCGTCCTTCGCGTTGGTGGGCACGTGCGTCCGGAGATCGCGGAAGCCCACGTTCCCCATCGCGTCGAGGCCGCCGCGGTCCTCCGCCACCACCGCCGCGCTGGCGACGTACACCCCGTCGAAGCGCAGCTCGGGGAAGTACTTCGCGATGGGGAAGTACGTCCGCATGTCGTAGTGGTGGAGGAACGTGGGCCGGCGCTCGCCCGCGTCGTGGAACTGTGGGCGTCCCAGGTTCAGGAAGCACAGCACGCCCAAGAGGGCCGTCGCGGCGAGCGTCACCACCGCGAGTCCTTCGTGCGCCGGGTGGCGCTTCCGGAAGAGGAGGCTGCGCCCCACGGCCACCGCCGCGAGACAAGCCACCGCCGCGCGCATGAAATTGAGCCGCGCCGCGTCCGCAGAGGGAGGGTCGAAGACGGCCAGCTTGAACATCGCCAGCGCGCCGCCCACCAGCACCGCGCCCGCCGTGACGACGACCGCCGGGTTCGAGCGCTTGCCGGCCACGAGCAGCGTCAGCGCGGCGATCGCCACGGCCCAGGTCCACGCGACGTCCAGCGGGTGCTCGGGCAACCACTTCGGCTTGAGCAGCCGGCTGCGCCCGCGCTGCGCCTCGTTGGCGAAGGCCTCGAACTCGACGACGCTGTAGTTGCCGTCGCCCCCTTGCGGCGTCACGCGGATGTAGCGGGCGCGGGTGGACAGGCCCATCACGTCGCGCGTCTGCACTCCCGGCGTCGGCACTGTGCCCGAGCGCCACACCTCGAGCCAGGCCAGGCCCAGCTCGCTGACGGACACGACGTACTCGTCGTTGTTGTCCGCCTGGATCGCGAAGCCAGAGAGGGGCTCGACGCGCCCGAGATCCCACTGGAGGTAGCCGCCCGCCGGGATGCGCACGGCCCCCGGCGCGTCCCACGCGGCGCCGTCGAACTGCACCTGCCCGTCGGTGAAGGCCGGCGCGGGCGGCGCTCCCCCGCCCACGCTGCTGGGCGGTCGATCGGTCAAGAGCCCCGCCGCGCTCGCCACGCCGGCGACGAGGAGCAGCGCGCACATGGCCAGTCGTTTCGTCTGCTGAAGCACGGGCGCATCCAAAGCGCTGGTGCCCCGGTTGTCGAGCCTCAACGCGACCTCGGGCGCCCGGTGATGCCGCTGGCATCGGCGGGCGGCTGGCGCTACGAGATCCGCGTGGCCCGTGCCTCGCTCCTGGCTCTCGTCGTCCTGGCTGGCTGCCGCTCGTCCGACGACGGCTCGGTGCGGGTCGCGGCGGCTTCCGACACGGCGAAGGCCTTCGAGGCGCTGTCCGCGCGGGAGCACCTGGACACCCGGTACTCCTTCGGCGCCTCCGGCCTGCTGGCGAAGCAGCTCGAGCAGGGTGCGCCCTACGACGTCTTCGTCTCGGCGGATCGCGGCTTCGTCGACCGGGTGACGCAGGCCGGGGCGTGCGACGGCGCGACGCAGCGGGTGTGGGCGGTCGGCCGGCTCGACGTGGTGACGCCCCCGGGCCGGCCGGTCCCCGCGTCGCTCAATGAGCTGGCCGACGCGCGCTTCAGTCGGATCGCCATCGCCAACCCGGAGACCGCGCCGTACGGCCGCGCCGCGCTGCAGGCGTTGACCCGCGCCGCGCTGCTCGATGCGGTGCAGCCGCGCCTCGTCCCGGGAGACAGCGCGCTCCACGCGTTCCAGTTCGTCGACAGTGGGAACGCCGAGGCAGGCCTGGTGCCGCGCTCCCTGGTGCAGGCGGGCCGCCCTGCCCTCCCGGTGGACCCGAGGCTCCATGAGCCCCTGGAGATGCACGCGGTGGTGTGCGCGCCCGAGAGCCGGCGGGCCCGGGCCCTGGCCTTCCTCGACGTCCTGGCTTCGGCGCGCGCGCAGGCGCTCCTGGCCTCCTTCGGGTACGAGGCCCCGTCGACGGAATCTTTGGGGCAGTGATGGCTCCCGTCTGGTTGTCGCTGCAGGTGGCGGTCACCGCGACTCTCTTCTCGGGCGTCGCGGGCGTGGCGCTGGCGGGACTTTTGTCGACGCGGCGCGTCCCCTTGAAGGGCCTCATCGACGGGCTGTTCACCACGCCCCTCGTCTTTCCCCCCACGGTGTTGGGCTACTACCTGCTGGTGGCGCTCGGGCGGCACAGCGCCGTGGGCCAGGCATGGGAAGCTGTCTTCGGCGCGCCCCTCGTCTTCACCAAGTCCGGCGCGGTGGTGGCCGCGGTGGTGACGTCGTTTCCCTTCGTGCTGCAGGGCGCGCGCGCCGCGCTCGAGGCCGTCGACCCTTCGCTCCTCGACGCCGCGCGGACGCTGGGCGCTTCGCCGGTGCGCGCCTTCACCCGCGTCGCGCTGCCGCTGGCGTCGCGAGGCATCGTCGCCGGGCTGGTGCTCGGCTTCGCGCGCTCGCTGGGCGACTTCGGTCTCACGCTGATGGTGGCCGGCAACATCCCCGGGGAGACGCAGACGGCGGCGCTGGCCATCTACGACGCGATGCTGGCAGGGCGCGACGGCGACGCGCGCGCGCTGGTGCTGACGATGACGGGCTTCGCCCTCGCGCTGATGGTGGCGGCGCAGATGCTGGCGCGGAGGCCCCATGCCCGCTGACACCCTGTGCGCCGCGGCTGCCCCTTTCCACCACACCCCGAGCCTGTCGGCGGCGAGCGCTGGCGGGAGTCGGGACCTGTCCCGAAACCTCGTCCCTCGCTGTCGCCCGGGAGGACGCGCTCCTCTGGAGGCCACGTGACCGACGCCGCGCCCACGCTGCACGTCTCGGCGCGCCACCGGGTGGGCACGCTGGCCCTCGACGTCGCCTTCGACGTGCCGCCGGGCGTCACGGTGCTCTTCGGGCCGTCCGGCGCGGGGAAGACGACCGTGCTGCGCGTCATCGCGGGTCTGGAGCGCGCACAGGACGCCTCGGTGCGGCTCGGCGACACCCGGTGGACGGACACGGCGGCGGGCGTGCAGCTCCCTCCCGAGGCGCGCGGCGTGTCCCTCTTCTTCCAGGCGCTGGCCCTCTTCCCCCACCTCTGCGCGCTGGACAACGTGGCCTTCGGCGCGCGCGACGAGGCGGACGCGGCCCGCTGGCTGGAGCGCTTCCACGTCGCGCACGTCGCCGCGCGCAAGCCGCCCACGCTGTCCGGAGGCGAAGCCCAGCGCGTCGCCCTGGCCCGCGCCATGGCCGCCCGCCCGAAGGTGTTGCTGCTGGACGAGCCCTTCTCCTCGCTCGATGACACGCTTCGCGAGGGCCTGGCACGGGAGCTCAAGTCGGTGATCGCCGAAGCCCGCCTCCCCACCGTGCTGGTGACGCACGATCGCGCCGAAGCCCGCCAGCTGGGCGAGCGCGTCGTGCTCCTGTCGGCCGGCCGCGTGAC
Source organism: Myxococcota bacterium (assembly GCA_040752975.1). Classification (GTDB taxonomy): domain Bacteria; phylum Myxococcota; class Myxococcia; order Myxococcales; family Myxococcaceae; genus JADLDB01. Next base: position 37,781 of record JBFMHF010000034.1, read on the forward strand.
GGCGCGCGGCGGGCTCGAGCTCCTCGGGGCCACGCCATGACCACCTCGATGTCGGGGAAGACGATCCTCATCACCGGCGCCAACACGGGCATCGGCCGCGCCACCGCGCACGAGCTCGCCGCTCGCGGCGCCCGCGTCTTCTTCGCCTGCCGCTCGGAAGAGAAGACGAAGCCCGTCATGGAGGCGATCTCCGCCGCCACCGGCAACCACGATCTCCACTTCCTCGCGCTCGACCTCGAAGATCTCGACTCGGTGAAGGCCGCGGCGCGGACCTTCCTCGCGCGCAACGAGCCGCTCCACGTCCTCATCGCCAACGCCGGCCTCGCCCGCGCGAAGGGCGTGACGAAGCAGGGCTTCGAGCGCACCTTCGGCGTCAACCACCTGGGGCACTTCCTCTTCACCCTGCTGCTCCAGCCGGCCCTTCTGGCCGGAGCGCCCGCGCGGGTGGTGGTGGTGGCGAGCCGCGCGCACGAGCGCTGGGGCGCGCGCCCGGTGGACTTCGCCACCTTCACGCAGCCCACGCGCCATTACACCGGCTGGCCCGAGTACCAGGTGTCGAAGCTGTGCAACGTGCTCTTCGCGAAGGAGCTCGCGCGCCGCTGGGACCCGGCGAAGGTACACACGTACTCGCTTCACCCGGGCGTCATCGCGTCGGACATCTGGCGGCGCGTGCCGTGGCCGCTGAGGCCGCTGATGCGCAGCTTCATGCGGACCACCGAAGAGGGGGCGCGGGCCAGCGTGCACTGCGCCTGCGCGCCCGAGGTCGCCGCACACACCGGCCGCTACTACGACGAGGACGGCAGGGAGCGCCCGTGCAACCCCCAGGCGGACGACGCCGCGCTCGCCCGGCAGCTCTGGGAGAAGAGCCTCGAGTGGGTGAAGCCCTGGCTCGACGCCGTCGCGTGACGCCAGCGCGCTGCCAGTTTGCTGACAGGACGCGGGACAGCGCCTCGACTTCCCGCCGGCTGTGTTGAGCCTGCGCCGGGCCAACTCCGCGCCGCGACGGCGAAACCGCGCACTGGCGCGCGGCTTGCTCAGGGGCCGCGCCACCATGACCCGACTGACTGCCCTGGGAGTGTCGTCGTTGATGCTCGCGGCCGCCTGCGGCCCCCCGAAGTCCGACCCGCCCATCACCTGCGGGGAAGGCACGCGCCTCGAAGGCACGCGCTGCGTCTCCACCCTGGTGCCGATCCACTGCGCGCCGGGGACGCGGCTCGAAGCGGACTCCTGCGTTTCCACCGTGGTGCCCGTGGTGTGCGCGACCGGCACGCACCTCGAGGCCGGGACCTGCGTGGTGGACGCGGTGGCCTGCGCCGAGGGCACGCACCTCGAGGCCGGCCGCTGCGTCGTCGATCCTCCGCCGGTGCACCACACCTCCTGGGGCGCCAACGTGCGGGTGTGCCCCGAGGGCGTCGCCTGCTTCGAGCCGCAGCTGGCGGTGGGCGCGGACGGCACGCTGTACGTCGCGTACACGGTGAACCTGGGCTCTTCGCAGAGCGCCGTGGCGCTGGCGGTGTCCACCGACGACGGCGCCACCTTCACCGAGCGCAGGCGCTTCACCGGCAGCGAAGGCTACGCGTACACACCCACGCTGGTGGTGACGCCCGGCGGCGCGGTGCTGCTGGCGTGGAACGACTACCAGGTGGGCAGCGGCGGCCAGGGCGACTACGGCACCGGTGACATCATGCTGTCGACTTCCACCGACCAGGGCCTCACCTGGTCCCAGGCGCGGGCGATCAGCGGCCCCACCGGCACCGCGCTGCACTACCGGCCGTGGCTCAGCGTGGACGCTCAGGGCGTGGACGTGGTGTGGCAGCGGTACGAGAACCAGGTGTCCTCGGTGCTCTTCGCGCGCTCGACGGACCAGGGGGTGAACTTCACCGTGCCCGCGCTGCTGCCGGACGACGCGGGGCCCTACGACTACGTCGACCTGCGCGGGCCGTCGGCGCGCCTCGACTCGGGAGAGCTGCTCGCCCCCTACCAGCGCGTCGGGTACGACCTGATGAACGGCGGCTACCAGTCGCAGATCGGCGTGCACAGCTACCAGCAGGACGCGCAGGGCACCGTGACGTCGATGGGCGGGGTCGACCTGAAACGGCTGTACTACACGCGTGAGGTGCCGGTGGATCCGCAGCCCTCGCTGGCGGCGCTGGGCTCCGGCCGCCGCTGCCTCGCCTTCGTCGACGCGCCGTCGCGGGACTCAGACGTCTTCGTGCTGGCCGCCAACGAGGCCTTCACCTCCAACATGCGGCCCCACGCGCTGCCGGGCGGCACCGGCACCACCCAGCTTGCGCCGCGCGCCCAGCTGGACGCCGCCGGCCGCTGCCACGTCACCTGGCTCGACAACCGCACCGGGCAGTGGGAGGTGTGGAGCGCGCTCATCGGCACGGACGGCGTCGCCGCAGAGCCCGAGCGCGTGTCCGACGCGCGCTTCCCCGAGGACAGCGTGAACAAACGCCTGTCGGACGTCACCGGCCTGGCCCTCACCGCCACCCACCGCTTCGCCGCGTGGACCGACACCCGCGACGGCATCCAGTCCGTGTACCTGTCTTCAGGTCCGCTCGAGGGCTACCAGCCCTGAAGTCTCCCCACGACGGCAGGCGCGGCGACGGAGGGCGCCTGCGCGGCCGTCCCCCGCGGCCATGGGGCGGCGAGCAAGGGCCGGCTGACGGCGGGAGGGGAAAACCGCTTCGGACAGCTGCTCGTCGCCCCGTGCGCCGTCGGGGCCGCCCCGGTGCTACCCAGGCTGCGTCCCGAAGCGCGCCCCTGCGTCGTCTGGGGATGTGCGGTGCGCGGCCGGGTCAGCGCGTGCACGGCGCACGCGGACGGAGGACACTGCCGCCATGCCCACCCTCGTCTTGCTGCTCGCGCTCGCCACGGGCTCCGACGGCGGCGCGCCCCGCGCGCTGCGCTACCTCGCGCTGGGTGACAGCTTCACCGCTGGCACCGGCTCCAGCCCTGACCTCGCCTTTCCTGTGCAGCTCAAGCGCGCGCTGGCCCGCCGCGGCGTCGACGTGCGGCTCGAGAACGTGGCGGTGAGCGGCTACACCACCGCCGACGTCATCGACGAGGAGTTGCCAGCGTTGTCGCACTTCAAGCCCGACACCGTGACGCTGGCCATCGGTGCGAACGATCTCGTCCGCGTGCGGGATCCCGACAAGTACCGCGCCAACCTGAAGACGATCTTCGCCGCGGTGCGCGAGGCGGGCGTCAAGCCCAGGCGGATCTTCGTGCTGCCCCAGCCAGACTGGTCGAGGGCCCCGGCGGGGCGCGCCTTCGGAGATCCCAGGACCCTGCGCGAGCGAATCGACCGTTACAACACCGTGCTGAAGGAAGAGGCGGCCCTGGCGGGCGCGACGTACGTCGATCTCTTCCCGCTCTTCCAGCAGCAGGCGAAGGAGGGGCTCGTGTCCGAGGACGGGCTGCACCCCTCGCCGAGGGCGTACGCGGCGTGGGCGGAGGCGCTGGTTGAGCCGCTCCTGGCCCCCTGAACCTCAACGGGGCCGCTGACCCGAGAGGGCGTCGCCGATGAAGCGCGTCGCCTCTGCGGCAGGCATCGGCCGGGCCAGCATGAAGCCCTGCACGTGCTTGCAGCCGAAGGACTCGAGCTGCTCGAACTGCTCCTGCGTCTCCACGCCCTCGGCCGTGCAGCAGAGGTCGAGCGCGCTCGCCATGGCGAGGATCGCCCGGACCACCTCGGTGGCCTGCGCGGACAGGCCGAGGTTCAGCACGAAGCTGCGATCGACCTTGAGGCCGGTGAAGGGGAAGCGGTGCAACACCGCGAGCGACGAGTAGCCCACGCCGAAGTCGTCGATCACCAACTGCACGCCGGTCTCCGCGACCCGGGACAATTGCGTGCCGACGAGCGGCGCCGGATCCATGGTGACGGTCTCGGTCACCTCGAGGTGCAGGGCCGCGGGGAGCAGCCCCGCCGCGTCGAGGATCTGCTGCACGTCCTCCGCGAAGCCCGGCCGGGAGAACTGCTTGCGCGACGCGTTCACCGCGACGAAGAGCTCCTTGCCCGGGTGCGCCTCGCGCCAGCGCTGCATCTGCGCGGTGGCCTCGCTCAGCACGTAGCGGTCGAGCAGGGCGATCAGATCCGAGTCCTCGGCGATGGGCACGAAGTCGAGCGGCGCGACCATGCCGCGATCCGGGTGGCGCCAGCGCACCAGCGCCTCCACCCCGACCAGCTCGCGCTCCTTCATGGTGAAGACGGGCTGGTAGTGCACTTCGAGCTCGTGTAGCTCGATGGCCCGGCGCAGGCCGGACTCCACCGAGAGCACCTTGAGCGCCCGGTCGTGCATCGTCTGGTCGAAGACGACGAAGCGCCCCTTGCCTTCCTGCTTGGCGCGGTACATCGCCGTGTCGGCGTCGCGCATCAGGTCCTCTGGCCGATCGTAGTGTGTGGCCGACAGCGCGATGCCGATGCTGGCGCCGGTGAAGACCTGCCGGCCCTCGATGGGGAAGGGCCGGCCGAGCTCCTCCACGATGCGCGAGGCGACCCGCAGCGCACCGTCCGGCTCGCGCGCGTCGTCGAGCAGCACGGTGAACTCGTCGCCGCCAAGGCGGGCCACGGTGTCGATGGCGCGCACGCAGTGCTCCAGCCGCCGGGCGATGCCGACCAGCAGCGCATCACCCGCCGAGTGGCCGAGGCTGTCGTTGATGTTCTTGAAGCGATCGAGATCGACGAAGAGCACGGCGAAGCGGTACGTCGGGTCACGCCGGCTCCGCAGGAAGGCCTGTTCGAGGCGATCGAAGAAGAGGACGCGGTTGGGCAGCCCGGTGAGCGGATCGCGGCTGCGGGCCTGGGTGACGTCGGTGAGAGAGCCGGCCATGCGCGTGGCCTCACCCGCCGCATTGCGCACCGCCTTGCCGCGCGCCAGCACGTGCCGCCAGCCGCCGTCGCGGTGGAGCAGCCGGTGCTCATGCTCGAAGAACTCCGTCTGGCCGAGCACGTGCCGCTCCAGCGCGTGCTCGAGGCCGGCGAGATCGTCGGGGTGCACGCGGCTCCACCAGCTCGCCTTCTCTCCGGGCAGCTCGTCGTCGGCGTAGCCCAGCATCGCCTTCCACCGGGCCGACAGGTGCATCGCCGGCGAGCCCACCTGCCAGTCCCACAGCCCGTCGTTGGCGCCCTGGAGCGCCAGGCTGTAGCGCTCCTCGGACTCCCGCAGCTTCTCCAGCGTACGCGCGCGCTCGGTGACGTAGCGGATGATGCGATCGAACCCGACGGCGTCGAAGTCGCCCTTCACCAGGTAGTCGGCCGCGCCGAGCCGCTGCGCTTCGAGATCGAGCTCCCGCGTGCCCTGGCCGGTGAGCAGGACGATGGGCGTGCGACAGCCGCGGGAGATCGCTTCCTGCAGGAACTCGAGGCCGCTGCGCGTGCCGAGCTGGTAGTCGAGCAGGCACACGTCGAAGGGCGTCGGCCCAGCGAGCGCTTCGAGCCCCGCCTCGTAGCTCGCCTGCCATTCCAGCTGGTGCTTGTCCGGAAGCTCGTCGAGGAGCGAGGACAGGAACTTGAACGCGAACTCCGCGTCGTCGACCAGGAGGATGCGGGCGCGCTTCGACACGGCCCGTCGATTGTAACTGGAGGTCGCCGTGGATCGAGAAAGCGACCCAGCGCGTTGACTTGCGAGTCAATTTCCATTGACAGGGCGCGGCGCGCCTCTTCAATGCGCGCCATGCGCGTGAACGAGCAGCCCTACCCTCAGCTGCCCTCTCACCTCGACGTGCGGTCGCCGGCCTTCGAGGCCAACCGGGAGGCGAACCTGAAGCTGCTCGAGCCCGTGGAGGCGGCGCTGGCGAAGGCGCGCGCGGGCGGCGGGCCGAAGTACGTGGAGCGGCACAAGGCGCGGGGCAAGCTGTTGCCGCGGGAGCGGATCGAGCTGGTGCTGGATCGCGACTCGTACTTCCTGGAGCTCTGCCCGCTGGCCGGGCACGAGGTGGACGGGCACACCACGGGCGCTGCGGTGATCGGCGGGGTGGGGCGCGTCTCGGGCGTGGAGTGCCTGGTGTCGGGCAACGACTCGACGGTGAAGGGCGGCTCGATGAGCGAGCTGTCGGTGGTGAAGTCGCGGCGACTGGCCGAGGTGGCGATGTCGAACCGCCTGCCGTCGATCACCCTCACCGAGTCGGGCGGGGCGGATCTCCCCAACCAGGACAAGATCTTCGTGCCGGGGGGCGCGGGCTTCAGGGATTTGACGCGGAAGAGCGCGCTCAAGCTGCCGAGCATCTGCGTGGTGTTCGGCTCGTCGACGGCGGGCGGGGCGTACGTGCCGGGCATGAGCGACTACGCCATCTTCGTGAAGAAGCAGGCCACGGTGTACCTGGGCGGGCCGCCGCTGGTGAAGATGGCGACGGGCGAGGTGGTGGACGACGAGGCGCTGGGCGGCGCGGAGATGCACAGCCGGCTGTCAGGCGTGTCGGATTACCTGGCCGAGGACGAGCGCGACGCAATCCGCCTGGCGCGCGAGGTGGTGGCGCACCTCGACTGGAAGAAGGGCGCGCACGCCACGCCGCGGCCGGTGGAGCCGCCGAAGTACGATCCCGAAGAGCTCCTGGGCATCGTCTCGCCGGACACCCGCGTCCCGTACGATCCCCGCGAGGTGATCGCCCGGCTGGTCGACGGCTCGCGCTTCTCCGAGTTCAAGCCCCTGTACGGGAACACGCTGGTGACGGGCTGGGCGCACGTGCACGGCTTCCCGGTGGGGATCCTCGCCAACCACGGCATCCTCTTCTCCGAGTCGGCGAACAAGGGGGCGCAGTTCATTCAGCTGTGCAACCAGTCCAACGTGCCGCTCGTCTTTCTGCAGAACATCACCGGCTTCATGGTGGGCAAGAGCTACGAGGAAGGCGGGATCATCAAGAACGGCGCCAAGCTGATCAACGCGGTGTCGAACAGCACGGTGCCGGCGATCACCATCATGATGGGCGCGAGCTACGGCGCGGGGAACTACGCGATGGCGGGCCGGGCCTACGAGCCGCGCTTCCTCTTCACCTGGCCGATGCACCGGATCGCGGTGATGGGCGGCAAGCAGCTCGCGGGCGTGCTGGATCAGGTGCAGCGCAACGCGGCGGCGAAGCGGGGCGAGGCGGTCGACGAGGAGCAGCTGGCCGGCCTCAAGCAGATGCTGGAGTACCAGATCGACCAGCAGTCGAGCGCGCTGTTCGCCTCGGCGCGCGTGTGGGACGACGGGATCATCGACCCCCGCGACACGCGCACGGTGCTGGCGATCGCCTTGTCCGCCTCCTACTCGAAGCCGTTCGAAGGCTCGACCGAGTGGGGCGTGTTCCGTCACTGACACATGGTTCCTCTCCCTTCGGGGAGAGGGCCGGGAGAGGGGCTTTCGCAGTGCCTGTCATCCACCGAGTCCTGGTCGCGAACCGCGGAGAGATCGCCCTGCGCATCATGCGCACGCTCAAGCGCATGGGCCTCTCCACGGTCGCGGTCTTCTCCGACGCCGACGAAGACTCCCCACACGTGCGCTTCGCGGATCGCGCCGTCCGGCTGGGGCCCGCCCCGAGCGCCGAGTCGTACCTGAAGGTGGAGGCGATCTTGCGAGCGGCGAAGCTCACCGGCGCCGACGCGGTGCACCCGGGGTACGGCTTCCTCGCGGAGAACCCGGACTTCGCGGAGGCGGTGGGGCAGGCGGGGCTCACCTTCATCGGGCCGACGCCGCAGGCGATCCGCGCGATGGGGCTCAAGCGGGAAGCAAAGGCGCTGGTGGGCGCCCGCGGCGTTCCGCTGGTGCCCGGCTTCGACGGCGGCGATCAATCGGCGGCGACGCTGAAGGCGAAGGCGCTGGAGCTGGGGTTGCCGGTCATCTTCAAGCCGTCAGCAGGCGGCGGCGGCAAGGGGATGCGGATCGTCCGCGACGCGTCGCAGCTCGACGCGGCCATCGAGTCAGGGCAGCGGGAGGCGAAGAGCTCGTTCGGCGATCCGACGTTGATCATCGAGAAGTACCTGGAGCGGCCGCGGCACGTGGAGATCCAGTTGCTGGGCGACCACCACGGCAACGTGGTGCACCTCTTCGAGCGCGAGTGCAGCATTCAGCGGCGCCACCAGAAGGTGGTGGAAGAGACGCCGTCCACCGCCCTGACGGCGGAGTCGCGTGCGGCGATGGGGAAGGCCGCGGTCGAGGTGGCGAAGGCCATCAACTACACCAACGCCGGCACGGTGGAGTTCATCCTCGACGCAGACGGGCGCTTCTACTTCTCGGAGATGAACACGCGGCTGCAGGTGGAGCACCGGGTGACGGAGCTGGTGGTGGGCGTGGACCTGGTGGAGCTGCAGGTGCGGATCGCCCGCGGCGAGAAGCTGCCCTTCACGCAAGCCGAGCTTCGCCAGACGGGCCACGCGGTGCAGTGCCGGCTCTACGCGGAGGATCCAGCCAACGGCTTCCTGCCCAGCATCGGGAAGATCCACGACTGGCAGGTGCCGGACGTGGGGCGGCTGCTGGTGGACAGCGGGCTGGAGGCGGGCGGTGAGGTGTCGATGCACTACGACCCGATGGTGGCGAAGCTGGTCACCTGGGGCGAGACGCGCGAGGAGTCCACGGCGGCGATGGTGCGAGCGCTGGAGCAGCTCGTGGTGCAGGGAGTCACCACCAACCGCGGGTTCCTCACGCGGCTGTTGCGACACCCCGACTACCTCGCCGGCCGCATCCACACCGGCTTCATCGAGGAGAAGCTGGGGGGCGCGCTGGCGGAGCCGAAGGACGAGGCGCGCGAGGTGCTGGCGCAGGTGGCGGCGACGCTGGCGGGGCATGAGGCGCGACGCGCGGCCGACCCGCACCTCCCACACGTGCCGAGCGGGTGGCGCAACAGCCGGGCGATGGATCAGTTCGCGGAGTACGAGGGCGGAGGGCGGGTGGAGTACCGGGCGCTGGGAGCCGGACGCTTCCTGGTGCGCGCCGGCGGGCAGGAAGGCGTCTGGCGGGTGGTGTCGTGGCAGCCGCCGGTGCTGACGCTTCAGGATCCGCAGGGGCTGCGCACCCGCGCGCGCGTCGTCGAGGCCGACGGGAAGTTGTGGGTCCACACCGAGCTGGGACCGGTGGTGTTGGCCGAGAAGCCGCGCTTCCCTCCCCCGGTGGACGAGGCGGTGAAGGGCGGCTTCATGGCGCCCATGCCGGGGAAGGTGGTGAAGGTGCACGTGAAGGACGGCGAGGCGGTCAAGCGCGGGCAGGTGCTGCTGGTGCTGGAGGCGATGAAGATGGAGCAGGCCACCACCGCGCCGGAGGACGGGGTGGTGCAGCAGGTGCTGGTTCGCGAAGGCGACCAGGTGACGGCCGGGCAGATCCTGGTGGTGATGGCGGAGTGAAGCGTGAAACCCCACGGCCGGCTGCTGGTATGGTTCCTCCTGTGCTGCGAATGGTCGCGACCTGGAGAGTGCTGCCGATTCTGGCCATGCTGCTCGCCATGGAGTGTCGGAGAGCGTCGCCACCTCCCACCGAAGAGACTCCGTTGCAAGGGTGGCCCAAGGCAGACACCAACGGGAAGACGCGTATCGCTGCTGGGACCGGGGCCGTCATGATCACCACATGGCAGGACGGTTGCGTGTACTTCACCGACTTCAACGGCGACGGACTTCCAGACAAGATCGAAGCGCATGAGCCGAATGGGAGTTGGTGGCAGGAGTCGGATTCGGAACTCGGGAAGAAGGGCTTTTTTGACGAGCGCTTCGAGCGGCGCCTCGACGGAGGCTTCTTCATCGACACCCACTACGCTCGCACGTCACCCGATTCGGGCTGGGTTGTGACGTCCACCTTCAGTCATTCAACGACGATCGAGTAGCGAGCAACCATTCCTGAGGAGCCGTTCGTCCCGTTTCTTACGCCCCCAGGTTCGGTGCGTGACAGACTCCTCTATCCCGATGTCCACCTTCGCCGGCCGGTACACCCTGCTGCAGAAACTGGCCTCCGGCGGCATGGCCGAGCTCTTCCTCGCGCGCCAACGCGGCATCGAGGGCTTCGAGAAGCTCGTGGTCTTGAAGCGCATCCTCCCGCACCACTCGGACAACCCGGACTTCGTGCGCATGTTCCTCGACGAGGCGCGCACCGCGGCCGACCTGAGCCACCCCAACGTGGTGAACATCTACGACGCGGGCCTGCACGACGGCGCGTACTTCATCACCATGGAGTACCTGCGGGGGAAGGACCTGGGCGCGGTGATTTCTCAGGCGCGGCAGACGGGCGCCTCTCTCCCCATCGAACTGGCCCTGCAGGTGATCATCGACTCCGCGCGCGGCCTCCACGCAGCGCACACGAAGACCGACCTCGAGGGCAAGCGGCTCCACATCGTCCACCGGGACATCTCCCCGCAGAACCTCTTCGTCACCTGGGACGGCCTCACCAAGGTGCTGGACTTCGGCATCGCGCACGCGGCGCATCGGTCCACGAAGACGGACACGGGCGTGGTGAAGGGCAAGCTGTCGTACCTCTCGCCCGAGCAGTTGGAGGGCATCGAGCTGGACGGACGCAGCGATCAATACGCGCTGGGCATCGTCGCGTGGGAGCTGCTCACCCTGGAACGTCTCTTCCAGAAGCCGTCCGACGCCGAGGTGCTGCGCGCCATCCTCGAGCACCGCGTCCCTCCGCCCTCGAAGGTGCGCCCGACGCCGGAGGCAGTGGAGGCGGTGGTGCTGAAGATGCTCGCGCACGATCGCGACGCGCGCTTTCCCGACTGCGCGCAGGCCGCGGACGCGTTGGAGGCCTGGCTCGATCAACAGGCTCTGCCCCACTCTCCCCGCCGGGTGGGCGCCGCGATGCGCGCGCTCTTCCCCGAGGAGACGCCCCACCGGCCCGGCGTTCAGGCCGTCAAGCGCACGGACGAGCCGACGAAGGACCACGTGGCCCCGAAGAAAGACGCCCCCACGCGCCCCGAGCGCCGCCGGCCGGCCCTCCCCGAAGAAGAGGACTTCCTGGCTGCGCTGTCGAACTTCTTCGCCGCCGGCCCCGACAGGAAGCGCACCAACCTCGTTCCACCCGCGGGCCCCTTCATCGGGCGTGAGGCGGATCTCGAGTCGCTCGCGGCGCACCTCTCCGAGGGCGCGCACCTCGTCACCGTCGTCGGCTTCGGCGGCATGGGGAAGACGCGGCTGGCGCAAGAGCTGGCGTGGCGGCAGCGCGAGGCCTGGACGGGCGCAGGCGGCGCGTGGTTCGTCGATCTCTCGCAGGCCCGCAGCATCGACGAGGTGTGCAAGGCGGTGGGCCGCGCGCTGGACGTGGTGGTGCCCGTCGACGCCTCCAACGACGCCACGGTGACGCACGCCGGGCGTACGCTGAAGAGCCTGGGCCGCGCGCTGGTGGTGCTGGACAACTTCGAGCAGGTGGCGCCCTTCGCGACGCAGACGGTGGGGCGCTGGCTCACGCTCGCCCCCGAGGTGCGCTTCGTCGTCACCAGCCGCGAGTCGCTGCGCGTCCCCGGTGAGCTCGTCCACCCGCTCTCGCCGCTCAAAGTGGGCAGCGCCGACTCGGAGGCGGTGCAGCTCTTCCTGGCGCGCGCGGAAGCCGCGGGCCTCACGCGCCCCGTGCCGCCGGCCGAGCTCGCCACCATCGTGGAGATCTGCCGCCGCCTCGAGGGCCACACCCTCGCCATCCAGCTCGCGGCCGCGCGCCTGCCGCAGATGACGCCGCAGCAACTCCTGGAGCGCCTCTCCGAGCGCTTCGAGGTGCTGGGCGGCCGGGACACGACGAAGGGCCGCCACGCCACGCTGTGGAACGCCATCGACTGGTCCTGGCAGCTCCTGACGCCGGCGGAGCAGCTCGCCTTCGCGCAGCTCTCCGTGTTCCGCGGCGGCTTCACGCCGGAGTCGGCCGAGGCGGTGCTGGAGCTCTCCGGGGTGCCCGGCGCGCCGCAGCCCTTCGCCGCGCTCGAGGCCCTGCACCGCAAGTCGCTGCTCCAGCACTTCGCCGCGCCCGAGTCGCCCCGCGAGCTGCGCCTCAGGATGCTCGACAGCATCGCCGAGTTCGCCGCCGAGAAGCTGGAAGGGCTGCAGGCCGTGCCCCTGGCCCGCGCGCGCCACGCTGCCCACTACCTGACGCTGGGGCGCGGCTGGGTGGAGGCGCTTTCGTCGACAGCGAGCGACGAGGCGATGCAGCGCCTCTTCGTCGAGCACGAGAACCTGGTGGAGATCTTCGAGCGCGCGCTGGGCACGCTGCCGCCGACGAAGGCCAGCGCGTCGACGGCGCTGGAGGCGCTGCGCGTCCTGGAGCCGGTGATGCTGCGGCGCGGGCCCTACGCGTCCCACCTGGCGCTCCTCGACGAGGCGCTGCGGCTGGGTGAAGCCACGTCGTTGGATCCGGCCCCCCTCGCCCGCGGCTACCAGCAGCGTGGCAACGCCTGGCGGGTTCGCGGGCGGCTGGCGCACGCGGTGGCCGATCTCGAGCAGGCGCTCACGCTGGCGCGCCGCACGTCCGACGAGGTGCTGCTGGGGCGGGTGGCGTGCGATCTCGCGGTGGCCCGCTTCGTCTCCGGCGCGCTCGAGCCCGCGCTGGAAGGCCTGCTGGAGGCGCTGGGGCTGGCGCGGAAGAGCGGTGACGAGCCGACGCTCATTCAGGCCCTCGCTTTTCTGGGCATCGTGCGGGTCGCACGCGACGAGCTGGCCCAGGCCATCGAGTGCTGTGACGAGGCGCTCCCCCTCGCGCGGGCGCGCGGCGATCGCTTGAACGAGGCGCGGGTGCTGGGCTCGATGGGCAGCCTGTACCTCGACTCCGGCCAGCTCGATCTCGCGCTCGCCTACCTGAGCGACGCGGTGGAGCGCTGTCGGCGCATCTCCGAAGTGCGCCTCGAAGGCTACTTCCTCGGGAAGCTGTCCCACGTGCTGGCCCTCCGCGGCCGCCGAGACGCGGCGCGCGACAAGCTGCAGCAGGCGCTCTCGGTGCTCTCGGACGTGGGCGACTTGCGCCACGAAGGCCTCTTCCTCACCTACCTCGCCACCCTGGAGTCCCAGGACGGCCGGCCCGACGCGGCACGCACGGCCCTCGGCAGCGCGCGGGTGCGCCTGGAGACGGTGAGGGATCCGCTGCTCCTCACCGCGCTCTCGCTGCGCGCGATGGACGTGGAGGTGCGCGCGCTGTCAGCCAGCCGCGCGGAGGGCCTGGCGCTGCTCGACGACGTGCGCGCGGCCCGCGGCTCGAGGCCGGCCCGGATTCACCAGAGCGAGGAGGTGCGCCTGGCCGCCGCGACGCTGCAGAAGACGCTGGGACTGCCGAAGCCGGGGCAGTGACGCGGAGCGCGGCGCTTCTCCCGCTGCAGCATCGCGAGCCCGGTCCGTCCGCGCGCCTGGCGTGACGGCCAGCTCTCGCGGCGTGCACGCGCCCACGCTGCTGCGCCTCGGCGAGCGCGCGGGCCTCTCCGACGTCCCCGCCGCCATCCGGCGCGCACCGTGCCTCCTGCCCAACGGACGGCCGAGGCGATCTGTGGGGTGAGCCGCGTCACATTCTCGATCTGGCGCTCGCGCGATCTCGCACCTCCGACGTCGCTGCGGCCGCCCCGCGGTGTGGCAAGGTCGCGCCCATGAGCACGATGGATCGCCACCTCGAGGAGCTCTTCGTCACCGCGCTTCAGCCGCTGGAGCTCATCACGCGCCGGCCGATGTTCGGCTGCGACAGCTTCTTCGCGCGAGGGAACATCTTCGGCCTGGTGTGGGACGGCCGCGTGGTGCTGAAGCTGCCGGATCGCCGGACGTACGAGGCCGCGCTCGCGATGGCGGGCGCGCTGCCGTGGAAGCCGATGCCCGCGGCGAAGAACCCGATGTCGCACTGGGTGGTGATGGGCGAGTCGCTGCATGACGACGCGGAGCTCTTCGGTGAGTGGGTGACGAAGGCGTACCAGCTCGCGATGGCCGCGCCCGCCGCGACGCCGGCGCCGCCCACCACGTCCACCGCCGCACGGAGGGAGGTCGTCTTCCGCGCGCCGACCCCCACGCCGCCGTGGAAGCGCGCGCTCGAGAAGAAGCGGGCGAAGGAGCGCAAGGCCGCGGAGAAGAAGACCCTCCGGAAGCCGTCGGTGAAGAGGGCGACGCGCAAGAAGCGGCGTTGAGGTGCTTTCGGCGCAGCGCCTTCCCGAAGGCAGCGTCTCCCAACGAGCAAGGGCGCAGGGAGCGCGGAGCATCGCCCCGGCAGTCTCGCCCCGTGCGGCGAGTGACGCCCTCACCTTCGCGTCCGTCGCAGCGCGGCTGCAGGCGCGCCTGGACTTGTTCACTCCCCCCTCGGGGAGCCGAAGCTGTGCCTCCCGCACGCGGGGCACGGCGCTTTCGCCTCCGCGCGAGCGTCGCGCGCCCCGCCTGACGTTCCGCGGTCAGAAGGTGAGCTGGATCCCGGAGGCGCCCGCCACCCCGGGGTTGCCTGCCGAAGCGCCCGCGGCCCCCGGCGTGCCGATCATGAAGGACGTGCCGCTGATCGGGTTCCACGTCGACGCGGAGTTCTTCACCAGCCCGTACACGGAGCCGCCCGCGCCGCCGCCTCCGTGGCCGCCGCGCCCGCCGGCGCCGCCCGCGCCTCCGTGGCCGCCCACGCTGGCGTTGCCTTGATCATTGTCGTAGCGCGACGGGCCCGACGCCCCGCCTCCGCCGCCGGCGCCACCCTGCCCTCCTGCGCCGCCCCGCCCGCCGTTGCCCGCCGTGACGACGACGGACTGCGCGCTCACCTGCGCGTTGAAGAGGAACAGGCCGATGGACGCGCCGCCGCCCTGCCCGCCGCCGCCGCCGAGGCCGCCGCAGCCGCCGCCTCCTCCGCCCCCGCCTCCGCTGCCGTACGCCTCGCACGTCACGCCGAGGCCCTGCACCTGCGCGCCGCCGCCACCACCGCCTCCTCCGCCTCCCCGGCCGGGAGTCCCCGCCGTGCCCGCGGCGCCATGCGCCGGGACGAAGCCGTTCAGCCCGAAGGAGCCCACGGTGGAAGCGCCCGCGCCGTCCATGCCCAAAGAGCCGGGGGCCCCGTTGGTCCCGTTGGCGGGCGCACCGGCAGGTCCCGAGGCGATGCCGCCGACGACGCCCTGTCCTCCGAGGCCGGAGCCCATCGGCGCCGGCAGCCCGCTGGTCCCCGGTGCTGCGCCGAGGCCGCGGG
>JBFMHF010000035.1:0-52460 GCA_040752975.1 Myxococcota bacterium
GGGGCCTCGCCCGCGGGCGGCTGGCCCTTCTTCTCTTCCTCTTCCTTCTTCTCGTCGATGAGCTTGAACTCGGTGCGGCGGTTCTTCGCGCGGTTGAGCGGCGTGTCGTTCGGCGCCACCGGTCGGTCGAAGCCGAAGCCGTCGCTGCGCAGCCGCTTCGCCGCGATGCCCTTGCTGATCAGGTAGTTCTCCACGGCCTTCGCGCGGCGCTTGGAGAGGTCGAGGTTGTACGGGCGCGTGCCGACGTTGTCGGTGTGGCCCTCGATGATCACCGGCCCGACGTCCTTGTTCTTCTCGAGCACCGCGGCGACCTCGTCGAGCAGCTTGAAGGAGCGCGGGTCGATGCGATCGGAGCCGAACTCGAAGAGGATCTGGTTGTTGATGCGGATCCGCTCGGACTCGAGGACGACCTCTTCCTCTTCCTCGGGCGGCGGGCAGCCCTGGAGATCAGCGGGGCCGGGCTCGTCAGGGCACTTGTCGACGTTGTCGGGGATCTGATCGTTGTCGCGGTCGGGGCAGCCATCGAGCTGCGGCGGGCCGGGCTCGGTGGGGCAGCCGTCGGCGCTGTCAGGCACGGTGTCGCCGTCGGTGTCGATGTCCGGGCCTGGCTCCGGGCAGCCGTCTTGATCCTCGAAGCCGTCCTTGTCCTCGGGGACGTCGAGGCACTGGTCGATGCGATCGGGAATGCCGTCGCCGTCGAGATCGGGCTCGGTGGTGACCTGGTAACGCGCCCCGAGGATGACGCGGAAGGCCTCGCGGCCGTAGCCGGCGGTGCCCAGGCCCTTGCCGAAGTCCAGCGTGACGCCCCAGCGCTCGGCCACCATGGTGCGCGCGCCGATGAGCAGCTCGAAGGGGCTCTTGAGCGACTCGGCCTGGCTGGTGGTGAAGGGCGCCTCGGCGGGCGTCGCGGCCACCAGCTCGCCGATGAGCTCGGTCTGCCTGAGGGCCTTCCAGTCGGGGAGCGAGACGATCGCGCCGCCGCCCAGGGTGAACTCCTGGCCCACGTAGAGGTTGAGATAGCGGCCGGGGGCGGTGCGCAGCCGCCAGCCGATGTTGGCCAGCACGCGCACGGGGCCGAACTTGCGCTCCACCGCGATGCGCGGGGCGAAGACGAAGCCGCGATCGGACAGGAAGCTGAAGGTGTCGCCGGTCGGCGCGCGGACCTCGAGGATGCCGGCGAGGCCCACGATGGGGATCTCGCTCTGCCGGAGGATCTGTACCCGGCCGAAGACACGCAGCGCTCCGAGGCCCGCGGGCCTGGGCTCTTCCTGGGGAAAGCCCTGCTCCTCCATCAGCTTGAAGTTGGTGGCCTGGTACAGGGTGATGGGGAGATCGGCGCCCACCTCGATGCGGTTGTGCAGCTGGAACGCCGCCATCAGGTTCAGGTTCATCCGGAAGGGGACGAGCTGCCCGAGGTACGCGTCGCCCGACTTGAGCGCGAGGATGGACCAGTTGAGATCGAGGATCGCCTGAACCGCCCAGGAGCCGCGGTAGAGCGTCTCGGCGCCGTCCAGCGTGATGCCGCTGTTCATCGTCGGCGTGACCTTGTTGGGCACGAGATCGATGCCGCGCGCGAACGGATCCGCGGCGTCTTGCCCCCAGGCGGTGGCTGACGCGAGGCACAGGGCGAGGATGATCGCAGAGCGGCGCACGCGACTTGAGGTTCTACCCCGTCAGGGTGAGGCGGCGAAAATTTCCACTGCTACATGCTGCTACTCCCGCATGAACTCGGAGGCGGGGACGACGCGAAGGAGCCCGGGGTGCACGGGGATGGGCGTGCTGGCGATCTGCTTGTCGGTGGCGAGCAGCTCGGCGGGCTTGCTCGTCGAGTAGGTGATGGGCGTCGGGGCCTGACTGACGAGCGCGGCCCTGAGGCCTTCGGCGTCCTTCGTGACGAAGACGAAGTTGAGCAGGTCGGGGTCGAGCTCTCGCCTCGCGGTGGCCTGCACCTGCTCGGGCGTCATCGCCTCGAGCGCCTGGCGCAGGCGGCCGAGGAAGTCCTGGGTGCCGTAGATGACGTCGTCGATGGCCCAGCCGAGGCGGCGTTGATCGGTCTGCACCCACTGCCGCGTCGCGCCGATGAGGAAGCCGCGCGCGGTCTCGAAGCGCTCGGGAGGGATGGGCGAGTTCCGCAGCTGGTCGAGGAAGTGGAGGACGGCGCGGGTGGCGAACAGGCCGTGCTTTGCCTCGACGGGCCGCAGCCAGATGGACACGTCCTGCTCGCTGCGGGCGATGTTGGTCAGCGGAATGGAGGACCACCCGTCCTGGCGGAAGTGCTGCGCGTAGGCATACGTGCCGTAGTTGAGGCCGCGCTTGTCGCGCACCTCCTGGAAGAGGACGCCGTGCTCCTGCCGGTGCTCGCCGAAGTACGACAGCGTCATCATCAGCGCGAAGAAGGCCGAGTTGTCGCGGCGCATGGTGGTGCTGAAGCCGAAGCTGCCCGCGGTGGACAGGGTGTCGCGCTGGATGATCAGCGCTGCTCCCCGGATGCCGGGAGCGGACGGGAGCGGCTGGCGCGCCACGCCCGTCGGCGGGAGCGCAGAGAGCGCCTGCTTCACCTGCTGCGCGAGCGCGTCATCGACGCCGCCGGCCAGCCCGATGATCAGCCGGTCCTGGGTGAAGACGTTCTTCCAGTGTGCCTTCACGTCGTCGAGGGTGATGGCCTCGAGGCCCTTCTCCGTGCCTCCGGTGAAGTGCCCGTAGGGGTGCTTCGGGTACAGGAGCGCGTCGAGGCCGGCCTTGCCCAGCTCCTCGTCGTTCTCCCCGCGCAGCCGGGTGCGGATGAGGGAGAGCTGCTCGGCGTGGAGGCGGGAGAACTCCTTCGGCTCGAAGCGGGGCTCGAGCAGCACCTCGGAGAGGATCTCGAGGAAGCGGGGCAGGCGCTCGACGTGGACGCGGCCGGCGAGGGTGGTGAACTCCTTGTCGGTGTCGCCCGACAGCTCGGCGGCCATCGGGTAGAGCGCGTCGAGCAGCTCGGAAGAGGACAGGGACGTGGTGCCGCCCTCCACCAGGACCCGGGTGGTGAGCGCGGTGAGGCCTTCCTTGCCCGGCGGATCGTCGACGGAGCCGGTGCGGAACACGAGGCGAACGCTGACGATCGGCTTGTCGGGCACGGGGACGAGGACGAGCGCCATCGGCTCCACCTTCGGGAGCGGCACGTAGGGCACGGGCACGGGTGGCGGCGGCGGCCTGGCGACCAGCTCAGCCAACGTGTCTCCGGTGATGTGGGCGGCGTCCCTGGGCAGCGGCTTCTCGGCGGGCGTGGTGGCGCAGGCCGCGGCGAAGAGGGCGGCGAGGACGAGGGCGAGGCGGCTCACTTGCCACCGCCCTTCACGTCGACGGTGAAGACGAGGGTGGTGCGGTTCTTCTCGGTGAGGTGCTTCTTCGCGAAGGCGGTGAGGTCCTTCGCGGTGACGGCCTGGGTCTGCCGGGCGAGGATCTCCAGCGCGTCGGGGGCGCCGAGGATGCCCACGTTCCACGCGAGCGCGTCGGCGACCTGGGCGGGTGTCTCGAGCTCCATCAGCAGGCTGAAGCGCAGGTGGTCCTTGATGTCCGCGAGGCGCTTCGCGTCGACGGTCCCCTTCGCGACGAGCTCGACGGCGTCGGTGATGGCCTTCTCCACGGCGGCGCGGTGGGCTTCCGCCTTCAGCTTCGCCTCCACGCCGAAGAGGTGCGGGTCTCGGTGGAGATCAGCGGACTCCCCGAGGCGCTCGACGAGCTGCTGCTCGAGCACCAGCGACTTGTAGAGGGGCGAGGTGGGGCCGGCGAGGTAGCTGCCCAGCACGCGCGCGATGGCGCCGTCGGACGTCTTCGGGGAAGCGGCGGGGGTGTGCCAGTAGAGGCCGAGGCGCGGCAGCGTGGGCGTGGTCCAGGTGAGGGACGCGGTGCGGGCGGCCGTCTGCGCGGGCTCTGGCGTGGGCGTGGTGGAGGCGGCCTTGCCCTGCCACGGGCCGTAGTGCTTTTCCACCAGCGCCATCACCTTCGCGTCGTCGAAGTCGCCGACGATGATGAGGACGCAGTTGTCGGGCGTGTACCAGCGCTGGAAGAAGGCCTTCGAGTATTCGTACCGCGTGGGCATCGCCTGGATGTCCTCGTAGAAGCCGAGCGTGGTGTGGCGGTAGGTGTGCTGGGTGAAGGCGGCGCCGAGGACGGCCTCTTCCATCTTGAGGGCCGGGTTGGCGGCGTTCTTGTGGTACTCGCCCAGCACGGCCTTCGCTTCCGTCTGAAAGGCGGGCTCGGAGTAGTCCAGGTACATGAAGCGATCGGCCTCGACGTCCGCGAGGGTCTCGATGGCGGAGGCGGGCCCGTTGACCTGGTACACGGTGACGTCGTCGCTGGTGTACGCGTTCTCCACGAAGCCCAGCCTGCCGAGGAGCTGGTTGCGCGAGCCTTCCGGGAAGCGCTTCGTCCCCCGGAACATCATGTGTTCGAAGAAGTGGGCGAAGCCGGTGTGGCCCGCTTCGACTTCGTTGCGGCTGCCGACGCGCACCGCGGTGTACCAGGCCACGAGGCCGGGCGAGGCGAACTTGACCCGCAGCACGGTGAGGCCGTTCTTGAGGACGGTGGCCTGGACGGGGAAGGGGATGAGCGGGGCGTCTTTCGGCTTCGCCTTTTTCGGGGCCGCCAGCGCCGAGGAGGCCAGCAGCAGGGACAGCCACAGCACACGTCGCATAGGGGCCGGAGTGTACGGGCCAGCGCCCCATTCGGGCAGGAAAACCCCTGGGTTGTCAGGGTTGGGATGACATCGGCGACGGAGCGGCTACAGTGCGGTACGGCTGTTCTTTGACAATTGGGGGCGACACGGTTTCGACGGGGGCAAAGACGCTCCTGGTCGCGTGCCGAGTGGGTCCACCACACTCGTAAATCCAAGTGGGCAAGCTACAAAAGCCAACGACAACGTTGAGCTTGCGCTGGCCGCCTGAAAGCGGTTCACGCACGGTTGCCTGACCTCCCGCCTGTGAGGTGAGGGTCAACCGCCATTCTGCAGGCTGGTCTTCCTGAGCGCCCGGAGCGGGGAGACGAGATCAAGCCCGGGATCGGCCTCGGTGCTTTCTGTCCGCAGGTGGCATCGGGGCTCAAATCAAGCTGCGGACTACGCACGTAGGGATCAGGGGAAGAAGGCTTCCGGACCCGGGTTCGATTCCCGGCGCCTCCACTGTAGGTTCCACGCTCGATCCACCCAGGACTGCGAGCGAGGTGAAGCACCTCCAAAGCTGGGGAGAGAGCCGTCGTCGGGCCCACCGGCTCGCTCGGGCACCAGGCAGCGTCGCTGGGCCTCGAGGGCGTGCCCGACGCGTCCAGCCGACGTCAGCCCGCGACGCCACGACGTCTGGCCGCTGGTTCGCGACCTCTTCGCAGCCTGCCAACCAGACGTTTCTCATGAAGACGCGCAGACGGCATCGCGCCCGAGCCGGCGCCTCTGACCTGGTCTGTCATACCGCCGACTGAATATCCGCACGGTGAGGGTCCACCGCTGTACGTTTCGGCCCCCCTTCCTCAGGGCGCTCACCCATGCGCGAGCTCGTCACATCCCGTCGCAGCGTCGAGCGCCTCGCCCACCTGCGCGCCTTCCTCGAGGCCCAGCCCGCTGACGGCGACGTCGTCGTCCTCGGGCCGACGTGGGAAGCCGCGGCAGAGTTGGTGCGCTCGCTCGGCCGGCCCATGTTCGGCTGGCAGCGCTCGACGCTCTTCCGCTTCGCCGCGGAGCTGGCCCGGCCCTCGCTGCTGGAAGAGGGCCTCACCCTGGCCACGCCGCTCTCCCTCGAGGCCTTGTGGGCGCGCGTCACCTGGCAGTTGCACGAGCAGGGACAGCTGCACCGCTTCGAGCCTGTCGCCGAGCGCCCCGGGCTGGCGCGGGCCCTCGGACAGACGGTGAGCGACGTGCGCCTCGCGGGGGTCGACGCCTCACGCCTCGAGCCCGGCCTCGCCGTCGCCGCGCGCGCCTTCGAGGCCGCGCTGAAGGAAGGAAGGCTCGTCGATCGCGCGGAGATCTTCCGGCGCGCGCTGCGCCTCGCCGACCGGCTGTCGTTGCCCGCGCTGGCGCTCCTCGACGTGCGCGTCGGCCCGGGCGTGGAAGCCGAGTTCCTCGCCGCCCTCGCCGCGCGCGCCGCGAAGCTGGTGGCCGCCGTGCCCGACGCTGATCTCGCGTCCGTCGCGCGCCTGGCCGCGGCGCTGAAGGTCGACGCCCAGGTGCTTGAAGCGAAGTCCACCGGCGCCCTGCGCGCGCTCCAGACGCGGCTCTTCTCGGGCGCGGCGGTGACGAGCCAGGAGGAGCTCACCGAGCTGTTCTCCGCGCCCGGCGAGGCGCGGGAGTGCGTGGAGATCGCCCGTCGGGTCCTCGACGCGGCGCGCACGGGCGTGCCGTTCGATCGGATCGCGGTGCTGCTGCGCTCCCCGTCGACCTACCGCGCGCCGTTGGAGGACGCCTTTCGACGGGCGCGGGTGCCGGCGTGGTTCGCGCGCGGCGTGCCCCGGCCCGATCCCTCGGGGCGGGCGCTGCTGGCGCTGCTCAAGTGCCGGGAAGATCACCTCTCGGCGCGCGCCTTCTCCGAGTACCTCTCGCTGGGGCAGGTGCCGAAGGACGAGCAGGGCGCTCCGCCGGCCGCCGCGCCCGAGGAGGAGCGCTTCGTCCGTGGCGAGGTGGACGAGAGCCTCCTGCCCCTCGACGAGAAGACGCCGCCTCCTCCTCCTGCGGCCGAAGAGTCGCTCGATCCCGACGCGCCCGTCACCGCTGGACGCCTCCGCGCGCCGCGCCGCTGGGAGCTGCTCATCATCGACGCCGCGGTCATCGGACGCCCGGAGCGCTGGCGGAAGCGGCTCGAGGGCCTTCGCCACCGGAAGGAGGCCGAGGCCGCTGCGCCCACCGCGACCGAGGCCCAGGCCCAGCGCGCGAAGCGTGAGCTCGCTGATCTAATGGCGCTCGAGGCCTTCGCCCTGCCGCTCCTCGACGAGCTGGCCGCGCTGCCGGAGGAAGCCACCTGGGGCGAGTGGATCGGGAAGCTGACTGCGCTCGCCACCCGCGCGCTCAGGTACCCGCGGCGCGTGCTGGGCGTGCTGCAGGAACTCTCTCCCATGGGCGTGGTGGGCCCGGTCTCGCTGCGGGAGGTGCGGGCCGTCCTCACCCCGAGGCTGACGGAGATGATGGAGGCCCCGACGGCGCGGCGCTCCGGGCAGGTTTTCGTCGCGCCGGTGGAGGCCGCCCGCGGTCTGTCCTTCGACCTGGTCTTCGTGCCCGGCCTGGCCGAGCGGATCTTCCCGCAGAAGCTGCGCGAGGATCCGTTGCTCGCCGACGAGGTGCGCCGGGCACTCTCTCCCGCACTGGAGACGAACGTCGAGCGGCTGGCCGCCGAGCGTCTCGCCCTGCAGTTGGCGGTGGGCGCCGCATCGAGCCGCGCCGTGCTGTCCTGGCCGCGCATCGACGCGGAGCATGCGCGCCCCCGCGTCCCCAGCTTCTACGTGCTGGAGGCCGCCCGCGCCGTCGAAGGCAGGCTCCCGGTGTACGAGGAGCTGCAGCGCCGCGCGGAGAGCCAGGGGCGCGTGCGCCTCGCGTGGCCGGCGCCCACCGAGCCGCTGGAGGCCATCGACGCCACCGAGTTCGATCTCGCCACGCTCGATCAAGTGCTGCACGCGAAGGCGCCTACGCGCGGCCGGGCCCGCTACCTGGTCGGCGCCAACCCCCACCTCGCGCGGGCCCTGCGCGCGCGCTACGCCCGCTGGACGCAGACGGGGTGGACGTTCGCGGATGGGCTGGTGAAGCCGAAGGCGGCGGCGCGCGAGGCCCTGGCGCCCCACCTCATCGGCGC
This sequence comes from Myxococcota bacterium, assembly GCA_040752975.1. Classification (GTDB taxonomy): domain Bacteria; phylum Myxococcota; class Myxococcia; order Myxococcales; family Myxococcaceae; genus JADLDB01. The sequence goes on from JBFMHF010000035.1 coordinate 7,803, forward strand.
GCGGCCCTTCTCCCCCACCGCGCTCGAGCACTTCGCGGCCTGCCCGTACAAGTTCTTCCTCTCCGCCGTGCTGCGCCTGTCGCCGCTGGAGATCCCCGGCGAGCTGGAGGAGCTGGGGCCGCTCGAGAAGGGCTCGATGGCGCACAAGGTCCAGTACCGGCTGCTCTCACAGATGCAGCGGGACGGGCTGCGCCTGACGCCGCAGACGCTGGACGAGGCGCACCGGCGGCTCGATGCCGTGCTGAACCGCGTCGCGGAGGAGACGGACGACGAGTTCCAGCCAGCCATCCGTCGCGTCTGGGAGGACGGGGTGGAGAGCCTCCGGGCCGATCTCCGGGAGTGGCTGCGCCGCGCCGCCGCCGATGCCGAGTGGGAGCCCTGGCGCTTCGAGCTCTCCTTCGGGCTCGGCGCGCGTGAGGAGCAGGACGCGCACAGCAGCCCCGAGGCCGTCACGCTGATGGAGGGCCTCAAGCTGCGCGGCTCCATCGATCTCGTGGAGAAGAGCGCCCGCGGCACGCTGCGCGCCACCGACTACAAGACGGGCAAGGCGCGCGCGAAGGAAGGCAACGTCATCGGCGGCGGCAAGCACCTCCAGCCGGTGCTGTACGCGTTGGTGCTGGAAAAGCTCTTCCCGGACCTCAAGGTGGAAGGCGGGCGCCTCTATTACTGCACCCAGGCCGGCGGCTTCCTGGCCCGGGACACCCCCCTGGATCCGCTCGCGCGCGAGAGCATGGGGCTGGTGGTGCGCACCATCGCGCGCGCGCTGGAAGAAGGCTTTCTGCCCGCGGCGCCCGAGAAGGACGGCTGCCGCTTCTGTGACTTCCGGCCCGTGTGCGGCCCCGACGAAGAGCGTCGCGTGAAGAAGAAGCTCGCGCGCGAGGAGATGAAGCCCCTGGCGCTGGTGAGGAAGCAGCCATGATGGACAAGACGCCCGAGGACTACGCCACGCGGCGGCAACTGCTGGAGGATCTCGACGGCACCTTCGTCGTCGAGGCCGCGGCCGGCACGGGGAAGACGACGGTGCTGGTCGGGCGGATCGTCGCGGTGGTGCGCACCGGGCGCGCGAAGCTGTCGGAGATCATCGCCGTCACCTTCACCGAGAAGGCCGCCGGAGAGATGAAGCTGCGGCTGCGAGTGGCCCTGGAGCGGGAGCGCGACAAAGTCACCGACGCGCAGGAGCGGCGCCGCCTCACCGAGGCGCTCGAGGCCCTGGAGATCGCCCGCATCGGCACCATCCACGGCCTGTGCGCCGACTTCCTGCGCGAGTACCCGGTAGAGGCCGAGGTCGATCCACGCTTCGAGGTGATCTCCGAGGGCGACGCCGAGGCGCTCCTCTCGCTCGCCTTCCACCGGCAACTGCAGGACGTCCTGCGAGATCCGCCAGAGGGAATCCGCCGCGTGCTGCGCCGCCGGCCGAAGGGGCGGGATGACGAGCCCCCGCGCCGCGTCCTCTTCTCGGCCGTGCAGCAACTGGTCGAGCACCGCGACTTCGCCGCCCCCTGGCGAAAGGACCCGTTCGATCGCGACGCGGAGATCGACGCGCTCCTCCCGCGGCTCGGGGCCTTCGCCGAGCGCGCCCGGCAGGTGACCAGCCGCCCGGATGACAGCCCCCTCGGAGACTGCCTGGACGCGGTGCGGCGCTTCTCGGACGATCTCGCCCACCGCGAGGCTGTCTCGCCCCGCGACTACGACGGGCTGGAGGCGCAGCTGAGGGAGCTGGCGGGCAACCAGCGCCGGTGGACGTGGAAGCCGTACGGGGTCCGGTTCCAGGGCGTCACCAACGACACGGTCGCCGCGGAGCGCGCCGAGCTCTATGAGCGGCTGCAGGGCTTCGTGCGGAAGGCCGACGCGCACCTCGCGGCCTGTCTCCACGCGGAGCTGTTGCCGGTGGTGGCCGCCTACGAGGCCGAGAAGGCGCGGGTGGGCGCGCTGGACTTCGTGGATCTCCTGATCAAGACGCGCGATCTCGTGCGCGACTGCCGGCCGGTGCGCGAGTCCCTGCAGCGCCGCTTCACCCACCTCTTCGTCGACGAGTTTCAGGACACCGACCCCCTTCAGAGCGAGCTGGTGATGCTCCTGGCTGCGGACGATCCGTCGGTGGACGAGCCCTTCGAGGTCCGGCCGGTGCCCGGGAAACTCTTCGTCGTCGGAGATCCGAAGCAGTCCATCTACCGCTTCCGTCGGGCTGACGTGCTGCTCTACGAGCGGGTGAAGCGGCACCTCGCCTCGCATGGCGCCACCGTCGTCTACCTGTCCACCAGCTTCCGCAGCACGCCGGGTATTCAGGCGGCGGTGAACGGCGCCTTCGAGCGCGTGATGGAGCTGGGCAACGGCCTCCACCCTGCCTACGTGCACCTCGGCCGCTGGCGAGACGGGTACGACAAGCAGCCGTCGGTGGTGGCGCTGTCGCCGGCGCGCGTCTTCAACGAGCGCGGGTGGGTGACGAAGGATCAGGTCGAGACGAGCCTCCCGGACACGGTGGGCGCCTTCATCGCGTGGCTCATTCGCAAGAGCGGCTGGACGGTGGAGGAGGACGGCCAGCGCGTGCCCGTGGAGCCGCGGCACGTGTGCATCCTCTTCAAGCGGTTGCGGCGCTGGGGCGGGGTGGACATTCCCCGGCCGTATGCCCAGGCGCTGGAGGCGCGGGGCGTGCCGCACGTGCTGGTGGGCGGGCGCAGCTTCCACGTGCGCGAAGAGGTGATGGCGCTGCGCACGGCGCTGATGGCGGTGGAGCGGCCCGACGACGAGCTGTCGGTGTACGCCGCGCTGCGCGGGCCCTTCTTCGCGCTGTCCGACGAGCAGCTGCTCATCTACCGGCACGAGGTCGGCCACTTCCACCCGCTGCGCCCGCTGGAAGGGCTGACGCTGTCGGAGGACGCCGCGGCGGTGGGCGAGGCCCTGGGCGTGCTGCGAGAGCTGCACGTCGCGCGCAATCGCCGGCCCGTGTCCGCCACGCTGCACGCGCTGCTCGAGGCCACGCGGGCCCACGCGGGCATCGCCTTCTGGAGCGCCGGCGCCCAGGCGCTCGCCAACGTGCTGCAGCTGGCCGAGGTCGCACGGCGGCTCGAGCGGCGATCGACCAGCTTCCGTGACGTGGTGGAGGCGCTGCAGGACGAAGCGGACGAAGGCGAGTCCCCGGAGGCGCCGATCGTCGAGGAGGGCACCGAGGGCGTGCGCATGATGACGGTGCACGCCGCCAAGGGGCTCGAGTTCCCCGTGGTGATCCTCGCCGAGCCGACCGCCAACGCGAACCGCATGGAGCCCTCGCACTGGGTCGATCCCGAGCGTGGGCTGTGGGTCCACGCCCTGGCCGGGTGCCTGCCCGTCGAGCTGCGCGAGCACGAGGACGAGGTGCGCGCCAGAGATCACGAGGAGTCGGTGCGCATCACCTACGTGGCCACCACGCGCGCGAAGGATCTGCTGGTGATCCCCGCGGTGGGAGACAAGCGCTGGCCCGACACCTGGACCGAGGTGCTGTACCCGTCGGTGTACCCGCCCGAGGGGAGCGCACATGATCCGAAGCCGGCGCCCGGCTGCCCGGAGCTGGGCCACGATGTCCTCGTGGACCGTGAGGGCGCGGTGCCGCCGCACGTTCCGCTGCCCGGCCTGCACCGCACTGAGACGGGGAAGAACCGCGTGGTGTGGTGGGGGCCGAAGCCGCTCGAGCTCGATCTCGAGGCGACGGGCGGACTGCAGAACTCGGACGCGCTGGAGGAGGCAGGAAGCGCCAGCGAAGAGGGTCGCCGCGCCTGGGAAGACTGGCGACTCACCCACGCGAGGGCGCTGCAGGAGGGGGGGCGTCCCTCCGAGCGCGTACGCGTGGCGCGAGAGCTCGAGGAGCCGCCGCCGCCGGGCCTCATCGCCCTTGAAGACTCGGGCGTACCGCGGGAGGGCCGGCCGAAAGGGCGCCGCTTCGGCGAGCTGGTGCACGCGGTGCTGGCCGTGGTGCCGCTGGACGCGTCGCGGGCGTTGGTGACGAACGCCGTGGCAGCGCAGGGGCGGGCGCTGTTGTCGAGCGCGGCGGAGCAGTCCGCGGCGGTGGAGGCGGTGCTGGCAGCGCTCGCCCACCCGCTGATGCAGGCGGCCCGGAGCGCCCAGCAGGTGCGGCGCGAGCGTGGCATCGTCGATGTCCTGGCGCCGGGGGACTTCGTGGAAGGCAGCATCGACCTCGCCTGGCGGGACGCGCACGGCTGGACCGTCGTGGAGTTCAAGACGGACGAGGATCTCGACGCCCACCGGCAGGCCTACGAGGCGCAGGCGGCGGCGTACGTGCGCGCGGTCCAGGCGGCCACCGGGCTCCCCACGCGTGGCGTCCTCTTCCGCGTGTGACAGCCGTTCCTCCATCAGCAGAGTGGGAGGAGGAGAACCTCGGCGCCGGGGTCGACCGTCGACGAAGGGGCCGACCTCGCAAGCTGGTCGCGCCGAGACGCAGCCGCGCGCCCCCCTCTTTCCCGCGAGCCTCGGAGTGGAAGTCAGCGCGTCTTCGCCTGCCGCACGTAGCGATCGAGGTCCTCGCGGTCGATGAGCGAGAGGATCTCCACGCTGGTGCCTTCGGTGCGCCGGTAGATCAGCCGTACGTCCGTCGCGACGCGCACGCGGAAGTACCCGGGCAGCCCCTCCAGCGGGATGGCGCGTAACGACGGGTGCCGGTGGTTCTCGGACAAGAGGTACGCCTGCTTGAACGCCGCCCTCTGCAGCCGCGCGTCCCACCCGTCCAACGAGTCATAGAATTCCTGGGTGAAGTTCGGCTTGAGCCAGGTGGAAGGCAGCTCCTCCAGCGCCGCTTCTTCGTTCGCCGCTGGCGCCGGGGCCTGCGGGGGCGCCTCGGCGCGCTTGAGCGTCTCGAGCTCCGCCAGCAGCGCCTGCTTCTCGGCCGCCCAGCGCGCCTCGCGGGCAGACAGCGCGGCCACGGACTCGTTGGCCTTCTCCAGCTCTTTCTTCGTCCGCTCGAGCTCCGCGCGGGTCACCTTGCCTTTCGCCTTCTCGAGCTGCTCCCTCGTCTTCTCGAGCGCGGTGTCCGCCTTCGACGCCTCGCGCTTCGACTGGTTCAACTCGCGGGACACCTCAGCCAACTCGGCGCGCACGTCCTTGAGTTGCTGGGCGAGCGACTCGGCCTTGGCCTGGGCCTTCTCCATCGCCTGCAGCGCCTCGCGCGCCTCCTTCTTCGCAGCCTTCAGCTCGGCCGACTCGTCTCTCGGCGGCTCGGGAGGGGGCGGCGGCGCGAGCCGTGCGGACGCATCTACCGCGGCCGGGCCTTTCTGCACGGGGCCCGTCCCGTAATACGTGCGCGCCAGAGACTGGAGAACGGGCGTCGCCGTCTTCCGCACATCCGGCTGTGGATCCGCCACCAGGCGCCACAGCATGCGCACCGTGGCGTCTTCTTCCACCGCGAGCAGGCCGATCTCCTCGGCGACCGGGGCGGACAGCGACACGATGTCCAGCGCCGGGAACTCGTAGATCTTCGTCAGCCAGGCGATCACCGGCGCGCGCGCGTCAGGCCGGGCGCGGATCTCGTCGGCCAGGGTGTCGGCCTTCTGCACGCCCGACAGCTTCTCCAGCCGGTAGCCGGGCACGGACAGCTTGAGCTCGCGGAAGATGGCGGTGAGCTCCTCGTCGGTGAAGGCGAGGTAGAGGAAGACGGACAGCTCGTCTCGGCCCAGCTCGGACAGCGGAGCGTCACCGCCTCTGGGCGGCAACAGGTCCGCGGGATTGGCTGGGGCTTCGCTCATGCGCCGCCGCCATAGCCTCGCGGCGCTTCGCGATCCAGAACGCGCTAGAAGCCGCCTGGTGAGCGGCAAGGCGCCCATCATCGTCGTGGAGAACCTCTCCAAGCGCTTCGGGGACAACCAGGTGCTCGACGGCCTGTCCGTCTCCGTGCACGAGGGTGAGACCTTCGTGCTGCTGGGCACCTCCGGCAGCGGAAAGACGGTGCTGATGAAGCACCTCGAGGGGTTGCTCAAGCCGGACTCCGGCAGGGTGATCATCGACGGGCACGAGCTGAGCGCCTGCGACGCGAAGGAGTTGATGGAGGTGCGCAAGGAGCTGGGCATCCAGTTCCAGGCGGGCGCGCTCTTCGACTCGATGAGCGTCTACGACAACGTCGCTTTTCCGCTGCGCGAGCTGGGGCACGTCCCCGAGGCCGAAGTGAAGGCGCGCGTCACCGAGGTGCTGGGCCTTCTGGGCCTCTCGGACGCCGCGGAGAAGCTGCCTGGCGAGCTCTCGGGTGGCATGCGCAAGCGGGTGGCCTTCGCGCGCGCGATGGTGATGAAGCCGCGCGTGCTGCTGGCGGACGAGCCGACGGCCGGCCTCGATCCGCTCACCACCGACGCGGTCGACGAGGCCATCGTCACCGCGCAGAAGGCGCTGGGCGCGACGGCCTTCATCATCACTCACGATCTCCCCACGGCGTTCCGCATCGCGGATCGCGTGGGGCTGTTGCACGAGGGGAAGATCCTCGGCGCGGCGCCGCCGGACGAGTTCAAGGCCTCCCGGCACCCGGCCATCCGCGCCTTCCTCAAGGACTGGCTCGAGAGCGAGGAAGCGGCCCGAAAGCTGTAGAGCGGACGCACGAGTCATCCCCGCGCGTCCGCTCTGGCTGAAGTGCTGCCCGCCCTTGATCCTCGCCTTACGCCTCGACCTTCACCTTCAACGTCTTCGGCAGCACCTCTTCCTTCTTGGGCAGCGTCACCGTCAGCACGCCGTGCTTGTAGGCGGCCTCGGGCTTCGTGCCGTCCAGCGTGTTGGGCAGGGTGAAGGAGCGGCTGAAGGTGCCCCACGCGCGCTCCTGGCGGATCCAGCCCTTGCCCTCTTCCGTCTTCTCGTTCTTCCGCTGGGCAGAGATGGTCAGCAGGTTCCCGTCCAGCTTGACCTCGATCTGCTCCGGGTCGACGCCCGGGAGGTCGAGCCGCAGCTCGACGGCCTTGTCCGTCTCCACCACGTCCGCGGGCGGCACCAGCGCGGCCTGCCGGTTGTCGTCGAAGACGGGCGCGCCGAAGTCGCGGAAGAACTCATCGAAGTCCCGGAAGAGGCTGAAGCGGGGATTGAAGCGGGTCAATGTCATCGTCGTTCTCCTGAAGTGCGCCCCGATGGGGCGACGTTGGTCTGGCCGAAAACTCAAACAGGATCGTCTGCTGTCAAGGCGGCGCCGGAGCGCCCGGGCCGCTAACGCAGGTTGTCCTTGCGTCAAGAGGACCTGGGCGGGTCCGATGTGAAGACGGTGGCCTTTCACGCGTCTGGAAGCGCCGGCCACGGAGCGCGCGTGCACCTTCTGCGATGGGGAGCATTGGGGATGCTGGTGGCGGCCTCCGCGTTCGCCCAGGACGAGTTTTCGCTGCCGCCCTTCGCGCGCCCGCCCGTACCTGACGCGGGGGTTGTCGCCCCCAGCCCGCCACCGATGCCGCCTCCCGACGTCGCGCCGGAGCCGGCCGTGGACACCAACAGTCCGCTGCCGCCCACGCCGCCCGCCGCACCGCGACCTCCGCCCGAGCTCAGGTGGAACCGCATCGCCGGGACGATGAGCGGCCTCTTCCTCGCGCTGCAGAATGTCTACCTGGGCGGAGAGCTCTCCTTCCTCGGCGGTTTCGGTGCGCCGGAGCGCAGCCAGACGGAGCCGGGCAACGCGGAAGGGTGGCTGATGCAGGTGGGCGTGCAGGCCAGCTACGGGCGGCTGACGGGGCCGGTGTGTCTCGGCTCGGCCTTCTGCGGCGCGCGCTACGCCGGGGGGCTGGCCGTGAAAGGAGGCTGGGGCCGCGGCGTGCCGGATCGCAACGGGTGGACCAAGGCCGGCCTCATGTTCTACGCGCAGGTGGACGTGCTCGCGGGCTACCTGGACATTCCGCCTGCGCCCCTCGCGCCGGGCGCGTCGTCGTGGGAGGGCATCGCCCGGCTGCGCCTCGGGTTGCACTACGCGTCGCTGGGCGCCACCGCGGCGGTGAACAAGGTGACGCTCAACGCAGCGTTCATCATCGAGGGCATCCCCTTCTCGGGGACCGCGAAGGGCGTCTCGCTGGGCGCGGCGCTGGGCATCGCGTTCTGACTGCGCGCGTCGCGGCTGCGCGTGGTCGGAGGGCTCTCCAGACGAGGGCACGGCGGCGCGCGAATCGCCCGTGAGACTCGACTGATCGCCGCTGTGACAGCGCCCGGGTCGCAGGTGTCCATCCCCTCACTCCGGCTGGCGCGGCGAGAACTCGCGCGACTCGACTGATCTCCGCGGTCAGCGCGGGAGTGCGACGAAGCGGCGCATGTTGCCGTCCCTGCGCCGGCCCTCCTCCTGGATTGCGAAGCCCGCGGCCTCCACCGCTTCTTCGGTGCGCCGGTTGGGGTGACAGCCGCCGGCCACGCACGTCCACGCCGGTTGAATGGTGTCCTGCACCCATCCGCCGAAGCGTCCCTCGCTGCGCACGTGCTCCATCATCCGGAGTTGGCCGTCGGGCCGCAGCACGCGCTTGACCTCCTCGAGCCCCACCTCCTGCCGCGGGACGCTGCAGAAGACGAGGCTGGACACCACGGTGTCGAAGACGCCTTCACGGAAGGGGAGGGCCTCGGCGCTCGCGCGCACCAGCATCGCGTCGGGGTTGCGCTGCTTCGCCTTCGCCAGCGTGTCATGCGCGGGCTCGACGGCGATGAGTGTGACGTCCCTGGGGTACAGCGGCAGGTTTCTCCCCGTGCCGCAGCCGACCTCGAGCGTGCGTCCCTTGGCGCCGCCCACCAGCCAGGCGCGCCACTTCTTGAGGCCGGTCCACTCCATGACGGCGCACATCGCGTCGTACATCCAGGGGATCTGCTCCACTCCGCGCATGTCACTCGTCTCGCATGGCGGGCGGGGTGGGGTACAGCCTGTCGACGTCGTCGTGCCGGCGCAGCCCCACCGCCTCGCGTTGGATCATCAGGTACCAGCGCCACTTCTCCGCCTCCGCTCGCTCGTCCCGGTACTCGGCCAGCAGCGCGCGCCGCTCGTGGCCCGTCGTGCCGCGAAGCCGGCTCATCAAGTCCCGGCAGCGATCGAGGTGCAATTCCAGACGGGCACCGGTGCGGCCCAGCGCGGAGGCTCGCTCCTTGTTCAGCTCCGCTTCCATCGCGGCGCTGGTCTGGAAGTCCTTCTTGAGGCTCATGCTGCGAGGCCAAGCGTATCGCCCCAACGCGCGACGCGCTCCCTGGCCCCTGCGCGAGCGCGCATCCTCGCGAGATTTCCGGGGCGGGGACCGGAGCGCCTCAGGACTTGGCATGGGCGACTCCCGCGTGTCGCAGCGCCGACGCCCCATCGGTCGGCGGCTGCCTCGACGTGCTTTCCCTCGCCCGTCCCCACCGGCTCGCGCCAGCGCGGTCTGGTGCCTCGTCGCCTTCTCGTGCAAGGGCCGAGGGCTGATGCCCGTCGTACACCACGGGCCGCGCGCGGTACACCGGCGGCGCCCACCTCGAGTTGGTGCTGCCCCACGTCGCACACCGCCAGTGGACGCTGAGTCTGTCCATGGCCCTGCGCTTCCACGTCGTGAAGCAGCCGCCCCGGAGTGAGGCGCCTGGAGGTGCGCCTCGTGCGCGCCGTGTGGCGGTTTCAGCGTCCTACCCCCGCAAGGCCGCCGAAGTCCGCCTCGTCGAGCTGGGGGTCGCGGTGCCCACGGCCTCCGGCGCATTGGTCCCGCCCGCGTTCTGGCGTGCGCCGCGTTTGTGTGTCCCAAAGGGGGGAGGCCAGGTGTCTGAAGCGCCATGAGTGACAACGCGGTGCCCGAAATCATCGGTGCGGTGGCGGCCTGCTGGAAGGCGGCCGGTCCGCGCGTCGCGCTCACCGCGGGCGTGGGGCTGGCGCTGGGCCTCGTGTGGCCGAAGTTGCCGCCGCGCGCGCGCACCGTGGGCGCCGTCGTGCTGGGGCTGGCCGCGCTGGCCTGGGGCCTCACGCGTGTGTCCGCGCTCACCTGGCTCGCGGACGACGCCTTCATCTCGTTTCGCTACGCAGAGCATTTCGCCGCGGGCGATGGTTTCGTCTTCAACCCGGGCGAGAAGGTGGAGGGCTACACCAACTTCCTCCTCGTGCTGGCGCTTGGCCTCGCGCGCCTCCTGGGCGCCGGCATCCCGCACGTCGCGCTCGTGGTGGACGTCGCGTCCTTTGTCGCGCTGGTGGTGCTGGCCGAGGCGCTGGTGCGCTGCGTCAGGCCGGCGGAGCCGGTCACCTTCCCCTGGGGCGCGCTGGCCGTGGCGGCGGCGCGCCCGTTCCACCTCTTCGCGACCTCGGGCCTCGAGACGGAGGTCGCGTTGGCGCTCGCGGCGGGCGGCGTCCTCGCGTGGCGGAAGGAGAGGCCCGTCGCGGCCAGCGTGTTGCTGGGCCTCGCGGCGCTCACCCGGCCCGACCACCTGCTGATTGCCGGGGCGACCTGGCTGGTGGCGCTGCTGACGACGCACGGCCCGGGGCGTTGGCGCTTCCTCGTCCGCCTCGTGGCGCCCGCGCTGGTCCTCTTCATCACCTGGTGGGCGTGGCGCTGGTGGTACTACGCCGACTTCTTCCCCAACACGTTCCACGCCAAGTCCGGCGGCAGTGCGTACTGGGCGCAGGGCGTCATCTTCCTGGTGCACACGCTTTTCGCGTCGGGCGTGGTGTTCGCGCTGCCGCTGCTGGTCGTCGCGCCGCTGGTGGCGCTACGAGAGGTGTCGGCCACCCCGTTGCTCGCGCTGGCGTTCGCCGTGGCGGCGACGCACGGCCTCTACGTCACGCGCGTCGGCGGCGACTTCATGGAGTACCGCTTCCTGCTGCCGTCGCTGTACTTCGTGCTCGTCGCCTGGGGCGCCACCCTGCGCGTCGCGGACGGGCTGCCCTGGCGCGCGCTGCGGTGGGTCGCCGTCGCCGCCGCCGCGGTGGGCTTCGCCGTCATCGCGCAGGACACCCGGCCCATCGGGCCGATGGAGAAGCGGTGGAACCTCGCTGCCGAGGAGTCCTTCTGGCCGGTGGAGCGCGTATTTCCTCTCACCATCACCCACGAGGGCGCAAAGGAAGGCCTGCACCTGCGCGCGGCCTTCGAGGGAACGGGCGTCGCGCCGCGCATGGCGCTCGGGGCCATCGGCGCCTCGGGGTACTTCTCCGGGCTGCCCATCACCGACTCGCTCGGGTTGACCAGCCGCACCATCGCCCGGAAGCCCGTGGAGCGACGGGGGCGCCCCGGGCACGAGAAGTCCGCCAGCCCCGACGAGATGGCCGACGAGGGCGCCGTCTTCTCCAACGCGCCGGTGTGGCCAGGGACCATCGACACGCTCCGCGTCGTCATCAATGGGCGGGCCTTCTGGCTCATCCGCCACGACGCGGCGCTCGAGAAGCTGGCGCGCGCGCGCGGGTGGACCTACCCGGACCTCGACGCGTTGATGGACGCGGCGGTCTTGAGTGCGCAGGGCCCGGCCGCTCTGGCGAAGGACCGCGCGTTCTACGAGAAGTTGCTGCACGGCACGCCCGGCGCGGCCCAGCGTCTTGGTCGCTTCGAGCCGGCCGCGGTGCAGGCGCGGCTGCGGGCGCTCTCTGCGCCCCCGGCCGAGGCCGTTGCCCAACGGTTGCGGCAGGCAGAGGCGTTCGGCCTCGAGGACGTAGCGCGCGCTCTTTCGAAGCGGGTCGCGCAGCGCATGGACTTCGAGGACGAGGCGCGGCCCGCGATGATGTCCGACGCGCTGTGGCCCCCGACGGCGGGCACGGCGGCGAGCCAGCTGCCGGTACAGGGCTTCCACGGCCAGCGGCTGCTCAACACCTACGCGCGCGGCGACGCGACGACGGGGCGTCTCGAGCTGCCGCTGGCGCCCGGCGGGTGGGTCGACTTCCTCGTGGGCGGCGGCGACGCGTGCGCGACGAAGTATGTGGCGGTGGTGGACGGCGCGCGTGAGGTGGGCCGCTGGTGCGGCACGCAGTCGGAGCAGCTGCGGTCCGTGCAGGTGAACCTCGCGGGCCTTGCCGTGCCGAAGCTGGTGCTGGTCGACGACGACACCGGCGCCTGGGGGCACCTCTTGCTGGACGACGTAGTGGTGGTGTCCGCCGCGCGCTGACGCCGTCAGGGGAGCTGATCGCGAGCGCATGCGCGGCGAACACCGGCGCGCCGGGCACCGGAACGGGACCAGCTTTTTGTCGCCCACTTCGACCATCACAGCCACGGGTACGCCGGGCCTGTAGCCCCTTGCACTTGCGCGCATCCCTGCGAGATTTCCGGGCCCCATGGCCGCCAGCAGGAAGAAGAAGCCGCAGGACTCCGCCGCGCCCGACATGGGGGCGGATCTCGCACCCGTGGTGGGGAAGAACCTGCGGAGGCTGCGCACCGAGCGCGGGCTGTCACTCGAGGGGCTGGCCCAGGCGTCCGGAGTGTCTCGCGCCATGCTGGGACAGGTGGAGCTCGGCCAGTCGGCGCCCACCATCAACGTGCTGTGGAAGATCGCCCGCGCGGTGGACGTGCCCTTCTCGGCGCTCATCACCAGCGCACAGGCCACCGGGCCCAAGGTGCTCCGCGCCACCGCAGCCAAGCGCCTCATGTCCAGCGACGGCAGCTTCTCCTCGCGTGCGCTCTTCCCCTACGACGAGCCTCGCCGCGTGGAGTTCTACGAGCTCCGCCTCACGCCGAAGGGCGTGGAGAAGGCCGAGGCCCATGCGCCGGGCACCACCGAGAACCTGGTGGTGGCGAAGGGCCAGGTGGTGATCGAGATCCGCGGGCAGACGCACGAGCTGGGCACGGGCGACGCGATCCTCTTCGAGGCCGACGCGCCGCACGTGTACCGGAACCCGGGCAGCGCCGAGACGGTGCTGTACCTGGTGATGACGTACGCCGAACCGGTGGGCTGAGGAGGGCGCTGGCAGCCGTCGACGGCGCAGCGCCATCGTCCGGAGTGGTGCTGCAGTCCCCGCCTGCGTCGCTCAGCGCGGATGCGCCGGGCGGCTGGACCTCTGGCGAAAAGCGCAAAGTTGCGTGGCGGAACTCACCGCGGCGCGAGCCACGTCGGCGGCGACACGATCTTCTCCCCGCCGCGCACGTGCGCCGGCGCGTGGCTCCGGGCCTTGTGCGCGCGCGACTTGGGATCCTGCCGCGCCACCACCCTGCCCACCACGTCGTAGTCGTGCGCCTCGGTCACCTCGACGGTGACGAACTCGCCCGGGTAGGCCATGCCGTCGTTGATGTAGACCTGCCCGTCGATCTCCGGCGCCTGGCCCTGGTGGCGGCCGACGAGCAGCAGCTCCGTCTCCGGGCTCTTGCCCTCCACCAGCACCTCGAGCTGCGTGCCGACCAGCTTCTTGTTCTGCTCGCGGCTGATCCGCTTCTGAGTGGCCATCAGCTCGCGCCAGCGCCGGGCGATGGTCCGCTGCGGCACCTTCCCGTCCATCTCGTACGCCGCCGTGCCCGGCTCGTCCGAGTACTGGAAGACGCCCAGGCGCTCGAAGCGCAGCTCCTTGACGAAGTCCTTGAGGATCTCGAAGTCCTCTTCGGTCTCCCCGGGCAACCCGACGATCATCGAGGTGCGGAAGGTGAGCCCCGGCACGCGCGCGCGGATCTTCTGGACGAGCTGCTTCAGGAACGCCGATTCCCGGCCGCGCTTCATCGTGCGCAGCAGCCGATCGCTCGCGTGCTGCAGCGGCATGTCGAGGTACTTTGCGATCTTCGGCTCTGTCGCCATCACCTCGATCAGCTCGTCCGGGAAGACCCGCGGGTAGGCGTAGTGCAGGCGGATCCAGTGCACGTCCACCTGGCAGAGCGCCTTCAGCAACTCGTGCAGCTTCGGCTTGCCGGGGAGATCATGCCCCCACGCGGTGAGATCCTGCGCCACCAGGTTGAGCTCGCGCACGCCCGAGTCCGCGAGCTGCGTGGCCTCGTTCACCAGGTCGGCGATGGTGCGGCTGCGCTGCAGCCCGCGCAGCTTCGGGATGATGCAGAAGGCGCACTTGTTGTCGCAGCCCTCGGAGATCTTCAGGTACGCGGTGTACCCGGGCATCGAGTTCACCTTCGGCACCGCCGCGGTGTGGATGTAGTCGGGATCCGGGATGAGCTGCCGCGGGCTCGCCTCCGCCGCCAGGAGATCTCCGATCTGCACGTACGCGCTGGTGCCGAGGAAGTGGTCGACCTCGGGCAGCTCCTTCGAGAGCGCCTCGCCATGCCGCTGCACCAGGCAGCCCGTCACCACCAGCGTGTCGCACTTGCCCGACTTCTTGTACTCGGCCAGCTCGAGGATGTTGTCGACCGACTCCTTCTCGGCGGCCTTGAGGAACGCGCAGGTGTTCACGACGATCACCTCGGCCTCGTCGGGCTCCTGCACCAGGTGGTAGCCCTTGTGCTGCAGCGTGCCCAGCATCACCTCGCTGTCCACGCGGTTCTTCGGGCAGCCCAGCGTCATCATGTACAGCGACTTCGAAGCCTTCTTCGCCACGGTTCTTCTCTTCCTTTACTCGGCCAGCCCCAGCTCGCTGCGCTCGAAGTGATCGTCGGCCCACGTGAAGTGCGCGGTGGAGCCGTTGGTGTAGCCGATGGTGAGGTTGCCCTCGGGGTTCAGGTCGAAGCGCATGGCGCGGCCCAGCTGGCAGGTGGCGGCGGGCCACTCCAGCACGCGGAAGGCCGTGGCGCCCTTCACCACGTACATCGCCATGCGCAGCTCGTTGCCGGTGACGCAGGTGCTCCCCGCGTACGGGTTCTTCCCCGTCAGCACCGTGAAGATGGGGCGGTTGTCGGGCAGCTGCAGCCTCGCGGGAATCGGCAGCGCCACCGAAGAAGGCTCGATCGCCCCGTCGCCGGCGATCAGCTGGCCCAGGGACTCGGGTGTCAGCTCCGCGTCGCCCACCACCCACGTCGGGTAGTGCAGCCGCGAGAAGCCCACCCAGCCCGTCTCACGTGCCTCGATGCCCTCCACCGAGTCGATGGGCGTCAGCTTGAGGGCCTTGCGCAGATCGTCGGGGATGCGCGTCGGGCCGCCCACCATCTCTCCCGCGGGGCAGGTGGCCAGCTTCGACGCCTCACCGCCCTCCATGTCCACGTCCGCGTATTCGGCGCACAGCGTCAGCGCGAGCTGCTTGAAGGCCTGGAAGCGCGGCAGCGCGCGTGCGGGGATCGCCACCTCCAGAGTGAAGCCCTGCGCGCTCTGCTTCGTGCCGGCCTTGACCAGCGCCTGGGCGAAGGCGGGGGCCGCGATCTCCTCTGGCGCGGGGACGGGGCCCTCGGCGCCGAAGCGGTACACGACGCCCTTCGAGGTGGTGCCCGAGTCCGGGAAGTAGAGGCTGACGTCCAGCGCGTCGGCGCCCACCAGCTTGTCGTCTTCCACCACCACGCCGACGTACAGCGTGTCCTTGCGGAAGGCCGCCTTCAACGAGAGCGACGCCGAGCTCCCCTTCGCCGACTCCGGCATCTTGAAGTCCTGCGCGGGCGCCAGGTCCTTCAGCACACCGTCCAGTTTGGGTTCCTTCGCGAGCGTGGGCAGGGGACGAATCGGCTTCTCCGCCGGCGCGGGCGGGGCGGCGCTCAAGGCGGTGGCGATGAGGGAGGCGACGAACATGGCCCGCGAGGCCCTACCACATCACCTCCGGTGGATGGAGAGGCCTGTGAAATCAGTCGGTTATGGCCCGCGTCCGGTTTCCTTCACCTTCCGCCGGGGGAAGGGGTCACTCGCTCCACGCCTTCGTGGAGGAGAGACACAGACATGGAGAACCAGCCGCCCTGGAGACTCATCATCATCGGAGTGCTCGTCACGCTGAAGATTGGCCTTGCGTGCGCGAAGCTCGGCAGCTCGAGCTCCTCGTACTCGTACAACTCGTACAGCCCGTATTCGTCGCCAGCGTACACGTACACGCCGTCGAACTCGCGGCCCGAGGCCGCGCCCGTCCCGGAGTCGAAGGTGCCGACGGTGCGAGATCAGGGCGTGCCCGTGGCCTACGCCGCCGCCGAGGTGATGCCGATGACGAAAGCGGAGAAGAGCGCGAAGTCGGGCGCGGTGGTGCCGGGCACGTCGCGCGAGGCCACGCTGAACTTCGACGCCGAGACGGGGCAGTTCCCCAACCAGCATGACTTGCTGCTGCGGGACCTCGCCGCGACCGCCGGGAAGGAGCTCAAGGGCGTACGCTTCGAGGAGCAACCGCCCTCCGACGAAGAGGACATGCGCGGCGAAGGCCACTACACGCTGGTCGCCTTCATGGACGGCAAGCGCTACTCGGTGAAGGCCCGCAACCTGGGTGATTGGTACGACGTGCCCGCCACCGTGGGCCTCGTCAACACCCTGCTCAAGGAGAGGAAGAGCGCCACGCGCCTCGTCACCCTGGAGACGGGCGACCAGACGGTGGACGTGCGCGCCGACACCATCGCGGCTCTGGCGAAGACGCCACACGTCTACGCGGACCCGGACGAGGCGATGAAGGATGGCAAGGCCTTCGAGGCGAAGGCGCTCGAGGCGCTGGAGAAGGAGCTGGCGGAGAAGGGCTACTGACCTGGGGCTCCCAATCGAGTGCTGCAGGAACCACCGCCTGGGTGGCTCTTGCGGCACTCGATCTTCCGGGCTCCACGCCCGCGCTACGCTTGCACCCGCAGGACGATCGGCAGCACGACAGGACGCGTCCCGAAGAGCTGCTTGAAGACCCTCCTCACCCCCCGTACCAGCGCCTCCCGCACCCGCTCGTCGTCGCCGCGGATCGCCTCCGACAGCTCCGTGAGCGCCAGCGACGCGCCCTCTGCCGCGAGCCCCAGCGCCGCCAGCTCCTCAGCCGGGATCCCCTGCGCATGCACCGTCGGCCCCGACACCACCCGGCCTCCTCCGAGTTGAAGCACCGCCACCGCCACCACCACGCCCGTCTCCGCCAGCGCGCGCCGCTCGCCCAGCGCCTCCGGGCCGATCGCCGCCACGCTCTCGCGCCGCATGGCCCGCGTCCCCACCGGCACCCGCCCCAGGCTCACCGCGGTGTCCTGCTCGAAGCCCACCACGTCGCCGTCCGTCATGAGGAAGGTCCGCTCGGCCGCCAGGCCCTGCCGTCGCGCCAGCTGGAGGTGGCTGTGGAGGTGCCGCAGCTCGCCGTGGATGGGGACGAAGTGCCGGGGGCGGACCACCTCGAGGAGCCGTCGCTGCTCGTCCTGCGCCGCGTGCCCCGACACGTGCACGCCGGGTTCGATCGCGGGGTAGACGACGTGCGCGCCCCTCGCCAGCAGGCGGTTGATCAGCGCCGTCACCAGCGGCTCGTTTCCCGGGATGGTGCGCGAAGAGAGGATGACGAGGTCTCCCGCCTCGATCCGCAGCGCGCCCGGCTCGGGGGCGAGCATGTTCATCAGCGCCGAGCGCGGTTCCGCCTGCGCGCCCGTGCACAGCACCAGCAGCCGCTCGGGCGGCAGTTGTCCGATCGCGTCTGCACCCGCCAGCACGTCGGCCCACGCGTCCAGGAGCCCCACCTGCTGCGCCAGCTCCACGTTGCGCTGCAGGCTCCGGCCCACCAACACCACCCGTCGCCCCAGGCGCCGCGCCAGCTCGACCGCGTGCCGCACCCGGTGGAGGTGCGAGCCGAAGAGGGCGATCACCACGCGCCCCTTCGCCGCCGTGACGAGCCGCTCGAAGGTGTCCTGCACCACCCGCTCGCTCCCGGTGATGCCAGGGACCTCCGCGTTGGTGGAGTCGGACAAGAGCGCCATCACCCCTTCGTCCCCCACCTCGCCCAGCCGCTGGAGATCCGTCCGCTGCGCGTCGACCGGCTCGTCGTCGAGCTTGAAGTCCCCGGAGTGCACCAACGTGCCCGTGGGCGTGCGCACGATGAGGCCCACCGAGTCGGGCACCGAGTGCGTCACCCGCACCGGCTCGACGCGGAACTGCTCGCCCACGCGGAACTCCTCGCGCGGTCCCAGCTCACGCAGGTCCGCCTCGACGCCTGCCTCCTCGAGGCGATGGCGCGCCAACGCGAGCGTGAAGGGCGAGCCCCACACCGGAACGTTCACCTCCCGCAACAGCCACGGCAGCGCCCCCAGGTGATCCTCGTGTGCGTGCGTCAGCACGATCCCCTTGAGCGCGTCGGGCGCGTCGAGCAGCGCCGCGAAGTCGGGGACGATGATCTCCACGCCGGGCATGTCCCCGCGCGGGAACATCAGCCCGCAGTCGATCAACACGCGCTCGCCGCCGTGCTCGAGGACGAGCGTGTTCATCCCCACTTCGCCCAGCCCGCCCAGCGGCGTCACCTTGAGCATCGGGTGTGACTGTAGTGCGCCATCGTCCCCGGCGGACGGCGAATGGGGTTGGGGCCTCCGCGCCGTGGGCGCAACCCGCGCTCCACCGCGTTCCCGAACCGCGTAGACTCCCTGGCCGCATGGCGAAGGGACCGTCGGCCGGGGACAAGCTCGTCGCACCTCCCATCAGAGGCTACCGGCTCACCGGCCGCCTCGGCGCCGGCGCCATGGGCGAGGTGTACGAAGGCGTCCATGAGCTGATCGGAAAACGCGTCGCCGTGAAGGTCCTGTTGGCCGGAGGCGATGACACGGTCGCCAACGCCCGCCGCCTCATCGAGGAAGCTCGCGCCGTCAACGCCGTCGCTCACCCGGGGATCGTCGACATCTTCGATGCCGGTACGCTGCCCGATGGCCGCCCGTACCTGGTGATGGAGCGCCTCGAGGGCCACTCCCTCCTGGAGGAGATCACGACCCGGAAGCAGCTGCCGATCCGCGAGGTGTTTCACCTGCTCGCCGGCATCCTCGCGCCGCTCGACGCGGCGCACCGGGCAGGCGTCATCCACCGAGACCTGAAGCCGAGCAACGTCTTCCTCTGCGACAACCCCACCGGCCTGCCCCGCGTGAAGCTGGTGGACTTTGGCATCGCCCGTCGCGCCGGCCGTGAAGAGGCCCTCACCCACCCGTTGATGACCCTGGGCAGCCTCGGCTTCATGGGCCCCGAGCACCTCGCCGGAGAGGTCGTCCCCGCGAGCGACCTCTATTCCGTGGGCTGTCTCGGCTACCAGATGGCCACCGGCGCGCCGGTCTTCTCGCTGAAGAACCCCGCGAAGGCGGCAGAACAGCACATCAACGAGCCGGCGCCGCCCCTGCGCGCGCGTCGCCCCGACGCCCCAGTCGAGCTCGAGGCCTGGGTCGCCTGGCTGCTCGAGAAGGACCCGGCCGATCGCCCGTCGTCAGCCGACGTCGCGCTCGCCGTGCTGAAGGAAGCGGAAGCCGCGGCGACAGGACACGGCACCACGCCTGGCGGCCCGCGCTTCGGAGACCTCGCCCGGGCGTTCGATCGCAAGTCGAAGGCCCAGCGGCCTCCTCCACCCCCGGCCCCACCCGTGGCGAAGGAAGTCCCGGTGGGCAAACGCCCCACGAAACCCGTCCCCGCGAAGCCGCGCGAAAGTCACTTGATGCCGGCCTTTGTCCCTTCTCGGCAGAAGTTCGAGGAGCCGGACCCAGCCACGAGTCGCCCCGACGCCTCCACCCTCTTCGATGTCGACGAAGACCTCCACGAAGACCCGGACAAGGACCTCCCGCCCGGTGAGCGGCCGACGGTGCTCAACTGGAAGCGGCCCGACAAGCCGTGATCATGGCGAAGGTCCCGTCGCCCAGGGCGCACACGTCCCCTTCAGGGGCTCCCGCGCTGTGGAGCATCGTCGCCGCCGGCTGCAGAACGTAGGAGGCCTCCTCCCGGCGCGTTGGCCCGCTCACAGGCAATCACGGCGAACAAGACGACGGTCAGCGCAGCGCGCAAGGAGTCGAGTCACGATCGCGCGGTTCAGCCATCGCTGCGCCCATCGTCGAACCGCCTGGAGTCCGGGCGCCAGCCCGCGGCGTCCTTCAGCGACCTGAGAGGTGTCGCGAGAATCGAGGGCATGGGAGGCTCGTGAGGAGTGCTCGCCCTCGTCCTCTGCACGGCGCTCTCCCAGGCTCCGCTGGCCGAGCGGCGAATCATGCCCCTGCAGGCTGATCTCTCCCTGGTCGCCGGCCTGGGCGCGCGCAGCGCCGCCGCCTTCGCGATCTACCTCGGTGTGGCGACCGGACCTGCGCGGCCTCCCTGGGGCACGCCCTTCGGTGGCGTGGGCTTCGAGTTCGTCCAGCAACTGGGGACTGTTCCGTACCGGGCGTCCTGGGGCGTGCAGGTCCGAGGGGGCTACGCCTGGAGCCCGTCCGCCCGCGATGAAGATCTCCTGCCTGATCTGCTCGTCTTCGGCCGGGTGACGCCGTTCTGGGGCTCTGACGTGGGGTTTGGCGACGTCGCCGCGCCTCCTGACCCTGCCCCCAGCCCTCCCTCGAAGACCAGCGTCTTTGGAATACGCGTGGGGGCCGGAGTCACCGTGCCCTGGTGGACGCGCAAGCTCCTCTTCTTGAGGCCCTTCGAGGAACGCCGCGGTTTCGGCGGAGAGACCCTCAACGTCCTCGCGACGCTGCTGCTGGCGCCTCTCGCGCTGCTGAACCACGTGGAGGTGGTGGCCGAGCTCTTCGCCCAGGGCGACTACTCCACCATCACCTTCCGCTTCGGCACCGGCTTCTGACGCGCTTCAGTCGACGCGGCAGAGGACGAACCAGTTGTCGAGCGTCTTGCCGCTGCGCGACGCCCGCCCGATGGACACATGCTTCGACACGCCCCGCAGCACGTCCTGCGTCCGGTTGTAGACGAAGCGCGAGAGGCGCGCGTCGTTGGGGAGGAACTTCGGGCCGCCCCTGGGTGTGCGGGGCGGGTGGCGCGTGTAGTCGACGAGGATCTCTCCACCCCCATGCGGGTACGCGACGTAGTAGCCGGGGCCGACGGTGGTGGTGACGAGCCGGCTGGTGCGGTTGTAGCCCCACACCTCCTTGCCCTCGAGCGAAGCGTCGTCGGGCCGGTAGAACACCTTCGCGAAGCGCGTGAAGGTGGGCAGCGAGTTGCGGCCCTCGTGGGGCACACCGTGCATCGGCGGCACGTCCGCCGGCACGAGGTCGTCCAGCGTCATCGGAAGAAACCCCTTCGCCAGGTCGAAGAGCTTCGCCTGGGACGTGCGCCCCAGCTCCAGCACCTCCGCGACCCGCTTCGAGGACGCGAGGCCATCGAGGTGCTGTCGTATGGCAGGGAGATCGGGGCTCTCAGCGCGCAGCATCTGCAGCAGGTGCATGGCCGACCGATAGCACGAGCGGGCCCCATTGCATCTGGCGCGCGCTCGTGGTTCTCCGCCCTTCGTGGAAGACCTGCTCGCCGACCTGAACCCTCCGCAGCGCGAAGCGGTGCTGCACGAGCAGGGACCGCTCCTGGTGTTGGCCGGCGCGGGCTCGGGCAAGACGCGCGTCATCACCCGGCGCATCGCCCACCTCGTCACCGCGCGCGACGTACCGGCCTGGAAGATCCTCGCCGTCACCTTCACCAACAAGGCCGCCCGCGAGATGCGCGAGCGCCTCACCCACCTGCTGGGCGCGGCCGCGTCAGGGCTGACCGTCAGCACCTTCCATTCCGCCGCGGCGATGATCCTGAGGCGCGAAGCAGAGAACCTGGGGATGGACCGCAGCTTCCTCATCTACGACGACGGCGATCAGCTCTCGCTCGTGCGGCGCGCCATCAGGGAGGTGGGCATCGAGCTCGCGTCCGTCAGCCCGAGGGAGATGCTCTCGCGCATCGACGCGGAGAAGAACGCCGGCCGCCTGCCCGAGCAGATGAAGGTGGGCGGCGATCCCCGCCTCGAGACGGCCCAGCGCGTGTACCGCAAGTACCAGCAACTGCTCCGCGCGGCCAACGCCGTGGACTTCGGCGATCTCCTGCTGCTCCTCGTCGAGCTGCTTCGCACCAACGAGAACGTGCGCGCGCACTACCAGCGGCGCTTTCAACACGTCCTGGTCGACGAGTTCCAGGACACCAACCCGGTGCAGTACGAACTTCTCCAGTTGCTCGCGCCACCCCCTTCGTCGAACGTGGTGGTGGTCGGCGACGACGACCAGAGCATCTACCGTTGGCGCGGGGCGGAGGTGGACAACATCCTCGGCTTCCCGACGGTGTACCCCGGCTGCAAGGTGGTGAAGCTCGAGCAGAACTACCGCTCGGATCAGACGATCCTCGAGGCGGCGCACGCGGTGATCTCGAAGAACCGCCGGCGCATGGACAAGAAGCTCTGGTCCAGCCGCGCGAAGGGGGAACCGCTCGGCCTCATCCTGGCGCGCGACGAGCGGGGCGAGGCGCAGGAGGTCGCGGCTCGGATCCACGACCTCCGGCGCGATGGGGTCTGCGACTTCGAGCAGATGGCCGTCTTCTTCCGCACCAACGCGCAGAGCCGGGTGCTGGAAGAGACGTTCCGCCTCTTGCGCGTCCCGTATGTCCTGGTGTCAGGCCGTAGCTTCTACGATCGCGCGGAGATCAGGGACGCCGCCAGCTACCTGCGGCTCATGGTGAACCCGAGGTCGGACGCAGATCTCACCCGGGTCATCAACACACCGGCGCGCGGCATCGGGGAGACCACCGTGGAGCGGCTCACCGAGTACGCGGCCGCGCAGGGTGTCAGCCTCTACGAGGCCCTGGCCGATCCCGATCGCATTCCGGGCATGGGCGGCGCCGCGGTGAAGCGGCTCAAGGCGTTTCGCGAGGTGGTGGACGCGCTCGCCTCCTTCGCCCGCAAGTCGCCGGATGCGACCAGCGCTGCCCGCTTCATGCTCGAGCGTACGGGCCTCGTCGCGTCGCACCAGCAGGAGGGCACCGAAGAGTCCCTCGGGCGGGCAGAGAACCTCAAAGAGCTCCTGACGGCCACTCAGGAGTTCGATCGCCAGCGCGAAGAGCGCCTCGCCGCCGCCGGGCACCCGCTCCCGCCCATAGTCCCGTTGCCGGAAGGGCCCGACGCCGCAGGGACTCCGGAGCCCGAGCCAGAAGAGGAGGAGCCGTCACCGCAAGGCGATCTCTTCGCCGGCTTCGCTCCGCGCCAGCCGGTCGCCACGGACCAGAAGGCTGATCCTTCGCCAGAGCCCGTCCCGCCAGCTCCCGCCCCCGAGACCCTGTCACTCGACGTCGAGGCGCCTCCGCTCCAGGCCTTCCTCGAGCAGATCTCTCTCGTCGGTGAAGCGGACGGCGACACGGGCGTGGGGAAGGGGCGCGTCTCGTTGATGACGCTGCACGCGGCCAAGGGGCTCGAGTTCGATGCGGTCTTCATCACCGGAATGGAGGAGGAGATCTTCCCCCACCGCCGCGCGATCGTCCCGGAGGCCACCCCGGAGGACATGGCCGAGGAGCGGAGGCTCTGTTACGTCGGCTTCACCCGCGCCCGTCGCCGGCTCTTCACCTCCCTGGCGCAGAGCCGCGCGCTTTTCGGGGAGCTCCGCTTCAACGCGCCGTCGCGCTTCCTCGGCGAGGTGCCTCAGGAGCTCTTCGGCATCTCTCCGGAGGACGCGCTTCCCACGATGGACCGCCCGACGATGGGCCGGCCGCCGATCCTCCGCCGGCGCGGTGAGGACGAGGGGCCGGTGATCGATCGCACCTACGATCAATCCGGCGACTTCCATCAGGGAGGCGACGGTGACGTGAAGGGCATGCGCGTGCACCACGGCCAGTTTGGGCGCGGCGTGGTGGTGAGCGTCAGTGGGCGTGGGCCGACCGCGAAGCTGACCGTGCGCTTCGATCACTTCGGCGTGAAGACGGTGGTCGCGCGCTTCCTCTCGCCCGGCTGATCAGCGCGCGGGCCTGGCGACGAGTGCGTGCCGCCGCCAGCGCAGGTATGGCGTCGTCACCGCGAGCGACACCACGATGTAGATGCCGATCACCACCACCAGGCGCGGACCAGCCAGGGTGCTGGCGACGAGCAGCGCGACGCCGAGGTGGCGCGTCGCGCAGGCCACGGCCAGCGCGCTCCGCTCTCCCGGCTCGGGGCCTCCCAGCGCGTGCCCGATCGCCAGGGAGATGGCCATCAGGACGACCAACGCCGCGATCCCCGAGAGGCGCGCTTCGAGCAGCAGCGGCAGGTTGGTCGCAAGCAGCAGCGCGGTGCAGATGACGAGCAGGATCGCCGCCGCGCCGGTGAGCACCGGCACCACCCGCTCGCGGATTCGTTCAGGAAGCACGGCGCGCACCAGCATCCCCACGGCGAGCGGAAGCAGGAAAGACTTGCCGATGACCGCGGCAACCGCCAGCGCCGGCGTCTCCACGGGCACCTCGAAGAACGCCGTCAGCGCGCGGAAGGACAACGGCACCACCACCAGGGCCAGGAGCGACGACGTGAAGACCAGGCTGAAGAGGTACGGTCCGGCACCGAAGGCTGCGAGCCGCCGGGGGAGCAGGGGCGCGCCTGCGGACACGGCGAGGAGCAGCAACGCCGCCTTCGCCCCAATCGTCAGCGGCAGGACCTTCGCCATCGCGACGGCGACGAGTGGCACCAGGACGTACATCGCCAGCAAGGAGCGGGCGAGCAGTCCTGGGCGCCGCCACACGTACAGCACGTCACCCGCAGGTTCGCCCAGGCCGATTCCGAGGATCAGCGCCGCGACGGACACCTTCAACCCTGTCAGGAGCAGCTCCGTCACGATGGCCTCGTCGAACCCGGCGAGGCCCGTTTACCGGAGTGGCTCTGCGCTGGCGACTCGTCAGCGCACCGGGACCGCCGCCAACCGGCCCACTGGCCGCACCTGGAGCTCGGGATCCAGCTCGGTGAAGGTCAGCACGGCGACCTCGGGGAAGGCGCCCTCGACGAGGCGCCGCAGCATGCGCCGGACGTCGGGGGACGACAGCAGCACCGCCTTGCCCTGCTTCGCGAGCCGCTTCACACCTTCGAGGATCGCGCCTGCCTCCATCGGATCGATGGCGGCGGTGGGACCCGCCTGGCGCAGCGTCTCCTCCACCGCGGGATCCACGAGGTAGGCGTACAGCGGCCCGTTCGAGGCGTACTGGAAGCTGATCTGCCGGGCCAGCGCGCTGCGGCAGCGCTCGGCCAGCTGGGCGGCGTCGCCTTCGGTGGTGGGTGACACCAGCGCGTCGAGGATCGCCCTCAGGTTGCGAATGCTGACCTGCTCCTGCAACAGGCGCTTGAGCACGTCCGTCATCAGCGGCAGGGGCACCTTCTGCAGCGCCTCCTTCACCAGCGCCGGCGACTGCTGCTCCAACGTGGTCAGCGCGGCCTGCACCTCCTGCACGCCGAGGAAAGACGGCGCACGCTTCCTCAGCTGAGCCGCGATCTGCTCGGCCACCAGCTCGCGCGGCAGCCGCAGCGGAACGCCGAGGGCCTCCAGCTGAGGACGCATCGCCTCGCTGACCCGGCTGATCATCCGGCCGCCAGCCAGCTCCACCTGCTCCGCGCCCTGGATGCCGTGGTTCGCCAGCTCAGCCGGGCTCGCCAACACGAACAGGGTGCCCGCCGGCACCACGCCCCGGCCCGCGGGCACCTCGTCGATGGACAACGCCCAGCCCTTCGAGGGCAGCGGCGCCCCGGTGCGCACGCGGAAGCCCGGCACCCGCACCCCCAGCTCCAGGAAGAGGCGTTCCCGTGCCTTCTCGAGATCGACGTGGACGAACGCCTGGCCGGCCTCCTCGACGAGCTCCGTGAGATCGCCTGCGAGATCGAGGGTCAGCGGCGTCACTGCGTGGGGCAGCTCGTGCAGCTTCGGCGCCTGGGCCGGCGCGGCGGACGAGGACGCCACGGCCGCCGAGGGCTTTGCGGTGTCCTTGGCCTCCGCCGGCTTGTTCTTGAGCCGCTTGAGCCCGAGGCCCACCAGCACCGCCCCACCCGCGATGAGGACGAAGGTGAGGTGCGGCATGCCCGGCATCGCCGCGAGGGCGAGGCACAGCCCAGCCACCACGAAGAGCGCCTTGTACTGCCCGAAGAACTGGGCGCCGATGTCGGTGCCCAGCGAGTCCTCCTCCTTCTCTGAAGCAACCCTCGTCACCACGATGCCCGCGGCCACCGCGATGCACAGCGAGGGGATCTGCGACACCAGCCCGTCGCCGATGGCGATGAGGGCGTAGGTCCCCGCAGCCTCGGCCGCGGTCATGCCGTTCTGCACCACGCCGATGATGAAGCCGCCCACCAGGTTGATGAGCGTGATGACCAGACCGGCGATCACATCGCCCTTCACGAACTTCATCGCGCCGTCCATCGAGCCGAAGAGCTGAGACTCGCGCTCCAGCGCCCGCCGCCGTGCCCGGGCGTCGTCCTGGCTGATGGCGCCCGCGCGGAGATCGGCGTCGATGGACATCTGCTTGCCGGGCATCGCGTCCAGCGTGAAGCGCGCCGACACCTCGGCCACGCGCTCGGCGCCCTTCGCCACCACCAGGAACTGGACCAACGTGAGGATCGCGAAGATGACCGCGCCCACCACGTAGTCCCCCCGCACCACGAACTCGCCGAAGGCCTGGATGATCTCGCCCGCGTGACCCTCGGACAGCGCGAGCCGGGTCGACGAGACGTTCATCGCCAGCCGGAAGAGGGTGGTGAGCAGAAGCAGGGTGGGGAAAGCCGCCACCTTGAGCGCGTCCTTCGCGTACAGGGCCGCCACCAGCAGGGCTGCAGCAGCCGCGAGGTTCACCGCGATGCCCGCGTCCAGGACCCAGGGGGGCAGGGGGACGATCATCGCGCCGATGATCATCGCCATCACCACCGCGAGGACGATGTCCGACGAGGTCTTGGCGCGGGCCAGCACCTTCTCGACGACGACGAGCACGGAGTTCACGGCTTACCTCCCAGCGGGTTGGCGTCTCGCGCTTCGGACTCCTCCAGGGCCACCTTCAGGACGGCTGCGGCCGCCTGGTAGAGCTCTTCCGGCACCTCTTCGCCGACGTCGTAGTGCACCAGCGAACGCGCCAGGGGGATGTCTCGGATGACGGGAATCCCCTGCGATTGTGCCTCTTTGCGGATCTTCAAGGCGTCCTCCTCACGGCCCTTGGCCACGATGTATGGCGCCTCGCACTCGGACTCGTCGTACCGAAGGGCGACGGCGATATGGGTGGGGTTCACGACCACGGCGGTGGCTTTTTGCACCCCACGTGCCGAACCTCCGGAGGCCAGCTTCTTGTGCTCGGCCTTCCGCTTGGCCTTGTGGTGGGGGTCGCCTTCCGAGTTCTTGTGCTCCTGCTTGACGTCTTCGTGCGACATCATCAGGTCCTTGATGTGGCGGCGGCGGGCAAGCGCCCAGTCCCCGACTCCCAGCACCAGCAGCACCGCGGACGCCTTGAGGATGGCCGGCCTGAGGAGGCTGAGCAGCGCGAGGAACGCCCCCGCACCGTCGTGGGAGATGCCCCGAAGAGCCCAGGGGGCCGCGTCCCGGACGGCTCCCCAGACGAGCCACGCGATGATGGCGGCCACCAGCAGGCCCTTGAGGACATCGATGAGCTGGCGCACTGAGAAGAGCTTCTTGAAGCCCTCCACCGGGTTGAGGCGGTCGAACTTCGGCGCCACCGCGTCGGCCTGCACCTGAAGCCCCGCCGTCATCACGGATGAGGCAATCGCCCCCAGCAGCGCCCCCACCAGCGTCGGCGTGACACACAGCGCCAGGACGCGCACGCTCTCCCACAGGGCGTCGGTGGGACTCTTCACCTGAAGGCCCACCAGCGAGACGGTCCACCCTCTGAGCCGGACGGCGGACTCCCCCGCGAAGGCCAGCGTCGCCGCCAGTCCGCTCAGGGTTACGGTGGCGGAAGTGAAGAGCTTACTCCTCGGAATCTGGCCCTTTTTTCGGGCTTCCCGGAGTTTCTGCTGCGTCGGTTGGTGCGTTTTCTCGCCCATGGCGACAGCACCTCATCGCAGGGGCCGTGCCAATCACACTCCCAGGTCCAGCAGCAGCCGCATCGCGTCGGGCGTGCCGGCGGCGTACTCCTGCAGCCGGGCCGCGAAGAGGCCGACAGCCAGCCAGATGACGGCTCCGCCGCCGAGGATCCGCAGGGGCGCGCCAGTGTCCTGCAGGTTCATCCCCGGGGCTGCGCGGGACGCGAGCCCCAGGCACGCATCGACAGCCAGGGATGCACCTGCGATGGGCGCGCCGATCGCGAGCCCGGTGGCGAAGGCTCCTCCCACCAGCGCCGCCACCTGCATCGCCACATCCTCGGAGTGGACGAACGTGCCCAGGGGCGCCAGCGTGTAGCTCTTGAAGAGCGCGGCGAGCGTGAGCGGCATCACCACTCCCGTCGAGGCCAGGGCCAACAGCAGGTGGTACAGCGCGTCACCTGTCGCGGCCTCCTTCGTGCCAGCCATCGGCAGCGCCGCTTCCGCAGAGGAGCCTCGAAACAGGTCGATGAAGCGCCCACCCATGCGCGCCGCGTCGAAGGGCAGCGAGGCGATGAGCCCCAGCGTGGTGCCCAGCAGCACCTCCTTGAAGGCGATGCCCACGAAATCGAAGGCATTGACCGCGCCCGGCGGCAGGCCGATGCCGCCAGCCACGTGGAGGAAGAGCGAGAGGGCGAGCACGAGGCCCAGCTTCACGTGGGTCGGGGCATGGCTCCCTCCCAGCAGCGGGCACAGAAAGGCCACCGGCACCAGTCTTGCGCCGATGAGGGCGGTGGCGACGACGTGCGGCTGCAGCGCGTCCACCATCGGCGTGAGAGAGCTCCAGGCGCTCACGAGGCGATCTCCGGGAGCACGAGGAAGAGCTGCGTGGCGAAGCGGGTGAGCTGGCCGCCGATCCACGGGCCGGCGATCACCAGCGCGATCACCGCCGCGCACAGCTTCGGCACGACGGACAGCGTGCTCTCCTGGAGCTGGGTGGTGGCCTGCACCAGGCTCATCAGGAAGCCGACGACGAGGGACGCGGCGATGGGGGGCAACGACGCCAGCACCATCAACATCAGGGCTTCGCGCGCGAGGGTGAGGATGATCGAGGTGTCCATGGCTGTCACCGGTAAGCGAGGATGAGACCGCGGCTCAGCAGCGCCCAACCGTCGACCGCGACGAAGAGCAGGATCTTGAAGGGCAGGCTCACCTGGCTGGGCGAGAGCGTCTGCATCCCGAGCGCGAGCAGGACGTTGGCGATCAGCATGTCCAGCACCAGGAACGGCAGGAAGATGAGGAAGCCGATGATGAAGGCCTCCTTGAGCTCGGTGAGGACGAAGGCTGGCACCACCACCGAGAGGTCCTTGTCCGACACCAGGTTGGCCTCTTCCGGAGGCCGCAGCTCACGCGCCATGTCCACGAAGCGGGCGCGCTCCTCAGGGCTGCCGTGGCGGGTCAGGAAGTCGCGCAGCGGCTCGGTCACCCGCGCCGCCGTGGACATCAGCTCCGCGCCCCCGTGCACCTCCACGTAGGCCTCACGGCCGGTGTTCCACATCTTCTCGAAGGTGGGGGCCATGATGGTGGCCGACAGGACCGCCGCCAGGCCCGTCAGCACCATCGTGGGCGGCGCCTGCTGCGTCCCCAACGCCGAGCGAACGATGCTCAGGACCACGACGATCTTCGAGAAGCTGGTCAACATCATGATGGCGAAGGGGACGATGGCCATCAGCGCGAGCAGCCCCATCATCTGCAGTTGGTTGCCAGCGAAGCCCGAGCTCTGGGTGTCGAGCGAGGCGGCGACCGGCCGGGCCAGCGCGGCGGCGGGGGCGAGGAGGGCAGCGAGGATCACGGGCTTCATGGCTTCTCCAGGAGTCAGGCGACGTCGGGGGAGGTGGGACGGGGCGCGACCACCTTCGGGCGCGCGGTGGGACGGATTCGGGCGAACCCGTCGCCGTGGACGACGAGGTAGGGGCGGCCGTCGACCTCGATGAGCGCCACTCCGGACCGGGCCGACAGCCCGACGCGCTGCACCACAGTCAGGCGCGCCGCCGCCTTGAAGCGTGACAGGGGCAAGCCACCCTTCGCCCTGACGAACCACACCACCAGGCCCGCGAGCGCGAGCAGGCCGAGGACAACCCGGGCGGCGGTGGCGGCTGAAGCCCCCTGCAGCACGGCCACGATGGGCAGGAGAAGCAGCATCGCGGAGGCGGCGATCAGCTTGTTTCGGGGGGAGAGCGCAGTCATGGCAGCCTCAGAGGAGCGACAGGATGCGGGCGCCGATCTCGCCCTCGATCTCGACCAGCTCGGCCTTCGCCACCGGCTTGTCGCCAATCCGGATGATCACCGTCTGGGCTGCATTGACGTGCAGGGGCAGGACGCCGCCGGGCCGCAGCGCCGCCAATTGCTGGAGTGGGAGGCGCAGGCGGGCCAGCTCAATCTCGACGTCGACGGGCAGGGTGGGATCCGGGGTGGACATGTGGGACTCCAGGGTTGAGCGCTCGCTGGCGCGGGTGAGGGTGAAGCCGTCGGCATGGAAGTCGCCGAAGAGCTCGAAGGCAGGGGTGGTGAGGCGGGCCGGGCCGAAGAGCGCCTCGCCGTCCTTCTGCAGCGCCTTGAAGACGACCACGTCGCCGGGAACCAGGGCCTCGGCGTCTGCCCGCTCGAGCTCCATCTTGCCGACGCAGCAGCTGGCGATCAGTTCCGCGGCGCCGACCTCGGGGGCCAGCTCGGTGGGCGGTGCCGCCGGGATCCGCTCCATCCTCGATTGGATCCACTGGGAGGGGACCAGGAGTCGGGCGTGGCCGTTCAGCTCGCCCACCGACAGCGAGATCTCGATGCCCACGTGGCGCCGGCGGGCGTCCAGCGTGGTCAGCACCGGACCGCGATCCGTGTGGAAGGAGATGAGCCGGGGCGTGCAGTGCGAAGCCACCGCCTGCTGCCCGCGCAGAGTGGACAGAACGGAAAGGAGCAGCCAGCCGAAGGCGGCCTCCTCGATGCGGGTGAGGGTGAGGGGGGCCACCTGGGTGGGCTGGGTGCCGGCGATGTGCTGAAGCAGGGCCCCAGCGGCGATCCGGTCCACCTCGAGCACGCCCACGGCCTCGCCCTGCAGCTCGAAGAGCGCGAAGACGGCTTCCCTGGCGAGGTGGGAGAAGGGGTGCAGGGTGGCGTCGGCCAGGTGCGCCGTGAGCTTCACTTCGACGCCCAGCTGCTGGGACAGGTGGGTCGCCACCGCGGCCAACGCAGCGTGGGCTTCCTCGACGGCCTGCGGACGCTGCGCGAGGCTGAGGTGCGCCCGCGTGATTTTCCGCACCGGCCGAAGCTGAACCCGGTTGGCGAAGGGGGCCTGGGCCTTCGCAGGCGCCCGCTTCACGGTGCTGACGAGGGTGGTGGCTTCCCGACTCGCGTCCATGCGGCCCGGCATGTTCACGCTCGATGCCAGAGCCAACTGATTGAAAGTGTTGACTTATTTGCGGCGGGGAGCGTCCAGAACGCGAGACGCTGGCGCTACTGGGTGGTGGACGCGCGCAGGACCTCGCGGACGAGGCGCGCCGCAAAGGCGTCCATCGCCGCGGGGGTGGCGTCGGCGGGGCGCTCCAGGTGCGAGAAGCGGGCACGGAGGGGCGGGGGCAGGTGACGGACGAGGGCACAGCGCAGGGCTGGCGAGGCCTCGACGATGAGCTGCTGCACGCGCTCAAGCGCATCCGGGAGGGTGCCGAACTCGAGTGAGAGGCGGGCCTGCCGTGTCGCAGAGTCCGCGGCCTTCAGCTCCTCGACATAGCGCTCGGCGCTCTTTCGTGGGCCAGCCGCGAGGCCTTCCAGGAGGTCCGGCAGGCGATCCCGATGGAGGGAATAGGCATACAGCGCGACCCGCTCCGCGAAGGCGAGAGTTCGACTGGCTGGCGGCAGGCGGGTTGGCTTCATGACGTCACGCCACCCTGCGCTGGACGGCCGGGTTGATGACGGGGCGGGCTGGCTGCGCAGGGGCCGGGGGCGCCGCAGCGGTGGCCGCCTTCTCAGCCGCGGCCGACGCCTGCTTCCGCGCCTGCTTGAGACGCCACGCGAGGAAGACGAGGAGCATCGCGACCACGGACAGCGCGATCCCCAGGGCGATCACCAGCGGTCGCAGGGACGGAGCAGCTGAGGGCAGGGTGACGGTTGGCGCGGGGAGCGTCACGGGATCGATGACCAGCACGACGTCGTCGGCCTTCAACCCGTCCACGGCCGCGGCGACCAACGCCTTCAGCTCGGCGCGCTGTTGCTGCATCCGCTCGACGGCATCCGGGTGGACCCGCAGGAGGACCGACGCCTTCGAAGGGGTGGGGGTGACGCCCGGCCGGGGCGCAGGGGGGACGACCAGCTCCACGGCTGCGGAGGTGACGCCGTCCATCGTCTCCAGGGACTCCTCTACGTCGCCTTCCTGCGCTTCGAGCTGCCGCAAGCGCTCCGCAGCCGGCGTCTCGATGAGGCCCACGCTCTGCGCCAGCGTCTGGGTCTTGAGCCGCTGCGGCCGCGGCAGCTTGAGCTCAGTCAGCACGCGCATCGCCTCCGTGGCCCGCTTCTCGTCCAGCTCGATGGCGAAGGTGGGCTTCTTGCCCTTCTCCGGCACCTTCCTGGCCTCGAAGCCGCGGGCGTCCAGGGCAGAGATGATCTCGTTGGCGTCGCGCTCATCGAGGCCGTGCTGGATCTGGACGCTGCACGCAGAGAGGAAGAGGACGGCAACGGCGAGGAGGGGGCGGGCAAAGGAGTTCATGGGCTTACACCTGGGTCTGGAGGACCTGCTTGACGCCGGCCGTCGCCTTCTCGACGACCTTTCCGGCGAGATCGAGTTCCTGTGAGGCGCGGTAGACGTGGGCTTGCAGCGAGAGCAGCTCTGCGGGCGAGAACGCCTTGCCCGACTCGGCCAGCTTGAGGACCTGCTCCATCCGAGCCTGCGCGGCAGTCACCTGGTCGAGGACCTTGGCCGCGCTCGCCGAGCGGGCCGCCTCGACCGAGGCCGTGGCCTTCGCGCCTTCGACCCGGCTCGGAGAGGAAGCCACCTGCTGCGCCTTGCGCGCCTCGTTCACCGGCCCGTTCTGCACGGGCGTCGGTGAGTTCTCCGTCCGTTGAGGCGCGGTGGGCTGCTTGCCCACCTGGCCCTTCATCACCTTGCCGAAGGACTCGGTGGCCTTCGGGGTACTTCCTGCGCCAGCGATGCCCGAGGGCCCGGCGCCGCCCAGTGGGTTGATGGCCATGGCGCCCTCAGCGGATGTTGTTGATCGCGGCCTTCGCGGAGTCGTGCCGCACCTTGAGCACGTTGGACACCGCGTTGTACTCGCGGCTCTCCGCCTGCATGTTCATCTGCATCATCATCGAGCGGTCGGCCTCTCGGCGCATCTGCTGGACCATGTCACCGACGCTGTCCGGCATGCCGGCTCCGCCGCTCAGCACGTCAGTCGAGGCCGTCGCAGGGCCGCTGTGGCTCGCGACCGTCTGAACCCCCGTCGCCGCGCGGTTGGTCGACACGATGCCGCCGCCCGAGGAGGCCAGGTTGGTGACGCTCGAGACCGCCGCGCTGATCACCCCTCCGCCGGGGATGCTGCCCATCAAAGCCCCCGAAACGACGCCCACGGCCTTCGAGGCGCCCTCCAGGGTGTTCTTGAGCACGTTGCCGAACTCGTTCCGCGGCGTCTGCCGGGCGACGGTGGGAGTGAGGGAGACGTTGATCTTGCCGTCCATGGGTGTGTCCTCCGAAAGCGTGGATGGAGGGACCCCTTTCAGCGGCCATGCCAGCGACTATCCGCGCGAAAAGTCAGGAGAGGCCCAGCCAGCCCCAATCTCAGGGGCGGGACGGCGGGAGATCGCTGCTGGATGGATCGAAGAACTCGATGAGCTGATCTCGGCGGGCGTGGGCGTCCTCCATACCCAGCTGCACCAGGGCGCGGGCATAGGGGCCGTCGAAGAGGAGGTAGCTGCCCAGCTCGGCCTGGGTGAAGAGGCTCGAGTTCGCGAAGCGTTGCAGCAGACGGGTGGGGAGCGGATCCCGCGGATCCTCCTGCCCGGCTCGTGCTTCGAGGAAGGGGCGGGCGACCTCGGCGAGATCGCGTGACGGCCGCACCACCAGATCTCGGACGATGCGGTACGGCTGGCCGCGCATGTGACGCACGGTCTCGTCCATCCGGCTCGCGAACTCGTCGCCGAAGGTCTGCCGCCCGGTGAGGAGGAGCTGGTTGATGCGGCGGAGCCGATCGAGGTCGTGATCCGTGCGGTCGATCATCAGCGCGTTGAGCACCTTGCCGATCACCTGCGGCGTCGTGGGCATGGACGTGAGCGGTGGGGGATCGACGGCGGAGTGCGGCTTGTGGCGCAGCGAGAGGATCAAGACCCGATCGGCGCCCAGGCGGAGGGCCGGAGACAAAGGGGTGTTCTGCCGGACGAAGCCGTCGCAGTAGTACTCGTCGCCGATGCGGGCGCTGCGGAAGAGGAGCGGAATGGCGCCGCTGGCGAGCGCGTGCTCGGGGCCCAGCACCACCTCCACCGGCTGCTGGTAGGGATCCCGGGTCCACGTGGGCAGGCCGGGCTCCCGACGCTGCACGAAGATGATCGTCTTCCCGTCGCGGATGCGCGTCGCGGTCACGGACAGCGCGTGCAGGTGCCCTTTCGCGAGGTTGGCGGCGATGCGCGGCCAGTCGATGGCCGTGTGCACCATGCGCTCGAGCGGCTCGGGGTGGAAGAGATCGTACAGGCGCCACCCTTCAGGGCGTTCGCTGGAACGGGTGGCCTTCCAGATCTTCCGGCTGACGCTCCAGAACGACTCGCCCTCGAGCTTGTAGACCTTCTCCAGGGACAAGTTGGTCCAGAGCGAGGCGAGCGCACGGCCCTGCTCGTCCGGCATGTGCATCGACGAAGCGAGGAAGCTCGCCGTCATCGCTCCCACGGACGTGCCACACAGCACGTCGAAGCGGACATGCCGTCGGGCTTCGGGTGGGAGCTCTTCCCTCAGGTAGCGGATCACACCGGCCTCGTAGGCGCCGCGCGCCCCGCCACCACTGCACACCAGTCCGATCCGGGGCTTGGACATGTGGCGCTACGCGCGAGGTCCGAAAAGTTGCGGGTGCGACAGCCTGATCAACACTCGTCGCGCTCTGTAGCCCAACTGAAACGGAGAGCGAACGCATGATCACCATCACCGCGCCGTCCATGCTGCCCACCCGCTTCCACCCCCGTGTCGAGGCGGGCTTCATGGTGAAGCTCTTCACGCGCGGGAGAGCCGTCATCGCCAAGGCCAGCGATCTCTCCATGGCGGGCCTCAAGCTGTTGGGCGACTTCAGCGCGGCCGAGGATCGCGTGACGTTGTCCATTCCCCTGCCGGACGACCGCGAGGTGGTGACGAAGGCGACCGTGCGCCGGCGCTCGGAAGACGAGCTGGGGCTCGAGTTCGATCAGCTGGACTGGGAGGACATGTTCGCGCTCGCGCGGTTTCTCCACCCGCGGCTGCCTTGATCGCAGCGCTCAGCCGCCGGTCCGCTTCGCCTTGAGGTCCGCCACGAGGTCGAGCAGCTCGGCGCCGCGGAAGGGCTTGTGGATGTAGCCGTCGGCCCCGGCCTTCTCCGCGGCCTCCACGTCGCTCCTCTTGGCCTTCGCCGTCAGCATGTGCAGCGGCACCTTCGCCGTGGTCGGGTCGGCCTTCAGCATGCGGCACACGGTGATGCCGTCCATCTGCGGCAGCACCACGTCGAGCAGGATGAGGTCGAAGCTCTGCGTGCGCGCGAGCTTGAGCCCTTCCACGCCATTGCCGGCGGCCTCGACCTGGCAGTCGGACTCGCTCAGCAGGCTTCGGACGAGTTCGCGGATCACCGGCTCGTCTTCGACCACCAGGATGCGGAAGGGTGTAGCCACGCGGGAGCAGTATAGGCGTTTCGCCTGCGGCAGCGGGCCAGCGAGGACGAGCAACACCGGGCGTGCTAAATCGATGAGGGGGGCAGTCGAGGCAATGAGCGACGCCAAGAAGCTGGAGGCCATGGGGCGCCTCGAGGACGCCCTGCGCGCCTTCGTGAGCCAGCGCGATTGGGATGGCGCCGCGCGGGTTGCCGTCGCACTGAACCGCCCCCTCGACGCGGGCCGTTTCCACCTCGAAGCCCAGCGCCCCTGGGACGCCGCCGTGTGCTTCCAGCGGGGCGGGGCGATGCAGGACTGCCTCAACGCGCTGGTGAAGGTGCCGGCCCACTCGCCGCGTTATCGCTCGGCGTGCGTGCAGGCCGTGCGGGTCGCCCCGATGCTGGGCGCGCATCTCGACAGCTTCGCCACCTTCTTCATGCCCTTCATCGCCCAGGCGCCCGCGGCCCCCGTCGAAGCCGAAGCGATGAAGTCCATCGCCGACGCCTTCGTGGAGAAGGGGAAGGCACGCCTGGCCGTGTCCATCTATCGGACCGTGGTCTCCTCCTTCCCGGGGGACGCGGACGCGCGCGAGCGGCTCGAGGTGGTGGAGCGGGAAGCCGCGGCGCCTCCCAGTCCTCCGCCCACTGCACCGCCGGCGCCCACCACGTCTCCCTCGGGCGTCCTGCGGATGCGCCAGCGGCTCTCGGAGCTGTTGATCAGCAAGGGGTTGGTCTCGAAGGCGCAGCTCGACCGGATGCTGCGTGATCAACCCGAGCTGGGTGCGAGTGACGCCGTGCTGGGCGAGGCCGTCGTGGCGGCGGGCTTCTTGAAGGACGTGGACTTGTTGCGTGCGCTGTCCGAGCTGTCCGGCATCGCCTGGCTGAGCGATGACGACGCGGTCGCCAACGTCCGCCCGGAGGCCGCGAAGGTGTTGAGTCTGGAACAGGCCGAGCAGTGGCGGATCGCCCCGCTGAAGGTGGTCGATCGGCAGCTCCACGTCGCGATGCTGGATCCTCGGGACGTGGCGCAGGTCGACCGGGTGCGCTTCGCCGTGGGGATGAAGGTGGTGCCCTACTTCGCCACCGCTGCCGGGATTCGACGCGCGACGGGAATGCTGTACCGGGGAGAGGATCCCGGCGCGACCGAGGTGTCCTCCTGGCATGGCCAGCTCTACAGCGCGGACTCCGAGATGCTCCTCGAGCCCTTCTCGGATCGCCACACGGGCACCCGCGAGCACCGCTTCGACACCAACGAGTTCAACCTGATCGAGCGGAACATGCAGGCCGAGCTGGAGCGCCCCCCGCAGCCGGCCTCGACCGCCTCACCCCCGCCGGGGACGGCGACCGCGCCGGGAGTCGGCAGCCGGGTGGCGAATCGCTACCAGCTCGAGGCCCTGCTGGGAGAGGGCGGCTCGGCCTCGGTGTACCGCGCCCTCGATCTCGAGCTGAACGAGCCGGTGGCGTTGAAGGTCTTCCGCCCGATGACCGAGCGCGAGGCGGAGACGCTGGTGGCGCGCTTCAAGCTCGAGCTGTCCCTGTCCCGGCTGCTGGCCCACCCCAACATCATCCGGCTCTTCGATCTCGGCCTCGACAACGGCTGGCGGTACCTCACCATGGAGCTGCTCGAGGGAGAGGACCTCTCCTCACTGATGAGGAAGCGCGGCGGGCCGCTCCCGCTGGGAGAGGCGCTCCCCATCCTCGAGCAGGTCTGCGCGGCCCTGCAGGCTGCCCACGAGCGCGGCGTGGTGCACCGCGACGTCAAGCCGCACAACGTCTTTGTCACCACGTCCGGGGTGGTGAAGCTGATGGACTTCGGCATCGCCCGGCGCCTCAACACGCCCGGCGTGACGATGATGGGCACCATCGCCGGCACGCCAGAGTACATGTCCCCCGAGCAGATCAACGGCTTCTCGGAGGTGACGGCGCCCGCAGATCTCTACGCCCTGGGCGCGACGGCGTACGAGGTGCTGACCGGCGGCGTGCCCTTCTCCTACAGCGAATTGACCCGGCTGCTCATCGCCCAGGCGACCGAGGCCCCGAAGTCGCCCCGCGCGAAGAACCCGGCGATCCCCGTTGAACTCGACGAGCTGCTTCTCCGGTTGCTGGAGAAGGACAGCGCGAGGCGGCCCGCTTCCGCGGCGGAGGTTGGCGCAGCGTTCCGCAGCATCCGCGAAGCACTGGCCCGGCTCTCCGTGGGGTGAACTCCTGTGCCGGCGATGACCGTACAGTCCTACCTGACCTCCTGGCTGGCGATGCGCGAGGCGACGCTGGGCGAGAAGTTCGCCGAAGCCCACGCGGGCTGGTGGTTGGTGTGGGAGCCCGGCAGCTGGAAGCCCAACCCCGGACCCGCCGCGGCGACGCTGCGACCGGCCACCGCTGTGTCGCCGACCGCCGGTGATGCGCTGTGCTTTCAGTTGGGCGAAGCCACGCCCGGAGGGCGGACGCTGCGGCTCGGGAGGGATCTCACCAACGACCTGGTGATCGACGACGGAACGGTGTCGCGTCACCACCTGACGCTGCGATCCGTGTCGCAGGGCTGGGAGCTGGAGGCGGTGAGGGACCTCTCCGTCGACGATCAACCGGTGTCCGCCGGCCGCCGGCTGAAGGTCCACGCTGGGGCGCGGGTGACGGTGGGCGGGGTGCAGCTGACGCTGCACGGGAACGCGGATCTGCGGGCGCGGCTCAAGGCCATCGTCGCCGCCCTGAAGTGAGCTTCACTCGTAGGACAGCGCTTCCACCACGTCGAGCCTCGCCGCGCGGCGCGCCGGGTAGAGGCCGGCGAGGATGGCGCAGCTCGTGGCCACCAGCAGCATCTGCAGGGCGGTTTGCCACGGGTAGAGGAAGGGGAAGTTCCACCCCGTGGCCTGCACCCCCACCACCCGCGTGACGATGGCCCCCACCACGCCGCCCACGGTGACGCCCAGCACGCCACCGGTCAGCCCGATGAAGGCCGCTTCGGAGGTGAAGAGACGGATGACGTGCCCCCGGTCCGCGCCCACCGCGCGCAGGAGCCCAATCTCCCGGGTGCGATCGAGCACCGCCGCCAGCAGCGTGTTCACCACGCCGAGCAGGGCCAGCACCACCGCGACGAACTCCATCGCGTACGACACGGAGAAGGCGTTGGACACCAGGTTGAGCGCTTCGGCGCGCAGCTCGGCGTTGGAGAGCACGTAGAGGTCGAACTTCTTCCCCAGCTTCGCAGTGATGGCGCCGCGCACCGCGTCCAGCGAGCCGCCGGGGGCCAGGTACACGTGGAAGGTGTCGACGCGATCGTCCTGGAACTGCCTGGTGAAGAGCGCCCGGTCGACGACGATCGAGCCCTGGTCCGACGTGTAGTCGATGATGATCGCCCCGACCTTGTAGGTCAGCTGCCCCGACGGCGTGTTCACCGGGAAGGCCTCGCCCACCTCGAGGCTCCGGCGACGGGCGAAGTTCTCGCTCACCACCACGAAGCCTGCCTGCCGCTCCTCCCAGGAGGGCAGATGGCCCGCGAGGATCTGAGGCTTGCCCCGCTTCTCGTAGATGCTCGGGGTCAGCGAGATGATGAAGACGCGAAGGCCCAGGACGTCGTGCGGGTAGATCCGCACCGCGTCCGTCTCCTCGATGCCCTCGATGTCCTTCAGCTCGGCCTGGATCGCCGCGCTCATCGGCTGGTTCTGCACGCCGGCCACCTTCGCCGACGAGGTGACGAAGAGGTCGGCCGGCACGGCTTGATCGATCCACCTCTCGGCGCTGGCCTGGAAGCTGCCGATGAAGCCCGCGATGGTGATGGCCATGGACACGCCGATGCTCAGCGCGCCCACCGGGACGGCGGTACGCACTGGCGCGCGCGCGAAGTTGTCGGCAGCGAGGCGCCCAGCGACGCCGAAGAGGAGCTCTCCCGGCCGGCGGTACGGGCGGTTCATCACCCGGAGCAGCAGCGGCGAGAGCAGCGTGGTGCCCATCAACACCAGGAAGACGGCCAGGTAGCCGCCGATGGGCAGGTTCTCCCGCGGCGGAGGCACCAGCGACATCGGCCAGGCCCCCAGCAGCAGCAGCGCGCCCAGCACGGTTGGCCAGCTGCGCAGCTGCACCGCGCCCGCGCCCACCGCCACGTCGCGGCGCAGCGCCTCCACCGGCTGCACCGAAGACGCCACCCACGCGGGCCTCAGCGCGGCGAACATGCTGCCGGTGATGCCCAGCACCAGGCCAACCACCAGCTCGGCCACGCCCAGCTGCACGTCGCGGGCGTTGACGCGGATGTAGATGGACGACACCGAGTCGGACACCTGCGCAATCGCGGCGCGGCCGATGAAGAGCCCGAGAGGGAGCCCGAGGAGGCTGCCCACGGTGCCCAGCACGCCCGCCTCCAGCGTGAAGAGGGCCCTGATGCGGCGTCGCGTGGCCCCCAGCGCCCGCAGGGTGCCGATCTCCCGTCGCCGCTGCACCACGCCGATGGACACGGTGTTGTAGACGAGGAAGACGCCGACCAGCAGGGCCACCGCCGAGCCCAGGTTGAGGCCCAGCTGGAAGCTGCGCACCATCGTCTCCACCGACTGCCCGCGGCGATCGGGTGATTCCACCTCGATGGTGGGGCCGACCACCGCGCGCAAGCGGTCCTTCATCGCGTCGAGGCCCACCTTCGGGTCGATGGCGACGTCGATGCGATCGAAGCGGCGCCCGCGCGAGAAGGCTTCCTGCAGGCTGCCGAAGAACATCACCGCCACCGAGCCGCCGAAGGCGCGGGTGGGCCCCGTCTCCTTGAGCAGCCCGTGCACGACGAAGTCCTTCGCGCCGTCAGGCGTGACGAGGGTGATGGTGGACCCGGTCTTGAGCCCGTGATCGGCCGCGTACCGCTCGGACAGCATCAGCCGGTCGGTCGAGTTGAGGAACTCGAGATCGTCCGCCAGCTTGCTCATGTCCGTGTCGCTGGACTCGTAGGTGCGGAAGTACCCGTCGTCGAGGAAGTCGACTCCCACCAGATAGAGGCTGTCGGTGGGGGTGTCCTTCACCGGGGCGACGACCGTGAGTCCGCCCGAGGCGTGTGTGACGCCGGGCACGGCGCGAACGGTGTCGAGCAGCTCTTCCGGGAAGCCGCTCGTCTCGGCGGCGACGGTGAGGTCGGCCTTTCCCGCGATGGTGTCGATGGTGGAACGGAAGGCGCCCATCACCGAGCGGTTGATGGCGGTGATTCCCACCAGCGTCGCCACACCCACCGCCACGCCCACCACCGTCAGGGCGGTGCGCAGCGGAGAGCCAAAGAAGTGGCGGATGGAGACGAAGCGCAGGAGGGGCCACATCGTGAGGAGCGCACTGTAACGGCCCGGCCCCGGCCCGTACTGCTTTTTAGCGGCTGTTGAAGACGGCCTCGGCTTCCTCGAGCGAGAAGGCGAGGTGGGCGGCGTGCTTGAGCTGCCGGGCGAGGCGCTCCATGTGCAGCGCGCCGTTGGCGGACTTGCCCACGACGCGGACGACTTTCCGCGCGCCGGCAGAGCGAATGGCGAAGCCAAGCCTCCGCGCGTGCTCGAGCGCGTCGTCCGAGAAGCCCTCGAGGCTGCGCACGTCGGACAGCACGTCGAAGGGTGGGTGCAGCCGGGCCAGCGCTTCCTTCAGTTGCGCTTCGGCCGACGCAAGGTGATCGAGGCTCACCAGCCCCGACAGCTCGAGTACCAACCTGTTCCGGCCAACATCTGGACTGATCCTGACCACCGTGGGTTCCTTGCAGAACCCCCCCACACGTCCGGCGTGTTTAGCCTGAAGGGGCCGGGGCCGCCAAGAAGGTTGCCGGGCAGACGCAAAAATCGGCTCATGCCGCGGCGCGCAACAGCTCATCACCGACGATGACGCCATCGGCGAGGCGGACGAGACGATCTCCTACCTCGGCGGCCCGGGGATCGTGCGTCACCATCACCACGGTCAAGTGGCGCTCGCGGGTGGCGTCGCGGATGAGGCGAAGGACTTCGGCGCCCGTCTTCGAGTCGAGGTTGCCGGTGGGCTCGTCGGCGAGCAGGAGGGCGGGCTCCCCCACCAGGGCGCGGGCGACGGCGACGCGCTGCATCTCCCCGCCGGACAGCTCGTCCGGGGCGTGGTGGGCGCGGCCCTTGAGGCCGAACTGTTCGAGCAGCGCCAGCGCCTTCGGCTCGACCTCCTCGCGCTTCCGTCCCGACAGCAGCGCGGGCAGCACCACGTTCTCCACCGCCGACAGCGTGGGGAGCAGGTTGAAGAACTGAAACACGAAGCCCAGGCGATCGCGCCGGAAGGTGGAAAGCTGATCGTCCGGCAGCCGGGAGATCTCCTGGCCCGCGATGGCGATGGCCCCGCCGGAGGGCACATCGAGTGCGCCGAGCAGGTTGAGCAGGGTGGACTTGCCGCTGCCGGAGCTCCCCATCACCGAGACGAACTGGCCGCGCGGTACCTCGAGGGACACGCCGTTGAGCGCGCGCACCTCGTTCTTCGCGCGCCGGTACACCTTCGTCACGTCCTTCACGACGATCATTGGCGCCACGGGCAGTTGCGTCACAGCTCCACCAGTCCTTCCTTCTCCGTCCAGCCTTCGAGGGCGTTGGGTAGCCGGATGCGCGCGAACTTTCCCGACTCTTCCATGACGCGCACCTTGAGGCCTGCGTGCACCTCGAAGGACACGCGCGCCGCGTCGCCGGGGAACTCGCGCACCTTCGCGGTGGGGGGCATCACGACGGCTTCGATGATCCGATGGCGCACGTACGCGTGGACCCCCACGCCCGCGCCCAGCGTCCCGCTGGTGAGGAAGAGGGCGCCAGTCAGGAGGCCCCAGACGAGCCGGCCTTCCACCTTTCGGCGGAACACCAGCCACGAGGCGAAGCACAGCCAGGCGGCGGCGAGGAAGCCAACCGACACCACCCGCTCGTCGAGGGCGTCGGCCAGGCGCTCGAGGAAGGGCCGGCTGGTGTCGGCGCCCACGACCTGATCTCCCTGGCGCTCTCGGGCGACGGCGAGGTTGGCTTCGATGTCGTCGTCGTCGGCCAGGCGTCGGGCGCGCTCGAGGTACAGCACCGCCGGCCCGAGCTCGCCCTTCGCGAGGTGGGTGGTGCCGAGGTTGAAGAGGACGTCGGGGCCGCCCAGCCCGGCCTCCAGCAACTTCTCGTACTTCGCCTGCGCCGCGGCGAGGTCCCCGCGGTAGTACGCGTCGTTGGCCTCGACGAAGAGGGCCTGCGCTTCCTGCGCGGTGTACTGGCCGAGGGCGAGGGCCAGGGCGAGGGCCAGCGTCATCCCCAGGCCTCCATGGCCGCGGCGGCGTCGTCCAGCGCGCGCGCGCGCGAAGTGAGATCCGCCATGCCGGGGGCGTAGCGACCGAGATCACACGACTCGTACACGGCGATCAGTCGCTTGCGCTCGGGCTCGGGCACGCCGTGCTCCGTCAGCCGGGCCTCGAGCTCCGCCCGCGTCAGCCCCGTCACCGGCGTACCCAGCCGCGCGTCGAGGAAGCTGTTCAACGCGCGCTCCACCTCGGCGTAGAAGTCCGCGGCCGGCCCCGTGCGGGACAGCTTGCGCGCGGCGGCGAGGCGCTTGAGGGCGGCGCGGGCCTGCTTCTTCTTGAGGGCCTCGGGGCTCTGCCCCGACAGCGCGCCGCGCAGCAGGCCTGCCACGGCCACCAGCAGCGCCAGGCCGACGGGTCCAAGGGCGACGGGGAGGAACCAGCGCTGGCTCCACAGCGGGACGCGGGGGCCGGTGAAGTGGGCGGTGTGCCGCAGCGACTTGAGCCCTCCGGCGACGAGCTGGTTCTTCGGCCCATCGGGCGTGAGGAGGACAGGAGCACCCGTGCCCATGGCGGTGGCCCCATTGACCCCCGGCGTCACGGTGAGGGTGATGGGGTCGACGCGGGCCTCTTCCCAGCTGTGCGACTCGAGATCGAAGTAGCGCAGGGTGATGCCGGGGAGGGTGAAGGTGCCCGTCTGCTGCGGCACCAGGATGTACTCGACGGTGCGCTGCCCGCCGAGCTGCGCGGAGGTGGAGGGCTTGTCGGTCGTCTCCGGGTCGAAGGACTTGATCCCGGGGGGGACTTGCAGCTTCGGCAGCTCCGCGCCCTGGAGGTTCCCCTTGCCTTCGAGGATCAACTTGAGCTG
Source organism: Myxococcota bacterium (assembly GCA_040752975.1). Taxonomy (GTDB): domain Bacteria; phylum Myxococcota; class Myxococcia; order Myxococcales; family Myxococcaceae; genus JADLDB01. The sequence continues at coordinate 51,299 of JBFMHF010000035.1, forward strand.
CACCGGCTCGCCGAGCGTCACGTTGGTGTCGGCGACTTCTCGCGTGAGACGCCACCTCCCCACCAGCGTCGAGCCGTCTCCTCCGGGGGGCAGGGGCTTCACCTTGATCGTCACCGGGTTGCCCGTCTTGTGGACGCGGCTGCCCGCGAAGTACATGCCGGTGGTGATGTCAGCGGCCGCGGCTTCGATGGTGAAGTCGCCGGCCTTCATCGGGAAGAGGGCCTTCTGGCGTAGGAGGTAGCGGCGGTAGCGCACGCCGTTGAGCACCGCGTCCTCGGGGCGCAGCTCGGAAGGGCTCTTGAAGTCCTGGCTCCAGAAGCCCTCCAGCTTCGGCATGGTGACGGTGTCGACGGACATGAGGTCCATGCGCGAGTAGATGTAGAGCGATAGCATGACCTGCTCGCCGACGTAGGCCTCGGACTTGTCCAGCGAGCTGCGGAGAAAGAGATCGGCCTCGCCGCGCGGCACACGAGGTTCGTCGAAGGGGTCGGGCATGTCCCCGAAGGGATCGTCCGGGAAGGGGAAGCCGGGCGGAAAGCCGAAGGGGGTGGAGGGCTGGCGCGGCGGCGGGCGGTCGGGGGCGAGGCGTCCCTTCACCACGTCGATGACGATCGGCTCCGTCTTGTAGGTTTTGGTGGCGGTCTGCAGACCCGCGGCGGGGATGGTGAGGCGGCCGGGGCGGTTGGCGCGCATCACCAGCGTGTACTTGAGGACGTTCTTCATCACCCCGGCGCCCCCGGGGCCGATGGAGTAGCTCATCTGGGTCGACTGGCTGCGGCTCAACACCTCGAAGTCGGCGGGGGCGGGGAACTGGACGACGGCGCCCTCGGGGGCGTTGCCCACCACGATGTCGACGCGGAAGGTGTCCTCGGTGCCAACGCGCGTGCGATCGGCGGACATGTGGAACTCCACGTCCGCGGCGAGCGCGGGCGCGGCCAGCAGCAACAAAAGGAGGGCGCTACCAGTCCTTGCCATTCGGTTCGTTGCTCTTCGTCTTCTGGCGGAACCGCCAGAGCTGCAGATTCTTTTCGCTGCTCTTCATGGAGTCGAGCAGCTTCTCGGCTTCCTTCTTCGAGAGATCGACGCCGCCGTCCTCCAGCCTCGCGCGCTGCACTTCCTCGGCGCCGCCGTCCTGGGTCTCCGCGCCGCCGTCGGCGCCCCC
>JBFMHF010000036.1:0-52088 GCA_040752975.1 Myxococcota bacterium
AGGAGGAGGCGCGCAAGGCCGCGGAGGCAGCGCGGCTCGAGGCGGAGCGCAAGGAAGCCGAGCGCCGGAAGATCGAAGCCGAGGCGGGGCAGACGCTGGCGGCGGGCCTGGCCAAGACGAAGCGCGAGGGCTTCATGGCGCGGCTCAACGGGCTGTTCGGCGGCGCGCCCAAAGCCATCGACGAGCACACGCTGGCCGAGCTTGAAGAGGTGCTCTTCACCGCGGACATCGGGGTGAAGACGGCGTCGCGGCTGGTGGAGCTGGCGCGCGAGAAGGCGAAGGCGAAGGAGCTCGATCAGCCCGACAAGCTGAAGGCGGTGATTCGCGCCGAGGTGGCGAAGATCGTCGACCTGAAGGCGCCGCACGAGCTGGCGGGCGGAGGGCCTCCGCACGTGATCATGGTGGTGGGCGTCAACGGCGCGGGGAAGACGACGACCATCGGGAAGCTGGCGGCGAAGGCGAAGGCGGCGGGGAAGAAGGTGCTGCTCGGTGCGGGCGACACCTTCCGCGCGGCGGCGGCGGAGCAGCTCGACGTGTGGGCCGAGCGCGCCGGCGTGGACATCGTGAAGGGGAAGGAGGACGCGGATCCAGCGTCCGTCGTCTTCGACGCGGTGAAGAAGGGCGTGGCGGAGGGGTACGATCTCGTGATCGCGGACACGGCGGGGCGGCTGCACACCAAGGCGAACCTGATGGAGGAGCTCAAGAAGGTGCGGCGGGTGGTGGACAAGGCGCTGCCGGGGGCGCCCCACGAGGTGCTGCTGGTGCTCGACTCGACCAACGGGCAGAACGCGATCGCCCAGGCCAGGCAGTTTCAGGAGGCGGTGGGCGTCACGTCCATCGCGCTCACCAAGCTGGACGGGACGGCGAAGGGCGGAGTGATCATCGGCATCTGTGACGAGCTCAAGGTGCCGGTGTCGTGGGCGGGGGTGGGAGAGAAGGTCGCGGACCTGCGGCCGTTCGAGCCGAAGGAGTTCGTGCAGGCGCTGTTCGACTGAAACCGGCGGGCGCGAGGGGAGGGGGAAGAACTGCCCCGTTTTCAGCTCTCGCCACCTCTCCCCTCGCGCCGCTCGCCGTGCCGACCCCACCGTCCCCGTCCGTCCAACCACCGTGTCGGCGAGCGGAGGTGATTGCGCGGAGAGTGCCAGCGCGAAGTGCCCGGAATGAAGTGGACGCAGAGCCGGAACACCGTCTCATGTGATGACGGGGCGCACACGGATTCGGACGAGCGTGCGTGCACCAGTCATTTCTCGGCGCGTGAGAAGGCGCAGGGTGCTCTGAGGACCCGGCGACGACGCGGAGAGGATGCAGGGTGCTCTGAGGACCCCCGCGACGACACGGAGAGGATGCAGGGTGCTCTGAGGACCCTGCGAAGCAGCGGAGGCGGGTGCAGGCCCGGGCGACGGACAGCTTGCCGGCCGAGTCGGCGAGCCGAAACTCCGTGAGGCAGATGCCCCACCAATCCAACGAGGCCGTGGAATCCTGGGCTCAGGCCGTGGAGGCGGCACCGGCTGGCTCCAGGCGGCGGAGCGAGTCGGCGCCGGCGGCGACGGCCTCGATGAGGGCGCGGGCGGTCGGCTCGGCGAGGGCGCCGGTGTGGGCGGCGGTGACGAGGAGGGCGGCGACGACCTCCATGCGCCGCAGCAGCACGGAGAGCGGGAGCATCGGGCCCAGAGAGAGGGTGGCCTCGCGCATCAGGTCCCGCGTCGCGACATCCGTCACCTCCCCGGAAGCGCGGTACACCCGCGTCACCAGGTCATCCACCACTTTCCACGCCGCCACTCGGGAAAGCTCGTCCATGGTGCAGGTCTAACGCACGGGGCTGACAACCGATTCTCGTGAGCACCAACTGCCTGATTTTGCGGCACTATCGCTGGGCCGCCGCCTGGAGCAGCGTGATGAGGGTCGAGCTCCAGCGGGCGACCGAGTAGGCCTCGACGATGCGTTGGCGGCCCGCCCGGGCAAGGCGTTGGCGCAGCGCGGGGTCCTCGACGAGGTGGGAGATGGCCTTGACCCACTCGTCCTCAGTCCGGGGCAGCAAGCCATTGACGCCGTCCTGGGCGATCTGCGGGTTGACACCGACAGGGCTCATCACGATGGCGGCGCCGCAGGCCATGGAGGTGAGTGCCTTGAGGCCGCACTTTCCCTTGGACCACTCGTCGTCGGGCAGCGGCATGAGGCCGATGTCGAGCTGCTGCAGGAAGGGGATCTCTGTTTCGGGGCCCCAGGCCTCGCCCTGGAGCTGGAGCGGCTCATGGCGGAAATACGCGTCGCCCATGACGCGGAAGCGGACGCGTTCGCCAAACCGGCGCCGCACGCGCTCGAGGGCGGGGAGGGCGAGGCGGAGGTGGGCGATGGTGCTGGCGCTGCCGCTCCAGCCGATGGTGACGGGTGCATCGGCGGGCCTGGCCGGTCCCGGCACCCAGCGGTCGGTGTCGACACAGGTGGGGATGACGTGGACGTTGGAGTTGTGCTGTTGCGCCCAGGCCGCGAGGTAGTCGTTGCCGGCGATGACGGTGTGGGCGAACCGCGCGATGCGGGGAATCTTCGCGACGTTCTTGAGGAAGGCGAAGCGCTGGTTCGCCTCTGAGACGGCGTGGATCCAGATGGCGTCGTCGAAGTCGAAGACCACGGGGGCCTGGAGGTGGGCAAGCCACTCCGCCCAGGCGTCGAAGAGGAAGAAGGCCTCGCGCTGGACGAAGACGACGTCGAAGCGCTGCCGGACGAGCCGGGGGAACACACTCCATGCGCGCCGGCCGAGCGCCCGCGCCGCCACCCGGCCCTTCGTGGCCAGCCCGTGGGCGCCGTAGAAGACCTCGGCCTCCTCGGAGGTCAGCGCGCCCGCATACTCGACCTCGATCCCCGCGGCCGCGAGCTTCGGCTCGAACTGCTCGAAGCGGTAGCGCTGGCTGGGCGAACGATCTCGTCCGTGGACGCCGAGGAAGAGCAGGCGCATGGCGCATCAGCGGCGGTACAGTCCACGGATCACGGCGACGGCGCGGTCGCGATCGCTCGCCGACAGGTTCGACCCCGACGGCAGACACAGCCCCAGCTCGAAGGCACGTTCCGCCACCGCGCCGCCGAACATCCGGCAGCCCTTGAACACCGGCTGCAGGTGCATCGGCTTCCACACCGGCCGCGACTCGATGTTCTCCTTCTCGAGAGCGAGGCGAAGGTCCTCGCGCGAGGCGCCGAAGCGCGTTGGGTCCACCGTGATGACGGTGAGCCAGCCGTTCCACTCTCCGTGCGGTGAGAGTGGCATGAAGCCAATCCCGTCGAGTTCGCCCAGGGCCTTCTCGTAGAACGCGCGATGGGCGCGACGGGAGGCGATGCGCTGATCCAGGACGCGCAGCTGGCCCCGGCCGATTCCAGCCAGGACGTTGGACAGCCGGTAGTTGTAGCCGACGGTCGAGTGCTCGTAGTGCGGCGCTGGGTCGCGCGCCTGCGTGGACAGAAAGCGCGCGCGGTCCACGAGGGCCTGGTCTCGGCTGACCAGCATGCCTCCGCCCGAGGTGGTGATGATCTTGTTGCCGTTGAAGGAGAACGCCGCGCAGCGCCCGAAGGAGCCCGCGGCCCGTCCCTTCCAGGTCGCGCCCAGCGCCTCGGCCGCGTCCTCGAGCAGCGGCACGTCGTGCGCGGCGCAGATCCGCTCGATCGCGTCGTAGTCCGCGCACTGGCCGTACAGATCCACGCTCACCACCGCGGCGACGCGCTTCCCGCGCTTCTTCGCGTCGACCAGCGCCTCCTCCAGCCGCCCCGGGTCCATGTTCCAGGTCGAAGCCTCGGAGTCGACGAACACCGGCGTCGCGCCCACGTACGTCACCGGGTTCGCCGAGGCGGAGAAGGTGAGCGACGAGACGATCACCTCGTCCCCGGGCTTCACGCCGAGCAGCAACAAGCCCAGGTGCAGCGCCGCCGTCCCGCTCGACAGCGCAGCGGCGTGGGGCAGTTGCACCCGCGCCGCGACCTCCTTCTCGAAGGCGTCGACGTTGGGTCCCAGCGGCGCGACCCAGTTGGTATCGAAGGCCTCCTGCACGAACCGCTGCTCCTCGGAGCCGAGGTGAGGCGAGGACAGGTACACGCGCGCGGGCATCAGGCGCTTCCTTTAGCAGAACCTCCGGCCAGCCTACCGCAGCCTCCGCGCGGGCACGCCTACCGCGGTCACGCCCGACTCGACGTGCTTGAGCACCACCGCCCCACCGCCGATGACGCAGTCGTCCCCGACGGTGGCCAGGTTGAGCACCGTCGCGCCGATGCCGATGTGCGTGCGCGCGCCGACTCTGGCCTGGCCACCCAAGGTCGCGTTTGGAGAGACGTGCGCGAAGTCAGCCACGACACACTCGTGCTCCACCACGCACGCCGTGTTCAGGATTACGCCCATGCCCACGCGCGCCTCGGCATTGACCGAAACGTTTGCCATCACCACGGTTCCGGCGCCCAGCTGGGCGGTGGGCGATACCCAGGCCTTCGAGTGCACGAAGGTCCCCGGCCTGTGGCCCTGGACGAGGAGAGCGCTGGCCACCGCCTCGCGTCGCCTGTTGTCTCCGATGCCGAGCGCCACCACTCGAGGATTCTGGCGTGACAGCCAGTCTGCGTTCCCGAGAACCGGAAGTCCCAGCACGCGCTCACCTGATGCGACGCCATCGTCGACGAAGCCCTCGACGACGTGCCCTGCGGACTGGACCACCTCCGCGACGACGCGCCCGTGCCCTCCGGCGCCGAAGACGAGAACGGGAAGAGACGGCACGTTCCGAAGTATACGGAGGACGTGACGCGGGAACAGCAACTGAGCATCAAGCGGCTCGTCGACATCCTCGGGGCAGCGGCCGGTCTCGCAGTGACGGCGCCCGCCCTGGCGGCGGCCGCGGTGGCCATTCGGGTCACCATGGGACGGCCCGTGCTCTTCCGACAGGAGCGCCCCGGCCTGGGAGGCAGGCCCTTCCGCATCTACAAATTCCGCACCATGAGCGACGCGCGCGACGCGCAGGGCCGCCCCAGGCCCGACCACGAGCGCCTCACCCCGGTGGGGCGCTTCATCCGCGCGACGAGCCTGGACGAGCTCCCCCAGCTCCTCAACGTGCTCAAGGGCGAGATGAGCCTGGTGGGGCCGCGGCCGCTCCTGATGCAGTACCTCGGGCGCTACAACGCCCGGCAGGCACGGCGCCACGAGGTGAAGCCGGGCATCACGGGGCTGGCGCAGGTGCGCGGCAGGAACGCCCTCAGCTGGGAAGAGAAGTTCGAGTACGACGTGCGCTACGTCGAGCAGTGGTCGTTGGGCCTCGATGCACGCATCCTCTTCGAGACGGTGAGGAAGGTGCTGAGGCGCGAAGGCATCTCGCAACAGGGGCACGCGACGATGAGCGAGTTCATGGGGACCCGGGAGTGAGCCGCGTCCCCCGTCGCGTCGTGCACGTGTTGACCGTCGCCGACTCGCTCATCTTCATCGACGAGGTGGTGCGTTGCTCACTGGCGAGGGGCTTCGAGGTGACGGTGGTGACGTCTCCCGACGAGCGCCTCACGGCCTTCGGCCGGCGCCAGGGCGTAGCAACCGTTGCGCTGGATATGCCGCGACGGGTGACGCCGCTGGGCGACTGGCAGGCCCTGACCCGGCTGCATGCCCTGCTGCGGAGGCTCGAGCCGGGGATCGTCCACGCCCACACCCCCAAAGGGGGCCTCCTGGGGACGCTCGCCGCCCAGGCGGCCGGAGTGCCCGTTCGCCTCTACCACATGCGCGGGCTGCCCTTCGTCACCATGGAGGGGCCGATGCGCGCCCTTCTGCAGACGACGGAGCGGCTTTCGTGCCGCGCGGCTACGCGGGTGGTGTGCCAGTCGCCTTCGCTGCGGCGCACCGCGCTCGAGCACCGGCTGGTGGCGCCGGAGCGGTGCGAGGTCATTCTCCGGGGGAGCAACGGGGTGGACTGCGACGGGCGCTTTCGGTTGCCGCGACATGCGGAGGCGGCGCGCGCGCTGCGGGCGTCCCTGGGCATCGCTCCGGACGATCTGGTGTTGGGCTTCGTGGGCCGGCTCGTGGGCGACAAGGGTGTGCCGGAGTTGGTGCTGGCGTTCGAGCGGCTTGCGTCGACCCGCCCCAACGCCTGGCTGCTCCTGGCGGGCCCGTACGAACCCCGAGATCCGATCGACGAGGGGACGCGGGGACGCATCGAGGCGCACCCACGCATCCGGACGCTGGGCTTCGTCGCCGATCCCGGCCCGGTGTACGCAGCGGCAGATGTCATCGTGCTCCCGAGCCACCGCGAGGGCTTTCCCAACGTCCCGCTCGAGGCAGCGGCGATGGAGCGGCCGGTGGTGTCGACCCGTGTGGACGGCTGCACCGACGCGGTGGAGGACGGAGTGACTGGCACCCTGGTCGGCGTCGACGACGTGGGGGAACTGGCCGCAGCGCTCGACCGATACGCAGCCGATCCGGACCTGCGGCGGCGGCATGGCCTGGCGGGGCGAGCCCGGGTGGTGGCGCACTTCCGGCGGGAGCGCATCGCCGAGGCGGTCGTGGACCTCTACGAGCGCGAAATGCTTGAAGCCTGAGATTTGACTCGGGCGGGGCGCGGGGCCTAACACCGCCCCCTGAACCCGCGTCGGGTGGGCGGGCACGAAGGAGCCGTGACGATGCAGGAGTCCAGCCAGTGGCTGCTGCGCTACCGCCGCGTGGTGGCGGTGGCGGTGCACCTGGGGCTCTTCTCGGTGGCGCAGGCCTTCGCCTTCGGCTTGCGCTTCGAGTTCAGCATCCCCGACGTCTACTTCCCGGTCTTCTGGGTGTGGCTGGGCGCCAACCTGCTCATCCGCCTCGTGGTGTTCGGTTACTTCGGCCTCTTCTCGGGCATGTGGCGGTACACCGGGGCGAAGGACCTCGAGGCGCTGCTGAAGTCCGCGGCCCTCTCCACGCTCGTCTTCGCGGTGTTCATCGTGCTGGGCGGCTACCGCAGCTACCCCCGCTCCATCCTCGTCATCGATTTCCTGCTCACGATGATCCTCGTGGGTGGGCTGCGGTTCGGCGTGCGATCCTTGTGGCAGCTCGCGGCGGCGGTCGGACAGAAGAAGGAAGGCGAGCAGAAGCGGGTGCTGATCGTCGGCGCGGGCAACGCCGGCGAGATGCTGGTGCGCGAGATGCTGAAGACGCACGGTGGTCGCTACCGCCCGGTCGGCTTCGTCGATGACGACCCCAACAAGAAGGGGGTGTCGATCCACGGCGTGAGGGTGCTGGGCCGTCTGGCCGAGGTGCCGCGGCTGGTGCAGGACCAGCGAATCGACGAGGTGGTGATCGCCATTCCTTCCGCGTCGGGCAAGGAGATGCGCCGCATCGTGGACACGGTGAAGGGCGCGGGCGTGTCGATCCGCACCATGCCGGGCATCGACCAGCTGATCTCGGGGCAGGTCACCATCAACCAACTGCGCAGCGTGAACATCGAAGACCTGCTCGGGCGGGAGCCGGTGTCGCTCGACCTGGAGTCCTTGAAGAGCCTGCTCGCCTCGCATGTGGTGCTGGTGACAGGCGCTGGCGGGAGCATTGGCTCTGAGCTCTGCCGTCAGGTGGCGCGCTTTGCGCCCAGGCAGCTGGTGCTGGTTGAGCAGTCCGAGCCCGCGCTGTTCGAGATCCACCGCGAGCTGGTCGCCCACTTCCCCGGGGTGGAGATCGTGCCGTCCATCGCCGACGTGTGTGACGCGCCTCGGGTGAGGTCGCTCTTCGGGCGCCACCGGCCGACGGTGGTGCTCCACGCCGCGGCGCACAAGCACGTGCCGATGATGGAGTGGAACCCGGGCGAGGCGTTGAAGAACAACGTCGGGGGGACGAAGGTCGTGGCGGACGCCGCGCACGAGTTCAACGCGCAGCAGTTCGTCATGGTGTCCACGGACAAGGCGGTCAACCCGACGTCGATCATGGGCGCGACGAAGCGCGTGGCGGAGCTGTACGTGCAGGCGATGAGCCAGCGCAGCAAGACGCGCTTCGTGGCGGTGCGCTTTGGCAACGTGCTGGGGTCCGCAGGGAGCGTCATTCCCATCTTCAAGGAGCAGATCGCCGCGGGTGGGCCAGTGACGGTGACGCACCCGGACATGCGCCGGTACTTCATGACCATTCCCGAGGCGAGCCAGCTGGTGCTGCAGGCTGCCACCATGGGGCGGGGCGGGGAGATCTTCGTGCTGGACATGGGCGAGCCGGTGAAGATCGTCGACCTGGCGCGGGACCTCATCACGCTGTCGGGGCTGACGCCTGACAAGGACATCGAGATCCGGTTTACGGGCCTGCGGCCCGGCGAGAAATTGTTCGAGGAGTTGTCGACGGCCGAGGAGAACGCGGAGAAGACGCGGCACCCGAAGATCTTCATCGGGAAGCTGCCGTCGAAGTCATTCGAGGAGATCTCCCGGCAGGTGTCCGGACTGCTCGAAGGCGCCAACGACGTGGACGCGGTAGCTGCGGTGCAGCGAATCAAGGTAGTGGTGAGCGAGTTCCAGCGCGAGGAGGAGCCGCGCGCTCAAGTCATCGCGCTGCGGCAGCGGGGCTGAGCGCTGGCCGCAGCGGCACCGACCGCGATGCTTGGCGCTCGTAGCGCAGTACGAGGAGCAGCACGAAGAAGAACGGCATCATTGGGGCGCGGTATCGTGAAAGCGTGCCCATGTTCGTAGTGGCCAGACCGGTGCCCAGGGCGAGCGCCAGCGTGAAGACCGCGCAGAAGACCAAGGCCGGCGATTTGCGCACGGCGCTCAGGATTCCTCCGAGCCGCCGCTCCCTGAAGATCTGGAGGAAGAGGATGAGCAGGAGGGTAGCTTCGATTGCGTTGGCTAGCTGCACTGCGTTTCTGGCCTCGAACAGGATCGGCCGAAAGAGGGCAGTCACCAGCGCGAACGGCGCCAGCGCGAGCTCGTACGCGAGTGATCGCTCGCGGATCTCCGCCGCCTCCTGGGGGTTCCCTTCAAGCGAGTAGTTCGATCCGCCCTCCACCCCGTAGCCGGCCTGACGCTGGTGCGACAGTGACTTGAGCGCACTGTCGTTGTCGCTCTTGATGAAGTACCGGTTGCCGAGCACGAAGCCACCGGCACCGAGGGCCAGCGCTGTCACCAGAGCAAAGGGCTTGAGGGCAGCGGAGCCCGAGCCGAACAGCCGCGACCAGAAGTAGAAGAGCGCCGCCGCCGCGCTGAGCGCGATGAGCACGTATGGCTTGATGACGGCCGCGACGATCGCCCCACCTACCACCATCATCAGCGCGAGGACGCGGCGGTGCCCGGCGGCGAACCAGCGGAGGCCCAAAAGCATCGGGCCCAGGGCCGCCATCACGATTGGCTCCTTGAGGAGGCCGCACGACCAGTAGACGGCCGTGGGAAGCATGGTTGCTCCTGCTTGAACGTATGGGCGGAGCGGCTCGGGGAAGTCGTTGCGGATCGCGCGATAGATGAGCACCTTGGAGACGTACGCCAGAACCGCCACCAGCAGCACCGAGGCGTAAAGGCTGTTACCAAGAACGAAGAGGAGGGCGATCGCTACGGCTGACATCGACTGGGTGGTTCCGCCGCCTGGCATGAACTCGATGGGCGCTGAGAGTTCCTCGACCCGGAAAAAACCCTCGACCAGTGCGGGGAAGAAGGTGCCGAAGTCCGATCGCAGCGCGTCGGCCATCGGGACGCCCGTCTCCCAATAGCCCATCATGTCCCCGCCCTTGAAGTAGTAGCGGGTAACCAGAACCTGCGCGAAGCCCGCCCCGAGGTGCATCGCGAAGGACAGGGTCAAGAGCCGCCCTTCGCTTGCGGAATGCTGGCGCAGGACGGCTGCGTGAATCCCGAGGCCGACGATTAGCACGATGGGTGCAAAGATGAAGTCTTCCATGGGCCTCAGGCTTTCGTCTCCGGGCGACTCTCCACTATTCGACCTGCTGGCCGGGGTGCCAGCGGCGCGTGCTATTGGCTCAGTGTCGCACACCGCGGCCCGGCACGGGGTAAGCGCCCTGCTCGCCGATCGCCTGGCCGCATTGGGGCAGCCGGTACCCGACGAGTTGGCCCGCGACGCGCGAAGCCAAGTGGCTCAGGGGCTCAAGATGAAGCGGCTCACCCTGCAGGTGCTTGACGCGTTGGGCGAGGAGGGCGTGACGCCGATTCTCCTCAAGGGCTTCGGCCTCGCCGTTCGGCTGTACCCGGAGCAGCCGCTGGCCCGCCCGTCGTCCGACGTGGACGTGCTGGTGTCTAAGCCCGATCTTACCTTGGTCGAGCGGGCGATGACGCGGCTCGGCCTGTCGCGCTACGAGGATCCCGGCCTCGCGGACGTCTTCGAAGAGCACCACCACATTTCGTTCGTAGGCGCGGCCGGCCTCGTCGAGGTGCACTTCCGCCTCATCGCCACGCTTGGCCGGGGTGGCTTCGACGACGTGTCGATCCACGCTCGCGCCCGCGACTTCGTCCTTGAAGGCCGCGCAGCGCGAGTGCTGGATGAAGAAGACGAGTTCCTCTACCTCGCGACCCACGCAGCCAACCACGCCTTCCTGCGCGCCTCATGGCTGGTGGATCTGCAGCGTTACCTCGCGCGCGCGGAGCGCTTCGACTGGCCTCGTATGGCTGCGCGCAGTCGGTCCGCCGGCTTCCACACCGCCGTCGCGACGGCGCTGGAGTTGGTGGAGCAGCTCCTCAAGGTTCGTATCCCGGACGCGCCGCGCCGTGCCTTCCATCTGGGGCCACTTCGCCGGGCTGTCGATCGCCGGCTCTTCGCGGGCCCGCTGGTGGAGTCGGCAGCCGTCGCGGACCACCGCGTCGGTGCTTTTCTCGTGCGACTATGGCTCGTCGACTCCCCACTGCATGGAGTACGACACCTGCTCGACGGCGCGCGCCGGTTCATTCGCCGGAACCGCATGGAGGGATAAGTGCCGGCTTCCGATCACAGTCGCTGGTGGGTCGCCGCTGAAGCCGTGCTGGCGCTTGCGTTGATCGCCATGCCCTGGACCCTGGGGGGTGCCCCAGCTTGGTCGTTGTGGCTTGTTATCGGCTTCGGCGCTACGGCGCTGCTGCTATGGAGCATCGGCGCCTCCAAGAACCACCGGCGCTGGGGCATGCACCTCCTGCTCGCGTTGCCTGCGATGACCGCTGCTCTGTGTCTGGTTCAGCTCGTCCCGCTCCCGCCCGCGCTCCTCGCCGTCCTTTCGCCGCCAGGCTCTGAGCTGAGAGACTTCGCGCTGGTGCCGCTGGGCCTCGAGCGCTGGCGCCCCATCACCATGGACGCGCCTTCGACCGCGCGGGCTCTGGCACGCGTCATCGGCCTCGGAGCGCTGGCGCTCGTTGCGCTGGAGCTGGGTCGGCAGGGGCAGGCTCGCCGGAGACTCCTCATCGTCCTCGCCTTTTCGGGTGTGGCAGTGGCGCTGTGCGGCTTCGGTCACCTCCTCGCTAACGCGGAGTCGCTTTTCGGCGTGCACCACTTCGCCACCGCTACGCCGTTGCTGACCCCGTTCGGTAACGCGAACCACCTCGCGAGCTGGCTAACGCTGTCGGGTACGGTTGCGCTGGGCCTTGCGCTCGACGGGAAGACGCGCGACGTGGCCATCGGCTGGGCCGCGGCGGCGCTCGCCTGCGGCGTTGCCGTGTTCCTGAGCTATTCGCGCGGAGGGATTGGCACCTTCGTCGCCACATGGGGACTGGTCGGCGCGGCGGTGCTGGCAACGAAAGGGGGGGGGATCCGCTCGGTGCTCCCGTGGGTGGCGATCTCCGCGACCATTGTCTTCGCAGGCCTGATGTCGTTCGAGCAGCTCCTTGAGCGCGCGGACACGCTGAGCAGCTTCGACAAGCTGCGGGCCACGAAGGTGGAGTTCTGGCCGATGTTCGGGCGCGCTGTGGTGGCCTACTGGCCGATGGGCCTGGGGCTCGGGGCGTACGAGCTGGGCTTCTCGCGCTACCAGGATCAGCAGCTCTCGGTCACCTTCACGCACCCGGAGAACCTGCCGCTCCAGTGGGCCACTGAGGCGGGTGTGCCCGTCACGCTCGTGCTGGCGGCCATCATTACCATTCTCTTCGTCCGGGCTCGCCGTCAGACATGGCAGCTGCCCCTGGAGCGAACGGCGGTCATCGCGGTCGCGGGCGTGTTGCTGCACGACCTGTTCGACTTCTCGCTTGAGCTTAACGCGGTGCCCGTGGCGGTGGTCATCACCGGCGGGTTGGTGTGCGGCGTCGGGCACCAGCGTCGCGAACGGGTGGCGGTGCGAAGAGTCGGTCCCGTCGCGGTGGTGCTGGTGTGCGCCGTGGCGGTGGTCTCTGCGGCGAGCGGTAGTCCTGGCCACGCGCACCAGGAGCAGAAGCTGGCGGGCGCGATCACCGAGGCTCAGACCGTCGAGCAGGTGAGGGCGCTTGGGGTCACCGCAATCGATCGCCACCCGGCGGACTGGGTGCTGTACGCGAACGTGGCAAGTGATCTCGCGAGGCGTGGTCAGCCGCGGGAGGCGCTGGCCTGGGTGAACCGGCTTCTATTCTTGCGCCCCTTCGATGCGCGCGCGCACGTGGCCGCCGCGCAGGCGCTGCTGCGGCTGGGACGGCCGCTCCAGGCTCTCACAGAGCTAAAGACGGCGTGGGCTCTGGGGGACTCGCGCTCGCTCCCACTCGGGGTCGAAGTGGCCGTGAGCCATCGCGCATTGGGGCGAATACTCCTCGACAGCCCTGGCCACCTCACGCAGGTGTATGGCGTGCTTCGAGCCAGCGCCCGGGTGGAAGAGGCTGTGGCGCTGCTCGACGCGGCGGACGAGGCCTCGCTGAGCGAGGAGGTTCAGTCGGAGCTGCGGGTGTTGCGTGTGCTGCACGAGGCTGAGCTGGGCGCGCCCGAACTCGCCCTGACGCGCTGGTCGGAGCTGCCCGAGGCAGAGCGCCGCAGCGCTCAGATGGTGATGGTGCGAGTGCGGATTCTGAGCAAGCTGGATAGGCCGGACGAGGCGGCCGCCGAGCTGGAGCGGCTGTGCAATCGGGAGCCAGGCAACGTAGAGGCCGCCTTCGCTCTGGCCGGGCTTCTCGAAGCGTCGAACAAGCTGGCCGCAGCGCGTCAAGTCCTCGGCCGGGTGCGGGCCATGTCCACCAGCCAGGAGTCACGCTCTCGTGCTTTCCGGCTTGAGGCGCAAACGTGGATGAAGGAGGAGCGCTGGCCACGGGCGCTCGAGGCCTTTCAGACGGCGGCGCGGCTTGAGCCCGCGCGAGCGGATCTCCACTACCGCATGGCCGAGGTCTACGAGCGCATGGGCAGCCTCCACGCCGCCCTCGACGAGGTGCGACGGGGTCGCCTGCTGGACACGGCCGAGGGTGCAAAGGCGCAGGATCCATGGGTTGAACGGCTTGAGCGGGCGCAGGGTGTTCTTCCCTGAAAGCACTGCTACAGGGCGGCCGGGAGTTTGAACTCGGTGGCTTGGGAATGGTACTGAGTCCAATCAGACGCTCTCGCAGGGAAGGGACTCGTGTCGGCCACCTCCACGCAGACTGATGTTTTCGGAGGTGGGGGCGCGGACGCGAAGTTCTACCTGCGGGTCGTTTTGCGCCGGAAGTGGCTTATCCTCCTCGTCTTCGGCGTCGTGGTGGGCGCGACGGCGCTATACACCTCGCGCCAGCCGCGGGTGTATGCGGCACAGATCTCGCTCATCATCGACCCCAAGGAGCCTCGCTTCCTGGACAACCAGATCCAAGACGTAAACAACGACACCGGCTCCTACTATTGGGCGAACAAAGAGTACCTGGAGACGCAGTTCAAGATCATCCAGAGCCGCGCGGTATCTCAGCGGGTTGTGGAGAAGCTTGGACTCAACGCTGACCCGGCCTTCCTCGGGCTGTTGAAGGTGCAGGACGAGACTCGCCGCCAAGAAATGATGGCGAAGATCGATGCCGTCGCGATGCTGCAGGGGAAGATTAAGGTCGAGCCGGTGAAGGAGTCGCGCGTTTCTCTGATCAAGATTGAGGACTCCGAGCCCAACCGCGCCGCGCTGCTCGCGAACGAGGTCGCTCAGGCGTACATGGATGAGCTGTTGGCGCAGAAGCTGAAACTGACCGAAAACGCGTCCAAGTGGCTCGATGAGCAGCGCGGGAGCCTCTCGAACGCGGCGACATCGAGCGAGTTGGCGCTATACACCTTCCGCAAGCAGGCCGACATACTCGCCATTGACGACAGGGCGAGCATGGTGTCGCAGAAGCTGCAAGAGACGAGCAAGGCGCTTACCGACGTGCAGCTGAAGATCGCGGGCCTCAGGGCGCGCGTGGCGGCGATCCGCAGCGTGCAGCAGACGCAGGGCTCGGAAGATCGGCTGTGGGCCGAGGCACTGCCCGCGGCTCGCGAGAACGAGAACCTGAAGAACCTGAAGAACCGGCTTCAGGCGCTCAAAAACGAGTGCACGGATCTGCAGTCGCGCTACCTCGACGGCCACCCGAAGCTCCTCGAATGCCGCGAGAAACTCGGCGTGGCGGAGAAGGACGTCGAGCGCGAACTGTCCAATCTGGTGCTTTCGACCGAGGCTGAGCTCAAGGAGGCCACTGAGAAAGAGCGCAACCTTCGCGCACTCTTCGAAGACACGAAGGCCGAGGCCTTCGATCTCGAGAAGAAGAAGGTCGAGCTGGACAAGTTCAAGCAGGACTCGGACAACGCCAAGAGGCAGTACGAGTCGGTCTACAAGCGCCTGAAGGACATCGAGCTGTCCGGTGCGCTCCGCACCTCGAACGTTAAGGTGCTGGACGCGGCGCGTCCGTCGATGGCTCCGGTTCGCCCCAACGTCCCGCAGGGCGTGCTGATGGGGATCATCGCGGGGCTCCTTTTGGGGCTGGGCCTCGCCCTGTTGCTCGAGTTCCTCGACACATCGGTCGCCTCCCAGCAGGAAGTGGAGGAGCGGCTCGGGCTCACCTTCTTGGGCTTCGTGCCGACCATCCCCGAGGGGCCGGCGGGGCCGAAGGACTTGCACGTGTTCCGAGAGCCGAAGTCGATGATCGCCGAGTGCACGCGCGCGGTGCGGACCAACCTCCTGTTCATGTCGCCCGACAAGCCGTTCAAGCGCATGTTGGTGACGTCCAGCGGCCCGCAAGAAGGCAAGTCGACGACGGTCATCAACCTGGGCATCACTATGGCCCAGAGCGGCAACCGGGTGCTCATCATCGACACCGACATGCGGCGGCCGCGCCTGCACAAGGCGTTTGGCGTGCCGAACGACGTCGGCGTGTCGTCGGTGGTGGTTGGTGAAGGGCGGGCAGAGGATGCGATCAAATCCACTGAAATCCCCGGCCTATTCGTGTTGCCGTGCGGGCCGATTCCCCCGAACCCGGCCGAACTCCTGCACACCAAAGCCTTCGCGGACCTGCTCAGCCAATTGGGCGAGAAGTTCGACCGGATCCTCCTCGACAGTCCGCCGGTGGGGGCGGTGGCCGACGCGGTGGTGCTCGCCACGCAGGCGGACGGAGTGGTGGTGGTGCTGAAGGCCGGGCAGACGCACCGCGAGGTGGCGCAACGCACAGTGAAGGCCCTGCGCGACGTGAAGGCCAACATCTACGGCGCCGTGTTGAACGACGTGAACCTCGAGAAGTCGAAGTACGGCGACTACTACTACGGGTACGCGTACCGCTATTACGGCGAGGGCGAGAAGAAGGGCGCCTGAGCAACCTCCGCTCGCTTCTCCTCAGGCCGCCATCGCCTTCGGCGCCAGCTTCCGAAACACCTCGAGGTACCTCGGCAGAACCGATTTCACTGAGTAATACGCGTCGGCGTGGGCCCTTCCGGCGGCGCCCATCGCCGGCAGGCTGTGTTGCAGCAGCTCTGCGAGCTTCGAGCCCCAGTCTTCGTGGGGCTGCACCAACAACCCGGCGTTGCTCCCCGCGAAGATGTCGACATTGGCGCCCACGGCGCTGCTCAGCACGGGCACGCCGACGGCCATGTACTGGATCATCTTGAAGCCGCACTTTCCGCGGGTCTGCTCGCTGTCGAGCAGTGGCATCAGGCCCACGTCGAAGGACTGCAGTGCGCGCAGCTCGCCGGGCTCGTTCCAGCGCCACTGCTCGACGAGGGGGTGCCGGGCATACTCGGGAAGGAAGCCGTTGGAGACGATGCGCAGCCGGCCGCCGGGGATCCTGGAGATGTGCTCGAGCAGCGAGGGGATGACGGGCCGCAGGAAGGGGAAGTTGGAGGCCGTGCCCATCCACCCCACGACGAGTCCCGACTGGCGGCGGCTGCCCGGAGGGCGTGGGGTGTACGCCTCCGTGTCGACGACGGTGGGGATGACGGTGGTGCGCCCGGGCGCGTTGACGACGCGCGCGAGGTGCTGGTTGCCGGGCACGAGGTGGTCTGCGGCGGCGACCGCCTGGTTGAAGGTGAGCTGCCGCAGCCGGCTCTCGACGCCGTCGACGCCCAGGTAGATGGCGTCGTCGAAGTCGAAGACGATGGGCGTGCTGCGCCGCGCGCGGAGCCACTCGGGGAGCCCCGTCAGCGCGAACGCCGTCTTGTGGAGGTAGAGGACGTCGTAGCCGCGATCGAAGAGCAGGTGGGCGCTGCGCACCAGCCGGCCCTTGAGCTTGTAGAGGTCACCCCAGGGCTTGTCGAAGACGTCGTTGTAGCGCTCGTCGTAGGCGAAGCGGACGTCGCAGCGAATGCCCAGCCGCTCGAAGTGCGGAAAGAACTGCAGGCAGCGAAAGCGGCTGCCGGGGCTCAGCGGGCCATCGGTGAAGAAGAGCACTCGCACGGTGGACTCAGGCACTCCGCTGGGCTTCGGCCCAGGCCATGAACATCAAGATGTCCCACAGGTGGTACTCCCAGGGGCGGCGCCCGTTCAGCAGCTCGTCCCAGCGCGCGCGGATGAGCGGCGTGTTGAAGCCGTAAGCGTCGAGGCTCGCCGGAGTCAGCAGCGCTTCGGCCCAGCCGCGCAGCGGCCCCCTGAGCCATGTCGCCAGGGGAATGCCGAACCCCATCTTCGCGGACGAGATGATGCTGGGTGGCACGTAGCGGGCGAGCACCTGGCGCAGGATCCACTTCCCTGTCCCGCCGCGCACCTTGAGGCGCAAGGGCAGCCTCCAGGCGAAGGCGAAGACGCGGTGATCGAGCAAGGGCTCGCGGGCCTCGAGGCTGACGGCCATCGAGGCGCGATCCACCTTGGTGAGGATGTCATCGGGCAGGTACTCCAGCGTGTCGCGCAGCATCATCTCTTCGGCCACGCTGCCGCCGCGGTCGCGCACCAGGGGCGACCGGCCGAGCCCACTCGGCCGAGGCTCGTCGAGCAGCACGTGATCGGCGGGCAGCCAGTGACTCGCGAGCAGGGCGTGCATGTCCTCGGGGCTGGCCGTGTCGAGCACGGAGGCCGCCTTGTGGAGGCGCAGCCCGGGCAGTCGCATCACCGGCAGCAGCCGCCGGGCGCGGTCGAAGAAGGAGTCCCACTCCGCAGGAGAGCGCGAGGTGATGAGGCCGGCCAGCGCCGCGCGGAGGGCGCGCGGCAGCCGGCGCTCGACGTTCCAGAGGCGAGGGCCCCAGAGGTGACGGGTGTAGCCGCCAAAGAACTCGTCGCCCCCGTCGCCCGAGAGCGCCACGGTGACGTCCTGCCGGGCCAGCCGGGAGACGAGGAAGGTGGGGATCTGCGAGGAGTCGGCGAAGGGCTCATCGTACATCGTCGGCAGCAGGGGGATGACGTCGAGCGCGTCCTTCGCGGTGACGGTGAAGGCCGTGTGGTGGGTGTTGAGGTGCCGGGCCACGGCGCGCGCGGCGGTCCCTTCGTCGAAGGCGGCGGTCTCGTTCTCGATGGAGAAAGTGAGCACCGGGCGCTCGCTCTGCGCCTGCATCAGCGCCACCACCGTGGAGGAGTCGACCCCGCCGGACAGGAACGCGCCCAGCGGGACGTCGGCGACCATGCGCAGCTTGACGGCGTCGCGCAGCAACGCGTCGAGTTCGTCGATCGCGTCGGCCTCCGTGCCCGTGAAGGGCGAGGCGAGGCCCTCGCGGGCCACCGCCACCGGATCCCAGTACCGGGTCACGCGGGGAGGTGCGTCGGCGGCGGGGAAGGACGTGATGGTGCCGGGCTCGAGGTGCTGGGTGCCGCGGTAGATGGAGGGCACGCCGGGCACGCAGTTGGCTCGCAGGAAGCCGGCGAGGGCGGCGCGGTCGATGGTGGTGTCGAAGCCGGGGAAGTGGCGCAGCGCCTTCAGCTCGGAGGCAAACGCGAGGCCGTGAGCGGTACGGGTCCAATACAGCGGCTTGATGCCGAGGCGGTCGCGCACCAGGTGAAGGGTGCGCTCGCGCGCGTCCCACAGGGCGAAGGCGAACATGCCGACGAAGCGGGCGACTGCGGCCGCAAGCCCCCAGGCGTCGATGCAGGCGAGCATCACCTCGGTGTCGGACGTGCCGCGCCAGGCGGGAGCGCGGCCCTCGCGCTCGAGTTCCTCGCGGAGCTGCAGGTAGTTGTAGACCTCCCCATTGAAGACGATGACGAAGCGGCCCGAGGCCGAGATCATCGGCTGGTGCCCCGCCGGAGAGAGATCGACGATCGACAGGCGGCGGTGGCCGAAGCTCAGGCCGTCGGTGCTCCACGTGCCGGAGTCGTCGGGGCCCCGGTGCGTCAGGGCGGCGGTCATCGGGGTGAGTGCGGACGCGACGGTAGACGAGGGCTCGCCCAGAGACCAGAAACCGGCAATGCCGCACATGGAATCTCGGTCTAGGCGAAGCGACCAAGATTCGCGAGAAGCACGCGCCGAACTACCTCGGCGCAGCCGCCTTGGCTAAGTCTCCGCTAGCTCACACCAGCGGAAGGGACATGGAGGACACTTGGACCCGGGAAGCACGTTGAACCACGCCGGCATCGAATGGCGCGCCGAGAGCCGGCCCTGCCCGATCTGTCGTGGCGAGGACGCCCGCTTGATCGGCCTCCGAGGCGGGGGGGGTCACCGCCGTCGCTTGGGTGTCGAGGCATGCGTGGCCACCGGCTCCTGCTTCGCGAACTTCAACGAGGAGCCCAGCCGCCGCCAGGGCTGGAAATATGCGGCCACCGCCGCCCGGTACGTCGGGCGGCCTGGCCGCATGCTGGAGGTGGGCTGTGGCCTCGGCTTGTTCCTCGAAGCGGCCCGGGAGCGGGGGTGGTCGCCTCGGGGAATCGACTTCACCCCGGCGTTCGTCGAGCGGGCCCGGGCGCGCGGCATCGAGGTCGAGTGCGCGGCCCCCCTCGAGGCGACCTTTCTCGACGAGCAGTACGAGTGCGTCCTGCTGCTCAACATCCTCGAGCACCTCTACGAGCCAGTGGAGGTCCTGCGCCAGGTGTTTTCGGCGCTGAGACCCGGCGGTGTCGTCGCCATCGGGGTGCCGAACGAGGGTGGTCTCACCGCGCGCGTCGGCAACCTCGACTTCCGCGCGCAGGGCCGGCCTTGGGCGATGAACCTGAGCCCCACATTCCCGCCCTTCCATGTGGTCGGCTTCTCACCCGAGAGCCTGCGCTTCGCGCTCGAGCTGGTGGGCTTCGAGGTCCTGGCGCTCGAAACGGTCGCCGGCCACAACGACATGCAGCCCGGCCAGGGCCCCAAGGCCCGGATCGAATCGACTGCGCTGAGCGCGGTGCTGCGGGCCGCGTCCGCGCTCGGTCGCGGGGACGCGATTGACTGCTGGGCGCGGCGCCCGGTCGAAGCGGGGCGCGCATGAATGGGGCGCGTGCCGGGCGGAACTATCGCGGAACTCCCCGCGCGGTGAGCTGAGTGCGAATCGGGTTCTACCTTCCACTGCTGGACGATCGGCCGGCCGGCGTTGGAGTCTACATCGAGGAGATCTGCAGCCGGCTCGCGGCGCTGAATCCGGACGTCGTAGTGTATACCGGCAGTCCGGCGGCTCACCGCCCGTGGCTCGAGGCCGCTGTGGTGCGGGAGTTTCCACGGACCGGGCTGCCGGACCTTCCCGGCACCGAAGGCCTGCGGCGGCGGGCGCGCCGTCTCCGGTGGCTGGCGGGCCCGATCCTCCGGGATCTCGAGCGCGATGGCGTCGACGTGTTGTTCTCTCCGGTTCAGGAAGGCCCGCTGGTGCGGGGCGTGCGCTCGGTGGTCGTCATGCACGACCTCACCGCACTGAAGTTCCCTGACGCGTATGGCCTGATGACGGTCGCCCAGACCCGCTGGCTGGTGCCGTTCATGCTGCGGCGGGCCTCCGCGGTGGTGGCAGTCTCGGAGAACACACGGCGCGACCTGACGGACACGTTTGGGCTCGACGCGTCGAAGTTGGTGGTCGTTGGCGAAGGGTGCGACCGATCGATCTTCCGCCCCCGCTCCGAAGAGGAAGTCGCCTCCGCGAAGCGCGCGCACGGAGTGTCCGGCCGGTACATGCTCTACGCAGGCACCTTCTCGCGGCACAAGAACCTGGGGCTGGTTGCGCGCGCTCTCGCGGCGATGGGGCCGGCGTTCTCGGACGTCCAATTGGTGATCGTCGGGCGCAAGGACGCGGGCGCCTACGGCGAGTTCGCCGAGTTGGTCGGGGCGCTCGGCCTCGCAGGGCGTGTTCTGACGCCCGGGTACGTGTCCCGCGACGAACTGGCCGCGCTGATGAGCGGCGCCGCGGCCTTCGTGTTCCCCTCGCGCTACGAGGGCTTCGGGCTGGCGCCCCTCGAGGCAATGGCGTGTGGGGCGCCCGTCGTGGCGTCCCGCGTGGCTTCGCTGCACGAGGTCGTGGGCGACGGCGGCCTGCTCGTCGATGCCGCGACGCCCGTGGCCTGGGGGGACGCGCTCCGCACGACGCTCGGTGAGGACGTCCCCGCGCGCCGGCGCGCCGCGCTCGCTCAGGCGGCGAAGTTCGACTGGGACGAAGCCGCCGCGTCGCTCTACAGGCTGTTGCAGACCGTGGTATCGAAGCCCGACCCGTAGGCACTCCGAACTCTCGCTGCACCTTGAGGAAAGCACTTGAGCAACCTCACTCGGCGCATCAAGTCTCGCATCACGCACGCGGTGCTTCCGCCGCCCGTCACAGCTCGGCACCTCGAGTACTCGATGCTGTTGTCGGCCGATGACGAACGCTACCGGCCGACCGAGCGACTGCTGGACGTGGCGCTCTCCGCCGCCCAGCTGGCGCGGAAGATCGACGTCAGCAGCCTGGCTGGCCGCGTGCCGACCGGCATTCGGTTCGCCGAGGTGTGGCCGGGCGAGCACTACAAGCTTCTCGCCGGGCTCGTGAAGGCCCTGGGGGCCATGCGGGTTGTGGAGATCGGGACCGCCACCGGGCTGTCGGCACTCACCTTGCTGCTCGAGCTGCCGCCCGGCGGGAAGCTGACCACCTTCGACGTCGTCCCCTGGCGCCAGTACTACGACGGCACCGTGCTCCAGCAGAGCGACTTCGCCGACGGGCGGCTCGTGCAGGTGCTCGACGATCTCCAGCAGCCGAGCGTGGTCGCTCAACACCGCGCGGTGCTGGAGGAGGCCGACTTCATCTTCATTGACGCGGCGAAGGACGGCGTGATGGAGCAGCGCTTCATCGACAACCTGAAGCCGCTCGTCTTCCGCAACGCGCCGATCGTGATGTTCGACGACATTCGCGTGTGGAACATGCTGAAGATCTGGCGGCAGCTCGACCGTCCCAAGCTCGACCTGACGTCCTTCGGGCACTGGTCGGGGACGGGGCTCGTCGACTGGACGGCGCGCTCCTGATGCGCCGTGTCGCCGTCATCCTGCTGAATTGGAATGGCTGGCGGGACACGGTCGCGGCGGTCGAGTCCGTCGAGCGACAGCGTGTCCCCGCGTCCTGGATCGTCGTCGTCGACAACGCGTCCACCGACGGGTCCGAAGCCGAGCTGCGCGCCCGGTGCCCGCGCGCGGTGGTCCTTCAGAGCGGCGCCAACCTGGGCTTCGCCGGAGGCAACAACGTCGGTGTGCGGTGGTCGCTCGCCCAGGGCGCCGACGCAGTGTGGCTCCTGAACAACGACGCTGTGGCCGACGAGGGCGCGCTGGGCGCGCTCATCGAGGTCGACGAGCAAAGGCCCGACGCCGGCGCGATCGGTGCGCGCATCTACGAGTACGCCGAGCGCGAGCGGCTGCAGTGCTGGGGCGGCGGGTGGATCAACCTGTGGGCCGGGCGCGCCCGTGAGTTCAATCGGCGCGTCAGCGAAGAGCAGCTCGACTACATCTCGGGCTGCGCGCTGTACCTCCCGCGGCGGGCGATCGAGCGAAGCGGCATGCTCGACGAAGGCTTCTTCATGTACTTCGAGGACGCAGAGCTGTCCCTTCGCTACCGGGAGCAGGGCTGGTCCCTGGCGGTCGCGCCGGACGCGAAGGTGTTCCACAAGGGCGGCGCCAGTGCCCGGCCAGGCCGCCGCCAGGCCCGGTGGAGGACCCAGTCGCTGCTACGCGTGTTGCGCCTGCACGCGCCCTCATACCTTGCCTCGATGACGTTGAGCTCGGCGCTCCGCGGCGCCAGCATGCTGGCCCACCGAGACTGGTCGCAGCTGCGCGCGTTGGTGGAAGACGTGGCGGCGTTCGCGCGAGAACCGGACTGGCGCCGTTCCTCAGGCTAGGCGCGCGCCGCGAGGTGCTGCTCCACCAGCTCGCCGAAGCGACGGGCGACGGTGGGCCACGCAAGGTGGCGGCGCACGTGCTCGTGAGCCCAGCGGGCGGACGCCTCGGTGGGCGTCGCCCCCGTCAGGATTCCCCGCAGAGCCTGCGCCAGCTGCGCGGCGTCTCCCACCGCGACGAGGCTTCCGTGCTGGCCGCCGGACGTGAGCGAAGACGCGGCCCCGACGTCGGTGCTCAGCAGGTAGCAGCCGAAGTACGCCGCCTCGCCGAGGACGATGCCGAAGCTCTCCCAGCGCGAGGTGAGGCAGTACACCCGGCTGCGGCGGTACAGCGCCGCCAGCTCCTCCCGCGACGCGATGAAGTCTCGAACCTGAACGCGGCCGGCTAGGTCGGGCCGGCGGCGGCGAAAGGCCGCCAGGCGGCCATCGAACTCGGCCGTCCGCGTGCCGACGAACCAGAACTGCCAGTCGCCCGCCACCTCGCCAGGGAGTTGCTCCAGCGCGTCGACCAGCAGTTCGGTGTGCTTCTGGTAGCTCCCCAGCCGGCCTGCGGTGAGGACGATGTTCTGCTTGGCGGCCAGTACCGCGTCGAGGTCGACCGACTCGCTGCAGTCGATGCCGATCGGAAGCAGATGCAGGGTGTGACCCATCCTCGTGAGGTGCGGCAGGAGCTCCCGATACAGGCTCTCCGTCTCAATCACGAGGAAGTCGATCGGCGTGGCGGCGAACAGCCGCATGAGGGCCCCACGCTTCGACAGAACGGGCGCGGGTTCGAAGGCCGCGAGGCCGCGGTGATCCATGTCCAGCTTGAGCACCGCGACGCCGCGTGGGTTGAGGGCCTTGTACAGCATGATGTTGAAGAGCGACTCCGAGGTGAGGTGGTACACGAGCAGCACGTCGAGCCGCCGGGCGTTGTGCCGCAGGTAGTTCAAGAAGAGGACGGTGTGGCGCAGTCGGGACGGCGAGATGCTGACCGGCACCCGGCGGACCCACTGCGAGAAGTCCGCCGGCTCGATCAGCTCGGAAGCTTCCTCCATCCAGTAGACGAGTTCGCTCGACCAGCCCAGCTCACGGGCGAGGTGGTAAGGCAGCTGGCCGACGTCCTTGTGAAGCTGCATGGGCTGCATGCGCAAGAACCCCGTCGCCACGCTCAACGGCTTCATTGCGAGGCCCAGTCCACCGTCGGCGCGAGCAGGCCGGCCATGCAATGCGTTGACAGGCTGGGCACCGGGCTCACAAGCACGCGCCGCTTGATCGAACGGAGGTACATGAAGACATAGAAATCCGACAGGCGACTCGACCAGACGTCGATGTCTTGGAGGAAGACCCGCTTCTCCACCAGGAAGGTGCCGCAGGCGCTCGGCGCCTCGCGCCAGTGATGCGACGGCGTGACGAACAGCCCCGATTTGACGCCGCGATACAACGGAAAGGCCGGCTTGCCCTCGAAGTCATAGAAGTCGGTGTGGTCGTACAGGGACACGTAGTCGAACGGAGTAGCGGAGTCGTAGAGGTCCACGACTTTGTCCAGCCAGCCCTCCACGTGGAGGTAGTCGTTCTCCATGAAGAAGAGGATTTCGTCGTCGAGGAAGTCGTCGCGCCTCACATGGTCGAGCAGCTCCAGCCACGACTTGATGTTGGACCCGCCGTTCACGAACTTGACCGCTACTGCGGGCGGCATCCGCCTAGCGGTGTGGCGGCTGATGAAGTCCGACGCGAAGTCCTCTTCGCTCCCGTCGTACACCACGGTGAGCGTGGTGCGCTCGGCCCACTGCGACCGTTCGATCGTCGACAGCAGGTTTTCGAAGCATCGTTCGTGGCTGAACCAGTCGGGGCGCAGCTTGTCGGGGTCGCGGCTACGCGCATTGTGCTTGAGGTGGACGTGACGGAAAAAGATGTGCAGGCGAGTGAATCCGGGCTTCCGCTGCCGCCGCTCCAGCGCCGCCAAGGCCTCGCGGGGATGCGCCAGCAGGTATTCGCCGATATTGAACGCCGACCGTATGCGAATAGACAGCGCCGTCTTCATGGGCAGGCGCTGGCTGACGCGCCCCCGAAGTGACGCCAACGTCTGCTGGAGGTTCTTCTTGAGGCTCATGGGGAAGGAGGGTGGTGGTTCAGTGGCTGGCGGCTCGCAAGGCGAAGCGAGCTTGGCTCAGGCGCAGCAGGTAGCTGCGCAGCGCCGGCGCGGCGGCGGTCGCCGCGGCGAGCGTCAGCCCCGAAACGGCGACGATCACCACCAACTCGGCGAGCCGGGATTCGAAGGCTGGAACCAGCCAGCGCAGCGCGAAGGCCATCGTCATCGCCACCGCGATAGGCAGCAGCGCGTTGCCGTACCAGCGCCACAACTCGCCCCGCAGGAGTCGCCGGTGCATGATCGGGATGTTGAGCACCAGGTAGACCAGGTTGAGCGACGCCCACGCCGCTGAGGCGCCCAGCGCGCCGTACATGGGCACCAGGATCACCAGCGACGGCACCAGCACCAGGATGAGCGCTGTGTTGTAGACCGTGGCCAGCGCAGTCCAGCCGGTCGCCAGCTGCAGGTGATACGGCACGTAGCCCAGCGCGTTGAGCAGGCTGCCGAACACCATCAGCATCAGCAGCGGCGCAAGCGTTCCGGCGATCTCGGGGTTTCTCGTCCATAGCAGCAGAAACCGATCGCTGAAGGCCATCAGCACGGCTGCCGCCGCGCCGCTCAGCACCGCGACCCCCTGGCAGCCGAGCTGATACACGCGCGCAAGCTCAGCTTCGTCGCGACGCGTGGCGACCTCGGTGAGCCGGGGCGTCAGCGCCGCGGCGATGGGGTGGGTCAACATTCCCAGCGCGTTCGCCGCGACGCCGATCAACGCGTAGCTCCCGAAGTCCTTAAGCGAGAGCAGTCGCGAGAGCAGCACCTTGTCCAGGTTGGTGATGATCAACGACTGCAGGCTGAGGATCAGGATGCCCGAGGCGAAGCGCCGGATTCCGAAGAGCGTCGCCCGCTCGAAGCGCGCGCGCCGGGCCGGTGAAGGGAGGACCCCGTACACCAGCGCGACCAACACCAGGACGGTGGCGATTGAAGTGATGCACTGCCAGGCAAAGAACGCTTCGATGGTGGGAGAGACCCAGGCCAGCACCGCGATCGCACCTACCCCGCGGACGATCGCCGAGCAGCTCGACACCGTCACTTCCAGCACCTGACGCTGAAGGCCGGCGAGGCAGCTCGTGTAGATGTTCTCGACGAAGCGCAGCGCGGTGACCGCGCCCATCAACATGAAGGCCTCAGTGACGGTCGATGCGTCGAGCGTGTTGGAGTTGACCCAGTTTCTGGCCAGCCACGGAGCGGCGAGGGCGGTGCCCGCCGCCACGGCCAGCGAGATACCCAGGCCAATGATCTCCACCGTCCGCAGCAGGTTCCAGATCCACTCGACGGTGTGTGCGCCTCCGGTGAAGCGGGCCATCTCGCGCCCGAGCGCGGGCCGCAGACCGAAGTCGAGAAGCACGAGCCACGTCTGGAGGACCGCGAAGAGCCCGATCAGGCCGTACGACTCCATGCCGATGAAGCGCACGTAGATCGGGACGAAAACGATCCCCGTGATGGCGCGAATGGCCTGGCCGATAATGTTCGCGAGAACGTTGCGCCCCAGCGCCATGCGAGCCTCCTGTTATCAGCTCGCTCCGAAGTTGTCCCGCTGGGCCCTACGCGTCCGCGCTGGACGCGCTCCACACGGGGCGTGCGCGGGTCGAGGACAACGGATAGTGTGGCACACGTACGAACCAAGGAGAATCCGAGAGGGCGACAGCCCTCTTTCGACGCTCGTTAAGCGCTCGTCGTCAGAAATTCCGCGGTTACCTTGAAACGGACCGAGCCTTCTGTGCACAAAGCGCTGATCCGACCCTGAGTGCCCGCGGCCCCCCGTCCAAGGGGCGGGCAGAGCCAACCATGCGCAAGCCGATATACGTCACCCAGCCTTTCCTCCCGCCCCTTGAGGAGTTCCTGCCGTACCTTGAGAAGATTTGGGCCAGCCGGCAGTTGACCAACTGCGGCCCCTTTCACCAGCAGCTCGAAGAGGAACTCTGTCGCTTCCTCGGGGTGCCGCACATCTCACTCTTCACCAACGCCACAATCGCGCTGGTGACGTCCTTGCAGGCGCTGCGGGTCACCGGCGAGGTCATCACCACGCCTTATTCCTTCGTGGCGACCTCCCACGCGCTGCTGTGGAACGGGATCAAGCCAGTCTTCGTCGACGTCCACCCCGACAGCCTCAACCTCAACCCCGCGAAGCTCGAGGCGGCGATCACGCCCCAGACAACGGCGATTCTGCCGGTCCACTGCTACGGGCACCCGTGTGACGTCGAGGCGATCCAGAAGATCGCCGACACCTACAACCTGAAGGTCATCTACGACGCCGCCCACGCGTTTGGTGTACAGGACGCCTCCGGCTCGATTCTGCGGCACGGCGATCTCTCGGTGCTCAGCTTCCACGCGACCAAGGTTTTCAACACATTTGAGGGGGGCGCAATCGTCTGTCCCGACGCGAGGACGAAGGCGCGGATCGACCAGCTGAAGAACTTCGGCCACGCCGGGGAGACCAGTGTCGTGGCGACCGGCATCAACGGCAAGATGAGCGAGTTCAACGCCGCGCTGGGGCTGGTCCAGCTCAAGCACATCGACCAGGTGCTCGAGCGGCGCAGGGAGCGTGACGCCGCGTACCGCAGCCGGCTGGCCGGGGTGAAGGGGATCCGGTTCCTGAAGGACGCGGGCGAGCGGGTGGCCAACTTCGCGTACGCGCCGATCCTCGTCGACCCGACGTACCCAATCAGCCGCGACGCGCTGTATCAGGAACTCAAGGAGCGAGGTTTCCACACCCGCCGGTACTTCTTCCCGCTGATCTCCGAGTTTCCTATGTACCGCGGCTTGCCCTCGGCCCAGCGCGCCAACCTGCCGGTGGCGTCGGCCGCCGCCGAGCGCATTTTATGCCTTCCCATCTACCCGGAGCTCGACATGTCGATCGTGGACGAGATCGCCGGCTTCATTGCGCACCGATGACGACAGCGGGCACCCGTTCTCGGCTGGCGCTGATGCAGCCGTATTTTCTTCCGTACGTCGGCTACTTTCAGCTGATCGCCGCGGTCGACGAGTTCATCGTCTACGACCGCATCAAGTACACCAAGAAGGGGTGGATCAACCGGAACCGCATGCTGCGCAACGGCGAGGGCGTGATGTTCTCGCTGCCGCTCAAGGGCGCGTCTGATTCGCTCGACGTCGTCGACCGCGAACTCGCCGAGACCTTTGACCGGGAGAAGCTGCTCAACCAGTTCTCCGGGGCCTATCGCCGGGCGCCATACTTCGCCCAGGCCTTCCCTCTCATCGAGCGAATCGTGCGGTTCGAGGACGCGAACCTGTTCCGCTACATCCACCACTCGATCGTCGAGGTGTGTAGCCACTTGGACCTGCCGACCAAGATCACCGTCTCGTCGAGCCTTCCGATCGCCCAGGGGTTGAAAGGTCAGGACATGGTGCTCGCGTTCTGCGAGGCCGCCGGCGCGACCACCTACGTGAACGCCATCGGCGGAATGGAGCTGTACTCGAAGGACGCGTTTCGCGAGCGAGGCGTGGAGTTGCTGTTCATTAAGTCGCGGCCCTTCGAGTACCCGCAGTTCGGTGCGCCGTTCGTTCCGTGGCTCTCGATCCTCGACGTGGTGATGTTCAACTCGCCTGAGGACGTCCGGAAGTGCATCCTCACCCACTACGATCTGATCTGATTTGATTCGCAGCGCGCCTCGTGACGGAGAAGCCCATGACCAGCCAGCGTGACTACAACGCCGAGTGCAAGGACACACAGACCCAGAAATACGCTTGGGGCTTTGACTTCGACGTCATGCACCCGTTCATGCTCCGGTCCTTCGAGCCCTTCTTCCAGAAGGGCAACCTGCTGGAGATGGGCTCGTTCCGCGGCGATTTTACCCGACGCCTCGTGCCGCACTTCGACGACATCACCTGCCTGGAGGCCTCCGACGAGGCGATCGCCGCCGCAAAGGTCGTGCTGGGCGACAAGGTGAAGTTCATTCAGTCGGTGTTCGAGACGGTCACATTGCCGCGGCGTTACGACAACATCATTCTCACGCACGTGCTCGAACACCTCGACGACCCGGTGAAGGTCCTCCGGCGGGTCAACGAGGAGTGGCTCTCGGAGAAGGGAAGGCTGTTCCTGGCCTGCCCTAACGCGAACGCCGCCTCGCGGCAGATCGCCGTGCTCATGGGCCTCATCTCGCACAACGCCGCTGTCACCGAGGGTGAGGCGACGCACGGTCATCGCTGCACGTACTCGCTCGACACGCTGGAGCGGGACGCCGTCGCCGCTGGACTCCGGGTAGTCCACCGCTCGGGGATCTTTTTCAAGGCGCTAGCCAACTTCCAATGGGACAGGTTGCTGCAGACGGACATCGTGTCCCGGGAGTACCTTGAGGGTTGCTACAAGCTCGGGCAGCGGTACCCCGAGCTTTGCGCCAGCATCTTCCTGCTGTGTCAGCGCGGCTGAGCGCCCAATCGCCGCCATGTTCACCTGGAAGAAGCTCGGGAAAGTCTTCACCCCCCAGGAGGTCACCGGCCGCAGCTGGATGAAGGAGTTCGCGCAGGCCCCCGCCACCCTGGTGTTCGACGACTTCGTGCGGGTGTACTTCTCGTGTCGCCCCGAGCCCGATGAGCGAGGGCAGTACGTCAGTTACTCGGCCTTCGTCGATCTTGACCGCCGCGACCTCTTCAAGGTGCGCCGGGTCAGCGAGCAGCCGATCCTCCCCATGGGCGGCCTCGGAGAGTTCGACGAGTTCGGCACCTACCCGGTCTCGGTGATCCGCCACGGGGACGAGGTGCGCGCCTACTACGGGGGCTGGACGCGGTGCGAGTCGGTTCCGTTCAACGTCGCCATCGGCTTGGCGAGGAGCACCGACGGGGGCGAGACCTTCGAGAAGTTCGGCTCGGGTCCCCTCCTGTCCTACTCGCCCGACGAGCCCTTCGTCATGAGTGGGCCGAAGATCCGCCGCTTCGGTGACGCATGGCTCCTCTGGTACATCGCCGGCCGCAAATGGAAGCTGGTCGACGGACGCGCCGAGCCCGTCTATCGGATTCGCATGGCGCGCTCGGAAGACGGCCTGCACTGGACGAAGGCGAACCGCGACCTCGTGCCGGCGCGGATCGAAGCGGACGAAGCTCAGGCCAGCCCCGACGTCTTCTTCGAGAACGGCCGGTACCACATGTGGTTCTGCTACCGGTACAGCACGCACTACCGCGGTCGCGAGCGCGGCTACCGGATTGGCTACGCGTCGAGTACCGACTTGAACAACTGGGTTCGGGACGACGCGCGAGCGGGCATCGATGTCTCCGAAGAGGGCTGGGACTCGGAGATGGTCTCCTACCCCCACGTGTTCGCCCTCGACGGGCGGACGTACATGGCCTACCTCGGCAATGAGGTCGGCAAGTACGGCTTTGGGCTCGCGATGCTCGAAGGAAAGCTGGGGTGACGATCATGCGCTTCGAGAAGCTCGGAAAGATCTTCGACCCGACCGAGCACGCGCTGCCCAACGAGTGTCGGCAGTTCGCGCAGTCACCTCAAGCGCTGCTCTTCGACGACTTCGTGAGGATCTACTTCTCGACGCGCTCGATCGATCCGCGGAACGGGAAGTACCTCAGCCACGTCTGCTTCGTCGACGTCACCCGGAATCTCCGCAGGGTCTTGCGCGTGGCCGACAAGACGGTCATTCCACTGGGCGACCTGGGCTGCTTCGACGAGCACGGAATCTTCCCGATGAACGTCTTGCGTCGGGGCGACCAGATCCTGGGCTTCACCAGCGGGTGGAGCCGCCGCGTCTCCGTCTCGGTGGAGACCGGAATCGGCCTCGCGATCAGCCGCGACCAGGGGCTGACCTTCGAGAGGGTGGGACCGGGACCCGTGCTGTCGGCTTCGCCTCGCGAGCCGTTCCTGGTGGGCGACGGGTTCGTCCGGGTGGTCGGGAACACCTTCCATATGTGGTACATCTTTGGAACAGCGTGGCGGCGGCCCAGCGCGGACTCGCCCGCTGAGCGGACGTACAAGATCGGTCACGCGACGTCCTCGGACGGCGTTAACTGGACCAAGGAGGACGGGCGGCAGATTATCTCGGACCGGCTGGGCGAGTTCGAGAGCCAGGCGCTGCCCACGGTCGTGGAATGGGGCGGGCGGCACCACATGTTCTTCTGCTACCGCCACTCCGTCGATTTCCGGCTGAACCGGGAGCGCGGCTATCGCATCGGACACGCATGGTCCGACGACCTGTTGAGCTGGACCCGCGATGACGAGGAGCCGGCGCTGACGGGCACTCCGGGGGAGTGGGACTCCGACATGCAGTGCTACCCCCATGTGTTCGAGTGCGATGGGCAGATCTACCTGCTCTACAACGGGAATGAGTTTGGCCGCTTGGGGTTCGGCGCGGCTCGACTGGAGCGTTGAGCGTGGCCCTTGAGTTCGTCCGAAACACGTCGACCGAGGCTGCGGTCGCGGCCCACCTGGCCGAGTGCGACGCGGACTTCGAGCCACCGCTGAGCCGCCGGGTCGAGCTGAACGCCTACGCTCGGAAGTTGGTGACGCTGGCCACTCGCTTTGAGGCGCTCGCGGATCGCCGGTTGGTGGGTTTGGTGGCTGCGTACTGCGACGACCTGGCGAGCCGTCAGGCCTTCATCACGAGCGTGAGCGTCTCGCCCGACTGGACGGGCCAGGGCATCGCGCTGCGCCTGATGCGGGAGTCCATTGCCTACGCGACGGAGGCCGGGATGCGGACGATCGCTCTCGAGGTCGGCGCGAAGAACGGCCGCGCGATTGGGCTCTACTCGAAGTTGGGCTTCGCAGCCGACGCCGGGCCGCGGCAAGACATGCTGCGTATGACGTTGGCGCTGCGGGGGCCCGAGTCCATGCCGCCGCCCTGAGGCAGGCGGGCCCTCCGGCCGGTGTTCTTCGGTGCGTGCGGACGACCTCGCGTACAGTGGCCGCTGCTGCGGTCGTGCCTCGGGTTTCGACGGCGGTGGGAAGTCGGTGAGGCGCGACCCGCTCGCCTCGAACTGGGAAAGCTCCGACCTCGGCACCGGCAGTCTATGCGACCTCGAGGTCATCAACGAGCCGTTGAGTTCAATCTCGGGGCTAGCTTCTCAAGGGATATCCGCCTCCTGGGAGCCTCGGCGCAGCATCAAGCGCGAATGCTCGCGCAGCTCACATGGACAAGGCAGGTGAATCGGCTAGAGCGAGCGCTGCATGATGAGCGGAGTCGTCGTCATCGGCGCCGGCGTCACCGGGCTGGCATCTGCGCTCGCGCTGGCGCAGCGCGGCCACCCCGTCACCGTCCTCGACGCCGCCGACAAGGCCGGGCAGGGCATCTCGTCGCGCAACTCCCAGGTGATCCACGCCGGCCTCTACTACCCGACCGGCTCCCTCAAGGCCCGCCTCTGCGTCGAGGGGAGAAGGCGCCTCCTCGAGTTCTGCACGACGCACCACGTCCCCCACGCGCTGGTGGGCAAGCTCGTCGTCGCCACCGCCCCCGATGAGGAGCCTGAGCTCCATCGCCTCCTCACCCAGGGCCAGGCCAACGGCGTCGAGGGCCTCGAGCTCGTCTCGTCCGACTTCGTCCGACAGAAGGAGCCGCAGGTGCGGGCGACCGCCGCGCTGTGGAGCCCGGCCACCGGCATCGTCGACGCGCATGCCCTGGTGATTGCGCTGGAGCATCAGTGCCGGGAACGGAATGTCACCTTCGCCTTCCGGCATCGCGTGACGGCCGTTCTTCCCCTCTCCCCAACCCTCTCCCCCGATGGGGGAGAGGGGGCACGGTACCGCCTCGCCGTCGACGGACCGGAGGGGAACTTCGAGCTCCCCGCCCACGCCGTCGTCAACGCCGCCGGACTCCACGCCGACTCTCTCGCCGCTCCCCGCCAGCACTGGGTCAAGGGCTCCTACTTCCGACTCAAGCGCACGCGCCTCCGCCACCTCGTCTACCCCGTCCCCCCCAGGCACCTCGCTGGCCTCGGCGTCCACGTCACCGTCGGCCTCGACGGCGACACCCGCCTCGGCCCCGACGTCGAGCTCCTCGAGCCCCGCCGCGAGGACTACGCCGTCGATGAGCGCAGGGCCTCCGCCTTCGCCGCCGCCGCCGCGCGCTACCTCCCTGGTCTCGACGTCAGCGACCTTGAACCCGATCAGGCCGGCATCCGCCCCAAGCTGGCCCGCCCCGGCGAGCCCTGGACCGACTTCCACTTCCTCGAAAATCCCCCGGGCTTTGTCAGTTGCCTCGGAATGGAATCGCCAGGGCTGACCGCCTGCCTCGCCGTCGGAGATTACGTCGCAGGGCTCCTCTTCCCCTCTCCCTGACCCTCTCCCCCGATGGGGGCGAGGGAAGCTGGTTCAAGATTGCGCCGCGCCGCCGCCATTCAGCAGGCGTGTCCGACGACCGCCTCCGCTTCCGTCCCCACTCCTCGCCGTCCAGCACCGACTCCAGCCAGCCGCGCCACCCCAGGTGCTCCGTCACGTCCGCACGCAGGCCGTACACGGGTTGACGTCAAGGAGCAGCATCGCCTTCCAGCAACTCCATCAACGCCGACGTGTCGTGCAGCTCCACCCCAGGGCGGACACCGTCGCCCTTGAAGACAGGCAACTTCCGCCGTCGCTTCGCCGGCGCCCGCCCCTCCAGCCGCACCCGCAACGCCTCCTCGATCAACGCCGTCAGCGTCGTCCCCCGCTCGGCCGCGTGCTTCTTCTCCTTCCGCATCAAAGCGTCGTTCAGGTCGAGGGTCGTCCTCATGCAGATGAGCAGATGATGGAGTGCAGATATCCGTCAAGGGGCGCCTGGTCGCCTCCTCACCCCGACCCTCTCCTCCGATGGAGGAGAGGGAGACAAGGTCACTCGCCCGACAGTTGCCTCAGCAGCTCTTCCAGTTGCTTCGCCAGCGCCGGGTCCACCGGCAGCTGCGTGCCCCCAGCCGCCGGGTCCGTGGAGAACAGGTCGTCCAGGTTGAGGCCCCCCACGTCCTCGTCCCCGTGCTTTTCTTCCCACCACCGCTGCTGGAGCGCCTTCACCTTCCCGTTGCCGCTCTGCTTCGCCACCAACTCCGTGAAGGTGCTGGCCGTCACCCACTTGTAGCGATGCTCCGCCACGTACGTGCGCAGCGCCCTCTCCCACGCCGCGTCCCCCACCAGCTTGCGCTGTGCGTCGAAGAGCAGCGGCGCCTTCCCGTACACCAGCGCCGCGTACTCCGTGTTCGACTCGAACTCGTGCGTCGGCCGGTTCGCCACCCCGTCCGCTCCGCCCATCAGCCGGTGCACCTGGAACGCCAGCTTCACCTGGTTCTCCCGCACCAGGTCCGCCGCCTTCTTCCCCTTGCGCCACTCCAGCAGGAGCAACGCCACGTGCTGCGTCAACGGCTCGTCCGCCACCGGCTCCGCCACCGGATCGTTCCCCACCAGCATCGCGAAGTACTGGTGCGCCACCTCGTGGTTGACGGTGAACTCCAGCGCGTCCTTCAGCATCGGCCCCAGCATCGGCGCCAACATCTGCTTGATGAGCGGGTTGTCCGCCAACTCCGGCATGCCCAGCGCCGCCATCGGATCCACCGCGCCCCGGTACAGCGCCGCCGACACCGTCACCAGCCCGGGGAACTCCATGCCGCCCGCGCCGCCCACGAAGCGCGCCTCCACCACCCGGAACGTCCTGTACGGGTACGGCCCCACCTTCGCCTCGAGCAGCTCCAGCGCCTTCGCCGCGTGCTCCAGCGCCGCCTTCCCCGACTTCGCGTCGCGCGCCAGGTAGTGCGACTCCACGGTGATGCCGTTCACCTGCTTCGTCGCCACCTCGTAGCCCTTCACCACCAGCACCGGGAACTCCCGCGCCCCCGAAAGCGCCCACGCGAAGCGCCGCTTCCCCGCGCCGTCCGGCACCTCCCCCAGCACGTGCCCCGCCCCCACCGCCTGCCACCCCGCCGGCACCGCCACCGACACCACGAAGTTCGTCGGCTCGAAGGTGCCCAGGTCGCCGATGCCCGACGGCCCCTCCGCCACCGTCCCGTCCGCCTTCTCCGGCGGCACCATCGGCAAGACGCCCGACAGCCCCAGCACGTCCGCCGACGCGGAGAACGCGCCGTAGTCTCCCCCGCGCCCGCCCGTCGACGCCGACAGCGAGTCGCTCCCTTCCGGCAGCTCGGGCAGCGTGCCCGCCACCTTGAGCGCCACCTCCACCGTCCCGCCCTTCTCCACCGGCGGCTCCACCGCCAGCTGCAGGAGCGACGGATCCGGCCGCGCCACCGCCGCCTTCTGTCCATTCACCAGGGCCGACAAGAGCTGCACCGCCCCCGGGTGGTTCGCGTTGGGCACGAGCCGCAGGTACACGCTCGTCGTGCGCCGCTTCGCCACCAGCCTCAGCGACACGCTCCCCGTCACCTTCCGCTTGTCGGGCGCCACGTCCAATTCGGCCCGCACCAGCGGCATGGCCCCCACGTCGCCCACCGCTGCCTCCAGCCGCGCGCGCTCTCCCTCGCGCAACGACAGGAGCGAGAACTGCGTCTCCGGCGACAGCTCCGTGGCCAGGCAGGGCAGGGCGAAAGCGAGCACGAGCCAGGCGAGGCGCACGCCGCGAGCATAGCGTGTCCCACCGCCGGGTTGAGCGCATCACGACCGACGGCGACTTCATGCGCTTCCCTGACTTGCGCGTGCGCCATCCCTTGCGACCCCGCTGAGGGGCGGGTAAGCGCTTTCCATGGCCGAGCCGCAGTCCCTGCCGCCCCTCGACGTCACCGCCACGCTCACCGGCAAGCGCGTCCTCTTCGCCGGCGCCACCGGCTTCGTGGGCAAGGTGTCCCTGTCGATGCTGCTCCACCACTACGGAGACGAGCTGGCCCACGTCTTCGTGCTGGTCCGAAAAGGCTCCTCGAAGTCCGCCCACGTCCGCTTCTTCGACAAGGTCGCCACCAGCGAGCCCTTCGAGCCGCTGCGCACGAAGTACGGCAGCCAGGAGGCGCTCGACGCCTGGCTCAAGCAGAAGGTCACCATCCTCGACGGCGACATCACCGATCCGTGGATGGGCCTGGAGAGCGAGACGGCGAAGGCGCTCAAGGGCAAGCTGGACGTCGTCGTCAACTGCGCCGGCCTCGTCTCCTTCAACCCGTCGTTGGAGGTGGGCCTCAGCGTCAACACCTACGGCGTGAAGTACCTGGTAGAGGCCTGCCTCCACTGGGACGTGCCGCTGGTGCACATGTCCACCGCCTTCGTCGCCGGCAACCGGTCGGGCCTCGTCTTCGAGGACGAGGAGGTGCAGGGCTACTTCCCGAAGCGCGGAGACATCGACGGGCGCGACTTCTCCCTCGAGCAGGAGCTGGCCGACTGCGAGAAGACGGTGGCCCGCCTGCGCGAACAGGCCGACGACAAGGCGCTGGCCAGTGACTTCCGCCAGAAGGCCATCGAGCGGCTCGAGTCCGAAGGCCGCGATCCCCACGACGAGAAGGCCCTGCGCCTGGCCATCGGCCGCGAGCGCAAGCTGTGGCTCACCCTGCAGCTGGTCCAGGCCGGCATGGATCGCGCGAAGCACTGGGGCTGGCCCAACACGTACACGTACACCAAGTCCCTGGGCGAGCAGGTCCTCGCCGGCACCCCGGGCCTGCGCTACGCCATCGTCCGCCCGTCGATTGTCGAGAGCGCCCAGAAGTACCCCTTCCCCGGGTGGAACGAGGGCTTCACCACCTCGGCGCCCATCATCTACGCGTGCATCAAGGGCCAGAGCGTGCTGCCCGCCGGCGACAAGGCCGTGCTGGACATGATCCCCGTGGACCAGGTGGCGGGCAGCCTCATCGCCATCATCGCCCAGCAGCTGCGCACCCACGAGCGCCGCGTGTACCAGCAGGCGTCGGGCGACTCGATGCCCTTCATCGCCAGCCGCTCGGTGGAATTGGTCGGCTTGTACAAGCGCCGCCGCTACCGCAACAAGGAGTCCGGGAACGAGCTCGTCAACGGTCTCCGCAGCCGCATCGAGCCCAAGGCGGTGAGCAAGGCGGCCTTCACGCTCACCTCGTCGCCGCTCTTCGCGAAGGGCGCGAAGTGGCTGTCGAAGCAGATCGAAGAGAAGGGGCCCACCTGGGGCGCGCCGCGCGTGTCGGCCATGCTCGCGAAGACGAAGGAGAAGCTCGACGAGGTGGCCGAGACGGCCGACGGCGTGAACATGATCGTCGACCTCTTCCTCCCCTTCATCTGGGACAACCGGTACATCTTCCGCTGCGACAACACGCGCTCGCTGTACGTCGACATGCCGGCGCACGATCGCGCGAAGATCAACTGGAACCCGCACGAGATCGACTGGCGCACCTACTTCCTCGAGACGCACATCCCCGGCCTCGAGAAGTGGGTCTTCCCCGGGCTCGACGAGGAGACCGAGCGGCGCAAGGTGATCCCCGCGTACCGCGACCTGCTCGAGCTGCTCGACGCCACCGTCTACGAGTGGCGGCACCGCGTCGCCTTCCGGATGCACGAGGGCGAGAAGACCAGCCGCTTCACCTTCGGCGAGGTGCACCGCTACGCCGCGCGCGTGGGCAGCTTCCTCCTGCGCGTGGGCGTCGGCCACCAGGATCGCGTGATGCTGGTGAGCGAGAACCGCCCGGAGTGGGGCGTCGCCTTCTTCGGCATCCTGCGCGCCGGCGCCACCGCGGTGCCCGTGGACAAGGAGCTGTCCGTCGGGGAAGTCGTCAACATCGCCCGCCGCAGCGAGGCGAAGGTGTGCCTCATCAGCGAGCAGTTGGCGGAGGAGCTCCCCGGGCTGCACAAGGCGCTCGCCGAGGCCGGGGTGATGACCCAGGTGCACTCGCTGGCGCAGGCCATGGCCGGCGACGACTCGAAGCCCGGCGGGCTGGGCCCCACGAAGAAGAACGCGTCGCCCGACGACGTGGCCTCGCTCATCTTCACCAGCGGCACCACCGGCAACCCCAAGGGCGTGATGCTCACGCACCGCAACTTCACCGCGCTGGTGTCGAAGCTGGCCGGCACCTTCGACATCGGCGTGGGCGACGGCGTGTTGTCGGTGCTGCCGCTGCACCACACCTTCGAGTTCTCGGCGGGCTTCCTGACGCCCTTCTCCCGCGGCGCGGAGATCGCCTACATCGACGAGCTCACCGCCGATCGCATCGGCGAGGTGCTGGAGGGCGGCAACATCACCGGCATGGTGGGCGTGCCGGCGCTCTGGCAGCTCTTCCACCGGAAGATCACCCAGGAGCTCGCCTCGCGCCCGAAGTTCATCGAAGAGGCGATGAAGGGCCTGATGAGCGCGAACGCCGAGCTGCGCAACAAGCAGGGGCTGAACCTCGGCAAGCTGCTCTTCTGGCCCGTGCACCGGAAGTTCGGAGGGCGGATCAAGTTCCTCATCTCCGGCGGCTCCGCGCTGCCCGACGAGGTGCACAAGGCGTTTCACGCGCTCGGCTTCACGCTGGACGAGGGCTATGGGCTGACCGAGGCGGCGCCCGTGCTGACCGTCACCAAGGCCGGGAACAAGCGGCAGAAGGGCACGGTGGGCAAGGCGCTCCCCGGCATCGAGCTCAAGATCCACGAGCCCGACGCCGACGGCATCGGCGAGGTGATCGCCAAAGGCCCCAACGTGATGGCCGGCTACTTCCAGGACCGGGAGAGCACCGACGCGATCTTGAAGGACGGCTGGCTCCACACCGGCGACCTCGGGCGCCTCGACCCCGACGGCCAGCTCTTCCTGGTCGGCCGGAAGAAGGACGTGATCATCGACGCCAACGGGAAGAACGTGTACCCGGACGAGCTCGAGGATCTCTACGGCGAGCACCCGCACATCAAGGAGCTCTCGGTGGTGGGCCTGCCCGACGAGGCCGGCGGAGAGAAGGTCGCCTGCCTCTGCGTGCCCGACTACAAGGACCGCCCCCGCGAAGAGGTACGCCGGGAGCTCGAAGAGCACTTCAAGAACGTGTCGGCGGATCAGCCCTTCTACCGGCGCGTGAAGGTCCTGCGCCTGTGGGACGGCGAGCTGGTGCGCACGTCCACCCGCAAGGTGAAGCGCTCGGCGGTGGTGGAGGAGCTGAAGCGCCTCGAGCGCATCGAGAAGTCCGCCGAGAAGGGCAAGAAGGACGGCGGCGCGGAGAACACCGACTGGCTCACGCAGGTGATCGCCGACGTGATTCAGCGCCCGGTGGCCGAGGTGAAGCCCGACGCGAAGCTGCAGGGAGACCTGGGCTTCGACTCGTTGATGCTCACCGAGCTGGGCAGCGCCCTCGAGACCGCCGGCGTCCCGGTGTCCGCGCTGGGGGATCTCACGAAGATCGCCACCGTGGAGGATCTCCGGCGGCTGGTGCAGGCGTCCGGCCGCAAGCCCGCCCACGAGGTGAAGGCGAAGGCGTTGCCCGTGGACGGCGAAGGAAAGAAGAAGTCGGACCTCGAGCTGCCGCTGCCAGAGGTGGTGGCGAAGGCCGGACAGCTGGCCCTGCAGGCCGGGCAGAAGGCGATCTACGGCGGGCTCTTCCACGTGAAGACGACCGGGAAGAGCTTCATCCCCAAGAATCGCAACGTGCTGGTGGTGGCCAACCACGCCAGCCACCTCGACATGGGCCTGGTGAAGGTCGCCATGGGAGAGCAGGGCGAGCGGCTCGTGGCGCTCGCCGCCCGCGACTACTTCTTCGACACGGCTCTGAAGCGCGCGTACTTCGAGAACTTCACCAACTTGATCCCCATGGATCGCCACGGGAGCCTGCGCGAGTCCCTGCGGCTGGCCGGCGAGGCCCTCACCCAGGGCTACAACCTGCTCATCTTCCCGGAAGGCACGCGCTCTCCCAACGGCGAGCTCCAGGAGTTCTACCCGACGCTGGGCTACCTGGCCCTCAGCTTCGGCGTGGACGTGCTGCCGGTGTACCTGAAGGGCACCTACGACGCGCTCCCCAAGGGCGCCTGGTGGCCGAAGTGGGAGGATCTCGAGGTGCGCATCGGCCCGCCGCTCCTCATCGGAGAGCTGCGCGAGAAGGTGAAGGGGCTGGCCCGCAGCGAGTCGTACCGGATCGTCACCAAAATGGCCGAGGAGGCCGTGCGTTCCCTGTCGCAGGGCAAGGTGTACCAGCCCGATGCGCTGCCGGTGCCGGCCATTCCGACGCGGGAGAAGCGCCGTGGAAATGAATAGCAGGGCAGGGGAGAGCCACTCGTGAGGATCCTCGTCACCGGCGCGACCGGCTTCCTCGGTTCGCACCTCATCCCGCTGCTGCGCGACGCCGGCCACCACGTCCGCGCGATCGGGCGTACGAAGCCGCCGCCGTCCTGGCGCGAGGGACCCAACCCTGTCGAGTACGTGCAAGCGGATCTCAAGGACCGCGAGGCCGTGCGCAGGGCGCTCTCGGACGTCGAAGCCCTGTACCACCTGGCGGGCCTCGTCTCGTTCAAGAACGCCGACGGCCGGAAGATGTATGAGCTGCACGTCGACGCCACCCGCGAGCTGCTCAAGGACGTGCAGGCGCTGGGCACCAGGCCGCGCATCATTCTCGCGTCGACGTCGGGCACCATCGCCGTGTCGAAGGAGGAGCGCGTCGGCACCGAGGCCGACGACTACCCCATCGAGACCGTCGGACGATGGCCGTACTACCTGTCGAAGATCTACGAGGAGAAGTTGGCGCTGGAGTTCTGCCGCCGCCACGAGCTGCCCCTGGTGGTGCTCAACCCCAGCCTGCTGATGGGGCCAGGAGATGATCGGCTCTCGTCGACGTGGACGGTGGTGAAGTTTCTCCAGCGCGACATCCCCGCGATGCCCGGCGGCGGCATGTCCTTCGTCGACGCCCGCGACGTCGCCCAGGCCGCGGTGAATGCGCTGACGCAGGGCGAGCTGTACGGCCGTCACTTGATGGGCGTGAACATGTCGATGAAGGAGTTCTTCGGGCGCCTCGAGCGGCTCACCGGCGTGCCTGCCCCTCGCGTCACGCTCCCCAAGGCCGTCAACATCCTCGGCGCGTACGCGCTGGAGAAGGTCGCGAAGTGGCGCGGCGTCGCCGTGCAGCTGGATCCGCAGGAGGTGGAGATCGGCGAGCACTGGTTCTGGTGCGACTCGTCGAAGGCCGAGGCGGTGCTGGGGTTCTCAGCGAGAGATCCGTTCGAGACGCTGCATGAGACCGTGCAGTACGTGATGTCGAAGTTGCCGCCGGGGGAATTGCCCGGGACGAAGGGGCGCCTGCACGAGC
Source organism: Myxococcota bacterium (assembly GCA_040752975.1). Taxonomy (GTDB): domain Bacteria; phylum Myxococcota; class Myxococcia; order Myxococcales; family Myxococcaceae; genus JADLDB01. The sequence goes on from JBFMHF010000036.1 coordinate 40,627, forward strand.
TGCGGGAAGGGTGAGGGGAGCTGCCTCGAGGGAAGGCGTCGCCGGGAATTCCTGCCGCCGTGCGCGCCCCAGGCAGCTCCTCGACTCGGGCCCAGGGTGCGATGGTCGCGTTCGAGCGGCCTTTGCCTCGAGGCGAGCGCGGCCTGTCCCATCAGCGGCGCCGGGCTGATCGACCTCGCGGAGGCGCGCAGCCTCCGTCGCTTCGGGATGGCCAGACCTGCCTGGGCCATCGACGGCAGGACGCGCGGCATTCCCGGGCGGCGGCGAAGCGTACGGTCGGCGCAGCGTATGGAGTCGATGGCGGCTCTCTCAACTCGTGGTCGGACGGCTGCGCACCACAGCCACCGTCGTGCCCGCTGGGGCGTCGTCCCCAGGGGCCACTGGCCGCCGTCGTCGCACCAGCGCTCCACCTGCGGCCGCACCGCTGCGGCACGTTCGACCGATGCAGGCGGGTTCCGATCAGCCCGCGGCTCCGTTGGCGCTCGGCCCCTCCCTTTCTGATCGCACCTGATCCGCTCGCGAGCCGCCTGGGGTGCCTGGAGAGGGGCCGGGTCGCGCGCCCCTTCTACAAAGTCTCAGCAGTTCGCAGGCGAGCCCGCTGAAACCGCGCACTTGCACGCCGGGCGTGCAGAAGACGACGCGTGCACAACAGCCCGCAATGACTGAAGTCAGAGTCGAACTGCTGAGACTTTGTAGGAGGGGGCCGAAGCCGTGGGCCCCGCCCTGGGGCCGGGCTGGATCAGCCGGGAGGCTTGTCCTCGCGTTTGGAGATCGCGCGTGATCAGGCGCGGCGTGTGCACTCCACACAGCAGGACGTATCGAGCACCGGAGGTGAAGCGTGGGGCAGGGCGACTGGTGGGATTCGATGGACAGCTTCATCGCGACGGGCATCCAGAGCGCGCGAGTCGAGGAGCGGCGAGGGGTTGAGCGAGCGTCGCGGCAGTTCATCCGGTACCTGAATCGGGATGGGACGCGACGCCTGACGTGGGGCGTCTGGGTCCATGAGGGGAGACTCCCGTCTTCCGAGGTGCTGGTGGCGCACGTGTTGGGGCAGCTGGCGCCCCGGGCCCTGGTGGGTGTTCGTTCGGCGGCGGCGATGCACGGCCTGCTGGAGGCGCCGGAGGCCCTCGACTTCGTCGTGCCGCGGACTGAGTGGAGGACCATCGCGCCCTGGCCCTTCGCGTTCCGCCGCTTCGACGTGACGAGCACCCCGGTCGGCGACCAGGTCGTCTTCGTCCCGCTGGAGAAGGACCTCGCGCTTCGTGTCACCTCGGCGCTGCGCACGGTGGTGGACCTCCTGAGGCTGCGCACGGTCGTGGGCCTGCCCACCGCCGCGCTCGCGCTCCGTCGCTTCCTCGACTCCGGCGGAGACGAGATCGCGCTGGCCTCGCTGTGCCGGACCCACCGGGCGGAAAAGGGCCTGAAGCTCGTCCGTCGCCAGGCCGCGGCGCTCTCTTCGCCGCCCCCCGTGCTGGACTGTCGGCCCCTCGTCTTCCCTGCGGGCTTGCCGGAACGCGCTCCTTCGGTCCTTCCGCGGCGCTGACGGCAGGCGGTTTTCTCGACCAGGACCGTCTCCGCGCGGACACTCCGGCCCATGGCGAAAGTCCTCCGGCGTCCTCGCAAGCAGGTGCTGGTGCGCGTGCGCGCCGCGCGAAAGGGCCTCAAGCACTTCGGCTACGGCTTCTTCCGCTTCGCCGTCTACGGCTTCCTCGGCGTGGCCCTGGAGATCTGCTTCTACAACCTCGTCCGCAACGCCCAGGGCGTCCCGCTCCTCAAGTACCTCTTCCAGTTCCAGTGGCGCGTCGACCCAGCGCTCAACCTCGCTGCCATCTGGGACGTACCCGCGCGGTCGCTGTACGGGCAGTGCAGCCTGTGGATGTTCCCCGTCTACGCGGTGGCCAGCTTCTGCATCGAGGTGCTGTACCGGAACTTCTCCGACGTGCACTGGGCCTTGCGCGCGCTCGGCTACGGCCTCGTCATCTTCCTCTGGGAGTGCCTGTCCGGCTGGCTCCTCTTCTGGGGGACGGGCCTCAAGATCTGGTACTACGCCGACGCCGGAAACTTCTTCCAGATGACGAGCTGGTTCATCTTGCCCATCTGGTGCGTCACGGGGCTGCTCGTCGAGTACCTCTACCGCCAGTTGATGGATCCGGACCTCGTGCAGGCCATCGAGACGGCCTCGCTCGAGCCCGAGTCGCGCCCGCCTGCGCCCGGCTGATCGTCAGGCCTTCTTCGGCGTGGCCCATGACACGCGGTAGGTGCACGCGTGCCCGTCGTGGTCGAGGATGTCGATGCGCGGCTCGGCGCCCGCCGCCTTGAGCGCCGCGTGGATGATGCCGGCCGTGAAGGTGGGCCAGGGGCCGACCTCGTTCATCCAGAGATCGATGATGTTCACGTCGACCTCGGTGATCTTCGTCTCGGTGTAGTTGTTCCCGGAGCGGAAGTTCTGGGTCGAGCGCAGGAGGGTCCGCCGGGGCCCCAGCACGCGGATCATCCCCAGCACCGCGCGGCCGAGGAAGGTGTGCTGGTAGCCGTCGAGGAACGATTCCCCCACGCGGAACATCGCCTGATCCGTCGGCAGGTCGGGGAAGAGCGCCTGGCAGGTGAGCTCCAGCACCTTCATCCACACCTCGAAGGGGTAGGCCGGCAACAGCTTGGCGTCGAGGTTGAGGCCGGCGCTCTTGAGCCGCGCCTTCAGCTCGGGTGTGACGCGAGCGCCCAGGGCCTGCACGAAGAGGCCCTCGATGGTGTGCGAGAAGACGACGCGCTCACTCACAGCCGCTCCCCCTGGGCGCCCGTCAAGGCGGCGTGGGCGTGGGAGGCGCCTCGGGCGGGGCGGGCACGCCTTCGGGGGGCGTCTCCGGAGCCTTCGGCGCCTCGATCTTCTCGGTGGCCATGCCCAGCGTCTCCGCGCCCGCCTGCCGCGCGCCGTCGAGGGCTGCCACCAGCTTCGCGTAGTTCGTCTTGTCCGCCGCGGTGAAGAAGACCAGCCGGTCTCCCTTGGCCTTGGCCGCCAGCACGCGCTTCAACTTCTCCACGTACCCGTCGGCCGGCACCTTCTCGGTGTTGATGGCGATCTCACCCGCCTCGTCCAGCGACACCACCAGCTGGTCCGGCGGCACCTCGGAGGTGTCTTCCACCTGCTCGGAGTCGGGAACGCGCACCTCGATGTCCTTCTCGAGCAGCGGCGTCACCACCATGAAGATGATGAGCAGCACCAGCACCACGTCGACCAGCGGAGTGATGTTGATGTCGCTGTTCGGCTGGCTCTGCGGCGCCACCTTGAACTTGCGCATCTTGCGGGCCATTACGGCTTGACCTCCTCGACCCCGAGGGAGATCGACTTGGCCCCGGCCTTGCGCGCCAGGTTCATCACCTTTCGGACGTCGTCGAACACCAGCGCCGAGTCACCCTTGAGGAGGATCCGCTGCCCCGGGTTCGACGTCAGCTTCTTCTGGAGCTCGGCCTGGAAGTCCTCGTCGTTGAACTTGTCGTTCTCGATGTAGATGGACTTGTCGGGCGTCACCGAGACGATGATCGGATCGGCGCCCTTCTTCTCCGCCTCCACCTTCATCGCGCGCGGCAGCTTCACGTCCTTCCCGCGCTGCAGCATGGGGGTGATGACCATGAAGATGATCAAGAGCACCAGCACCACGTCCACCAGGGGCGTGACGTTGATGTCGCTCTTGACGCCCTTGCTCGGGCCCGCTGCCATCCCCATGGTGGGCTAGCCCTTGGCGTAGTGCTTGGAGATCGCGTCCAGGAACTCGTTCGAGGACTCGCTGATGTCCACGGCGCGGGCGTCCACCCAGCCCTGCAGGAAGTTGAAGGCCATCACCGCGGGGATCGCCACCAGCAGGCCGAAGGCGGTGGTGATGAGCGCCTCGGCGATGCCGGCGGACACGGTGCCGAGGCCGCCCGAGCCGGAGATGGCCATCGACTGGAACGCGTTGACGATGCCCATCACCGTGCCCAGCAGCCCCACGAAGGGCGCCGTCGAGCCGACCGTGGCCAGCACCCCCAGGCCCCGCTTGAAGACCTGCACCTCGCGCGCGGCCTGCCGCTCCAGCGCCCGGGCCACCGACTCGATGGCCGTGTCGCGCTCGGACGGCGCCAGCTTGAAGGCGACGAGGCCGGCGTTGATCACCCGGCCGATGTGGCCCACCTGCTTGTTCAGCCCGGCGTTGGCCGCGGCGTTCAGGTCGCCGCCGGACAGCAGCTTCGCCATCTTCTCTGCGAAGCGGTAGGACTCCGAGCGGCTCTTGGCGAACACCACGATCCGCTCGAACATCACCAGCAGGCTGGCTGCGGACATGAACAGCAGGATGATGGCGATCATCCGGGCGAACAGCCCCATCGAGGCCCACAAATGCGGGAGTGAGAAGTCCATGGTGGGCGCTTCCTTAGTGAAAGCGGGTGAGGCGGGCCAGTCCGAAATCAAACCGCCGCTTCAGCGCGGCATCTTGAACTGGAAGTTCTGCACGTAGTCGATGCTGATGGGCTTGCCCTGGAACATGCCGGGCTTGCAGGTCATCGACTGCAGCTTCGCCACCACCGCCTCGGACAGGTGCGGCAGCGGCTTGATGACGCGGCAGTTGCGCACGGTGCCGTCGGCGAGGATATGGCAGCGGACGATCATCATCCCTTCCACCTGGGCCTCGAGCGCCTCGCGCGTGTAGAGGTTGCGCGCCAGCTCGGCCTTGTCACATTCCGGGCGCGTCATGCCTTCGCCGAAGGCGACGACGTCGGTGCCCTGGCCGCCCAGCGTGCCGCCCAGGGTCCCGCCGACCACCCCGCCGACGACGCCTCCCACCACGCCGCCCTCGACGCCGCCCTCCACGCCGCCTTCTTCTCCGGCCTCGTCAGAGGACTCCTCGGGCTCCGGCTCGGCTTCGGGCGGCTTCTCTTCGGGGATCTCCTTGGGCTGGACGATGGTGTCCGGCTTGGGGATCACCTTCTTCTCCACCTTCTTCTCGACGGACTTCTTGGGCGGGGGCGGGGGCGGCGGAGGAGGCGGCGGCGCCACCGGCATCGCGGCGAAGAACTTCACTTCGGGATCCGGCTCTTCCACCGTCGTCGGTCGCGACGAGAGCCACAGCACCAGGCCCAGCAGGCCCACGTGCACCACCACGGAGATGACGGTGCCCACGCCGAAGCGGCTCTTCGGCACATCAGCCCGGTTCAAGACCGCGTCGAACATGATGCGTGCTCCTTACTTGAGGCCCGGCTGAATTTCGATGGGGCTGTTGACACTGGCGTGACGGAGAGTAGAAGGCGACCCGCAATTCGTACCCATACTCGCTGGAGGGGGTCTCCGTGCGTGCTTCTGCCTGGTTGTTCCGAGCGACGCTCTTGTGTGCCGCGCTCGTGTCCTCGCTGGCCTTTGCCCAGGGTAACTCGGTCATCACCGGTACGGTGACCGACGCCGCCACGGGCAAGCCGGTTCCCGATGTGGTCGTCACCGCGACGTCTCCCGCCCTCCAGGGTGAGGAGATCGTCGTCACGGACTCGGCGGGTCTCTACCGCCTGGCTCAGCTGCCCGCGGGGACGTTCACCCTGCGGCTCGAGAAGGAGTCGTACAAGCCCTTCTCCCGCGCCGACATCAACGTGCGCGTCGATCGCACGGTGCGCGTCAACATCCAGCTCCAGCCGGAAGCGGTGACGGGCGACACCATCGTCGTCGTGGGCAAGCCGCCCACCGTCGACGTCGGCTCGACCACGACGGGCATCAACGTGGGCAAGGAATTCATGAACAACATCGCGTTCATCCAGCCCAACGGCTCGGGTGTCCGCAGCTTCGAGTCGCTGGCCTCCGTGGCGCCGCAGGTCATCGGCGACACCTACGGCTACGGCTTCTCCGGCGCCCAGTCGCCTGAGAACCTCTACCTCGTCGATGGCGTGTCGACGTCCGACCCCGCGTTCGGCACCAACGGCGCGCAGTTCCCCATCGAGTTCGTGGAAGAGGCGAACGTCATCACGGGCGGCTACCAGGCCGAGTACGGCCGGGCCACGGGCGGCGTCTTGAACGTCGTCACCAAGTCGGGCTCCAACGAGTTCCACGGCTCCGTGTGGGGCAACTGGACCCCGGGCATCCTGACGGGCGTGAGCCCCACCATCAAGAATGACTCGTCGTCCTTCCAGGTGCAGAGCCGGCTGTGGAACACGGTGGACTTCGGGGCCGAGGTGGGCGGGCCGATCCTCAAGGACAAGCTGTGGTTCTTCGTGGGCTTCGCCCCGTCCTTCAACCGCGTGCAGACGACGCGGTCGCTGCGCGCGTTCAAGCTGAACGCGGACTGCGCGGCGGGTGGCGATCCCAACAACTGCGACTTCCTCTACGACGAGGACGGCTACGTGCAGTCGGAGACGATTCCGGACACCGAGCGGAGCCGCTTCACCGACACCCGGGCCTTCAGCTACATCGCCAAGCTGACCTTCCTCATCAACGCCGACAACAACCTGTCGCTCTCGGTGGTGGGCTCGCCGACGAGCAGCGCGACGCCGTTCTCCTTCACCCCGCGCCGCTCGGCGGGCAACTGGGACGGCGGCACGGTGGACAGCAACAACACCAACACCCTGTCGCTGCGCTACCAGGGCGGCTTCCTCGACAAGCACCTGCTGGTCGACGCGTCGCTGGGCTGGTTCCACATCGACAACTCGTCGATGCCGGATGACGGGAGCCAGATCGGCGCGCCGGCGGACGGCAGCACGGCCGCGGGCACCCCGGCCGTCATCTTCCGCCGCACCCGCCCGTGGATGGTGACGGACTTCGAGACGCTCCCGTCGAATACGGTCGCCGACACCTGCGAGCCCGCCGGCTTCAACGCGTCGACCCGGCCCATCGTCGATGTCCGCGGGACCTCGCGGTACGTGGTGGCCTGCCCGGCCACCGGCGCCGGCCAGACGTACACCATCGGCGGCTACGGCTTCATGACCCAGGCGGCGCTCGATCGCGTTCAGGGCCGCGCGTCGGTCACCTACCTGATGCAGGCGCTCGGGCACCACATCTGGAAGGCGGGCCTCGACATCGAGCACCTGCGCTATGACGTCAACAAGGCGTACTCTGGCGGCTTCATCCTTCGCGAAAGCCCCAGCGGCAACACCTACTCGGACTACCGCCAGTACGGCTACCTCATCGGCCCTGACCAGGCGGTGCGGCAGGAGAACATCCGTTCGACCCCGACTTCGTGGGGCATCGGCGCCTACCTGCAGGACTCCTGGTCGATCATGGATCTCGTGACCTTGAACGCGGGCCTGCGCTACGAGACGCAGCAGCTGTTCGCGGGCGACGGGACCCTGGGCATGTCGCTCAACAACATGCTGAGCCCTCGCGTCGGCCTCATCTACGACTTCACGCAGCAAGGCCGCTCGAAGCTGTACGCCAACTACTCGCGCTTCTACGAGTCGGTGCCCATCAACATCGCCGACCGCGCGCTCACGGGTGAGAACCAGTACCAGTTCATCCGCGCTCGTGCGCCCAACCACCCCGCGACGCCGGGAGGGGGGCGTGGCTGCAACCCGCAGGTCGACATCAACCAGGCACTCGACCAGTGCCAGGACGAAGGCAACTACTTCATCCTGAACGACCCGACCGATCCCCACTCGGCCTACGATCCGTCTGTCTCTGCGATCCCCCTCGGCGGTGGGAAGACCACCGTGGATCCCAACCTGCAGCCGCAGAGCTCCGATGAGATCGTCGTGGGCGGCGAATACGAAGTCATCACCGACGGCCGCGTGGGCGCCACCTACACCAAGCGCTACATGAACCAGGTGATCGAGGACATGTCGGTGGACGAGGCCTCGACCTACTTCATCGGCAACCCCGGTTCGGGCCTCGGCAGCTCCTTCCCCAAGGCGACCCGCGACTACGACGCGGTGACTCTGTACTTCAACAAGGCCTTCTCCGACGGGTGGATGGGCCAGTTCAGCTACACGTGGTCGTCGCTGCGCGGCAACTACAACGGCCTCTTCCGGCCGGAGACCGGTCAGCTGGACCCGAACATCAACTCCGACTTCGACCTGGTCTCCCTCCTGCCCAACCGCAACGGCCCGCTGGACGCCGATCGGACGCACTTCATCAAGATGTATGCGGCGAAGGAGTTCCAGGTGACGGGGAGCCTCGGCTTCATCCTGGGCCTCACCTACGAGGGGCGTTCGGGTGCGCCGCTCAACTACTTCGGCAGCCACCTGATCTACGGGCCCGACGAGGTCTTCGTCCTGCCGCGCGGCTCCGGTGGCCGGCTGCCCTGGCGCCACGCGATCAACGCCAAGGCCGGCGTCAGCTACCGGATCACCAAGGACAACGTGGTGCAGTTCACCGCCGACATCTTCAACATGTTCAACTTCCAGGCGGTCACGTCAGTTGACGAGACGCTGACCAACGGCGAGGTGATGCCCTTCGTGACGACCTCTTCCAATCCCCAGGAAGCGGCCTGCTTGTCGGGCAACATGCTGCCCCACTGCCAGATGGTTGTGGATCCGTCCGATCCCACCAGCCCGGCGGTCCTGCCTCTCCAGACGCCGGACGGGGCGAACCTCACTTCGGCCGACTTGAACCCCAACTTCAAGCGCCCCACGGGCTACCAGGCCCCCATCTCGGTGCGCTTCGGCATCCGCTTCACCTTCTAAGGAACCAGGACCATGAACACCTTGCGAATCGGATTCCTCGGACTGGCTGCGGCGGTCGCGGGCTTTGCGCTGTCGGGTTGCTTCGCCAGCCAGCCAGCGCCGGAGTGCAACATCACCCAGACCTCGGGTGGTGGACTTGGCCTGGGGCCCTACCACGTCCAGTTGACCAAGATTGACGGTACGGGCACCTGCTCGGAGATGAAGTACATCAACGTGGGCATGCAGCGATCGCGGCTGCCGCCAGCGATGGGCACCACCACGCCCGTCACCACCGAGTTCACGCTGAACCTCAAGCCTTCACCGGCAGTCGACATGTACAACGGGCTTCGGTTCTTTGCTGACTACGACTCGGCCAACGACTGCACCAAGTACACGACCGACGACTGCAGTGAGTGCTTCAACGAGGGCGATGCGCTGCCGGACGGTGGCGTGGCCGGCGCGAGGGACAACCTGTGTGTGCTGAACCCCGACCCAGTCTACCGGGTGGACCCGAATGACATGTCCGGAACGGGGCAGTTGGGCACAGCGAAGTTGCCCCAGTTCCCCGTGGACGGGGTTTGCACCCCCACGGACTTCGCGGGCATGGAGCAGAATTTCCAGGAAGAGGTCGTCGATCTCGTCGACGGTGGAACCGAGGTTTTCCCGGCGCTCCTGGTCAAGACGGAGTGGACGAACTTCGAGATCCTCTCGACGGCGAAGGCGCCCGGAACCGTCTGGCGGGCCAAGCTGAAGTACACGGAAGGCACCTGCGTGGCCAACTACGACGCGTTCGCCTTCTGGCCGGAGATTCACTGCGGCGGTGAGACGCAGGAGATCGCCGACGACGGGTGCGATCCGAAGGAGAACCTCAACACCCAGTGCTTCCCGGAGACGGGTGGCGCGTCCACCATCTCGGCTGACGGCGGTTGCGACACCGGCTTCATCCTCGTTCCGCCGCGCGTGCTGGGCTCGGGCATCAACCCCGAGTTCAAGCCCAAGTGCGACATGGACGTGGGCGTGTGCAAGCCCACCGTCACCTGGGACGAGCTGAAGAACTGACCCACCCCCTCCGTGGGTGAGGGCACGAGAGCCCCTGCCTCCCTGGTGAGGCGGGGGCTTCTTGCGTTTTCGCGCCCGGAGCTGCGTTAAGGGCCTTCCGTGACGACGCGCTTCGAGCTGTTGGAAGGGATCCGCCGCAGGGGTGAGGCCGAGCGCGGGCGGCTCCTGAAGGCCGCGGAGCTGCGCGTGGCGCTCTGCTACCCCAGCCCGTACCACGTCGGCATGTCCAGCCTGGGCTTCCAGGCCATCTACCGCGAGCTGCACGCCCACCCGGGCGTCACCGCCGAGCGCGTCTTCCTGCCCGACGACGCCGAGGCCTGGGCGAAGGCGAAGGTGACGCCGGTGTCGGAAGAGACGCTGACCCCCCTCGACGCCTTCCCGGTGTTGGCCTTCTCCGTGGCCTACGAGCTGGAGCTGCCCGGTGTCTTTGCGCTCCTCGAGGCGGCGGGGCTGGCAGTCTTGAGAGAACGACGCCCGGACAGCGCCCCGCTGGTGGTGGCGGGGGGGCCCCTCACCTTCTCCAACGCGGAGCCGCTGGAGCCCTTCGTCGACGTGGTGGTGCAGGGCGAGGCGGACGAACTCGTGCACCAGTTGATGGACGAGGTGCAGGCAGGCGGGGGGAAGCGGGCGGTGCTGGAGCGGCTCGCGCGGCGACCGGGCTTCCGGGTTCCGGGGCTCTCGGGCCCGGCCAGCCGCTTCTTCGTGATGAAGGCGTCCGACGAGCGGCTGCCCGCGCGCTCGCAGATCCTCACGCCGCACACCGAGCTCAAGGACATGTTCCTCATCGAGCCGGAGCGCGGGTGCAGCCGCGGCTGCCACTACTGCGTCATGCGGCGCACCACCAACGGCGGCATGCGCACGGTGCCGCCCGAGCGGGTGCTGGAGCTCCTTCCGCCGGACGCGAAGCGGGTGGGGCTGGTGGGCGCAGCGGTGACGGATCACCCGCGCATCGTCGAGCTGCTGGAGGCCATCGTCAGAAGCGGGCGCGAGGTGGGTGTGTCTTCGCTGCGTGCGGATCGCCTCACCGCGCCGCTGGTGAACGCGCTCAGGGCCGGCGGCGCGAGGGTGCTGACGGTGGCCTCGGACGGAGCCAGCCAGCGCATGAGGGATCTGGTGGACCGGAAGCACTCCGAGGCGCAGCTGATCAACGCGGCGCAGTTGGCGAAGGCCGCGGGCCTCAAGCGCCTCAAGGTGTACAACCTCGTGGGGCTGCCTCACGAGACGGACGCGGACCTCGACGAATTGGTGCGCTTCACGCTGGAGCTGGCGAAGATCCTCCCGGTGGCGTTGGGGGTGGCGCCCTTCGCGGCGAAGCGCAACACCCCGTTGGACGGCGCGCCCTTCGCGGGCGTCGACGTGGTGGAAGGGCGGCTCCAGCGGCTGCGCAAAGGGCTCAAGGGCCGCGCCGAGCTCCGCCCCAGCAGCGCGCGCTGGGCGTGGGTCGAATACATGCTGGCACAGTGCGGACCGGAAGGCGGGCTGGCGGCGTACGACGCGTGGAAGGCGGGGGGCGGCTTCCGGGCGTGGCAAGTCGCCTTCGAGGCGCGTGGGTGCAGGCCGTACGAAGCACGGCGGACGGTGGATGGCCGGCGCAAGGCCACCGACTGGCCATCTGTGGGCCCGGCGGCGCCGCCCTGAAGTCGGGGCCGCGACTCTCTCAGGGGCCGTTGATGTGAGGGACGGCGCCGGCGCGCCCGGAGGCCGCCGTCGGGGCGAGGCTGCACTTAACCCCAGAGATCACCTGAGCGGAGCATGCCTCGCTGGTCCGTTGACCGGATCTCGTCGTCGCTCGTCGGTTA
>JBFMHF010000037.1:0-50650 GCA_040752975.1 Myxococcota bacterium
AGCAGCCCCCGCCCCCGCCCCCGTCGGCGTCTCGCAACAAGAAGCGGCCGAAAAAGGCGCCCGAGCCGGTGGTGGCGAGGTCCGCCGGCTCGCTGCTGCCCGAGCTCTCCGAGGTGCGGAGCCTGCCCCGCCTGTCCAACGAGGAGTCGGTGACGCGGGAGAAGCTGGCCGGGAAGGTGGCGGCGATGCGCAAGCAGGACTACTTCGAGATCCTCGGGGTGAAGCGCAACGCGTCGCGCGAGGACATCAAGCGGGCGTACTTCGCGCTCGCCAAGGAATACCACCCCGACAAGCACTTCCACACCGCGTCCGCCGAGCTGCGGCAGCTGGCGCAGCAGATCTACGATCTCATCTCCACCGCGCACGACACGCTCACCGATCCCTCCGAGCGGGAGCGCTACCTGTCGGAGCTGGCCGAGGGCCCCCCGCGCGATCACGACGAGGACGTGGGCAAGATCCTCGCCGCGGAGGGGAAGTTCCAGAAGGGCGAAGAGCTGATGCGGCAGCGGCAGTACGGCGACGCGCACCGCGCCTTCAAGGAAGCCATCGGCCTCTACCCGGACGAGGGCGAGTTTCACGCGTGGCTGGGGTGGAGCCTCTTCCAGGCGGATCCGACGCAGGCGGAGGACGCGGTGCGCAGCATCGAGCAGGCGGTGTCGCTCAACCCGAAGCTGGACAAGAGCTACCTGTTCCTCGGCTACATCCACAAGGCCACCGGGCGCCCGGACAAGGCCGAGAAGCAGTTCGAGAAGGCGATCCAGTCGAACCCGGACTGCACCGAGGCGCTGCGCGAGCTGCGGCTGCTGGGCCGTCAGAAGCGGTAGAGGGAGAAGGCGCACAGGCGCCATGAGGCTCAGAGAGCGGTTCCACATCGTCCGGCCGCTGGAGGAGATGGAGATCGCGCTGGTGCGCGCGTCCCTGGCGCACCCGAAGCTGGTCGATCCCCACGAAGAAGCGCTCTTGCGGTCGGCGCTGTCGCTGGCGCGGATGTACCGGGTGCGGCAGGACGGGCGCGACGTGGGCGTGGGCGCGTACCTCGAGCCGTTCCGCGCGGAGATCGAGCGCCGGCTCAAGCCGGTGCTGCTGGCCACGGTGGTGCGGCGTGAGCTCCTGCTGCCGCACCTGCGGGAGCTGAAGGACCGCACCATCAACACCGCCCACCAGCTCGCCCGACGCTTCGCCAACCGCCTGTCGTGGGAGGCGATCGATCGGGAGCTACGCCACAAGGCGCTGGTGCTGGTGCTGGGCGGCGGGGGGGGCACCGCGTACCCCTACCTCGGCGTGATGGCGTTGCTCGACGAGTACGGGCTCAAGCCGAAGCTGCTGGTGGGCGCGTCGATGGGCAGCATCCTGTCGCTGTTTCGATCGCGCCTCGACCACTACGACCAGGACGAGGTGGTGGGCATCGTCCGCACGCTGTCGTGGCGCAAGCTGTTCCGCGCGGTGTCCACCGAGAACCGCTACGGCGTGCCCGCGGCGCTGCGGCTGTTCCTGCGCTCGGGGATCGGCCGGTGGTTCGGCGTCGACAGCCGGGGCGGCGAGGGCCCGCGCCTGAAGGATCTCCCGGTGAAGACGATCATCGCCGTGTCGGGGATCCGCCGCGGGAAGCTGCCCCACCCGCTCGAGTTCTACGAGCGGCTGATCGCCGCCTCGCCCCGCCACCTGCTCAACCCGTTGATCCTCCCCCGCTGGTTCGGAGCGCTGGCCGAGTTCGCCACGCGGCCGGACATCATGGTGAAGGTGCACCTCGGGGCCGACGACGAGACGGCGGACTTCGACGCGTTGGACGCAGCGGGCTTCTCGGCCGCCCTGCCGGGGGTGATCCACTACGACATCTTCCGCGACGATCCCCGGATGCACGCGCTGGTGAGCGGGCTGCTCGAGGCGCGGGGCATCAGCCGCCTCGTCGACGGAGGCCTGGTGGACAACGTTCCGTCTCGCGCGGCGTGGCGAGCGGTGCACAAGGGACAGATCGGCACGCGCAACGCCTTCATCCTCGCGCTCAACGGCTTCTCGGTGAAGCTGCGCACGCCGCTGTGGCTGCCGCTGGAACGCCTCGCGGAGCTGAACGTCGCCGGCAACCGGCCGTTCGCGCACCTGCAGCACGACTTCCGCCGCACCTTGAGCCCGCTGGTGATCGTCCCCAGCGTGGAAGAGCTGCTCGAGGCGGTGGAGATCGGCCGCGAGGGGCTGGCCTGGGACATGCCGCTCATCGCCCGGCTGCTCGCGCCCTTGCCGGCGATCATCCCTCCTCCCTGAGGCCGGTTGCCGCTTGCCTTGCCCGGAGCCCGGTGGCAAAGCCCGCCGCATGAGCTCGACCTCGGGCACGACGGTGAAGGCCGAACAGGTGTGGCTGGACGGCAAGCTGGTGCCGTGGGCGCAGGCGAACGTGCACGTGATGTCGCACGCGCTGCACTACGGACTGGGCGTGTTCGAGGGGATCCGCGCGTACCGCACACACGACGGACGGCTGGCGATCTTCCGTCTCCAGGAGCACATGCAGCGCTTCATGGAGTCGGCGCGGATCGTGATGCTCGAGCTGCCCTACACCCAGGCGCAGCTGGAGCAGGCCTGCATCGAGACGCTCAAGGTGCAGGAGCACCTCTTCCCCAACGGCGCGTACCTGCGGCCGATCGCCTTCATGGGCGACGGGGCGATGGGGCTGGGCGCGTACAACCCCACCCGCGTGTCGATCTGCGCGTGGGAGTGGGGCGCGTACCTCGGCGAGAAGGGCATTCGCGAAGGCATCCGCGCGAAGGTGTCCAGCTTCACGCGCATGCACGTCAACGTGAACATGGTGCGCGGCAAGGTGACGGGGCAGTACGTCAACTCGATCCTCGCCAAGCGGGAAGCGGTGCTGGCGGGGTACGACGAGGCGATCCTCCTCGACATCTCCGGCTTCGTGGCCGAGGCCTCGGGGGAGAACATCTTCCAGATCCGCGATGGCATCGTGCGCACGCCGTCGCTGTCGTCGCCGATCCTCCGGGGCATCACCCGCGACACGATCATCGAGCTGGTGCGCGACATGGGCCACCCGGTGGAAGAGGTGTCCTTCACGCGCGACGCGCTCTACGTGGCCTCCGAAGTCTTCTTCACCGGCACGGCCGCCGAGGTGACGCCGGTGCGCGAGGTCGACAACCGCAAGGTGGGCGAAGGCCGGCCGGGCCCCATCACCATCGCGGTGCGCGAGCTGTACGCGCGCGTCGTCCGTGGCCAGGAGCCGCGATACCTGCGCTGGCTGACGTACGTGTAGGCGGTCGCGGCTATACTGCGCCGCACCCATGCCCCGCCCCACCAGCCGCGGACGCTCGAAGGTCGAGGCGGTCTCGGACAGCGACATCCTCGACACCAGCGGCCTGCCCACCGGCGAGCACGCCGAGACGCGCGTTCCGCAGACGAAGCGCCCCAACCCCTTCGGCCTGGAGAACCCGGCGATCCTCGACATCGCGCCGGCGCAGCCGAAGTCGCTGGAGGACACGGGCCTGAAGATGGGGCTCCTGTCGGATCTCGCGCTCAAGTTCTTCTATTACACGGGCACGGCGACGGGCGCGGAGGTGGCCGACCAGCTGCGGCTGCCGTGGAGCGACGTGGTGGAGCAGGTCATCGACTTCATCGCCACCGAGAAGCTGGTGGACCTGCGGGGCGGCAAGGGCTTCGGGCGCGTTTCGGTGGACTTCGCGCTCACCGAGAAGGGCCGGGAGTACGCGCGCGACGCGCTCTTGAGGACGACGTATGTGGGCCCCGCGCCGGTGCCCATCGAGCAGTACAACGCGCTCATCCACCAGCAGACGCGCGAGGCGCCGGTGGTGACGCGGCACCGCCTGGAGCTGGCGCTGTCACACCTGGTGGTGCCTCCGACGATCGTCGACAAGCTGGGGCCCGCGGTGAACGGCGGCCGCTCGCTCTTCCTCTACGGGCCGCCCGGCAACGGCAAGACTTCGCTGGCCGAGGCGATCAGCGCGATGTTCGGCGGCGAGGCCTACATTCCCCACTGCCTGGAGATCGACGGGCAGATCGTGAAGGTCTTCGACAAGCTGGTGCACCACCCGGTGCCCCTGGAGCTGGGCCGTGACGCGCAGGGGCGGCGCCAGACGTTCGAGATGGACAACCGCTGGCAGCTCTGCCGGCGCCCGTCGGTGATCGTCGGCGGCGAGCTGACGCTGGAGACACTCGACCTCATCTACAGCGACACGGCGCGCTTCTACGAGGCGCCGTTCCAGGTGAAGGCCAACGGGGGCATGCTGCTGATCGACGACTTCGGGCGGCAGAAGGTGCACCCGACGGACCTGCTGAACCGGTGGATCGTCCCCCTCGAGAAGCGCGTCGACTTCCTCACCCTGCACACGGGCAAGAAGTTCGAGATCCCCTTCGATCAGCTGATCGTCTTCTCCACCAACCTCGATCCGAAGGAGCTGGTGGACGAGGCCTTCCTGCGGCGCATCAAGTACAAGATCGAGGTCGGAGATCCCGACGAGGCCCAGTACCGGCAGATCTTCCGGCGGGTGTGCGAGGCGTCGGGCATCCCCTACGTCGATCAAGCGGTCAGCTACCTGCTGGAGCACACCTACAAGCCGCGCTCGCTGTCGCTGCGGTCCTGCCACCCGCGCGATCTCGTGCAGCTGGTGAAGGACGCGGCGCGCTTCCGCGGGCAGCCCCCGGCGCTGTCGCGGGAGCTGCTCGACATGGCTGTCGACGTGTTCCTGGTCGATCTGTAGCGACGAGTCCCACCGCGGGAGTGGATCGCCCGGGGAATGGGCCTAAACTACGAGGGCCGTGGCGCTCCCCAGCTCTCCCAGCCAGCCGCCCACGCAGGGCTTCCGGGTCCGACCGGCCCGACGCGGCGACGCGGTGCCGGCGGTGGCGCTCCTCGCGGAGGTAGGCGCGCCGAGCGATCCCCACACCTTCACCTGGACCATCAGCCACCCGGAGATGGAGGTGTTGATCGCGGCTGATCCGCTGGACAAGCCGATCGGTCTCATCACGCTGTCCCACCGGCCGATCCTCAAGCTGGGCGGGCGCGCGGCGACCATCGACGAACTCGTGGTGGCGAAGGCCTGGCGGCGGAAGGGCGTGGGCAAGGAGCTCTTACGGCGGGCCGTGGAGCGCGCGAAGGTGCTGTCCGTGAAGCGGCTGGAGGTGCAGACCTTCGGGCCCTCGACGGATGAGGTGAAGGCCTTCTTCGTGGCCTGCGGCTTCGACGCGGCGGACGTGGGGACCTTTCGGCTCAGGTGAGTTCGCGCTGGGTGCGGGCAAGCGTGCGCGCCACGCCCTCGAGCCGCTCGCGCACCTCGGGGCGGACGTTGACGAAGCGCACGCCCACCGCCTCGCCGCGCACCCAGGCCACGACTCCGTCGAGGGAATACGTGAAGCCCTCGATGGTGACGTCGATCTTCAGCGCCTCTCCAAGCTCGTAGGAGTGGGTGGCGCGCACGCAGAGGCCGCCGGCCGAGAAGTTGGTGGAGAAGGCGTTGAGCGCGCGCGCGGCGTCCTTCGTGCGCGCGAAGCGGACGTCGAAGCGGGCCGCGTAGCGGGCGTCCTGGCGTCTCTCGTTGTCCCCCATGGGAAGGCGCATCGTACCCATCGGCCGGGCCCTGAGAAGCTGCGTTCGATTCCTACACCGTGCCACACCGGGGTCGGTTTACAGTCCTGCGCACCGTGGAACTCGAGCTGACCGGATTCGGGGAATTCGAAGGGGTCGAGCTGCTGCAGAAGCTCCACCTCTTCCAGAAGCTGACCTTCGACGAGACGTCGCGGCTGGGCAGCATCATCCAGTACGTCGACTTGCCGGCGGGCACCGTCGTCATCGAGGAGAACGCGCTGGGCGACGCGCTGTACGTCATCCAGAAGGGTGAGGTGCGGGTGACGCGCGACATCGACCAGGACGGCACGCACTCCGACAAAGAGGAGATCGGCCGGCTGAAGGCGGGGGAGCTGTTCGGGGAGATGTCGCTCATCGACGACGTGCTGACGAGCGCGCGGGTGTCGACGGTGACGGACTGCCGCCTCTTGAAGATGCCGCGGGACAAGTTCGAGGCGTTGCTCGCGTCGGACGAGAAGCTGGCGGTGAAGGTGTACCGCTCCTTCTGCCGCACGCTGTCCGATCGCGTCCGCAAGACGAACGCGATGTTGGCGAAGACGCAGGCCCTCGGCGTCGCGGTGCGTTGACCGCCCTCCCCTTTCACCCGCATTCACCTCAAAGAGACCGACCATGGAGCTCGCGACCTTCAACCAGTTCCTCGCCGCGGCGGTGAAGAACGGCGCGTCTGACGTGCACTTCAAGGTGGGCAGCGCGCCCGCCCTGCGCGTCAACGGACAGCTGCTGCCGGTGAAGGTGCCGGCGCTGCAGCCCGAGGACACGGCGCGCATCGCCAAGCACATCCTGTCGTCGAGCCGGTACAAGGGCGCGCTGGAGGATCTGCAGGACTGGGACACCAGCTACGCGCTGGAGAACGTGGGCCGGTTCCGCGCGAACGTCTTCCGGAACAAGGGGCACCTGGGGACGATCATGCGATCGATTCCCCTGCAGATCCCCGACTTCTCCAAGCTGGGGCTGCCCAAGGTGCTGGAGAAGATCAGCCAGGAGGAACGGGGCCTCATCCTCGTCACCGGCATCACCGGCTCCGGCAAGTCGTCGACGCTGGCGGCGATCGTCAACTACATCAACAACCACTACCGCAAGCACATCGTCACCATCGAGGATCCGATCGAGTTCGTGCACGAAGATCGCTACTCGCGGGTGACGCAGCGGGAGATCGGCCCGGACACGCCAGACTTCGGCAAGGCCCTGCGCGCGTCGCTGCGGCAGGATCCAGACGTGATCCTGGTGGGCGAGATGCGCGACGCGGAGACGATCGAGATCGCGATCAAGGCAGCGGAGACGGGCCACCTGGTGCTGTCTACGGTCCACACGCAGGACGCGTACCGCACGATCAACCGCATCATCGGCGTCTTCCCTCCGGAGGGTCAGACGGGCGTGCGCAACCGCCTCGCCGAGAACATCCGCGCCACGGTGTCGCAGCGCCTGTTGCCCCACGCGTCGGGCAAGGGCCGCGTGGTGGCCGCGGAGATCATGGTGTCCACGCTGTCGGTGGTGGAGTTCATCAAGGATCCGAACCGGACCCACGAGATCAAGGACTACCTGGAGCGCAACCACGATCTCCTCGGCACGCAGAGCTTCGACATGCACCTGGCGCAGTTGCTGCGCGAGAAGCAGGTGACCATGGAGGTCGCGAAGGAGGCTGCGTCCAACCCGGCCGACTTCGAGCGCGCGCTGTCATTCGAGTAGGTGGCCGTGGCTCTCCAGCCATCGCAGGCACACTGCGCGACCCACGCGGACGCCGCGGCGATCGGCCCCTGTATCCGCTGCGGCCGCTTCGCCTGCGAGGGGTGTGCGTCGACGAAAGAGCCGATTCTCTGCACGACTTGCGCGCCGGCGGTCACGGATCCGCTCGGGCTCAAGGCCCGGCCTTTCGCGGTGTTCGACTCGCTGGGCAGGGGCCTGACGTTGGCGGCGACGGAGCTGCCGAGGATCCTGGCCATCTCGCTCGCCTTCTCCATTCCAGGCGGGGCGCTCGACCTGCTCGTCCAGACGCCAGACCCGATGATGGCGGCGCTCCCGTCAGCGAGGCTCTCCAGCCTGCACCACTCGGCGGGCGAGGAGCTCGGAGAGATGCGGTGGGTGACGGACCCGCCCTTCCACGTCCGGTGATCCGTCTCGCCGCTTTCGGGGGCCATCAGTCGCGGTCGCATGACACGGTGCGCTGCGCGTTTCTTGTTCGCCGCGCCCGTCCGCTTGCGGCATCTTCCGCCGCCCATGCTGCCCATCACCGACGTGGCGAAGAAGCTGGAGCTGTCCTCAGACGATCTCCTCCTCTACGGGCCCATGGCCAAGCTGTCGTGGCCGACCGTCAACCGCCTGCGCGGCAAGGGCCCGCACGGCAAGCTGGTGCTCGTCAGCGCGATGACGCCCACCAAGTACGGCGAGGGGAAGACGACCACCTCCATCGGCCTCACGCAGGGCCTCGTGCGCAAGGGCGTCCGGGCGATCGCTGCGCTGCGGGAGCCCTCCCTGGGGCCGGTCTTCGGCGCGAAGGGCGGCGGCACTGGCGGAGGCAAGGCGACGCTGGAGCCTTCCGCGCGGATCAACCTCCACTGCACGGGCGATCTCCACGCCATCACCGCGGCCAACAACCTGCTCGCCGCCCTCGTCGACAACTCGATCAACTTCGATCAGAAGCGCTTCAAGAGCGTGTCGTGGAAGCGCTGCATCGACATGAACGACCGCTTCCTGCGGAACACCGTCATCGGCCTCGGCGGCACGGCCAACGGCGTCCCGCGTGAAGACGGCTTCGACATCACCGCCGCGTCCGAGGTGATGGCCACGCTGTGCCTGTCCGACGGCGTGAAGGACCTCAAGGCCCGCCTCGCCCGCCTCATCGTCGGCGTGGACAAGGACAACAAGCCCATCACCGCGGGTGACTTGAACGCGGTGGGCGCGATGGCGGCGCTTTTGGGCGACGCGCTGCTCCCCAACCTGGCGCAGACGACGGAGGGCGCCCCGGCGCTGGTGCATGGCGGCCCCTTCGCCAACATCGCGCACGGCTGCAACTCGGTGATGGCTACGAAGAGCGCGCTCGCGCTGGCGGACGTGGTCGTCACGGAGGCGGGCTTCGCCTTCGACCTGGGCGGAGAGAAGTTCCTCGACCTGAAGTGCCGCATGTCGGGCCTGTGGCCGCACGCGGTGGTGCTCGTCGTCACGGCGCGCGCGCTGCGGGCCCACGGCGGCGACAAGCCGGGCCTCGACTCCATCGAGAAGGGCTTCGCCAACGTGCGGCGCCACATCTCGTCCATCAAGGGCTTCGGGCTGCCGCCCATCCTCTCGCTCAACGTCTTCGCGTCCGACACGGAAGAAGAGCTGGCGCTGGTGGAGAAGCTGGCGAAGGCGGAAGGCGTACAGGTCGCCCGCAACGACGGCTTCGTCCAGGGCGGCGCGGGCAGCGAAGCGATCGCGGAAGTCGTCCTGGCGCAGCTCAAGGCCGAGGCGCCGAAGCCGAAGTTCACCTACGAGCTCGACGCGCCCTTCGCCGACAAGGTGCGCGCGATCGCCACGAAGGTGTACGGCGCGAAGGACGTGGAGATCACCGCCGACGCGAAGAAGGACCTCGAGCGCTACTCCACCTGGGGCATGGGCAGCTGGCCGGTGTGCATGGCCAAGACGCACCTGTCCCTCACCGACGACCCCTCGAGGCAGGGCGCGCCCGAGGGCTTCACCATCACCGTGCGGCAGGTGCGCGCGTCGGCCGGTGCGGGCTTCCTGCTGGCGCTCACCGGGGAGATCCTCACCATGCCGGGCCTGCCGAAGGTGCCGGCCGCGTACGGGCTCGACCTCACCGAGGCGGGCGAAGTCACGGGCGTTCACTGACGCGATCAGTCCGTGCGGCCAAAACGACGGACGATGTCGTCCCACGCGCGCACGCGCTCGTCGTCCTCGCCCATCATGCCTGCGATCGCGCTCCGTACGGCCGCGCGGTCGAGCGGCGACGGGCTCTGCACCAGGCGCTCGAGATCCGCGAGGTCCTTGGTCCGGAAGAAGAGCAGCTTGAAGACGCAGAGCGCCTCCGGCGCGAGAAACCAGAACTGCTCGCCGAGCAGTGGCAAGCGCTGTCGGCTCTTCAGCGCCTCCCACGAAAAGTCGATGCTCGGCACGAAGAGGTCGATGCGCACGGATCCCTGCCACGCACTGAACCAGCCTTCGTCGAGGGCTTTCTTGCCCGCGTCGCGTTCGATCGACAGGCCCGCTCGTTCCAGCGTACCGAGCAGCGACTGAATCTGCTCGGCGGGTACGAAGACGTTGACGTCGACGTCCTTCGTGGCGCGAACGAAGCCGTGTTGCGCGAGCGCGAGCGCACCTCCGATTGCGTACGGCATCCCATTCGCCTCGAGGACCCGCGCGATCCACCGAGCGGACTCGACGACGTCAGGCGCGGTTTCGCTGGGCGGCATGCTCGGCCCTCAACCTCGCCAGGTGGCGCTGACTGCTGTCAGGCAACGGATCGCGGTACTCAAGCGCGGCCGCCCGTCGCTCGGGAGTCAGCGCCGTCAGCACCAGCATCGCCGATCGGCACAGCGCGGCGAACTCTCGCATCCGGCCTTCGGGGCCCATGGCCCACCACGCTTCAGCTTCCTCCCGATCCTTCCGCTCGTGGGAGGCCCGCATGCGCTCGGCCCATTCGCGAACATCCATCGCCATGCCCCAAGTATGCTCGCGACCGGCCCTGAAGGCGAAACCGACGCACACCACGCCTAAGCCTGCGCAACCCCTCGGCAAATTGCGTTGACCCCTCGGGGGGCCGTCCCTATAAGTCCACGGCCACCGCCGCACCTCGAGAAGGACACCCCGTGAGCACCTTCGCGTTGGACCAGATTCAGGCGCAGCTTCCGCAAGCCCTCAGCGAGCGCTACCAGGATCGCACGGGCGCGGAGTGGGGCGTGGTGAAGCGCGAGCACCTCGTCGCCACCATGAAGCTGCTCAAGGAGAAGCTGGGCTTCCGCCTTTTCATCTCCATGGACGCGGTCGATCGCCTCCACCTGCCGCCCGCCGAGCAGGATCCCCGCTTCGAGGTCCTCTACTTCGTCAAGAACATCGAGCGGAACGAGCACATGCGGCTCAAGGTCCGCGTCAACGAGGGCGAGGACATCGACACCATCAAGGGCGTGTACCAGGGCGCCGACTGGGCCGAGCGCTTCGTCTGGGACTTCTACGGCGTCCGCTTCACCGGAGGCAGCAACCGCCGCATCCTCATGTACGAGGAGTTCAAGGGCCACCCGCTGCGCAAGGACTACCCGCTGCGCGGGCGACAGGGCCTGATCCCCGAGCGCGCGATCAAGGACATCTACCGCGGCCCCGGCACCAACGGCGTGCAGGACTGACCTCAAGAGATCCCATGAGCGACACCTACGATCCGACTCCGGCGAACGAAGAGCTCGAGGCGCACCTCCAGACGCGCAACATGGTGCTCAACCTGGGGCCCTCACACCCGGCCACCCACGGCACCGTCCGCCTGCGCCTGGAGCTCGACGGCGAGACCATCGTGAAGATGGATCCCGAGATCGGCTACCTGCACCGCGGCTTCCAGAAGTCCTGCGAGAACGTCACCTGGATGCAGGCGCTGCCGTACACCGATCGCCTCGACTACGTGGCGTCGCTCACCAACAACTTCGGCTTCCTCTCGGCGATCGAGCACCTCATGGGCCTCGAGATCCCCGAGCGCGCCAAGTACATCCGCGTCGTCGGGGCCGAGCTGCACCGCATCGCCAGCCACCTCACCACCGCGGCGGCGCTGGGCCTCGAGCTGGGCGGCTTCACCGCGTTCCTCTACGGCGTCGAGGCGCGCGAGCTGATCATCGATCGCGTCACCGAGCTCACCGGCGCGCGACTCACCACCAACTACGGCCGCATCGGAGGCCTCAACCGCGACCTGCCGCCGGGCTGGGCCGAGAAGGTCTTGAAGAGCCTGGTCAAGATCGAGGAGCTCGCCGGCGAGGTCGACGGCCTCCTGAGCCGCAACCGCATCTTCACCGATCGCACCAAGGGCACCGGCGTGATCACGAAGGACGACGCGCTCGACTTCGGCTTCACCGGCCCCTGCCTGCGCGCCTGTGGCGTCAACTACGACGTGCGCAAGGCCACGCCGTACTGGGTCTACGACCGCCTCGACTGGGAAGTGCCGGTCGGCGTCAACGGCGACAACTTCGACCGCTACTACATGCGGATCCTCGAGATTCAGCAGTCGATCAAGATCATCCGGCAGGCGCTCGAGCAGATGCCCGAGGGGCCGGTGATCCTCGACGACTGGCGCATCGTCCTGCCGCCGAAGGACGAGGTGTACGGCTCCATCGAAGGCGTGATCGCCCACTTCAAGCTGGTGATGGAAGGCGTGCCCGTGCCGGCCGGCGAGGTGTACCACTCCACGGAGAGCGCGAACGGAGAGCTCGGCTGGTACCTGCGCAGCGACGGCTCCGGCCGGCCCTACAAGGTGCACGTGCGCGCGCCGGGCTTCCAGATCCTCTCGGGCATGCAACGTCTCTGCGAAGGCCGGATGCTCGCCGACCTGGTCCCCACCTTCGACACCATCAACATGATCGGCGGGGAGGTGGAGCAGTGAGCGACGAGAAGAAGCCGGCCGAGGCCCCCAAGCCCGCTCCCCCTCCGGGCCCGCCGCCGCCGAAGAACCCGGGCTTCGTCACCTTCACCGTCGACGGTCGCGAGGTCGTCGCCCGGCCCGGCGTCAACATGATCGACGCCGCCAGGACGGTCGGCGCCGACATACCGTACTACTGCTACCACCCGCGCCTCACCATCGCCGCCAACTGCCGCATGTGCATGGTGGAGTCGTCGGCCGCGCCGCCGGGCAAGCTGGTGCCCGCCTGCCAGACCGCGCCCACCGAGGGCGTGGTGATCAAGACGAACACCGAGAAGGTGCGCGCGCAGCAGAAGATGGTGATGGAGTTCCTGCTCCTCAACCACCCCGTCGACTGCTCGATCTGCGATCAGGCCGGCGAGTGCAAGCTGCAGGACTACTACATGCGCTACGACTTCCAGCCCTCGCGGCTGGAAGGCCCCAAGGTGCTGCGCAACAAGCGCAAGGTGCTGGGCGACACCGTGGTGCTCGATCAGGAGCGCTGTGTCCTCTGCACCCGCTGCGTGCGCTTCATGGCCGAGGTGGCGAAGGCCCCGCAGCTGGGCGTCTTCGGCCGCGGATCCCACGAGGTCGTCGACGTGGCGCCCGAGTACGGGAAGTTGGAATCCAACTACTCCGGCAACATCGTCGACATCTGCCCGGTGGGCGCGCTCTTGAGCCGCGACTTCCGCTTCCGGGCCCGCGCGTGGTTCCTCTCGGCGGCGCCGAGCGTGTGCACCGGCTGCTCCCGCGGCTGCAACACCGTCGCCGACTTCATGGGGCAGGACGTGTACCGCTACCGTCCCCGCGAGAACGAGGCGATCAACAAGTCGTGGATGTGTGATCGCGGCCGCCTCTCGTACAAGTCGCTCAACACCCACCGCGTGCCGCAGGCCGTGCTGGGCCGGGGTGCCGACGCGAAGGAAGCCCACCCCGCCGAGGCCATCAAGTACGCGGCCATGAAGTTGAAGCCCCTGCTGGGCAGCGTGGCCTTCCTCGCCTCCCCCGTCGCGTCCAACGAGGACCTGCTGGCCGGCTTCGCCTTCGCCCGCGACGTGCTGAAGACGAGCACCGTCTACGTGGGCGGCCGCCCCGACGGCGACTCCGACTTCTTCCTCATGCAGGCGGACAAGAACCCCAACCGCAAGGGCCTGGAGTGGATCGCCAGGGCCTTCGGCCTCGCCGTGCAGCCCTTCGACGCGCTGACGAAGGCGATGGACGCGGGCCAGGTGAAGGCGCTCTTCGCCCTGGGCCACGAGGTGCCGCAGGCCGACGACGACTGGGCCGCACGGACCGAGAAGCTGGAGCTGTTCGTCCTGTCCGCGACCAACGAGTCGAAGGCCACCCGCCCGGCCCACGTGGTGCTGCCTGCCGCGACGCACGTGGAAGACGAAGGCACCTTCACCCAGGCCGACGGCATCACCCAGCGCTTCCGCCGCGCCTTCCCGCCCCGCGGAGAGGCTCGCCCGCACTGGAAGTGGGTGGCGGATCTCGCGAAGGAGCTGGGGCACGATCTCGGCGTCGCCTCCTCGCGGGAGGTGTTCAAGAAGCTCTCCCCGTCCGTGCCCGAGCTGGCGTCCTTCGAGTGGGACAAGAAGGCCCCGATGAACCAGACGCGCCCCGGCATCAGCACCATGGCCGCGGCGTCCGACGGGCGTCCTCCCGGCTGGCGCGAGCAGGGCGTACCCAACCTGCGCGGTCTCACCATCCCGTAAGCGAGTCAGGAAACGTCATGCGCATTGGAATGGTCCTCGCTGCAGTCGTCACCATCGTCGGCGCGCTCCTCGGGCTGATGGCCGCCACCTACGGCCTCGCCGGCTGGCTGGAGAGCCTCGATCTGTTTCCCGGCGCAGGGCACCTCGCGGCCATCGCCGTGCAGATGCTGGTGCTGGTGATGGTGACGGCCACGCTGCTCACCCTGGCCGAGCGCAAGTGGTCGGCCTTCATGCAGGATCGGGTGGGCCCCAACCGGGCGCGGATTCCTCTCCCCGGCCTCAAGGACCGGGCGCTGGGAGGCCTGCCGCACATCGCCACCGACGTGTTGAAGATGCTGACCAAGGAGGCCTTCCGCCCCAGGGCCGCCAACAAGTTCCTCTTCAACCTGGGGCCGATCATGGCCTTCGCCCCGGTGTTCGCGCTCTTCGCGATCGTCCCGTCGGGCCCCTCCGTCGAGGTGATGGGCAAGCAGGTGATGATGGTGGCGGCCAACCCCGACTTCGGCCTCCTCTACCTCTTCGCCATCGCCTCGCTGGCGGTGTACGGCACGTCGCTGGCCGGCTGGGCGTCGAACAACAAGTTCGGCCTGCTGGGCGGCGTGCGCGCGTCCTCGCAGATGGTCAGCTACGAGGTGGCGCTCGGCTTGTCGCTGGTGGGGATGATGCTCGCCTTCTCCACGGTGAAGCTGGCCGGGCCCACGGGCATGACGGAGCTGCAGGCGCCCTACCTGTGGTCGTTCAGCCTCGGGGGCTTCGACGTAGGCATCCCGCGCTGGGGCATCTTCCTGCAGCCCCTGGGCTTCCTGCTCTTCTTCGCCGCGGCCTTCGCGGAGACCAAGCGCGCCCCCTTCGACACGCCGGAAGGTGAGTCAGAGATCGTCGGTTACTTCATCGAGTACTCCGGCATGCAGTTCGGCATGTTCATGATCTCCGAGTTCGTCGAGGTGGTGGTGCTGTCGGGCGTGCTGGCGGCCATCTTCTTCGGCGGCTACCACCTGCCCTTCGGTGGCGAGTGGCTCGCGTCGCTCGCGGTGATGAAGGAGCACCCGATCCTCTACGGCGCGACCCTGGGCACCGTCTTCTGGGTGAAGGTGATCCTCCTCTGCTACGTGCAGCTCGCCATCCGCTGGACGTTCCCGCGCTTCCGGTACGATCAGATCCAGACGCTCGGCTGGAAGATCCTGCTGCCGCTGGGGCTCGCCAACCTGTTCATCTCGGGCGCCCTGGTGCTGTGGGATCCGTCGCTCCACTCCCTCGCGCTGTTCGGCTTCCTGGTGCTGGGGGTGATCGTCTTCCTCACGCTGACGCCGCCGCGGCAGGTGCGGCTCGAGAAGCAGGCCGAAGAGGCCCACGCCGGCCACGGCCACGGCGACGAGGATCACGCGCTGCCCGCCAACACGCACTGACGAGGACCCATGGCTTCCCTCACCCACGCGCCCCACGGGCACGCCGAGCAGAAGAAGGAGCTGGTCGAGGCAGACGTCCGCGAGCGGACGTACGTACCTGAGCTCCTCAAGGGCCTGGCGATCACCACGAAGCATTTTTTGCGCAACCTCTTCGGAGAGCGCGACACCAACACGCAGGTGGTCGACCGCGTGGGCCTGTCGACGGTGAGCACCGTCTTCTACCCGGAAGAGAAGCCCGACTACCCCGAGGGCTACCGTGGCCTGCACCGCCTGGTGCCGCGGGAGGACGGCAAGCCCCGCTGCGTGGCGTGCTACATGTGCGCGACCATCTGCCCGGCGCAGTGCATCTACATCGAAGCCGGCGAGTACGATCCCGCTGACGAAGCCAGCGAGTCGCGGGTGATCGAGAAGTACCCCCGGCAGTTCGTGATCGACGAGCTGCGCTGCATCGTCTGCGGGCTGTGCGTCGACGCGTGCCCCAAGGACGCGATCCGCATGGACACGTACATGCACACGCCCAGCGAGTACAACCGCCAGGGCTTCGTGTACGACATCCCCAAGTTGCTCAAGGGGCCGCCGGTGACGCACCCGACTGATCCCTGGTTCAAGCGCGGGTCATCGCTGCCGCCCGGCCACGTGCACAAGGAAGCGCACACGCGAATCGGCGAAGGTGGCTCGGCACAGCCTCGCCTGGGCGCGGGCACGGTGGAGATCGACACCAGCAAGCCCGTCGCCGTCACGAAGTTCCTGAAGTAGCCCCCGGTGACGGAAGGCGCGCCGCAGAAGAAGACCGGGCTGCTCGCGGGCTTCAACAGCTGGCGCCTGGGCGCCGTCACCCTGCTGTCGCTGTCGTCGGGCCTGCCGCTGGGCCTCATCGTCACGGCGATGCCGGCGTGGCTACAGTGGGCCAACGTCGACTTGAAGACGAACGCGCTGCTCACGCTGACGCAGCTGCCCTACGGGCTCAAGTTCATCTGGTCGCCGGCGATGGACTACCTGCGGCCACCGTTCCTCGGGTTCAGGCGTGGGTGGATCCTGGTGTGCCAGGTGGCGCTCGCCGCCGGGGCCGCTGCGCTGGGCTACCTCGCGTCGGGAGTCGAGACGTGCGATCGCGCGCTCAAAGGGAGCGCCTGTGACGCGCTCGTCCCTCCGACGCCTGGCGTGATGGCCGCCATCGCCGGGCTGGCGCTGCTGATCTCGTTCGCCTCGGCCTCGCAGGACATCGTGTACGACGCGTACGCGGTGGACGTGCTCGAGAAGCACGAGCATGGCGCCGCCGTGGGCGCCCGCAGCGCGATGTACCGCGCGGGGATGTGGTTGTCGGGCAGCATCGCGATCACCCTGGGGCCCATCTGGGGCTGGCACTGGACGCTCGCCGCGCAGGCGGTCGTCTACGCCGCGCTGATGCCGGTGACGATCTTCGCGCCGGAGCCGAAGCTGAACCACCCGCCACCGAAGCGGATCATCGACGCGGTGTGGCAGCCCTTCGTCGGCTTTCTCGGCCGGCCGCGCGCGCTGGAGATCACCGCCTTCGTCCTCCTGTACCGGTTGGCGGACTCCTTCGCGGGCGCGCTGGTGAGCCCCTTCCTGCTCCAGAAGGGCTTCTCGGCCTTCGACGTCGGCGTGGTGCGGGGAATCGTGGGCGTGTGGGGCACGGTGTTGGGCAACTTCCTCGGAGGGCTGCTCGCCGCCCGGATCGGCGTGGGCCGCGCGCTGTGGATCTGCGGCGTTCTGCAGATCGTCTCCAACGCGGGCTATTCGATCATCGCCCTCATCGATCCGAAGGTGGGCATGGTGGCGCTCCCGTCGTTTCTGGGCGGCGCGGAGGCGGCTTCCAGCATCAGCCTGCCGCTGCACACGGCGATCTTCATCGAGACGGCCACCGGCGGCATGGGCTGGGGCGCTTTCGGCGTGTTGTTGCTCAGGCTCACCGACAAGCGCTTCTCGGCGACGCAGTACGCGCTGTTCTCGAGCCTCGTGGGGCTGGCGCGCACCTTCGTGGGGCCGCCGGCGGGGATCATGGCCGACGCGATGGGCTGGGCGCCCTTCTTCCTCGTGTCGATGGCCTTCGGGATCCCGGGCATGCTGGTGCTTCGGCGCTTCGTGCCCTGGGGGGAGGAGCCGAAGGAGATCACCGGCGACTCGCTGGAGCCCGTTCCCCCCGGTCCACCCTGGCCGCGGCGCACGCTGTGGTTGTCGGGCTTCGGCGCAGGCACGGCACTGGCAGCTGCCTCGCTGGCGCTGTCGGTGGCGATGGCGATACTCAAGGCCTGGCGCGCCGGGTCGGCTCAGCCCGCCCCTCCGCCGATCGAAATTTCATCGGCCCTTCACGCGACCTTCACCTCCATGCCTGATCTCGTGACGGCCGCGGTCTTCGCGCTGGTGGGTGGAATCGCGGTACCGGCCTACCTCGCTGCGCGGGGACGCCGGACGGACGGGTGAGCCGGAAAGCAAACGCCAGCGCCGCGGGTTAAAACGGGCACGGTGCTGGCCTTTCGGATCGTCTTCGGCGTGTTGATGCTGGGCGCCTTCGTCAGCGCCAACGTCTACCTCTACCGCCGCCTGGTTCGAGACGTGACGGATCATCCGTGGATCCGGAAGGTCGCCGCTGGCGCGATGGCGCTGTCCTTCCTCGCCGTGCCGCTGGTGCGCTTCGCGTTCCGGGGCAGCCTGCCGCCGGCGACGGCCACCACCGTCGTGCTGCTGTGGTGGGGCGTCACCATCTACACGCTGCTGGCGCTGATCGCCGCGGAGGTGGTGCGGGGCGTGCTGGCGCTGCGGACGCCTCCGAAGGTGGCCGCCGAGGCGTCGTCGGGCCTGCCCATCGGGCCCACTGTGGAGGCCCCGCCGAAGGACGACGCGGAGCTGTCCCGCCGGAAGTTCATCGCGCGCGCGACGGCCGCGGGTGCGCTGGCCGTGGGGGGAGGCTTCACCGCGTTCGGCAGCTACCGGGCCTTCACGCCGCCCGAGGTGACGGAGGTCCCCTTGAGGCTGCCCGGTCTGCCCAGGTCGCTCGACGGCTTCACCATCGTCCAACTCTCCGACATCCACGTGGGCCCGGTGATCCAGGAGCGCTTCCTCGACCAGTTGGTGTCAGCCGCCAACGGGGCCAGGCCCGATCTCGTCGCCATCACCGGCGATCTCGTGGACGGCAAGCCGGATCAACTGGGCCACTTCGTCGCCCGCCTGAAGAACCTGCGTTCGCGGTACGGCACCTACTTCGTCTCGGGCAACCACGACTACTACTCCGGCTGGGAGGACTGGGCGCCGCTGCTCCCCGGCGTCGGCTTCACCGTGCTGCGCAACCGCTTCGTCACCATCGGCGACGCGGGCGGCTCGTTCGATCTCATCGGGGTGGACGACTACGGATCCCGCTGGGGATCCGGTGGGTACGATCTCGACGCGGCGACGGCCGGGCGCGATCCCGAGCGCGCTTCGGTGCTGCTGGCGCATCAGCCCAACGGCCTCGAGTTGGTGTCGGAAAAGCGCATCGGGCTCCAGCTCTCTGGCCACACCCACGGCGGGCAGATGTTCCCCGGCACGCTGATCGGCGAGGTGATCTGGGGCAGCCGAAACGCCGGCCTGTCCAGGCATGGTGCCACGCACCTGTACACGAGCCGCGGCTGTGGCTTCGTCGGGCCGCCGGTCCGCGTGGGGGCTCCACCCGAGGTCGTGAAGATCGTCCTGCTGGCGGGCTGAGCCTCACCACCGCGGGCTTCTTCAACCGTCGATCGCCAGCTCCACCCGTCGCGCGGAGAAGCGGTCCGTCACGGCCGCGAGCTGCTCAGCCGTCGGCGCTCGAGTCCCCGCACATTTCGCCTCGAGCCCGAGCGTCCGGTACTTCCCCAGGTACGTCCCCTGGTACGGGACGATCCGCAGCCGGGCGACGCCCCGGGCGCGCAGGAACTCCGCCACGCGGTCGAGGTGGGCCGGGTCGTCGTTCAGGCCGGGGACGAGGGGCAGGCGGAACTCCACGGGGGCGCCCTGCGCCATCAGCCTGGCGGCGTTGGCGAGGATGAGCTCATTGCCCTGGCCGGTGAGCGCGCGGTGGCGCTCGGGATCGAGGTGCTTGAGATCGAACTGAAAGAGGTCGACCACCGGCGTCACCGCCTCGAAGGCGCTCCACGGCACCGCGCCCGCCGTCTGCACGCAGCGATGGAGGCCCGCGCGCCCAGCGAGGTCGAGCAACGCGCGCACGAACTCGGGCTGGAGCAGTGGCTCGCCACCCGACACCGTCAGCCCTCCGCCGCTCTCGGAGTAGAAGTCCCGATCCGCCAGCACCTCGCGCAGCACCTCTTCGGGCGTACGCCAGGCAGCCGACTCGCCTGCGAAGGCCTCTGGGTTGTGGCACCACGCACAGCGCAAGGGACAGCCGGCGAGGAAGACGGTGGTGCGGATGCCCGGTCCGTCGTGGACGCAGAAACGCTGGAGATCGAAGACGCGCCCGCGCAGCGACGTCATGGCGACAGCTCGGCCCGCGCGATCAGGTCGTCCTGGATCTGCCGGCCCAGCCGCGTGAAGTAGGCCGAGTAGCCCGACACCCGGACGATCAGATCCGGGTAATCCTGAGGCCGCTCCTGGGCGGCCCGCAGCGTGGCCGTATCGACCGCGTTGAGCTGCACGTGGAAGCCGCCCTTCTGGAAGTACGTCCGGACGAGGTGGGCGACGCTCTCGGCTCCTTTCGGGGAGCCAAGCAGACCGATGGGCAGCCGCATGTTCACGGAGTTGCCGTAGCCGATCTCGGTTTGATCGATGCGCGCCAGCGAGTTGAGGGCGGCCGTCGGCCCCTTCCGCTCCGCGCCGTTGCTGGGCGACATGCTGTTGGACAGCGGGGCCCCCGCGAGGCGGCCGTCGGGCGTGGCCGGCTCCAGCGCTCCCTCGTAGACGTTCAGGCCGTAGGAGATGAGGCTCGCCTTGAAGTGCCCTCCGGTGGCGGTCGGCTGCGCCCGCACCAGCGCGCAGAACCGCTCCACCACCCTGCGGGCGAGCTCATCGACGCGCGGATCGTCGTTGCCAAAGCGAGGCCCTTCGAGGAGCCGCGCGCGCAGCGCCTCGTGCCCCCGGAAGTTGACGGCCAGGGCGTCGAGCAGCGCCCCCATCGGCAGCGAGCGCTCCTCGAAGACGAGCGCGCGGATCGTGGCCAGCGAGTCCACCACCGTCCCCAGCCCGCCGCCGCCCACCGCGCCGAAGTTGTAGCGCGCCCCACCCTGCGTCATGTCGCGGGCGTTCTCGATGCAGCCGTCGATGGTGCAGGAGATGAGCGGGTTGTGAAACCGCTCCGCCCAGATGCGATCGCGCAGGCGGGTCGCTTCGCAGACGTTCGCCACCATCACCTCGAGCTGCTGAAAGAAGGCGTCGAGCAGCGCCTCGAAGTCGCGGAAGCGACGCGGATCTCCCGTGTCCGGCCCATCCTGGTTTCCAAAGAAGGTCGTACGGCCGCGGTGAAAGACGAGATCGAGCGCGGTGGGGAAGTAGATCTTCGTGCCGCCGGTGGCGCCGAAGGTGTCGCCGTTGCCGCTCGGCTCGACGCAGCCCACGAGGCAGTACTGGCGCGCGTCCTCCACGGAGTAGCCGTCCTTCACCAGGGCGGCGATGGCGGTCTCGTCACAGAGGAACGCGGGGGAGTTCGTCTTCCGGTGCATCTCCACCACGCGCCGCACCCACGCCGCCGGGCTCTTGCGGGACACGCGGAAGGACGCGGTGGTGGCGAGGTTGGTGTTCTCGATCGCCTCGATGAAGAGCCAGGACAGGGCGTTGGTGGCGTCCTCCCCGCGCGCGTCGACGCCTCCCAGGGTGATGTTCTCCACGTCCGAGCCGAGGTGGTTCAGCTCCACCCCGCCGATGTTGGGCCAGATCACCACGTTGTCGTTGAGCTTGATGATCAGCTCCTCGATGAGCCGCAGGGCGGCCGCGGGCGTGAGAGCGCCGCTGGCCACGTCCGCCTCGTAGAAGGGGAAGAGGAGC
Organism: Myxococcota bacterium; assembly: GCA_040752975.1. Lineage (GTDB taxonomy): Bacteria > Myxococcota > Myxococcia > Myxococcales > Myxococcaceae > JADLDB01. The sequence goes on from JBFMHF010000037.1 coordinate 21,265, forward strand.
TGATCGACGCGCCCCGGGGTGATGCCGCTGCCCGCGCCGTAGCTGATGATCGCCGCGTTCTGGGTGAACCAGAGGGCCTGCACGGCCTCGCGGAAGCTGCGCGGAGGAAGCCAGGGCACGCGCTCGCAAGTGGCGGCGATCTCCAGCAACTGCGCCCGACGCTCGGAGTCCTCACCGCCCTCTGCCATCGCCCGGGCAAGCGTCGCGAAGCGCAGCGAGAAGTCGCGCATCGCCTCGCAGGTGATCACCACGCTCTCGAGGAAGGCCCGTTGGGACTCGGTGACGCCGCACTCCAACCGTGCCAGCGCGTCAGCCCGGATGCCGCAGAAGCCGCGCGCCAGCACGTTCTTGTGGCCCGGGACAAGATGCGCCTGCGTGTCGGTGCAGCGCCCTCGCCCCTTCAGGTTGTCCTTCGATCCGCCCTGCACCGCCCGAAGCAGCCCCGGCAGGCGTCGGAGCTCGAGCCGTCCCCTGGGAGCGATCAACCGGGCGAGCGCGCCGACGCCGAAGCCCCGCAGCTTGCGCCACAGCTCGCGCGGAGACGCACTCAACGTGCTGGACAGCCCGCGCGCCTCGAGCGCCGCCACCTTCGCGTCGCGCACCGTCTTGCCTTCCCACGCGGGGAGGAGCTCCTCGAAGAGGTAGGCGCGATCCTCCTCGGTGATCCGGTAGCCGAAGGCCTCGAGCTCACCGAAGAGGTGCTTGAAGACGAAGCTGAAGTCTCCGCGCTCCGGCGCGATGGGTGGGGCGATCGGCTTCGAGGCGCGGTTGCCGACCAGCAGCTCGTCGGCCTCGATGCGGATCGTCATCTTCTCCAGCACGTTCTTCAGCGCGCGCGCGGCCCGGAGCGACGGGTGCTGACCTTCCGTGGTGAGCCAGCTCTCGGTGGCGAAGCGCGCCCGCTCGAGACACAGCCAGTGCTCGGCGCCGAGGAGCCGCGCCTTCATCGCGGCGTTCTTCGGGTGGAGCCCGCTGCCGACGGAGCTGGGAACGGCTGGTGAAACGACGGACGGTGGCGACACGACAGGCTGGAGCATGACTTCAGGTTCTCCCTTCCACTTCCGCGAGCAACAGGCCGACGACCTTCCGCACGTGGCGCTTGCGGGCGGCGAGCGCGGCCGGTGAAAACGGGTCCTTCCCCGTGAGCTCCTTGAGCACCTCGCCGTAGGTGAACCAGGTGACGACCAGGCCGTAGACGGTCGTCAGCAGCTGGACGGCGTCGAAGTCCTTCGGCATGCGCCGCACCGAGCCGTCCAGCCAGTCCACCCCCAGCCGGAACAGCGGCAAGGTGCGCTCGACGATGCGCGCCACGTGCCGGCCGCTGGCCACCTCGCGCTGGACGATCCGGGTGAAGGAGCGGTGCTCCGCGAGGAAGTCCGCGTACGCGTCCAGCAGGTCCTCGATCTGCGCAGCCAGCGTGTCGCTCCGGCCGAGGGCGCCGCGCAGCGCCTCGCCCAACTTCGCGTAGTAGCCCTCGAGCAGCGCCTCGAGCAGGTCGTCCTTGGCGCCGAAGTGGTAGTGGATGAGCGCCTTGTTGACGCCGGATCGCTCCGCGATGTCGCGCGTCGTGGTGGCGTCGAAGCCGAGCTCTCCAAACAGCACGTCGGCGGCCTCGAGGATCTTCTCCTTCGTCTGCGCTGGGTCCATCGGGCTCCTCTTGGGCACACGGTTTAACCATCTGGTTAATTCCGAAGCAAGCCCTTCCGGCGGCGGCGTGACTGGCGGGGGTCTCCGCGCCTCAAACGGGTCAGGGCTTCAGGCACGGACGCAGCAGCGCTTCGGCCGCGTCGAGGGAGGCGAGCACGCTCTGTGCTGCGAGCGACATCGGCAGGCAGCGGACCTCCAGCGTCGGCTGACGCGGGTGGGGCTCGATGATCCCCAGCAGGTTGAGATCGCCCTCCTTCCGCGCCCCGGCGAGGCGCAGCGCCGCGGCGAAGGTGGGGAACGCCACCCGCGCCCCCTCTCTGGCCACCCGCACCACGTCTTCCGGGAAGGGCCCCAGCTTGAGGCAGCGGGGGTTGGGCGAGAGGCGGGCGTGCCACACCGCGCGGTGCTCCGTGCTCTCGAGGATCAGCCGTCTCAGGGCCTTCGTCGATCGCCACGGCGCGGCGTCGTAGTGGGCGTGCAGCGCGGCCTCGCCCGGGACGCCGAGACGAAGCTCGCGCGCCACGTCGAGGAGCAGCTGGACCACCTGGCGGCGCTCCGGCCGGGTCACGAGCGGCCGGGTGACCAGCTCGCACACCCTCCCCCACGACACCGGCTCCTCCAGCTGCACCACCACCGGATGTCCGAAGGCGTCCACCAGCGAGCCGTCTTCCACCGGGCCGCGGAACAACGTCGCGAGCGGCTCGAGGCGAGTGTCCCGGCGGCGGCTCCAGCAGATCCGCTCTGCAAGCAGCGCCAGCCTGACGTCGTCGGTGGCGGACAGGTTTCGGCGCCTGGGGCGCGCGGGAAGCCGGGAGCGGAGGGTGGGATCGTCCACCAGGGTGACGAGGACTCCGCCTTCGTCCACCACGCGCACCGCGTCGGACAAGCGGCACAAGGGCCTCCCGTCGGGCAGCCGGCCTTCGCTGCTGTACTTGAAGCCGTACTCGACGTGGCCGCGTACGCGCCGGGCGATGGCGTGCGCCACCGCGGGGCGATCGACACCGCGCGGCGCCACCAGCTCGAGCTCGAGGCCCACGCGGGCCAGGGGATCCGCCACGCGTCAGCCGCGGGCCGACCAGCCGCTGCTCGCGCCGATCTGCTTCAGGAAGTCCTTCGCGAAGCCGTAGCCGTCCTTCGCATTGAGCACCTTGAGGCCCAGGTACTGCTTCACGTCTGCGGTGGACGAGTCCTTGAGGAAGTCGAACTTCGCCTTGGCCTCGCGCACGTGGCGATCGCCCATGCCCGACGACTTGAAGGCGTCCAGCTGCTCGTGGCTGTCGTACTTCGACTCGGAGATGCCGTGCTGCTCGAGCATCTCCATGCCCCCCAGGTAGCCGGCCTCCTTGTTGCGCAGCTTGAGGCCCAGGTAGCCCTTCACCTCGTCGGTGCTGGCGCCCTTCAGGAAGTCGAAGGACTTCCTCGCCTGCTTCACGTCGGAGTCGGTGAAGCCCGAGCGCTTGAAGCGCGCCAGGCAGTCCTGATCATCGAAGAGGTGCCGGCTGACGCCCAGCTTCTCGAGCTCGGCCTCCTTCTTGTTCAAGACCGCGCGGCCGATGAACTCCTTCGCCGCCTCCAGCGTCTTGAGGCCCTTCTTCTGCTGCACCACCTGCGCGTCGGCGTTGGTGTACGGCGAGTGCCAGAAGGCCTTGCGCTCGGCGGACATGGTGGTGGTCCGCTGCGAGGCAACGGACTGGGTGGCGGCGGTGCGGGTCGGCATGCGGGCGTGCTCCCAGAGACGACGAGGTCCGGGCATTCAACCGCCTCGCGGCCACGCCCACAAATGCTCCGAGGCGACCGGGCGATTCGCCCATTCTCGTCAAATCGACGGCCGCCTTCACGGACACTTCAGGCCGGCCTGCCCACTCGCCAGGGCCCTCGTGCACGCGGCCTTCACCGTCACCTCGTCTTTGAGGTCGCGGGCCAGGCGCGCCGTCTTCACCTGCAGCTCGAAGTTGTCCTTCTGCTCGGGCTCTTCGCTCACCGCGCGCAGGAGGATGAGCGCGTCCTTCTTCCGGCCCAGCGATGCGAGGAGATCGGCGAGATCCGTCGTCTCCCGCAGCTCCTCCCCCGAGGCCTTCGCCAGGGCCAGATCGAGCTCCTGCTTGAGGCACGCGTCGTCCTTCTTCTGCTGGCACAGCCGAGCCAACGCCACGTGCACCACGCTGCGATCCTGCACCTTGAGCGACTCGCGGAAGGCGGCTTCGCCTTCCGGCAGGCGGCCCAGCTTGACCCTCACCTCGCCCGTCAGCTCCCACAGCGTCGGATCCTTCGGATCAGCCTTCGCTGCCTTCTCGTAGGCGTCCGCGGCGTCGGCCAGCCGCTCGGCCACCACCAGGCGATCGCCGTACTCCGCCCACAGGGCCGGGCTCTCGATGCCCTTCTTCACCGCGCTCTCCAGCACCTCGAGGGCGCGCGCTTCCTGCTTCTTCTCGAGCAGCTCAGTGGTGGCCTTGAGCACGAGGTCGGCGCGATCACTTCCCTGCGCAACCTCGGCCGCGAGCAGGTAGTGCGACACCGCAGACTCCAGGCGGCCGCCCTTGAGCTCGAGATCGCCCATCGCCTCGTGAGCGTTGAAGTCCTTCGGGTTGAGCGCGATCGCCTTCTCCAGCGCGGCCTTCGCCTTCTCCGTCTCGTTCTTGAGGACGTAGAGGTAGCCCAGGCGGCTCCAGTTGGTGCTGCGCTTCGGATCGATCCTCGTCGCGTCCTCGAAGCTCTGGATCGCTTCGGCCAGCTTCATCTCGGACAGGTACACCTCGCCCTCGGCAGCCGGCAGCCGGGGATCGCCGGGGTTCAGCTTGCGCACCTCGGCGAAGGCCGCGTGGGCCTCTGCGAAGTCACCCTTGAGGAACGCCGAGGTCCCCGAGAGGTAGTAGCCGTCGGCTCGCACCTTGGGATCGACCTGCTCCTCGGGCCGCTTGCAGCCCGAGAGCACCAGCAGCACCACCGCGATGAAGCGCAGGGGGCCTTGTCGATGGAGCGTCATCAGTGGGTCGACGTCATGCGCAGCACTTCGTCAAAGGCCGTGATGCCCTGGGCCAGCTTCCGGACCGCGGCCTCGCGCAGCGTGCGCATGCCCTGCGATCTCGCCGCAGCGGTCAGCGCGTCCGCCGGCGCCTTCTGAGCCACCAACGTCCGGATCTCCGGCGTCGCGTTGAAGATCTCGAACACCGCGGTGCGCCCGAAGTACCCCGTCCCCCGGCACTTCACGCACCCCACGCCCTTCTTGAACTGCACGCCCCCGGGCAACAGCGGCACCGGCGCCCCCAGGGCGGCGAGTTGATCCGGCGTGAGCGTCACCGGCTGCGCGCATGCGCCGCAGTTCTTCCGCAACAGGCGCTGCGCCATCACGCCGAGGAGGCTGGACGAGAGGAGGAAGGGCGGCACCTGGAGATCCTCGAGCCGCCCCACCGCGCCGATGGAGTCGTTGGTGTGCAGCGTGGACAGCACGAGGTGGCCGGTGAGCGCCGACTGGATCGCGTTCTCCGCCGTCTCGGGATCGCGGATCTCGCCCACCATGATGATGTCGGGATCCTGCCGGAGGATGTGACGGAGCGCGCTGGCGAAGTCGAGGCCGATCTTCGACTGCACCTGCACCTGGTTGAAGGCCTCCCACACCATCTCGATCGGGTCCTCGATCGTCGTGACGTTGACGTCGGGCCCCGCGAGCGCCTTGAGGGCCGAGTACAGCGTCGTCGTCTTCCCGCTGCCCGTCGGCCCAGTCACCAGGATGAGCCCGTGCGGCTCGGCGATCCACGACTCGAAGATGTGTTTCTCGTCTGGGTCGAAGCCGAGCTGGGCGATGTCCACCACCAACGTCTCGGGATCGAAGATGCGCATCACCACCTTCTCTCCGAAGGCGGTGGGCAGCGTGGACACGCGGATCTCGACCTCGCGGCCCTCGCGATCGACCTTGATGCGGCCGTCCTGCGGCTTGCGCTTCTCCGAGATGTCGAGGCGGCTGATCGTCTTGATGCGCGCCACCACCGGCAGGTGAAGTTGCGGAGGGAGCTGGTAGGCGGTGTGCAAGACGCCGTCGATGCGCAGGCGGACGGTGCACTTCTCGCGCTTGGCCTCGATGTGGATGTCGCTGGCCCGGTTGTCGAAGGCGTAGCGCAAGAGGTGATCCACCGCCTGGATGACCGGGCGATCGGACGCGTCCAGCTCGCGGCCCGTGGAAAGCTGTACGAGCTGCTCGAAGTTACCGATCCCCGGCCCCGCGTCGGCGTGCTCGCTGACGGCTGCCTGCAGGGTGCGCTTGAAGCCGTAGACGTCAGCGATCCCCTTGAGGATGTCCGAGCGCGCCGACAGCACCGGGATGATCGGCGACGACGTGAGCCTGAAGAGGTGATCGAACAGCTCGTGATCGAACGGGTTCGCCACCGCCACCGTGAGCGGAGAGTTGGGCCCGCCCCCACCCTCGAGCGCGAGGATGCAGTGCTTCTGCGCGAAGGGCCTCGAGACGGTGCGCGCCGCGAGGTTCATGTCCAGCTTCAGGGGGTCGATCTTCCGGTAGCCGAGGCCGGACGCGCGCGCCGCCGCCTCGCTCACCCGGTCCTGATCGAGGAACTCGCCCGGCCGGCCGGGCAGCGGCACCTGGAAGGCGGCGACGATCTCGATCGGCGACGGGGCGTAGTTGGCGTCGCCCGCCTGCTTGATGATCCGCGCCTTCGCCTGGCCTTCCTTGGCGGCGATGTCCGCAGCCTGGCTCTTGACCAGAAGCTGGGCCTGCACCAGCACGTCCAGCAGCCAGGCCAGGGTGAAGTCCTGGGCGCGCCGCCGTTCGGCCGGCGCTACCGCCGTCGCCATGCGTGCCTCCGCGACACCGAGAGGAAGACGCCGAGCCAGAGGAGCAGCGCCAGGTAGAGCGCGCTGTCCGTTGCGCCGCACCCGCAGCCGCCGGTGCCCGTCCCCCCGCCCGTCCCGCCGTCCACCGTGGGAGTGATGGGCTTGCCGGCGTCGGGTCGGTTGCAGAGCGTGGTGCAGCCCGCGTCCTCCACCGGGGTGAGGCACTCGCCCTGGTAACAGGACTGGCCGACGGGACAGTCGGTGTTGTTGGAGCAGGCCGGCAGACAGCCCTTGCCCGTGGGCGTGTCAGCGCAGCGCAGGCCGGAAGGACAGGTGCCCGGCCCCGTGCAGTCGCGCAGGCAGAAGAGCCCGCGCGCGGTGGTATTGCAGCTCGAGCCCGCCGGGCAGCTGGCGCACCCGCGCGAGCACTGGCGCGTGCACTGCCCTCCGAGGAAGGTCTCACAAGTCTGCCCCGGCCCGCAGGTGGCGTCGGCGGTGCAGAGATCGCCGATCTGCCCCGACGGATTCTGCTTGGGCACGCACAGGCCGTCGCAGACGCGGCAGTCGAAGGCGGAGGGATCGGCGCAGTCGGCGTTGGCCTTGCACGCCGGCAGACAGACGGCGGTGCCGGTGGACACCTCCGCGCACGCGTAGCCCGGGCGGCAGTCGGACAGCCCCACCCGGCAGTTCTGGAGACAGCGGCGCGCACCGCCTCCGAAGTCGATGCACTCGGAGCCCGCGGGACAGGGCGGCTGCCCGGGCGCGCAGTCCTGGCTGCAATAGCCGTCCTCCCAGAAGATGGTTCCGGAAATCTGCTGGGCGGGCCGGAAGCACTCCGAGTTGGGCGCGCCGCAGTCGACGTCCATCCCGCACGGCCTGCCGACGGCCGTGATCGCCGTGCCGGGGAGAAGGCACGCGCCCGTGAAGCCGGGAGCGAACGCACTCGAGGCCTGGCAGACGGTGGGAAGCTCGCAGCCGCCGCCCGAGTTCGCGGTACAGCCTCTGCTGCAGATCGACGTGGTGATGCCGGCGGTGAGCGGTTGCAGGAGGCACTTGAGATCGGCGGTGTTGCACCCGCCGTCGGCGAGGCATGGAGCCGCGTAGTTGCCAGGGTCCGGGTAGCGGTCACAGAAGAGCTGCGTGTCGTTGGGGCCGAGCGAGCGGAGCGCCACGCCGGGGCGAACCGCGTCCACCATCACGTCGCCAGCCGGGTAGTTGCCGTTATGGCCGAGACCAAGACAGTGACCGGCCTCGTGCATCATCACCGTCTGCACGTCGAGCGCATCGGCTCCCGGTGGATTGGTGAGACTCCAGGGCCCGTTTCCGTTGAAGTACACGTCACAGGTGACGAGCGCCCCGCCTACGGCGATCGGGACGGCCACCGACGCCACGTAGAAGGGCCCGGGCCCCAGCACCCCTTCGAAGTCGGGGTCGCCCGGGGTCATCAACCAGACCGGAGTGACGGAGAAGAGATCGTACCGGTTCGGCGGATCCGGCACGATGCCCCCGGTCAGGCCCTTCGACTGCGCACGGGGGTAGGCGCACTGGACAGCGTTCCACAAGCCCCACGCAGCATTGACCGCGTTGGACACGTCGCCGATGGGAAGGCCGACGGGCGCCTGCAGCCGGCCGTCGACGTAGTACTCGAAGGGGTGCGCCGCCGTGTTGATCATCTTGAAGGGCAGGTACTCCTGCGCGCGCCCCGCGGCGGGCAGGCAGAGCGCCAGCACCACAGCCAGCCGAGCGGCCCTCATCGCTTCGTCTCCGAAGACTGCGCCTTCTTCATCTCGGAGATCAGGCGCTCGAGGGGCTTACGGCTCCATTCGCCCGTGAAGAGATCGTGGACGATCGCGTCCCCGCCGGAGATCGCCACCTTCCCCTCGCCCAGGGCCGTCAGGTAGCAGCGCTCGGGCGTGCGGCAGTGCAGGAAGACGAGCGCCGTCTCTCCCACCGTGAAGTCGGCGTCTCCCGGGATCCGCGACTCGACGTTGCCGAGCCTGCCGCCGATCTGCACCAGCGTCACCTCTCTGGGTCCGGAGCCCTTGTAGTCCTCACCGATCAACAGGCGGGTGAAGGTCTTCAGGTTGCGTTCATTTCCCTGCGCCTCGGTCACCCGGGAGAGAACCTGCACCAGCGCAACCCGGTCGGAGGCCGCGAAGCGCTGGGCGAGCGTGTGGGGAATGAGGGTCGACGAGAGGGCCGCGGCCGGCAGCAGCACGGCCAGGAGAAAAGCGGGTCGCTTCATGGGTTTCACGAGCCTACTCCGAAGAGAGGACCTGCAACGTGGCATCGACGACTCCGTCGTCCGTCGGGGAGGTAGCCACAACACACACCCGGGCGCCCAGCCTCTCGAGGACGCCCGCGGTCGCCGGCCCAGCGGTGACGCAGCGTACACCGGCGCGGGCTGGCGCGCTCAGCGCCTTCCATCTGGCGACTGGACGAGGACCACGGCGGGGAAAAGGGACGCGAGCCACAGGCCTTCTTGCTCGAGAAGGAACGCCAGCGCTTCCGCCTTACCGGGCAGCGGACGGGCTACAGCTTGTCGAGGATGAAGGCGGCGAGCAGATCGGCCTCGGGGCTGCCCGACTTCTTCTTCCCGTCGCCCTTGGGAGCGCCCGCGCCCGCGGCCACCTCGGTGATGTAACCCTCGGCCACCTCGTAGGCGGTGTCGCCGATGATGCAGGAGTCGGCCATGTGCTCCGCGCCGAGATCAGCCAACTGGAGGATCGTCTTCACCCGGCCCACCAGCCCATTCTTGTCCTCGCCGGACACCAGCTTGGAGAAGTGCACGGCCGGGGTGACCGGGTGGCTCGACGAGCCGTCACGCACCACCAGCTTGCCGTCGACCAGATCGGCCTTGTCGGAGGTGGCCCACTCCTCGAGCGTCTTCTGGGGAAGAAAGAGCTTCACGCGCGTGCCACCTCGTTTTTGCTGCCCTGCACAGCCTACCTTTGGCTATTAAAACCCGAACCGCGGAAAGTCCAAACCCACAAGGGGTGAAAACCGATGTCCAAAGACACTGTCGCCGTCGCTGATGCGTCCTTCAAGAGCGAAGTCCTCGACTCCAACGTACCGGTGTTGGTCGACTTCTGGGCGACCTGGTGCGCCCCCTGCCGCGCGATCGCCCCCACGCTGGAAGAGCTGGCGACGCAGTACAAGGGCAAGGTGAAGATCGCCAAGGTGGACGTCGACGAGAACCAGCAGGTCGCCCAGCAGTACGGGATCCGCTCCATCCCCACGCTGCTGCTCTTCAAGGGCGGCAAGGTGGTCGATCAGCTCGTCGGCCCCGTGCCGAAGGCCAAGCTGGAGGACAGCCTGAAGAAGGCGATGTAGTAGGCGCGCCGTCGCGTCGGGGGCACCGTGCTCGGTCACCTGCTCAAGCCCGAGTACGAGGAGTTGATCGCCAAGAAGGACTGGGAGTCGCTGCGCGTCGCCTTCGAGGACGTCGACCCGGCGGACATCGCCGAGGTGCTCGAGGATCTCCCACCCGAGGACTCGGGCGTGATCTTCCGGATCCTCCCGCGCAGCGTGGCGGGCGTGGCCTTCGAGTACCTGCCGCTCGATCAACAGACCGAGATCGTCCAGACGCTGGGGAGCGAGCAGCTCACGAACGTGCTGAACGAGATGGCGCCGGACGATCGCACGCGCCTCTTCGAAGAGCTCCCCGCCGAGGTCACCAAGCGCGCGCTCGAGCAGCTCAAGCCCGAGGAGCTCAAGGTGGCGCGGGCGCTGCTCGGCTACCCCGAGAACTCCGCGGGCCGGTACATGACCCCGGAGTACCTGGCCCTCAAGCCGTCGATGACGGCGCAGCAGGCGCTGGACTTCGTGCGGAGCAACGGGAGGGGCCGCGAGACGCTGAACGTCCTCTACGTGGTGGATGACAAGGGGATCCTGCTCGACGACATCCGCCTGGCCGATCTGGTGATGGCGGACCCGAAGCTGACCGTCGGGGAGATCCCCAAGCGCCCGCTGGTGGCGATCCCCGCGACGGCCGATCGCAAGGAGGTGCTGGCGATCTTCGAGAAGTATGACCGCGTGGCGCTGCCGGTGACGGACAGCCGCGGAGCGATGGTGGGGATCATCACCGCCGACGACGTGCTCGACGTGGCCGAGGAAGCCGCTACCGAGGACATGCAGCGGCTCGGCGGCGTGGAGGCCCTCGAGGCGCCGTACATGGACGTGAGCGCCTTCGAGATGGTGAAGAAGCGCGGCGGCTGGCTGGCGGTGCTGCTGGTCGGCGGCATGCTGACCACCACCGCGATGAGCTACTTCCAGCGCACCATCGAGCAGGCCGTCTTCCTCGCGCTGCTCATGCCGTTGATCATCTCCTCGGGCGGCAACTCGGGCAGCCAGGCCACGTCGCTGATCATCCGCGCGCTGGCGGTGCGCGAGCTGGAGCTCAAGGACTGGTGGCGGGTGCTCCTGCGCGAGCTGCGCACCGGCGCGCTGCTCGGGGTGCTGCTGGGCGGCATCGGCTTCCTCCGCATCGTCCTCTGGGAAGGGCTGTACCACCTGGGGGTGATGCACACCTCGTACGGGCCGCACTACCTGCTGGTGGGCCTCACGGTGGCGGTCAGCCTCGTCGGCGTGGTGCTCTTCGGCTCGTTGATCGGCGCCATGCTGCCCTTCGTGCTGCGGCGCTTCGGGCTGGATCCTGCTACCGCCTCGGCGCCCTTCGTCGCCACCCTGGTCGACGTGACGGGGACGGTCATCTACCTGACGGCCGCGGTGCTGGTGCTGACGGGCACGGTGCTGCCGGGGCCCACCGCGCCCTGAACGTCAGCGGGCCAGCCGCGCAGAGATCATCAGATCCGGGCCGATCGGCCTCGCCTGGAGATCGACGAGCCGCACCGCCTTCGCCGGATCGGTGATCTCGAGCGCTCCCGTCCACGTCCTGCCTGGGTCGCCAAACAGCTTGGGCGCGACGAAGAGGACGACCTCATCGGCCAGCCCCTCGCGCAGGAAGGACTGGTGCACCAGCGATCCGCCCTCGACCAGCAGGTGCATGAGGCCTTCCTTCACCAGGCGCTCCAGCACCCCCGCCAGCCGCACCTGCCCGTCTCTCACCTCGAGCGGCCACACCTCCACCCCCCGCGCGCGGAACGCCTCCGCCCCGGCGCAGCGCTCGTCACGCGCCAGGACGATCCGCCGCACGTCGCCCGCGTCCGAGTACACCTTCGCGTTGGGATCCGTGGCGAGCTCTGGATCGAGCACCAGGCGCACCGGAGATCGCCCCTTCGGCAGCCGGGTGGTGAGCTCGGGATCATCGAGGCGCACGGTGTTGGCTCCGACGAGGATCGCGTCGCACCGGTTCCTCAGCCGGTGGGCCTCCCTCCGCGCCTCCTCCGAGGTGATCCACTTCGACTGGCCTGTGCCCGTCGCCAGCTTTCCGTCCAGCGTGACGCCCGCCTTCAGCGTGACCCACGCGCGGCCGGTGGTGATCGCCTTGAAGAAGGGCCTGTTGAGCTCGTCGGCCTCGGCGCGCAGCACGTGGGGCAGCACGGCGAGGCCCGCCTTGAGCAGCCGACGCTTCCCCTTCCCGTCCACGAGCGGGTTGGGATCCGACGAGCCGTAGACGACGCGCCGCACGCCCGCCGCGATGATCGCCTCGGTGCACGGCGGCGTCCGCCCAAAGTGGTTGCAGGGCTCCAGCGTGGAGTACAGCGTGGCGCCCCTGGCCCGCTTCCCGGCGGCCTTCAAGGCGACGATCTCCGCGTGCGGCTCTCCGGCCCTCGCGTGGAACCCGCGGCCCACGACTCTCCCGCCCTTCACCAGCACCGCGCCCACGGCCGGGTTGGGGTGCGTGCGACCGAGCGCCCTCTTCGCCTCGGCGAGCGCGAGCGCCATGAAGGCCTCGTCGGCGGGCCCGGGCTTTCGCGTCACGGCTTCGCCCTGCCCTTCGCCGCCTTCTTCGGCTGCGTCTCGATGAGCTCCTTCAGCTCGTCCATGAACTCCGCGATGTCCCGAAAGCTGCGGTACACCGACGCGAAGCGCACGTACGCCACCTCGTCCAGCGCGGGCAGCCGCTCCATCACCAGCTCGCCCACCGTGCTGGAAGGGATCTCCTTCTCGCCCAGCTCCTGCAGCCGGCGCTCGATCTCCGTCACCAACGCCTCGACCTGCTCCACCGACACCGGGCGCTTCTCGCAGGCCTTCTTGAGCCCCGCCAACAGCTTGTCGCGATCGAACTGCTCCCTGCGCCCGTCCTTCTTCACCACCAGCGGGTTCAGCTCCTCCACCCGCTCGTAGGTGGTGAAGCGGCGCTTGCAGGTCTCACACTCCCGCCGCCGGCGGATGATCGTCCCCTCGGCGGAGTCGCGTGAGTCCAGCACGCGGGTGTCGGCGGCCTGGCAGAAGGGACAGCGCATGGCGCTAGCGGAGGCGGGACCGGTACAGCGGGAAGCCCTTCGTGAACTCCTTCACCTCGTCCTTCACCTTCGCCAGCGCTGCCGCGTCGCTCGCGTGATCGAGCGCCTTGCCGATCAGCTTCGCCACCACGGCCATGTCGCTGACTGTCATGCCGCGGGTGGTGAGGGCCGGCGTCCCCACCCGCACGCCGGAGGACACGGTGGGCTTCTCGGGATCGAAGGGGATCTGGTTCTTGTTGACGGTGATGTGGGCGCGCCCCAGCGCCTCCTCCGCCGCCTTGCCGGTGAGCTTCTTGGGCCTCAAGTCCACCAGCATCAGGTGGTTGTCGGTGCCGCCCGACACCAGCCGCAGCCCTTCCCGCTTCAGGCCCTCCGCGAGCGCCTGCGCGTTCTCCACCACCTGCCGCGCGTACACCTTGAACTCCGGCTTGAGCGCCTCGCCGAAGGCCACCGCCTTGGCCGCGATGATGTGCATCAGCGGCCCCCCCTGGATGCCGGGGAAGACGAGCGAGTTGATCGGCTTCGCCCAGTGCTCCTTCATCAGCACCAGGCCGGCGCGCGGGCCGCGCAGCGTCTTGTGCGTGGTGCTGGTGACGATGTCCGCGTGCGGAACCGGAGACGGGTGCACCCCCCCCGCCACCAGCCCGGCGATGTGCGCCATGTCCACCATCAGCACCGCGCCCACCGAGTCGGCGATCTCCCGGAAGCGATGGAAGTCGATGAAGCGCGGGTACGCCGACGCGCCCACCACGACGATCCGCGGCTTGTGCTCCTTCGCCAGGTGCGCAGCCTGCGCGTAGTCGATGCGCTCGCTCTCGCGCTCCAGCCCGTAGTGCACGACCTTGTACAGCTTGCCCGAGAAGTTGAAGGCCGCGCCGTGGGTGAGGTGTCCTCCGGAGTTCAAGTCGAGCGACAGCATGGTGTCGCCCGGCTTCATCACCGCCATGAAGGCGCCCATGTTGGCCTGGCTGCCCGAGTGGGCCTGGACGTTGGCCGCCTGCGCCCCGAAGAGCTGGATCGCCCGATCGATGGCCAGGGCCTCCGCCTTGTCCACCTCCTCGCAGCCGCCGTAGTAGCGCTTGCCCGGGTAGCCCTCCGCGTACTTGTTGGTCAGCACGCTGCCGGCCGCCTCCAACACCGCCGGGCTGACGAAGTTCTCGGAGGCGATCAGCTCGAGCCCTTCCTCCTGCCGCCGCGTCTCGGCCTGGATGATCTCGTAGATGGCGGGGTCGACCTGCGCGAGGGGAGCCGTGTTCTCCATGGCGGCTCCGCCTAGCGCCAAACCCCCGCCCTCACAAGCGCTTGACGGAAGGCGCCCCCGTATCAACCCGGTCACGAACACCTTCCAGCGGCGTCACACAGAAGTCACGGACCCGTCAACGCTCCGCCGCGGCCGGCGGGCACAAGGCGCGCCCCATGAAACGAGTGGTGCTGGTGATGACGCTGCTGGTGGCGGGGTGGGCGCAGGCGCAAGACGCGGGCACGGAGGACGCGCCGAGGCTGGACGGGCCGCCGATGACCGAGGGGCCACCCGCGGGCGAGCGAGACGCAGGCACCAGGCCCACCGAGGCCGTGCTGCCTCCACCTCCCGTCGCGGTGAAGGAGAGGGAGGTGGAGGTGAAGGCCGGCTTCGGCGAGGGCGTCACGGTGCAGAAGGGCGACTTCCGGCTCAACCTGCGCGGCCGCATGCAGCTGCAGGGCTTCGCGGTGGTGCCCACCGAGGAGGACTCCAGCGTCGCCCGCGCCAACGGGATCATGATCCGCCGGGCGCGCCTCGCGCTCAAAGGCGACCTCCCGTACGACCTGTCCTTCTCCCTGCAGCTGGCCTTCTCCAACCTCGACATGGAGTCGGACTACTCGAACGTGCTGCGCGACTTCTACGCGGAGTGGCGGCGCTTCCGCGACGTCTCGGTGCGCTTCGGCCAGGGCAAGGTGCAGTACGGCGTGGAGCGCGTCATCTCTTCCAGCTCGTTGCAGTTCGTCGATCGCTCGGTGGTGGTGGGCGAGTTCAACCTGGACCGCGACGTGGGCGTCACCCTGTTCTCCGACGATCTCTTCGGCCTGGGCGGGCGGTTGCAGTACGCGCTCTCCGTCTTCGGCGGCGACGGCAGGAACCGCATCGGCACGACGCCCGGCCTGCTCTATGCGGCGCGGCTCCGCGTCAGCCCCTTCGGGAAGTTCGACGAGAAGTGGGAAGGCGATCCGGATCGCTCCAGCAAGGTGCGCCTGGGGGTGGGCGGCGGCGTGGCCTACAACGTCCAGACGAATCGCCCGCGCTCCACGACGGGCACCCCGTACCAGGCGGCCAACTTCGACTACTTCCATGCCGGCGCCGATCTGGTCTTCAAGTGGAGGGGCCTGTCGATCTCCTCGGAGTTCTTCTACCGCCAGGCCGACGCGCTCTCGGAGACGCACACCGTGAAGGGCGCCCCGCTGACCGAGTACTCACGGCCAGGCTGGGGCTGGTTCGCCCAGGCCGGGTACTACGTGCTGCCCTGGCTCGAGCTGGGCGCCCGGTACGGCGACGCCCGGCCCTTCGAGGGCGCAGATCCGAAGTTCACCCGCCTGCGGGAGATCGGCGGCACGGTGAACTTCATGGTGCTCAAGCACGACCTCAAGCTGCAGCTCGACTACTTCTGGCTCGACGACGGGCACTTCGGCGACGGGCGGCACCAGGTGCGGGCGCAGGCGCAGATCTTCTTCTGATTCCGCCTACCGGCGCGCGGGGACGAGCCAGGCGTTGGCCTCGAGCTCGATCGGTTGATCCGCGATGCTGGCGCCTGCCTCGCGGATCCAGTGGGCCTGGCTGAAGGCGTTGCCGCCCTTCGCGCACACGGCCTCGCGCAGCTTCTCGAAGGTCTCCTCGTCCGTCTTCTCGCGAGGCACCTTCACCCAGCCGATGTTCTCCGCGCCCTCGGGCACGTCCGGCGCCGACGGGTAGTCGTGCACGCGGCACTCGCCGGGCATCAGGCGCTCCACCTTGCCGGGCTCTTCCTTGACCAGCGGGCGGATCTCCGTACGACAACCCATCAGCGCCCACAGGCCCACCAGCCCCACCAGCGCGCGGCTCATCGCTTCGCCTCCACCTGGCGGATCTTCTCGACCCGCCCTGCGTGGCGGCCGCCCTCGAAGGGCGTGGCGAGGAAGGCCTTGACGATCTCCAGCGCGAGGCCGCCGCCGGTGACGCGCTGCCCCAGGCACAGCACGTTGGCGTCGTTGTGGCCGCGGGCCATGCGGGCCTCGAACTCGCTTCGGCAGAGCGCCGCGCGAATGCCGTGCACCTTGTTGGCGGTGATGCTCATGCCCGTGCCCGTGCCGCAGATGAGGACGCCCAGCGCCGCCTGGCCCCCGACGACGGCGCTGGTCACCTTCACCGCGTAGTCCGGGTAATCGACGGACGCCGTGTCGGCAGGACCGAGATCGAGGACCTCGTGTCCCCACTTCCTCAGCTCGGCGACGACCTCGGCCTTCAGGGCGAAGCCGGCGTGATCGGACGCGACCGCGACGGTGAGTGGCATGGGGCGCTTGTAGCCGCGCGGGCGGGGAAGCTCAATTCTCGCCAGGCTGGAGCAGCCGCCACCGGCTCTCTTCCAGCTTGTAGACGGCTTCCTTCCCGCACCCCGTCACCCGCACCTTCGTCGAGCTGATCAGCCGATCGAGCTCCTTGAACTGCAGCTCCTTCTCGTCGCAGGAGAGGTACTGCGAGGCACGCGGGCCCAGCTCCTTGCGCAGCTGGGCGGTGGGCGTGGAGCAGGCGGACAGCGCGAGCACGACGACGACGAGGGTTTGCTTCATCTCGTTTCCCCTACAGCGCCCCCGGGGCCTTGGCGTCCTCGGTGGGCGGCACGGTGTCATTCAGGAAGAGCGGCCCCGACGCGGTGTTGAGGCGCACGTACACCGCGCGCCGCGAGCAGCCCGACACGCCGAGGTACACCGGGCCGACCTCGTCCGTCGCCAGCTCCTGCACGGCCAGCTTGTCGGGGCTGCAGGCCAGCTCGAAGGACGCGCGGAGGAGGACACGCTGCTTGGCCGCGTCGAAGCTGATCGGCGTGACGCAGCCCGCGGCGAGCACCAGCATCGCGACGCTGAGCAGACCTCGCATCCCCGCTCCCCGGCCCTCTCCCTCCCGGGAGAGGGCGCCCTTCAGGCTTTGTGCCGCTTGAGGATCAGCACCGCGTTGGTGCCGCCGAAGCCAAACGAGTTCGACATCACCGCGTCCACCCGCACCTCCCGCGCCTTGTTCGGCACGTAGTCGAGATCGCACTCGGGATCCGGCGTCTCGTAGTTGATGGTCGGGGGGATGATGCCCCGGTTGATCACCAGGGTGGAGACGATCGCCTCCGCGCCGCCCGCCGCGCCCAGCATGTGGCCCGTCATCGACTTGGTGGAGGAGATCAGCAGCTTGCGCGCGTGCTCGCCGAAGACGGCCTTGATCGCCTTCGTCTCGTTCATGTCGTTGAAGGGCGTCGAGGTGCCGTGCGCGTTGATGTAGCCGATGTCCTCCGGCTTCATGCCCGCCGACTGGAGCGCCAGCGTCATGCAGCGCACCGCGCCCTCGCCCTCCGGCGCCGGCTGCGTCTCGTGGTAGGCGTCCGAGTTCGCCGCGTAGCCGACCAGCTCCGCGAGGATGGTGGCGCCGCGCTTCTTCGCGTGCTCCAGCTCTTCCAGCACGACGATCCCCGCACCCTCGCCCATCACGAAGCCGTCCCGGTTCTTGTCGAACGGCCGGCTGGCTTTGGCCGGATCGGCGGTGTTGGTGGACAGGGCCTTCATCGCCTCGAAGCCGCCGATGCCCATGGGGCTCACGACCGCCTCGCTTCCGCCCGCGAAGCAGGCGTCTGTCTCGCCGAAGCGAATCGACTTGTAGGCCTCGCCGATCGCGTGGGCCGACGTGCTGCACGCCGACACCGGGCCCCAGTTCGGCCCTTTGCAGTCGTAGCGCATGGAGATGCGCCCCGGCGCCATGTTGGCGATCATCTTGATGATGAAGAAGGGCGACAGCCGATCCCACCCCTTGGTCATGCCGACGGTGTGGCTCTCTTCGAAGGAGAGCAGCCCGCCGATGCCGGAGCCGACGATGACGCCCACCCGCGCGGGCTCGTAGCCGCCCGGCTTGTCGAGGCCGACCGGCAGCTTCGACTCCTGCATCGCCATCTCCGCGGCGGCCATGGCGTACTGGCAGAAGAGGTCCATCCGGCGGGCCTCCTTCTTGTCCATCCACGCGCCGGCGTCGAAGTCGGGCACCTGGCCGGCGATGTTCACCTTCAGGGGGCCCTGCTCGAAGCGGGTCTGGCGGACGATGCCGCTCTGGCCCTTGATGAGGCCCTGCCAGGTCTTCTCCGTGCCCGTGCCCAGGGCGGTCACGAGCCCGGTTCCGGTGATGACGACGCGGCGCGGAGCGTTCACAGGTGATCTCCAGAGCAAAGGGACGGCGCGGAGTCGCTCAGCGGCCGAGCGACCCCGACGGAAGCGGCTGCGTCACCCACCCTACTTCTTGTGGGTGTTGATGTAGTTGATCGCGTCCCCGACGGACTTGATGTTCTCGGCCTCCTCGTCGGGGATCTCGATCTCGAACTCCTCTTCCATCGCCATCACGAGCTCGACGATGTCGAGGCTGTCCGCGCCGAGGTCCTCGATGAAGGACGATTCCATCTTGATCTCGTCCTCTCCCACGCCGAGCTGATCGGCGATGATCGACTTGACCTTGGCTTCGATGTTGGTGGCCGTCATGGATGGCTTCCTTGTGCGAGTGCTGCCGTGTGAGGTTGCGCCGCGCGGTTAGCACAGCGTTTTGATGTGACCAACGGGGAACTACATGTACATGCCGCCGTTGACCTTGAGGACTTCGCCCGTGATGTACGAGGCGGCGTCCGAAGCGAGGAAGGCCACGGCAGCGGCGACCTCCTCGGCGTTCCCGATGCGCGACAATGGAATCGCCGCGGTCATCTTCTCCTTGAGGGCGGCGTCGAGGCCGGCCGTCATGTCCGTGGTGATGAAGCCGGGCGTCACGCAGTTGACCCGGATGTTGCGGCTCGCCAGCTCGCGCGCCACCGACTTGGTGAGGCCGATCAGCCCCGCCTTCGACGCCGCGTAGGCCGCCTGGCCCGCGTTGCCCATTTCCCCGACGACGGACGACAGGTTCACGATCGCCCCGCCCTTCTGCTTCATCATCGGCCGGCTGACCGCGCGCATCAGCGCGAAGGCCCCCTTGAGGTTGGTGTCGAGCGTCTTGTCCCAGTCCTCGTCCTTGAAGCGCATCAACAGGCCGTCGATGGCCACCCCGGCGTTGTTGACGAGCACGTCGATGCGGCCGAACTCCTTCACCACGTCCTCGACGGCCTTCGCGCAGGCCTCGGTGTCGGCCACGTCGAAGCGCACCGCCTTCGCCTTGCCGCCCGCCTCCACGATCGTCTTCACCGTCTCCGCCGCCGCCGCTTCGTTGCCGGCGTAGGACAGCACCACCGTCGCGCCGCGCTTGCCTAGCTCCACCGCGATCGCCCGGCCGATGCCGCGCGAGCCGCCCGTCACCAGCGCCACCTTGTTGGAGAAGTCACCCATGTCGTGTCAGCCCCCGATCGCCGCCAGCGCCTTGTCCAGGCTGGCGGGATCCTCGACGTTGACGCACTCGAGCCCCTTCGAGATGCGCTTGATGAGGCCGCAGAGCACCTTGCCCGGGCCGAGTTCGACCACCTTCGTCACGCCGGCCTGCTCCATGGCCTGCACGGACTCGATCCACCGGACGGAGCCCGTCACCTGCTGCAGCAACAGCGCCTTGATGCGCGAGGCGTCGGCGTTCGGCCGGGCCTCCACGTTCGTCACCACCGGGCAGGCCGGCGCCTTGAACTGCACCTTCGAGAGCACCTCGTCCAGCCGCGGCACCACCGGCTGCATCAGCGCACAGTGGAAGGGCGCCGACACGGGCAGCGGCAGCACCCGCTTCGCGCCCGCGGCCTTCAAGGCCTCCGAGGCGCGCTCCACCGCCTTCGCGTGGCCGGCGATGACCGTCTGCGAGGGCTCGTTGAAGTTGGCCGGCGCCACCACCTCGCCCTGCGCCGCCTGCTCACAGAGCTCCTTCACCTTCTCGGGGGCCAGCCCCAGCACCGCGGCCATCGCGCCGACGCCGGCCGGCACCGCCTCCTGCATGAAGGCCCCGCGCGCGCGCACGCTCCGCACCGCGTCCGGCAGGCTCATCGCGCCCGCGGCCACCAGCGCCGAGTATTCCCCCAGCGAGTGCCCGGCCACGAAGGCCGGCGGCGTGGCGCAGCGCTTCGAGAAGACGGCGTGGGCGGCCACCGACACGGTGAGGATCGCCGGCTGCGTGTTGGCAGTCAGCTTGAGCGCGTCCTCCGGGCCCTCGAAGCACAGCGCCGACAGCTTCTCGCCCAGCGCGTCGTCGGCGGCGTCGAAGACCGCCTTCGCCTCGGGGAAGGCGTCACACAGGGCCTTCCCCATCCCCACCGCCTGGCCGCCCTGTCCCGGAAAGACGAACGCGATGCTCATGGTGATCTCCGTGGCCTACCAGCGGACCAGCGCGCTTCCCCAGGACATGCCGGCGCCGATCGCCATCATCGCGATCGTGTCCCCCGGCTGGAGCCGCCCGGCCCGGTTGGCCTCGTCCAGCGTCATCGGCAGCGACGCCGACGACGTGTTCCCATACTTGTCGATGTTCAGCCACGCCTTCGACTGCGGAATCGCAAGGCGCTCCAGCACGGCGTCGATGATCCGGATGTTGGCCTGGTGGGCGATGACGTGGGTGACGCCCTCGGCGGTGACGTGGTTGTGCTCGAGCGCTTCCTTCACCGCGTCCGACAGCGCGCGCACGGCGAACTTGTAGACCTCTCGGCCGTTCATCGACACCTTGTGCAGCTTGTCCTTGAGCACCTGCTCGCTCATCGGGTGCAGCGAGCCGCCGCCTTTGATGCAGAGGATCTGCGTCTGCGCGCCGTCGGTGTGGAGGTGCGTCGAGAGGATGCCCCGCGCCTCGTCTTCGGACGGGCCCAGCACCATCGCGCCGGCCGCGTCCCCGAAGAGGACGCAGGTGTTGCGATCCTGCCAGTCGATGATCCGCGTGAGCAGCTCCACCCCCACCACCAGGGCCCGCTTCACCGCCCCGGTCTGGAGGTACTGGGCCGCGATGGACATGCCGAAGAGCGAGCCCGCGCACGCCGCCGAGACGTCGAAGGCGAACGCCTTCTTCGCCCCCAGCTTGTGGGCCAGGAAGGCCGCGCACGCCGGCATCGGCATGTCCGGAGAGATGGTGCCGACGATGATGACGTCGAGATCCTCGGGCCGCGTCTGCGCCAGCTCGAGCGCCCGCACCGAGGCCTTGAGCGCCATGTCGCTGGTGACCTCGCCCTCGGCCGCCATGTGCCGCTGGCGGATGCCGGTGCGCTCGACGATCCACTCGTCGCTCGTCTCCACGATCTTCGCGAGATCGTGGTTCGTCAGCACCTTCTCAGGGGCGTAGCTGCCAGTGCCGAGGATGCGGGCGCGCGTCACGGGGCGGGCCAATACCAAGGCACCTTCCCCCTGTCACCGCGTACCGTTTTACGCAGGATGGGAATGGTCCTTCGCGCGTACGGCGCGGCGCGTCGTGGGCGGACCACTCCCGTTCAGGGCGCGGAGACGACCGGCCCTGCGCCTCTGAAGGCGGCTCTCCCCACGGGGAGGAGGGGCCTCAATCCGCGGAGCCCGCGGCGACTTTCCGGGCCTTGTAGAAGCCGCAGCTCGGGCACACGCGGTGCGGCATCACCGCCGCCCCACAGTTGGGGCAGTTCGACACCTGCACGGCGCTCTTCAGCTTGTTGTTGGCGGCCCGCCGGCGATCCCGGCGCATCTTCGAGGTCCGCTTCTTGGGAACACCCATCGCTACTTCCCGTCCTTTCGACGACTGCTAGTTCTTCAGCTTGATGTCCTTGAGCTTCGCGAGCCGGACATCGACTTCTTTCTTTTCGGCGTGCCCGCAGTCCTGCTCGTTGAGGTCCTGCCCGCAGGTGCTGCACAGCCCCCTGCAATCCTCCCGGCACAACACGGTAGCCGGCAGGGCCAGCAATACCTGCTCCCGTATCACCGGGTCCAGATCGATCGTCTTTCCATCGAAGGGCTCGGCGTCGATTTCGTCGAGCTCGAAGGACGCGGCAGAGGGCGCCTGGCCGTCGTCGTCCTTCTTCTGCCTCTTCCCCCGGCCTGCCCCACGCCCGGGGCCCCTGGCCGTCTCCAGCTCCTCGTCGTCCTCGTCCTCCCGCCTGGGACTCTGCGGCACCATCCGCAGGGCGAACTCCACCGGGAGATCGAGCGTCACGTCTTTCAGGCACCGCCGGCAGGGCGCCTTCACCACCGCGCCGAACGCCCCCTTGAGGTGCACCTGCCCGGACACCCGCTTGAAGGACGCTGACAGGGGCCTCGAAGACACCAGCGTGAATCCGGGCGCATCAGCCAGCGCCCCGGTCAACACCTCGGGCTTGATCGACTCCTTGAGTTCGAGCCCTGGATCTTGAATTTCTTCAATTTTTACGAACACTTGCGGCCCGCCAGTCGCCCAAAAGGCGGCGGAACCTACACGACGGCGCCGAGGGGAGTCAAACGTGTCACCCAGCCTGGCGGGCGATTCTGATAAGGGGCGTCTGATGCGCGTCGGGGTGATGATCGCCAGCCTGTGTGCGACGGGGGCGCTGGCAGACGGCGCGCTGCCTTCTGACGTCCCCCTGGCGGCCACGGTCCTCTCGCAGGTGGCGCCGAAGAACGAGGCGATCGCGAAGGCCAGCCAGCAGGTCGACGACGGCGACTTCGAAGACGCGGTGAAGACGCTGGAGAAGGGGCTGGAGCAGCCGGATCTCACGGACGATCAGCTCGTCGAGTTGTACCGGCTGCTGGGCCTGTCGCACCTGTACCTGGGCAACGAGGACAAGGCGCGCGACGCCTTCGAGAAGCTCCTGCAGGCGCGCCCCGATTACGAGCTGCCGAAGTCGGCCCCGCCGAAGATCCGCACCCTCTACGCGCGGATCAAGGAAGACATCCGCAAGCGGCGGGTGCGGCCCGTGACGCTGACGGTGCAGCCGGCGCCCGACGTGGACGGGGGGCAGGCTGTCGACGTGCAGGCGCGGATCGAAGACATGGCGCTGGGCGCGAAGGCCAAGCTCTTCTACCGGCGCGCGGGGGCGCAGGCCTTCAGCTCGGTGGACTTCGTGCGGGAGAAGGGCTCGAAGGTGGACTACGCGGCGACGATCCCCGGCTTCGAGGTGCCCGCGGAAGAGGCCGGCTGGGACATGGAGTACTACGTCGAGGTCGCGGACGCGGCGCAGCGCCGGCTGGCCGGCAAGGGAGACGCCTTCAACCCGCTCACCTTCCGCGTCGCCGCCCGCTCTGGAGCAGCGCCTCCCGTGGCCGAGTCGAGGCCCTGGTACAAGAACCCGTGGATCTGGGTGGGCATCGGCGCAGGCGCCGCGGCGATCACCACCGGGGTGGTGCTGATCGCCACCAGCCAGCAGTCGGCGACGCTGCCGATCCAGATCCAGATCGAGGGCATGCCGTGACGCGCGCACTCCTGGCGTTGGGCACGTTGGCGTTCCTCGGGTGCGGGCCGGCGGCCGCGCCCGGTGATGGCTTCGACATTCAGCTCGTCGTCTCACGGGGGCTCCTGGATCAGATCAGCGCCTTCCAGGTGGCGCTGGTGACCCAGGGCGCGTCGCTGGACTGTGTCGCTGTGCAGCGAGCGTGCATCAAGGATCAGGTGGACTCGGCGCGCTTCGTGCCGGTGAAGGACGGTGCGGGGATGACGCACCAGGCGCTGCGATTCCCCATCTCCCTCACCACGGGCACGCCGAACACCCAGGACGTGTCGCTGAGGGACCTGCCGCTCGGCCGCGACTACGCCCTGGTGGTGGAGGCGGTGTCGAAGGACTCGCCGCCCCGGCTCGCGGGCAGCTCCTGCAGCTACGTGAAGGAGCTCACCGCGGGGACCAACATGACGGTGTTCGCGCGCGTGGAGATGCTGGCCACGCCGGCGTCCTGCGACCCCACGCTGCCTTAGGTGGACCCCGTCAGCCCTTCGGAGTGGGCTTGAGGTGCGAGAGCTTCAGCACCAGGCGCTCGATGCGCGCGCGATCGGCGGCGGGGAGCTCGATGAACTGCACGCCCATGCCCAGCTCCTTGGCGGTGACGATCTCACCTGCGCAGGCGATCTCCTGCGCGTCGCCGGGCAGCGTGAACTTCAGCGAGACGCGCGTGCCCAACGGGAGCGGAATCGTCTGCGCGAAGAAGGCGCCACCCACCGAGAGGTTGGACGCGCGCTGGTAGTACAGCTCACCGTCCCGCTCGGCCTCGATCCACAGGTCGACCGGGACGCGCTGCTCCCTGCGCTTCTCTTTCCCCTCTTTGCTCTCTTTCCCCGGAGCCATGAGCGAACACTGGCGCTTATGCCATGAGTCGAGTTGCGTTAGGAAGCTCATCATGGCGCGCATCCTGGTCATCGAGGACGAGCAGGACCTGGGTACGCTGCTCGAATACAACTTGAAGGCCGACGGCCACGAAGCCGAGGTGGTCCGCACGGGCGCGGCCGGCATCGCGCGGCTCAAGACCTTCAAGCCCGATCTCGTGCTGCTCGATCTCATGCTCCCGGACATCGCCGGCAGCGACGTGGCGCGGCTCATTCGTGAAGGGGAGTCGAAGCGGGTGCCGATCATCATGGTCACCGCGCGCGGCGAGGAGAGCGATCGGGTGAAGGGCCTGGAGCTGGGCGCCGACGACTACGTCACCAAGCCCTTCTCGGTGAAGGAGCTGCTGCTGCGCGTGAAGGCGGTGCTTCGCCGGCAGGGAGAGCCCGCCGCGGCAGGCGCGCGTGTGTTGTCAGCCGGAGACATCGTGCTGGACACCGAGCGCCACGAGGTGAAGGCCCGCGGTGAGACGGTGGTGCTCACCGCGCTGGAGTTCCGGCTCCTCAAGACGTTCCTCGAGCGGCCCGGCCGCGTGCAGACCCGCGAGACGCTGCTGTCCGACGTCTGGGGCATCGACGCGGACATCACCACCCGCACGGTCGACACGCACATCAAGCGCCTGCGCGAGAAGCTGGGCCCGGCGGGAGACATCATCGAGACGATCCGGGGCGTCGGTTACAAGCTCGTCGCTTGACGCTCCGCGCACGCGGAGGGCATCACGGAGCACGATGGAACGGCGCGCGGCTCTCATCTGGCCTCTCCTCTCCGCGTCGGCGGCCGCGGTGGTCGCTTATGTCGTCACCTCCTCGGGCCCGGCGGCCGCCCTCGCCTTCCTCGCCGCGGCCGGGGGGGGCCTGATCACCGCGTGGCAGCTCACCGCCGTGTGGAAGCGCCGCGCCGAGGCCTTCGCCGCCGCGGCGAAGGGGCTGGTGGTCGACTCGCGCCTGAACGCCGGCGAGCCAGACGATCCCACCGCGCTGGCCCAGGAGGTCCAGCGCACCGCCGCCGATGCGAAAGAGCTGTCTCGCCGGCTGGCGGTGCTCCGCGCCGTCATCGACGGCATGCGCGAGGGCGTGTGGATCACCAGCGAGGACGGCACGGTCGTCGAGCACAACAACGCCCTCAAGGAGCTGCTCTACACCGGCCAGCAGATCGTCGGGCAACGGCCGCTCGAGCTGCTCCGGAGCGCCGAGCTCCAGGTGGCGGTGGAGAAGGCCTGCCGCAGTGGCCTCGCGTCCAACCTCGAGCTCACCGTCGAGGGCGTCAAGCCCGTCGTCCTGTCCGTGCACGTCTCTCCGCTGGGGCGCGAGCTGGGGGGCTCCGCGGCCGTCTTCTTCGACGTCACCGAACTGCGCCGCCTCGAGAAGGTCCGCAAGGACTTCGTGGCCAACGTCTCGCACGAGCTGCGCACGCCCATCACGGCGATCCGCGGGTACTCCGAGACGCTCCAGGCTGGCGCGCTCAAGGACCCCGAGAATGCCCCGAAGATGGTGGACATCATCCACCGGCAGTCGGAGCGCCTGTCGGAGCTGGTGGAGGATCTGCTGGAGCTCTCGCGGCTCGAGTCGCGGCAGATCCAGCTCGCCGAGCAGCCCGTCGATGTCGCGGAGGCCGCCCAGCGCGCGCTCGAGGCCGTGCGCCCCAAGGCGCGCGATCGCGGCACCCAGCTCGAGCTGCAGATCCCTCCGGGCACCCGCGTGCTGGGAGATCAACGCGCGGTCGAGCAGATCCTCCTGAACCTCGTCGACAACGCCGTGAAGTACACGCCGGCCAACGGCCACGTCTGGGTCAGCGCCGGCCCGGTGGACGACGCCATCGAGCTGCGCGTGCGCGACGACGGCCCCGGCATCGAGCCCCGGCACCTCCCGCGGATCTTCGAGCGCTTCTACCGGGTGGACAAGGGCCGCAGCCGGGACATGGGCGGCACGGGCCTCGGCCTGTCGATCGTCAAGCACCTCGCCACCGCGATGAAGGGCGACGTGCGGGTGGAGAGCGGCGCGCGCGGCGGCGCCACCTTCTTCGTGCAGCTGCCGCCCGCGCGGGAAGACGCCGCGGCCCGTCCCACTTCTGCCGACGACTCCCGCCCCGCCGCCCCGTGAAGCGTGCTGCTGTAGCCGGGCGATGGCTCCGGTGTGGCGGCGCGGGGAGACGCCACCGCCTGTCCCACTTCCGCGGACGACTCCCGCCCCGCCACCCAGCGATAGCCGGGTGACGCATCCCCGTGCGGTGGCGCGCGGGGCCACGGGCCGAGCCCGCTCTGCGCATGACGAAGTGCGGCTCCTGGCGCCCACTGTGGGGTTGAGGCGGAGAGCATCGGCGCCTCGAGATCACCTCCCGAAGGGGCAGGCGTGGGCGTCGACGCCGGCAGGCCAGCACGGGCCTGGCCCGCCAACCGAAGGAAGTGTCCTGTCGTCCACCCCCTGCAGCGCTCTCCTACGGCCGAGCTCCGCCGAGGCGCTTTCGCGTCCCGGTGACAACTGTGCGCAGCGGTTCGGCCCCACGCGCCTCGCCGTGAGGGACGATGGGCCCTGAAGCCCGGGAGCCTCCGCCGCGCGCCGGAGTTCGCCGCGGCGCGCGCAAGCTGATCGCCCCGTCAAGTCGCCGCCCGCTGGGAATCCACCCGTGCCGGGGTAGGATCCCGCGCGATGCGGGTCGCGGTGCTGGCCGACATTCACGGCAACCTCCCGGCTTGCGAGGCCGTGCTCGAAGACATTCGCCGGCAGAGCCCCGACGCGATCGTCGCCGCCGGGGATCTCTGCCTGCGCGGCTCGCACCCCGCCGAGGTGCTCGACCTGCTTCAGTCGCGCTGCCAGGCGCTGCTCATGGGCAACACCGACGCTTACCTCGCCGGCATCTACCTCGGTGGCGCCTACCGCGAGGCGAATCACTGGAAGACCAACCTGCTTCACTGGACGCGCGCCCAGCTCGGCCCCACGCGGCTGGACACCCTGGCCCGGCTGCCCTTCTCCACGCGCTTCTCGCCGCGGCGGGGGCAGGATCTCTTCGTCTGCCACGCCAACCCGAAGAACCTCGAAGAGTCGCTCGAACCCACGCTGGACGAAGGCACGCTGCGCCGCTACCTCGCGCACCTCGACGCGGCGGCGGTCGCCTTCGGGCACCTCCACTTCCCCTACCGGCGGCGCGTGGGGCGCATGGTGATCGCCGACGTCGCCTCCGCCGGCATCCCGCGCGATGGCGATCTCCGCCCCGCGTGGGGCCTCTTCACCTGGACGCCCCGCGGCTGGCGCGTGCAGATCCGCCGCGTGCGCTACGCCGTGCGCAAGGCCACGCAGCTCCTCAGCGAGCGTCGCGTGCCCGGCGCGCCGATGCTGATCCACAAGATGGTGGAAGCGAAGTACCGCCACCACTCGATGCTCGCCGAGGCCGCGCGCCGCCACTCGGGCCTCCCCCCGTACCTGAAGCCGCCCCCGGGCCTGACTCCCGGCGTGCTGCGGGCTGCCGCAGCCCACGCGCCGCCCCCGCCGCTGCCTCCACCGCCCGCGTTGGTCCCACCACCCGGGCAGTCCACCCAGCTGGATGAGGCCGCCGACGAGCTCCTCCCCGAGACCGAGCTCAAGCACGAGGCCCCCGAGATGACCGCCCCCTCAGGCGAACAGCCGGGGGAGGTGCCCGCCGATCCACCCCGGGCTGCTTCGAATGACACGTGATCACGCAGCCTTGAGCCGTCGCCAAAACGTCACAGGCCCTTCACGAACGCGTCGCCACCCGAAGCCTAATCCACCTCACCATGGCTTACGTGCTCATCGTCGACGACGAGGCGGATCTCGCCAGTCTGGTGGACTTCAACCTCAAGCAGGCCGGGCTCGAGACCGCCATCGCCTCTTCCGGCGAGCGGGCCCTGGCCCTGGCCCGCGCCCGCGTGCCGGACGTGGTGCTGCTCGATCTCATGCTGCCGGACATCTCGGGCAAGGAGGTCTGCCGCCGGCTGCGCGCCGATCCCAGGACGAAGGACGTGCCGATCGTCATGCTGACGGCGCGCGGCGAAGAGGTCGATCGTGTCGAGGGCTTCGAGGTGGGCGCCGACGACTACGTCACCAAGCCCTTCAGCCCCCGCGAGCTGGTGCTGCGGCTCAAGGCCCGACTGCGACGCGGCGCCCCGACGGCGACGGGAGAGAAGCTGCGCCTGGGCCCGCTGGAGCTGGACCTCGGCGCTCACCGCGCCTTCATCGGGGGCGGTGAGGTGGAGCTGACCGCGCTGGAGTTCCGCCTGCTGAACCACCTCATGTCACGCGCCGGCCGGGTGCAGACGCGTGAGCAGCTCCTGTCCGATGTGTGGGGCATCACCAGCCCGCTGGAGACGCGGACCGTCGACACCCACGTGATGCGGCTGCGCGAGAAGCTGGGCGAGGCCCGCAACTACCTCGAGACGGTGCGTGGCGTGGGCTACCGCATGTCCGACGAGGCCCGCAGAGGGGCGGCGTCGTGACATGCGCTGGCTCTTTGTCACGCTGGCGCTGATCGCGACGCCCGCCCTCGCCGGCCCCCTCACCATCAAGGGCTCGGACACCCTGGTGGGCCTGGTGCAGCGCTGGTCCAGCGTGGTGATGAAGGAAGAACCCTCGCTGAAGCTCCAGGTGACCGGAGGAGGCTCGGGCACCGGCCTGGCCGCGCTGGAGAACGGCAGCACCGACATCGCCATGTCCAGCCGGCCGATCTCCGCCGCCGAGCGCGAGCGCCTCACCAGGCGCTACGGCGCGCCCCCTCGGGAGGTCGCGGTCGCGCGGGACGGCGTGGCCTTCTTCGTCAACGCAGAGAACCCGGTGCGCGCCGTCACCCTCGACGAGCTCCGCGCCCTCTTCCTGGGCGACCTCACCACCTGGAAGCCCCTGGCCGGCGTGGATCGGGTGGTGGTGGTGTACACGAGGGAGAACTCCTCGGGGACGTACGACTTCGTCCGCGAGCGTCTCCTGCGCGGCGAGGAGTTTCCTCCGCGCTCGCAGCCGCTGCCCGGCACTGGCGCGGTGGTGAACGCCGTCTCTCGCGAGCGCTGGGGCATCGGCTTCGGCGGCGCGGCCTTTGCGCGGCGGGTCAAGACGCTGGCGATCGCGGACCAGGGGAAGGAGATCCACCTCACCCCCGACACCGTGCGCCAGGGCGCGTGGCCCTTCGCCCGCCCCCTCTTCTTCTACCTTC
>JBFMHF010000038.1:0-50035 GCA_040752975.1 Myxococcota bacterium
CGGAGCCGCCGCCCGTCGCACCACCGCCGGAGCCACCGCCCGTCGCGCCGCCGCCTGAACCGCCGCCCATCGCACCGCCGCCGGAGCCGCCGCCCGTCGCGCCACCGCCTCCTCCCGCGCCTCCGCCCGCGCCCGTGGAGGGTGGTGTGCCGTAGCGCCAGATGCGGGAGATGGCGACCTCATCCAACTCGCCATCGAAGGCGCCGTCGCCCGTCGGAGGACACGCCGCGCGAGGCCCGGGCGCCCCGAGGTAGAGCATGTCGCCTGTCGCCTGGAGCTGCGCCGGCGCCCGCACCACGCGGTTGGTCTCCGCGCCGTTGACGAGGAAGTTCATCGTGCCGCTCGCGGCGTCGTACTGAAACGCCACCTTCGTCCACTGCCCCACCGGCAGCGTCCGCATCGAGCGGATGTCGTACTGGATGCCGCCCGCCACCCGCACGCGCGCCTGCAGCGAGAGATCGTCCTCCAGCACCAGGCTGTACGCGCCGTTGATGTTCGACTTGCCCAGCAGCAGCCGGTAGTTGTTGTTGCCGTCGCAGTCGGGGGACACGCGCGGCTTCACCATCAGCTCCACCGTGATGGCGTTCACCGGCGAGAGGCTGACCGAGTGCGGCACCTCCACCCGGCCGCCCACGCCGTCGAAGACGAGCGCCTTGCCCAGCGCCCCGTTGTTCCGCAGCGGGAAGGTGGCCCCCGGCTTCACGGAGCCGGTGTTGGAGTACCCCGAGCTGTCCGCCGTGCGCGTGCGATCGTAGTTGCCCTGCGCGGTGACAAACTCGTTCAGGTGCCAGAAGCCCGCGTAGCGCCCGTCCAGCCCGTCGTCGAAGACCAGCTCGACGTAGTTGGACGTGTTCGAGCCGAAGAAGGGCCACACGTCCACTCCGGACGTGAAGGGCAGCGGCAGCGCGTTGGTGCGCCCGGGCGAGGTGAAGAAGAGCCGCACCGTGTTGTCCGTGTCGGGGTTGGCCGCGCCGTCGATGTGCGCCACCTGCCAGTTGGTCGGGTAGCCCAGCACGGCGAGCGCGTTGCGGCGCGGTCCACACCCCGGCGGATCCTCATTCGGAGGCTGAGAGCGGCACGGCATGTTCACCGCGGTGAAGTTGATCGCCTCTCCGTCCGGGAAGACCCACGGGTAACCGCCGTACACCAGTTGCCCCGGCGTGAACGGCACCCCGGCGGGATCGCGCAACGGCCGCTCCGACAGCCGGTAGCGGCTCACCAGCGGATCGGTGTTCATCGACGAGATGGACTTCGGCGCCGTCCACCCCGTCAGCGCGCACGGGTTGGAATTGACCGAGTAGACGATGGTGTCGATGGCGCCGGAGTTGTTGGTGTGCCCCTGCCAGACGAGCAGCTTCCCGTCGCGCGTCACCGACGGCTCGATGCCCCGCAGCGTCGTCGTCAGCGGCTGTGGCTGGGCCTGGAGCCAGGTGAAGCTGGCCACCTCGGCCTGCGCGGTGTTGGGGCTCGCCACCACCACCTTGAGCCGGCGCCGACGCATCACGTTGGCGGGCGCAGCGGCCACCGCGTCCGAGTCGAAGACCCAGAGGTCGTAGCAGGCGTGGCTGCCGTTCGAGTCCGGGTTGCCGCTCGAGTTGCAGCGCGTCGGCTGCGGCGTCTCCTCACACAGCGCCACGGCGTTCTCGTTGTTGGTTGGCGGCTGGATCAGCACGGGCGCCGAGAAGGCCTGTGACAGGTCGGGCCCGCTGCCGGTGTTCTGTGCCGCCTGCGGGCGCAGCACGCGCGCCACCCAGCCCGGGCCGGTGGCGATGACGAACAGCTTCCCGTCGAAGGTGACGTTGTGTCCGTTGCCGCCCATGGGGCTGGCGACACCGACCGGCGTGGTGGCGGCGAGGGCAGTGGACGAGGCGAGGAGGACGACGAGGGCTCGCATGGGCGGGCTTCCTGCTCCAGCTGTCCCCTTTGTTGCAGACCGCGAGCAATAACCCGGGCGCGTGATCCATCGCAAGTGTTGCCGCCTGAGACTCAGGTGTTCACTCCGGTGAACAGGTGACGGCGGCTCGGCCGATCTCCACAATGCGCGTCGTCATGCGGCTCGCCTCGTCACTCTTCGTCCTCCTCCTCGTCGCCTGTGGCGCAGGCGGAGGTGCGGACGGCGGGGCGGGCGGCGGCGGCGCGAGCGCAGGTGGCGGTGGAGGAACCGTCGGGGGAGGCGCCGGCGGAGGCGGTGGCGGGGGGACCGCGCCTTCTGTCGTCATCGAGCGCAGCCTGTTCTGGTCGAGCCCCGCGCTGCTGGATGATCCGCAGGTCGTCTCCTTCGCGAAGGTGATGGCGACGGTGGCGCCTGACGGCCACGGCGGGAGGCTCCTGTCGGCGTGGTTCCACCGCTTCGCCACGACACCTCACAGTGAGCGCGCCCACCCCGCGCAGTTCATCGACGAGGTCGCCGCAGCCCAGGGCGCGGATCCAGCCCAGTGGGATCTCTCCCGGCTGCCCTTCAGGGTGACGGGGCTGCACAACCGCATCGACCTCGCGGACCTCAACCCGGGAGGACACTGCGGTGAGTTCCGCATCTCGGTCGCGTCCAACGACGTGACGCTGCAGCCGTTCCACGTCCTCTTCCTGTTCCGCCAACCGCTGCTGCCCGGCGACACGCGCGGCGGAGTGGTGACGTGCGAGGAGACGGCGCGGGCCTGGGCGGAGCTCTCCACGCTGGAAGGCGCGGCCCTCGACCAGCGCCTCGAGGTGGTGTTCGCTGAGAAGATGACGCGCGATCGATTCCTTCTCCTCGAGACGGTGGAGTTCACCCTCGCGCCCTGGGAGTGGCGGCAGTGGGTGAAGGCGGACGATCCCACCGGGCAGCTCCCCTTCGTCCTGGAGAACCCGCCGCTCTTCCAGCAGGTCGACGTCGACGCGCTGAACGCCCCCGGGCCAGGGCGCGACGACTTCCTCGCCTGGGTGGAGGCCAACGCCGATCGCCTCGACGCGCGCCGCCTCGAGATCCCCGAGCGCTTCCGGGCCCAGTCGGTTCGGGTGACGCAGGGCATTCCGCGCACGCCGCTGTCCCTCGACGGGCTTTCGCCCTCGACGCTCGCCCGGCTTCCCAACCTCCGGGCCAACCTCGAGCTGGTGGGCTGCGCGGCGTGCCACACCGCCGACGCGGAGTTCGTCCAGACGAGGGCCGATCGCACGGTGAGCCCCTTCTACGAGAAGGAGCTCGAGGCGCGAGCGAAGCACCTCGAGGCGCTGGCGCGCGGAGAGCGCCCCCTGGCCCCCTTCGGCCCGCTGCAGGCGAACCCGAAGCTGCCGCCGTGAGGAACCCGCTCGAGCCGCTGCTGGCGACGCGCTCCGCCGTGCTCCTCGACGGCGCGATGGCCACGGAGCTGGAGCGCCGGGGCGCGGATCTCTCCAGTCACCTCTGGTCCGCGCGGTTGCTCCTCGACGCGCCGGAGGCGATCGCTGCCGTGCAGCGCGACTACCTGGAGGCCGGCGCCGACGTGGTGTGCAGCGCGACGTACCAGGCCAGCCGGCAGGGCTTCGCGAAGGTCGGCCTGTCGGCGGAGGCTGCGGACGGGCTGATGGCTCGCGCCGTCGCCGCGACGCGTGAGGTGTGCAGGGGGAGTGCGCTGGTGGCCGCGTCGCTCGGGCCGTACGGCGCGGTGCTGGCGGACGGCAGCGAGTACACGGGCGACTACCCGCTCGGGGAAGAAGCCCTGGCCGACTTTCACCGCCCACGGGTGGCGGCCGTGCTGTCGGGTCGACCAGATCTCGTCCTCTTCGAGACGATTCCGTCCGAGGTGGAGGCGCGCGCGATCCTCCGCCTCTGTGCGGAGTGGCCGTCGGCGCCCTTCCTCGTCACCTTCTCTACGCGCGATGGTGCGCACCTCGCGCACGGCGAGCGCTTCGCAGACGTCGCGCGGCTGGTGGCCGAGGCGGAGAACGTGGTGGCAGTGGGCGTGAACTGCCTGCCGCCCACGCGCGCGGTGGCGCTGCTGGAGAGAGCGCGCTCGGTCCCGAAGCCGCTCGCGGTGGCGCCGAACAGCGGTGAGACGTGGGATGCCTCCGCTCGTCGGTGGACGGGACGGCCCGTCGGCGACTTCGGCGCGCTGGTGTCGAGCTACCTGGACGCGGGCGCGCGGCTCGTGGGCGGTTGCTGTCGCACCACGCCCGCGGACATCGCGGCGGCACGACGCGTCATCGCTGCGCGACGCCCTCGCTCACCTGGTTAGTTGCCTCGCCGATGGCCGGAAAACCGCGGCCCGCCGCTCCTCATGTCGGTAGCGGCGACGAGTCGAGGCGCCGGACCAGGCACACCGCTGACGCGGGGCAGGCGGTCGCGAACTCTGTGGAGCGCTGTAGCGCTGCGGGCGCGTCCTGCCGGGCGGCCTCGACGAAGCCGAGCTGCTTGAACCACTCCGCGGCGGTGGTGGTGAGGAGGTAGACGGCGGTGAGCTGCTGCTCGAGCGCGGCGCGCAGGCGATCTTCGACGAGGAGGCGGCCCAGCCCAGCGCCACGCCGCCCAGGCGCCACCGCGACCGAACGAAGGAGCCCGACGTCTCCGTGGGGCTCCAGCCCCGCGACGCCCAGGAGTCCCCCCGCGCCGCGCACCACCGAGAAGCCCGAAGGGAAGGCCGCGTCCACCCCTTCCAGCGGCAGGCCCGCCGCTTCGATGAGCGCCAGGACTGCCCGGCGGTCCTCCCTCCGTGCGGGCTCTGGCCCCGGGCCGCCTTCGTCGAGGAAGCGCTCGAGCAGGCCTCGAAGCGTGTCACGCGCGGTGCGGAAGCGCTGGCGCAGCTCGTCAGGGGGGAGTGAAGGGTCGCTGCTCGCGGGATCCGGGATCGGCCAGTGGAGACGGCGGGTCTTCCCCAGGAAGACCGGGCAGACCTCCTCCGCGCAGAGGGTGATGACGAGGCCCACGGTGGCCGGGTCGATCTCCTGCACGGACTTCGAGCGGTGCGCGGAGAGATCGACACCCACCTCGCGCATCACCTCGACGGCGTACGGGTTGACCCGCGACGGCGCGCTGCCGGCGCTCATCACCGGCAGACGATCCGCCAGGAGCTTTCGGGCCAGGCCCTCGGCCATCTGGCTGCGCGCCGAGTTGGCGACGCAGAGAAAGAGAATGCCGCGCGGCGAGCTCACGTGACCAAGCTACCTGAAGAGGGCCGCGGGCGCCTGGAAATCCGGGCGAGGTGTTGGGCGGGCTGCGCCTCTGTCGGCCGACGACTCGCGAGCGCTGGACGGGCTGCGCTCATCGCGTCGCCCTCACCGCGCGTCACCCGCCGAAAAGCGCCCGCAGCGCGTACGCGGTGCCCAGCCCGAAGTACGTCCCCAGCGCGAGGCCCGCGAGCCCCAGCGTCAGCCCCGGTCCCACCAGCGCGCGGTTCTTCAACGCCGCCGCCACCGGGCCGATGAAGGGCGGGCCGAAGATGGCTGCCGTGGAGCTGATCACCGCGGTGTCGAGATCGATGCGGAAGAGCCGGCACAGCGCGAAGTGGAGGGTCGACGCGACGAGCAGCACCGCCGCCACGAAGAGGAGCAGCACCGCGCTGCCGCCACCCAGTTGCCTCACGTCGGCCAGCGAGCCGACCGCGACGCAGAAGATGAGCAGCACGTACTCGCCCAGCTCGAACGAGCCCTGGAGGCCCCGCACCCTCGACGAGAAGGAGGCCGCCAGCGCCAGCGTGGTGATGCCGAGGAGCACGGGCCCCGGGTCCAGCTTGCCGAGGAGCAGCACGGCAGCGCCCACGGAGAGCCCGACGATGGCGGCGGCGAGGAGAAACGAGAGGCCCATCGGAAGCGCGTGCGCACGAGTCCAGGCCGACAACTTCTCCCCCGGGTGCTCGAAGGCCTCGTGGTGCGCCTCCTGGGTGAAGGGCCTCAGGAAGCGGGCGAGGAGGCGCGGCGCGAGCGAGAGCAGGAACAGCAGGTACACGCCTCCGCACAGCACGTCCGCGGCGTTGAGCAGCACGAAGGTCTCGCTGCGCGTCCCCAGCGCGAGCCCGATGGCGCTCATGTTGGCCGTGCCCCCGACGTAGACGCCCACCAGCATCCCGGCCACCTGCCACCACTCGTCCACCCGGGCGCGGAAGGCCACCGACACGACGCCAGCCGCCATCACCGCCGACAGGCACGCCAGGCCGAAGCTCACCAGCGCGCCCTTTGCGAGGCCCACCCACTTCCGCACGTCGGTGGAGAAGAGCAGCAGCGGAATCGCCAGCGGCACCGCCCCCTCGGCCACCGACAAGGATACCGCCTTCTCCAGCATGAGGCCGGGGAGGTTGGCCAGCACCAGGCCCGCGCCGTAGCAAAGCACCACCGGCCCCACGGCCTTCGCCAGCCGGTTGCGCTCCGCCGCCGCGATGGCCAGCGCCGGGAAGCCCACGCACACCGCCACCTGCGCCAC
Source organism: Myxococcota bacterium (assembly GCA_040752975.1). GTDB lineage: Bacteria > Myxococcota > Myxococcia > Myxococcales > Myxococcaceae > JADLDB01. The sequence goes on from JBFMHF010000038.1 coordinate 6,368, forward strand.
CGCGAGGAAGGTCATCGGGGCAGCGCCTCCGTCAGCGAGCCCGCCGCCAGCACCACCCCGGCGACGAGCAGCAGCGCCGACACCGCCACCCGGAAGCGCGCCTCGTCGAGCCGGTGGTGGATCCACTCGCCAACGAGGATTCCCAGCGCCAACGGCGCCAGCATCAGCGCGCTGGTGCCGAGCGTCTGGGGTGTCACCTCTCCCTGCGCGACGAGGCGAGGCAGCACCAGCAGGTTGAGCGCCACCCACAGCGCGGACAGCGTGGCGCGGAAGGCCGCCTTGTCCTTGAGCTCCCGCGCGGACACGAAGACGGCCAGCGGGCCGCCCGTGGCGTACACGCCGTGGATGACGCCCGCGCCGAGGAGCGCCAGCGTGCGGGCGCCCGGAGACAAAGGTGTCTCTTCGCCGTGCCCCCTCCGCAGTTGCCACCCCGCCACTGCCACCACGAAGACGCCGAAGGCCGGCTTGAGCCACGCCTCCTCCGCCGCGCGAGTGGCGATCAGCGTGCCCCCCACCAGGCCCAGCGCCATCACCGGCAGCATCCGGCGGAAGAGGAAGCGCCAGTCGAGCGCCGCGCGGCCTCGCACCACGAGGTACACCGACAGCACCAGGTTGACGGGCACCAGCCACGCCAGCAGCTGCGGCACGGGAAACCACAGCGCGCCCACCGTCATCGCCACCACCACGCTGCCGAAGCCCGCCGCCGCCTCGACGAGGAAGGCGACGAAGACGATGCCAGTCAACAGGAGCATGCGGCTCCCAGCGTTACCCGCGGGGGAAGAGGCCGTCGAGGAAGTCGAGCAGGAAGTCGTCCACCTGCTGCTGCTCGGGCACCGCGCCCACCATCCCGTACATCGCGGCGCTGCCCTCGGGGGCCGGCTCTCCCTTCTGCAGGCGCGCCACGCAGTCGCGGAGGTCCGAGAGGAAGACGTCCGCCACCTGCTCGTGGGCCGGGGTGATCATGCAGTGCAGCGCCGGCGGCTTCTGCTGGCGATCCAGCTTCCACCCGCGCGCGTCCATCGCGTCGCCCAGCTCGTACACGTTGAGCGAGTCGGAGGTGAAGGCGAACACGCCCCCCACCGGCTCCCCCATCACCGAGAGGCCCGGCGTGGCGCGGATGCCGGCGAGCAGCTTCGCCGTCGTGTCGAGGACGCTCCTGGTGCGCGCGAGGTAGCCCTCTTCCCCGAGGTGGGTCATGACGGCCCACGCCGCGGCGATGGCGCCGCCGGGGCGGGTGCCACAGAAGGACGGAGACGCGTACAGCCCTCCGTTCCACCCCGAGTAGGTGAAGAACTGGTTGCGGCGGAGCGCGGCGTTTCGGTGCAGCACCACCGAGGCGCCCTTGGCTGCGTAGCCGTACTTGTGCAGGTCGGCGGAGATGGAGGTGACGCCGTCCACCTGGAAGTCCCAGGGCGGAACGGGCCGCCCCAGCCGCTTCGCGAAGGGGAGGAAGAAGCCGCCCAGGCAAGCGTCGACGTGGCAGAGCAGCCCGCGCGCCTTCGCCAGCGCCGCGATGGCGGGAATGTCGTCCACCACGCCCTGCGGGTACGACGGCGCGCTGCCCACCAGCAGCACGGTGCGCTCGTCGATGAGGCGCTCCATCGCGTTGACGTCCACCCGGAAGTCGTTGCCCACCGGCGCGTGCGAGAGCTCGATGTCGAAGTAGTGCGCCGCCTTGTCGAAGGCCGGGTGCGCGGAGTGCGGGGCCACCACACGCGGTCGGGCGATGCCCTTCTTCCGGCCCCACTCCCGCGCCGCCTTCATCGCCATCATGATGCTGTCGGTGCCGCCGGACGTCATCGTGCCCGCCACCTCGTCGTCGCCCCCGAGGAGGGACGCGGCCATCGAGACCACCTCCGTCTCCATCTGCCGCAGCGACGGGAAGGCCACCGGCGACAGCCCGTTCTCGCTCATGAACTCGGCGTAGGCGTCCTTGAGCAGCTGCGACACCTCGTCTCCTGCGAAGTACACCAGCGAGAAGGTGCGCCCCGCCTTCCAGTTGACGTCCTCGCGGTGCTTCTCGCGCAGGGCGGCCAGGACTTCCTTCGACGGGGTTCCGTTCTTCGGCAGCGTCTTCATCACGACTCTCCTGTGGCGCGGCGTGCGCCGGGTCCTCTACCCGGGGATTTCGATGATGCGGCCACTGTTATGAAAGGGCCGGTCGAACAAACAGAGGCGCTGGTTTGTCGAAGCGCTGAATGCTCAGGTGCCCATTCCGTTTCCCCTGCTACGGTTCCCCGCCATGGTGCGTCGCTTCGTCCCCCTCGCGCTCGTCTTCCTCCTCTCGCTGCCTGCCCTCGCCGGCCCGGCGCTCTCCGACGCCGTCACCGTGCCGCGCCCGCCCAACGGCGAGTACTTCGGCCTGTATTTGAAGGGGCAGAAGGTCGGCTACATGTTCAGCAGCGTGACGCTCTCCCCCGCGAAGGACCGGGTCACCGCCGTCACCGAGATCCACTTCAAGGCCAAGGTGGGCCCCACCGCCACCAGCGAGCGGCACATGGTGGAGACGCGCGTGTACGAGTCGAAGCCCGGCGGCCGGCTCTTGTCCTTCGTGATGGATCAGAAAGGCGACGGCGGAGATCAACGGCTGGAGGGCACGGCCACCGTCGCGGGCATCACCGTCGTACGCAAGCGCCCGGGCAAGCCCGACGAGACGCTGAAGCTGCCGCCCGCGAAGGAGGTGGTGGAGGACGCCGACCAGGCGCGCGTGGCGTTGAAGCGCGGCGCGAAGGTGGAAGGCACCATCGTCGACTCGACCGATCTCGAGCAGTACAAGGTGACGACGACGCTGGGCGGCACCGAGCAGCGCACCCTGGGCGGCGTGAAGGTGGCGTTGCGCAAGGTGGTGACGCTGTCCGAGAAGGAGAAGGTGCCCACCGACGCGTGGGTGGACGAGAAGGGCCGCATGCTGGAGGTGCAGTACGGCCCGATGATGACGGCCTTCTCCGAGCCCGAGGACAAGGCGAAGCGCGTCGACCTGGTGGAGGTGTTCGGCCTGACGCGCGTGCCGCTGCCCAGGCCGCCCGGCCCCGAGGCCCGGCAGATCCCCGGGATGATGCGCTTCGTGATGAGCGGCCTGCCCGAGAAGTTCCGCGTCGACTCCTACCGCCAGAAGTTCGTCGCCCTGGACGGCGACAAGGTGGAGGTGACGCTGTCGGCCTTCGAGCCGAAGGTGAGGAAGCCGCGCCCGCTGGTGGATCCGAACGGCGGCGTCAACCTGAAGAGCACCATCATCGTCGAGGCCAACGACAAGGACATCCAGGCGCTCGCGAAGTCCATCGCCGGCAACGAGAAGGACGCGTACACCGTGGCGAAGGCCGTCAGCCGTTGGGTGAACAAGAACCTGGAGAAGGACTACGGGGCCTCGTCCGATCGCGCCAGCGACGTCCTGCGCGAGAAGCGCGGCGACTGCACCGAGCACTCGCTCCTCACCGTGGCGCTCCTGCGGGCCCTGGGCATCCCGTCGAAGCGGGTGGACGGCGTGGTGTACCTGCTCAACGACGACCAGGTGCCGGCGCTGTACTGGCACGAGTGGGTCGAGGCCTACGTCGGAGAGTGGACCCAGCTCGACCCCACCTTCGGGCAGGACGTGGCCGACGCGACGCACTTCGCCGTGGGGGAAGAGGCGAACGCGGAGATCACCCCGCTCATCGGCTCGATGAAGGTGCTGGATGTGCTGCCGACCGGCGCGCCGCCGTCTCCATCGCTCGCGCCGAAGCCGCAGCCTGCCGTGAAGCAGTAGGCGCGGACGCGGGGCTTCAGCACCGACCTGGGCTAGACTGAGGCCATGCAGTCAGCGTCGGCCCCAGCAGTGACGTGGAGCGCCTTCGTCGCGCTGCCCGAGCACGACCGGCGAGAGCTGATCCAGGGGCGGCTGGTGGAGATCGACATGCCCACCTACGTCCACGAGCACATCGTGGCGACCGTCATCCACTACCTGATGGCCTGGCGGCGGGCGGGCGGCGGCGGGCATGTCCTGGGCTCCGGTTACAAGATCCGCATTCGCGACGACCAGGGCTTCATTCCCGATGTGCAGTACTTCCGTTCGGGTCGCGTCGTGCCGGACCAGGGTCTCTCGGAAGGCGCGCCTGACCTCGTCTTGGAGGTCGTCTCGCCTTCCAGCGCCCGCTTCGACCAGGTCGAGAAGCTCAACGGGTACGCGTCGATTGGGACGGCGGAATACTGGTTGATCAACCCCGAGACGCGAACCGTCCACCGCTTCGTCCTGGGCAGCGCAGGCCACTTCATCGTGGAAGACGCGCTCGAGGGTGAAGCGGTGTTCCAGCCCGCCAGCTTCCGCGGGCTCGAGCTGCCCCTGGCCGAGCTCTGGAACCCGCCGCAGTAACCTGATGCTCCCCGCGCGGCTCTGCTCCTAGACTCGCGCACGCGTGTCTCAGCCCTTCGGCCGCTACGAGCTCCTCACCCGCATCGCCACCGGCGGCATGGGCGAGGTCTTCCTCGCGCGGGCCCGGGGCGCGGCCGGCTTCGAGAAGCACTTCGTGGTGAAGCGCGTCTTGCCGCACCTCGCGCAGAACACCGAGTTCAGGGACCTCTTCCTCGACGAGGCGCGCATCGCCGCGCGGCTCAACCACCCGGGCATCGCGCAGATCTTCGAGCTGGGCGACGTCGACGGGCAGTGGTTCATCGTCATGGAGTACGTGCCGGGGCGGGACTTGCGGAAGCTCTCGGCCCAGGCCCGCACGAAGCAGCGGGCGCTGCCGCACGGCCTCGCCACGCGCATCATCGCCGACGCCGCCGCCGCGCTGGACTACGCGCACAAGGCCCGCGACGCGCAGGGCCGGGCGATGCACATCGTCCACCGCGACGTCTCGCCCCACAACCTGCTGGTCAGCTTCGACGGCGTCGTGAAGTTGATCGACTTCGGCGTGGCCCGCGCCACCAACCGCCTGCAGGAGACGGGGCAGGGCGTGCTGCGCGGCAAGTACCCGTACATGGCGCCCGAGCAGGTGGCGGAGGATCGCGTCGACGCGAAGAGCGATCAATTCTCCCTGGGCGTGGTGCTGTGGGAGCTGCTCACCGGCAAGCGGCTGTTCCGCAGCGAGTCCGACGCGATGACGCTGCAGCTGGTCGCGGAGTGCAAGGTGGCGCGCCCGCGCAGCGTGCAACCGGACGTCGACCAGGCGCTGGAGGCCATCACCCTGCGCATGCTGGCGAAGGACCCGGCGAAGCGCTTCGTCGATCTCGCCGAGGCGCGCATGGCGCTCGAGGACTTCCTGCTCGACGCCAGCCTCCCAGCCAGCACGGCCCACCTGGGCGCCTACATGCGCGAGCTCTTCCCCGAGGGCGACACCTTCGTGGAGGAGCCGACCGACGATCCGCAGCGCACGAAGAGCTCGAAGTCCATCGCGCGCGCGATGAAGGGCGCAGGTGAGGACACGGTGGCGGCCCTCAAGAAGGTGGTGGGCGAACGGCCGGCGCTGCCGGAGGCGGGCACGTCCTTCGTCGGGCGTGCGCGGGAGCTGTCGGCGCTGCGCATGCTGCTCTCGCGGGGGGAGCGGGTGGTGACGCTGCTGGGGCCGGGCGGCGCCGGGAAGACCCGGTTGGCGATGGAGCTGGCCCGCCACGCCCAGGTGCCGGCGTACTTCGTGGACCTCACCTCGGCGGTGGACTTCGAGGGCGTCTGCCTGCTGGTGGCCCGTGCGCTGGGGCTGACCCTCACGGCGGGCGTCGCGGCGGAGCAGCTCATCGCTCGCGCGCTCCGCGAGAAGGGTGCCTGCCTGGTGGTCCTCGACAACTTCGAGCAGGTCATCGGCGACGCCGAGGCCACCGTCGGGGCCTGGCGCGCGCAGGCGAAGGAAGTCACCTTCGTCGTCACCTCGCGCGAGCCGCTCCGGGTGCCCGAGGAGGTGCTGTACGAGGTGCCGCCCCTGGACGAGGCGGTCGACCTCTTTCTCGAGCGCGCGAAGGCTGCGCGTCCGGGCTGGGAGCCCCAGGCCGCGGATCGCCAAGCCGTCGAGGACATCGTCAGCGCCCTGGACGGCTTGCCCCTGGCGATCGAGCTCGCCGCGGCGCGCCTGGCGATGCTGTCGCCCGCCCAGCTCATGCAGCGGCTGCCGCGCCGGCTCGAGCTCCTCAAGGGCAGCGAGGCGCAGGTGTCGGCGCGGCAGGCCACCATGCGGGGGGCCATCGACTGGAGCTGGGAGCTGCTCCAGGCGCACGAGCAAGCGGCGCTCGCGCAGCTGGGCGTCTTCCGCGGGGGCTTCTCCATCGAGGCCGTGGAGGCCGTGGTGGACGTCTCCGCCTTCCCCGGCGCGCCGTGGCCGCTGGACGTGGTGCAGACGCTCAAGGAGAAGTCACTGGTACGCGCCTGGGAGTCGGGCGCCGGCGGCGAACTCCGTTTCGGCCTGCTGGAGAGCATCCGCGAGTATGCCCTGGAGAAGCTCAAAGGGCTTCCGGGCGTGGGCGACGCCGCGCTGGCGCGGCACGCGGCGTACTTCCTCGAGCTGGGCGGCCGCCTCGCCATCGAGACGGAGACGAAGCAGGCCCTCGCCGCCATCGACCGCCTGCAGCTCGAGCGGGACAACCTGTCGGCCGTCTTCCAGCGCGCCGTCGAGCGGCCGGCCAGCCCGGAAGCGGCGCGTGAGGCGCTGGAGGCGGTGCTGGCGCTCGACCCGCTCCTCGCCGTGCGCGGGCCCTTCGCGGCGCACCTCAAGATGCTCGAGGCGGCGACGCGGCGGGCGGGCGACGCAGGCGTGGACGGGAAGCTGCGCGCGCTGGGGCTCCTCGCCCAGGGCGTCGCGCGGCTGGCGCGCGGGCAGTTGGTGGAGGCGCTGGGAGATCTCGAGGCGGCCGCCACTCTCACGTCGGATCCCCGGCTGCTGGGGCGCGTGCACCACCACGCGGCGGCGTCGCTCCGGCAGCAGGGACGGATGGACGAGGCGAAGGCGCGCTACGAGAAGGCCCTCGGGCTGGTCCGGCAGGCCGGCGATCGCTGGATGGAGGGCCGCGTGCTGGGGCACCTCGGCGGCCTGTCGCAGGAGATGGGCGCGGTGGACGCGTCGCGGCAGTTCTACGAGCGCGCGCTGGGCATTCACCGCGAGGTGGGCGATCGCCGCTTCGAGGGCATCGTGCTGGCCAACCTCGGCAGCTACCAGCATGAGAAGAAGAACGCGGCCCAGGCCCGCAAGCTGTTCGAAGACGCGCTGCGCATCCACCGCGAGGTGGGCAATCGCCGCAGCGAGGGCATGGTGCTGTCCAACCTGGCCTCACTCGCCAGCGCGTCGGATCGCCCCGACGAGGCCCGCGCCCTCCTGGACAAGGCCCTGGCCATCCACCGGGAGACGGGCAACGCGCGCTTCGAGGCGATCGGCCTGTACCAGCTGGGGTTGATGGCGCTCGAGTCAGCGCAACCGCTGGAGGCGGAGCAGCGTTTCGGGCAGGCGCTGGCGGCGTTCCGCGCGGTCAACGACCGTCGCTACCTGGGCGTGGCGCTGGGGCACCGGGCGGCGGCGCTGGCGGCGTTGGGCCGGGAAGGCGAGGCGAAGGATCTGCTCGAGGAAGCCGAAGCGGCGCTGGCCGCGGTGACCGACGCGCACTTCCACGCCGTCCTGGGTCTGTGTCGCGGCCACCTCGAGGTGGCGCAGGGCCAGGTGGAGCGCGCGCGGGCTCGGGTGGCGGAGGTCGAGCAGCCGCAGGGCGCCATGCCCTCACTGGTGGAGCAATCCGAGAACGTGCGCAGCGCCGTCCGCTGCCTGCTCAAGACTCTGCCAGGCTGAGGCCGCTTCAGACGCGCATCGCGGTCGGATCCGGGTCGTTCGGAACCGCTCGTCCGCCTGGGCGGTAGGCCGCGGCGAAGATGTCGCGCACCTGGAAGGGGTGCGTGAAGTTGAAGTCCGGCGAGATGACCTGCCGTCCGATGAGCGTCAGCACCTGCTTCGCCGTCTTGGCCCCGCTGCCGATGGCCACGTGGAGGCGGTCGGCGATCTTCCTGGCCTGCTCGAGCGCCTTGCCCTTGTCCTTCTTCTGGAGCGCGCTGCGCAGGTGCCAGAAGTCGGCGAGGGCCTCCTTGCGCTCGCGCAGCTTGCGGGTGGCCTCCAGCGGCTTGCCCGCGCCCTTGCTGGCCGAGGCCTGGAAGCTGCTGACGGCGCCGCCGATGCGCTTGGCGGCTGACGACGGCGCTCTCCTCAGCGGGCTGGCACTCCGTGAGATGCTCTTCGCCACCACCGGCTTGCTGCGGAGTTTGGAGATCATGTGGGCTCCCGTACCAGGAATGCTCGCACGCCCGCTCCGCCCATGCACGCGAGCGACGGCGACTGACACCGCGAGGTGTCAGGTTGTCCTACCGTCCTTCACTTCGCGCCGGCGGCCTGGCGGGACCCCGCCTCCAGCACGAAGGGTTGGGTGAGGGCCTCCAGGGCGCCCTCGTTGGCCTTCCACCAGGCGTCGTAGCCTTGCGCGGGCCCGTCGCTGCGCAGCCGCTCGTAGGTGAAGGCGCGGCCCACCGTCCCTCCGCGGGACTGGCCTTCCACCGTGAAGCGCAGCATGGCGTTGTCCACCTCGTGGGGCTCCACCGCGCGGACGACTTCACCGGGGCGGGGCTTCACCCACGTCAGCGTGGTGAGGCGGAAGGGGAAGCGTACGGCCCAGGGCCCCAGCCGGCGCTCATGGCGTTGGGCGCTCATCCGCGCCTGCTCCCACGCGGAGGGAGGCGTCACCATCGTGTCAGCGCCCACGCGCTGGAGCGCCCGGTGCGCACGGTACTTCACGTCGATCCGCAGCGGCCGCTGCACGTCGTCGAGGTCCTCCAGCTTCACCGCCTGGACGGTGGTGCCTGCGCCCAGCCACGCGGCGAGGCGCTCGTCACGGACGCGGGGGCTGGCGCCCGCCAGCTCGCTCCTCAGCGTGGAGGCCAGCCAGCCGCGCAGCTCGGCCGTCTCGTGCACCTCGAGATCGTCTCCATCGAGGACCAGCTCGCGCTCGACCTGCACCTCGGGCTCGGTGGACGGCAGCCGCTCGATGGTGACGAAGCGGGGCGTGCCTGCCCGCACGAGAAGCGCCTCTTGGCCGGCCAGGCCCGGCGTGCCCCGCGAGGGATCTTCCCAGCGATCCGTCGGGTCGACGAACTTCGCGGGCAGGGACGGCACGTGGACGATCATGTGGTTGAACTGATCGAGCGAAGGCACCTCCCGCAGCAGCACGCTGTCCGTGTGCACCAGCGCCAGGTCGGCCTCGATGCCTGCGGCGGTGAGCAGCTTCCACAACAAGAGCGACTGGTCCTTGCAGTCGCCGTACTTCCGCTTGAGCACCTCGGGCGACGGCCGGGGGATCTGCGCGCCGCGGCCGAACTCGATCGCCTTGTAGACGATGTTCTGGCTGACGTGGCGGGCGAGGGCGGCGGCTCTTTGGTCCGCGGGCACGCGGGCGACGAGGGACTTCGCCAGCGCGGCGGTGGTGTCGTCGGGCTCGAGCAGCGCCCCCAGGTCCTTTCTGTACTGCGCAAGCTCCTTCTCCCAGGTGGCGGCGCCGTCGGTCATCCACACCACCGGCGCGATGCGCGTGTAGTCGAGGCCGAAGGCCTCGTAGGCCAGCTGCGGCGGCGCCTTGACGAAGAAGAGCCGGTGCGACGCGGCGCTCGCCCCCTGCTCCACGCCCTGCGCGTGATGGAAGCGGACCTCGGACAGCGCGCCCTCCACCGACAGGACGGCGAGCCGGACCGGCCGCGATCGGCTGAAGCTGAAATCCGAGAAGGGCATGGCCCGTGGGGCGGTGAGGCGCTGGGTGCTGAAGACCAGATCGATGGTGGCGCCCACCACCAGGCCGGGCACCGGCGCGTAGAGCGTGCGAGAGCTGTTCGCTGAGTCCTCGTTCGCCGCGTCCGCGAGGTAGCAGTCTTCGGCGCGCGTGCGGCCGAGCTCCTTCCCCTGGGCGTCCAGCACCCGCAGCGAGTTGAGGAAGGCCGTCTCGTAGCGCGGGTCATAGGTGAAGGCCATGGTGGAGAAGGACTCGACGTCGCGCTCGCTGCGCACCACGACTCGCAGGTAGTCCGTCTGGGTGTACGTCTTCTGGGGCTCGAAGCGGATCGCCCGCCCCCAGAGCTGGTACGTCGTCTCGTTGTCTTCCTGGGCGAGCGGCGGCGCGACGGGCAGCCCCGCCGGGAGCGGCACCGGATCGATCGGCTCCCGGATGCCGGCGTTGTTCCCCTGCCCCAGGCGATCCATCGCGACGTCCAGCAGGCGAGAGAGCCGCTCGTGGCCGGGGGAGAGGCGCAGGCCGCTCTCGCAGGATTTCCGCGCGGAGGCGTAGCGCTCGAGCTGAAGCTCGCTCTCGGCGCGCACGGCCAGCACCTCGGCGTTGGGCCCGTAGGCCTCTGTCGAGCGGTCGGCCCAGGCCAGCGCCTCTTCGTCGCGGTTGGAGTTCTGCAGGAGCGCCATCAACATCGAGACCAGGTCCGGCCGCGCGTCGGCGCGCGCTCGCTCTTCCAGCAGCGCGATGGCCTTCTTCGTCTGGCCCTGGCGGCTCAGGATGCCCGCCTCGAGCACGGCGACGCGCGGGGTGTCGTGGTCCTTCTGGTAGGCCTTCAGCACCTTCCACACCTTCGTCCGGTCGCGCGTCTCCTCGAGGAGGTGGACGTAGTCGGAGAAGACCTCGTCGTCGTTGAGCCCCGCCTTGAAGGTGGCGTCGTACTGCGCGAGGGCCCGCGCCCGCTGCCCGGAGTGGCCCAGGTGCCAGGCGAAGACGGTGTGCATCGCGTCGGATCGCGCGCGCCCCTTCAGCACGCCGGTGAAGGCCTTCGTCACCTGCTGGTGGGCGCCCAGCTTCTCGCCGAGGCCCACCAGCCCCCACGCGGCGTCGTAGTCGTCGGGCTTCTGCCGCAGCGCGGCGGTGAAGGCGACGATCGCCCCGTCGGCGTCGCGATCTTCGGCCAGCACCTTGCCGAGCAGCGTGTAGAGCCCGGGCGCAGGCGGCGGAGGCTCTCCGCGGGGGGCCTTCGTCACCAGCAGGGGCAGCGCAGGCGCACAGGACGCCCGGCTGCGCGCCCCTTCCAGCGCGAGAAAGGGGGTGTCGCCGTTGAAGACGAAGGTGAAGGTGTTGGTCCCGTCGCCCCTGTCCAGGGGAGTCACGTACTCCACCGCGTCGGCGCCCCCCACCTGGAGCTCCCTTCGCGGCAGGCCTTGGGGGCTCAGGTTGAAGAGCTTCAAGCCTGTGCGCTCGAGGGCGTCGCGGCTGAAGGGGGCGCCGCGGAGCGGCAGCGCATAGAGCGCAAAGGTCCGCTCGTCCTCACAGGCGGCCACGTACAGCGCGCGGGGGTAGCTCTTCCTGGCCTCCTCGGGCGGGAGGGGAGCCCAGCCCAGCGGGAGCGCCACCTCGAGTCCCAGGCCCGGCGCCTCGAACGGTGGCGGGGGAACGTGCTCGACGGACGCGGTGAGCTTCGGGTCGATGAGCTCGAAGGAGGTCGGGAGCGCCGCGAGCACCTGGCGCACCGCCGCCTCGTCGTGCTGCGCGCCGTTGACGAGGATCTGCCACGCGAAGCCGCGCGAGACGATGGCCGTGTTGTAATGGACCATCTTGATCGGACCGGCCGTCGGCTTGAAGACGGCGCGGCGCTGGAGCCCCTTCAATCCGGCGACCTCGACCTCGGTCGGCTCTGCAAGCGGCTCGACGAGGAGCGGCTCGATCTTGCTGCGGACCACCTCGAGGACCGTCGCGGCGGTGACGGAGCGGTCGAAGCCCTTCTCCCCGATGATCATGATCATCAGCTCGGGCGAATCCCGCTTGAGCACGACGGCGGCGACGGGGCTGACCTTCTTCGCGTCGAGCTGGATCCACCCCGGCCCCGGCGGCTTGAAGCGGAAGTTGTAGTCCTTCACCACGATGGGCGCGGTGACGGCCTGAGCCCTGGGTGGGGTGCGCGGGAAGCTGTCGCTGACGCCTCGCGCGCACCGGCCCGCCCACATCGTCGCGCCCCAGGCGAAGGCGAGGCCCGCGAGCACTCTCCAGAGGGACACGGGCTTGCGCTGTGGCGGCGGAAGAGCGGGTGGTGGCGGGGCGGCCGGTGGCGACGGCGTCAGCGGCGTGAGCTCGGCGGGTGGCGGCGCCGGAGCTGGCGGGGGCTGGAGCGGCTGGGGCGCGCTGGGCCGGGGCGCCGAGGCCCGCACGCCGCCCTGCGGGAGAAACTCGGCCAGGAGCGTCGCGGCCCGGGCGACGTCGGCCGGAGCGACGTTCACCTGGCGAGTCCCTCCGTCGCCGTCCACTACCACCGCGCGGATGCCCAGGTTCCGGAGCTCGTCGACGAGCTGCTGAACGAGCCCCAGGTCGCTTCCCGAATACAGCGTGACGAGGGCGTCGCTCATCCACTCCTCCCCGACCAGAGCCCGAAGGAGTGTACGCTGCTTCAGTGCTGTCATCGGGTCGAAATGACCAAACAGACCGTAGAGTGCGGGGCTGTCGGGAGGTCACCGACATGCCTGGACTGGTCGGCCGGTCGCGGAAGAAGGGTGCTTTCCGCGACTCGCGCGTCGCGCGGCGTCGTCGGACGGAGAGCGCGGGGCATGGCTGAGGATCGACTCTCGGCGCTTCAGCGGGAACTCTCGGACGCGGAGTCAGCGCTCGAGGACGTCCGGCTGTTTCGCCCGAGGCGCTCGGAGCTGGCCGAGGCCGAGGCACGCGTCACGGCCTTGCGCGCACAGCTCGCGCGCCTGAGGGGAACGGCCGACGAGCCGCCCGCCACGGCGGACCAGCCGACGGTTCTCGCGGAAGTGGTGCTGCCCTCGCCCACCCCACCGCCGCCCCCGGGCCCTCCCGCGCCCTCCGACTTCGAGCGCTTCGCCGCCGCGCTCACGTCCGCCTGGTTCGCATACGCGGAGCGCGGGTGGGTGGCGCCCGAACCCGGCCGGCCCGGCACAAACCGGATCTCCCGCTGTCTGCAGGACTTCCGCTCGCTCCAGACGCCCGAGGCCCGCCGGTTGAGAGCTGCGGCGCTCAGTCACCTGGGAGATGAGCGAGGGGCGGCCCGGGCGTGGGAAGAGCTCGACCGTGCCCAGGGGGCTCGTCCGCGACCGACAGGGCTCCCCGTGCCACTCAGGACCCATCTACCCGCGGGTGGGACGCTCGTCGACGTGCGGGACGGCCTCACAGTCGCGGAGCGGTGGCTCTTGCGCGCGCTCCAGCGTGTGGGAGCCGGGCCAGATGGCGAGCCGAAGTCCATCCAGGCGCTGCGCGAGCGCTCGAGCGGCACAGCGATCTCCGACGCGGAGCTGCAGCAGGCGGCCGCCGATCTGGGGGTGGCCCTCGCGGCGCCGCTGATCGAAGCGTCGGCGGGGGCCCAGGGGGTTGCGCACTTTCGGCTCACCCGGCTCGCAGGCTTGATGTTGCCGAGCCACTCCGAGCCAGAGTGGGCAGACAGTCCTCTGCCCGCGCGGATCCCCTACCTGCTTCTGAGCGGCAGGTTGGGGGAGTGCGCCCTGCGGCTTCCGTTCGAGACGGACGCCGTGTTGCGAGAGGCGTGGCACCACACGGTGCACCGCCCGCGCGCCTTCCTCCCCCGAGGAGTCCGGCTCGAAATGCCCCTCGGCCAGCGGCTCGAACTGGCGACGCCGCACGGGGCCGTCACGCTCTGGCCCACCGTAGAAGTCGAAGCCGGGCGCGTCGAGCAGCGGGCGCAGGTCGTCGTCAACGCGCTGCCCCCCGGCGTGACCTGGAGCGCCGCGGTGGAGCGGCTGGCAGAGCTGTGTGAGGCGCGGGCGTTGGTGGGCACCCCTGGTCCCCGCCTCGAACGTTCCTCGACAGGCCTCCGCATCGTCGTCGATCTCGAGCACGTCATCTTCGCCGCCGACGTGCAGGAAAAGGCGCAGGCGGGCCTGCGCTGCGTGTACGAGATTCACCAGCGAGGGCTCCTCGGCGAGAGGGTCGTCGACCTGACGCCGTCGTTGGCGCTGGAGCACTTCCTCCGCTATCGGCTCGACCAGGAGGCGAGCGCCAACAGCGGCGAGCTGCGGAGACTGGAAGCCCGCCTCGAGCTGCTCGAAGGAACGCTCCTCGCGGTGGAGTTGGGCCAGGTGCTGACGGACCTCCTTCGCGCGGCCGACGCGTCGGGCGATGCGAGCCTCTCGGGCTGGGCGCTCGAGCACCTGCCGGACTGCCGAACACACCCGGCTCTTACGGCCTTCACCGAGCTCCCACGGCAGTGGCGAGCCGCCGTCGAGGCCGTGCGCGAGCGCCTGGCGAAGCTGGGGGACGGCTTTCCCGAGAGGTCCACGTACGCGGGCGGGTTCTCGCGCGCTCAGGCGGCCGCTCTGCGTAGCGGGAGAGCCGTTCACCAGGAAGCGCGAGCCATCCTCGACGAGGTCGTGCGGCTCCGCCTCGCGTGGGTGATGGAGAGAAATGACTGCGTGGAGGAGGTGGTCCGCAGAAAGGTGGCCGCGGACCTCGACGAGATTCGCGTCAGCTTGTGGACGGCGCCTCGCTGACGCTACCGGCGCTGCTTCTTCCTGGGGCCCACACGCCGAGCGCTGCAGACGACACGCTGCGCCCCATGAGGTCGGCCGCGCGCGCCAGACTCATTTGGTCGACGCACCCTGTACTGACGGTCACTTCGCCGTCAGCGGGCCGAGGAGCGCCCGCAGCTCGTCCACCGAGGCGACGGGCTGCTGGCAGGCGAAGTTCCGGCACAGGTAGGCCGAGGCATCTCCGCGCGCCTTTCGTTCGGCCAGCACCTCGGCGGCGACGGCAGGGACGCTCGCCCCCGCCTCCAGTCGATGGAGCGCCACCGTCGGGAGGTACGTGGAGTCCATCACGCGCTGCAGCGCGTCCAGGCTCGTCCCCCGGCCCACCAACGTCACCTCCGCCGCGCCGTCGAGGTACGCGTCGGCCGCGAGCCACAGGTGCCCGTAGGCCATGGGACTGTCGGTGAGGGGGCGCTGCATCTTCTCGAGGTACGCGGCGGCGCGATCGAGGTGCCGCGCGCGTCCGGTGAGGGCCGCCAGGGCGACGTGCGCCTCGGTGAGTGACGACGCTCCCGACGGGAAGGCGTTGTCGTGCAGCGCGTACGTCGGCACCAGCAGGTCGCCCGTGCCCTTCGGCGCGGCGAGGTACGCGCGCCTGGTGTGATCCCAGAACAGCTCGGAGGCGAGGTCCGCCAGCTGCTCCGCCGCCTCGAGGAAGCGGGGCGCGAAGGTCGCCTGGTAGAGCGTGACCAGCCCCGCGCACACGTCGCCGTAATCCTCCAGCACTCCGTCGAGGCGCGGCGCGCCCTTCTGCCAGCTGCGGAACAGGCGCCCGTCGGGAGAGCGCAGCTTCGTCAGCACGAAGTCCGCGGCGTGTGTCGCGAGGTCCGCCCAGTCACGGCGCCCGAAGACACGGGAAGCGAAGGCCAGGCCGCGGATCAAGAGCCCGTTCCACCCGGCCAGCACCTTGTCATCGCGCCCGGGAGGTACCCGGCGGCCGCGCGCCTCGAGGAGCTTCGCCTTCGCCTCGGTGAGTCTCCGCTGCACCGCCTCGACCCCCAGCCCCAGCTCCCCCGCCAGCGCCTCCGCGTCCTTCACCACCTCCAGCACGGACGCGCCGTGCTCGAAGTTGCCGCCGTCCTTCACCCCGAAGTGCGCGGCGACGAGGGCGCCGTCGTCCCGGCCGAGGACTGCGACGAGCTCCTCGGGCCGCCAGACGAAGAACTTCCCTTCTTCGCCCTCGCTGTCGGCGTCCTGCGCCGCGAAGAAGGCCCCGCCCTCGTCCTTCATCTCCCGCGCGAGGTACGCGACTGTCGCTTCGACGGTGGTGCGCCACAGCGGGCGGGGGGCGAGCTGAAACGCCTCCGAGTAGAGGTGCAGCAGCTGCGCGTTGTCGTACAGCATCTTCTCGAAGTGCGGCACCAGCCAACGTTCGTCGACGGAGTAGCGGTGGAAGCCGCCGCCGAGGTGATCGCAGAGGCCGCCCTTCGCCATCTTCTCGAGGGTGAGCAGCGCGTCGGTTCGCAACTGCGGGTCGCCCGAGCGCCGGTACCCGCGCAACAGGAGCGCCACGTTCATCGGGTTGGGGAACTTCGGGCCTGCGTGGCCGAAGCCGCCGTGCACGCGATCGACGCGCCGGGAGAGGTGCCGGGCCGCGCTCACCACGTCGTCAGCCTTCAGCGTGCCGGGCGTCGCGTCGAGGCCGTACGAGGCGAACTCGGTGAGGCCCTCCTTGAAGGCCTCGGCCTGCTGCTCCAGCTCTGCGCGCTCCGTCGTCCACGCCCGCGCCACGTTCTCGAGCAGGGTGCTGAAGGCCGGCAGCCCGTGGCGCGGCGTCTTCGGGAAGTAGGTGCCGCCGAAGAAGGGCCTCAGGTCGGGCGTGAGGAAGACGGTCAACGGCCAGCCGCCGCCCCGCCCCATCAACTGCACCACCCCCTGGTAGAGCTGATCGACGTCCGGCCGCTCCTCGCGATCGAGCTTCACGTTGATGAAGTGCCGGTTCATCACCGCGGCGGTGGCCTCGTCCTCGAAGGACTCGTGCGCCATCACGTGGCACCAGTGGCACGCCGAGTAGCCGACCGAGAGGAGGATGGGCTTGTCCTCCTGCTTCGCGCGCGCGAGCGCCTCCTCACCCCAGGGGTACCAGTCCACCGGGTTGGTCGCGTGCTGACGGAGGTAGGGCGAGGGCTCCCTGGCGAGCCGGTTGCTGTACGCGGGGGGCGTGCTCATTGCGCGGCACCGTAACGGCGAAGCGCCAGGAATGCTCCGCCTTTGCGCGGGCCCTTCACAGCTTCGCCTGGCTCAGCAGGTAGGCGCCGACGCCGAGCGCCTCGAGCCGCGTGCCCAGCGCGATCGCCGGGACGAGGAAGGCGACCCGCTGTTTCTTGCGGAGCGCTTCCACCACCGCCGCGACCGACTCGCTCAGGAACCACAGCGCCGCGGCGACGGGCGCGAGCACGAAGAGCGCCATCACGGTGTTCATGCCCGCGTCGGTCCGGTTGAAGCCGCCGAGGAGGTCGAACTTCCCGAGCATGAAGAGCAGCAGCAACAGCTGCGGCAGGGCGAAGGGAATGGCCCGGAGGATCCACACCCGGCACAGGCTACCTCCCCGTCGTTCGGCCAGCGCCGCGCGTTCCCCTGCCTGTGCGCCGCGCATACGATCGGCTGAAGCACCATGTCCCGCGACGAGCGCCACTTCGATCGCCTCGCCCACCTGCTCGATCTCGAGAAGCAGGAAGAACGGGAGCGCCTCGCGCTGGACAAGGCGCAGCTGCCCCTCGCCGAACTGGCCGCGCGCGGGCTGGTGCTGCTGGACGTCGAAGCGCAGGAGTTCTCCGTCGGCCTCGGCGGGCGGCACCTCGTCACCTTCACCCACGAGCGAAGGGGCCCGCTCTCGGCGCGCTTCTCACCCGGCGACCTCGTCTCCGTCGCGCCGCGCAAGGCGGAAGTGGAGGACGCGCCCGCCGGCACCGTCTCGCGCTCGACGCGCACCTCGCTGGAGATCGCCTTCGACCGTCCCCCGCCGGACTGGATGAGCGAAGGCCGGCTGCGGATCGATCTGGTCGCCAACGACGTCACCTGGGAGCGCGCGAAGTCCGCCCTCACCACGTGGAAGAGCTACGACCACGGCCTCAAGCGCGATCGCCGTGAGGTGGTCCTCGGCAACCAACCACCACGCTTCGAGAAGGCGCCCGCCTTCGAGCCGTCGCGGCCGCTCAACGTCGAGCAGACCGAGGCCGTGGCGCTGGCGCTGTCTGCGCGCGACGTGGCGCTGGTGCACGGACCGCCCGGCACTGGCAAATCCACCGTGCTGGCAGAGATCGCCGTGCAGTGGGCTCGCCGCGGCAAACGCCTGCTGTGCACCGCCGCCAGCAACGCCGCCGTCGATCGCCTGCTCGAGCTCTGCCTCGACGCCGGCCTCGACGCCCTGCGCATCGGCCATCCGGCGCGCGTGCTGCCGCGCCTCCAGGAGCACACGCTCGACCTGAAGGTGGAGGCGCACGCGGACAGGAAGATCGCCCGGCAGCTCTTCGAAGAGGCCTTCGAGCTCCTCGGCTACGCGCGCAAGCAGCGCACCCGGGGCCGCAGCCGGGAGCGCTTCTCCAACGCCCGGGAGGCCCAGGCCGAGGCGCGCAAGCTGATGGACGAGGCGCGGGCGCTGGAACGGAAGGCCGTCGCCGCGGTGCTGGGGAACGCGCAGGTGGTGTGCGCGACGTGCGCGATGCTCGACTCCCACCTCCTGCGCAGCGAGTCGTTCGACGTGGCGCTTCTGGACGAGGCGACGCAGGCGGCGGAGCCGCTCGCGCTGATGGCCTTCTTGAAGGCGCCGACGGTGGTGCTGGCCGGCGATCCCCAGCAGCTCGCGCCCACCGTCCTCTCGCTGGAGGCGCAGGAGAAGGGCCTGGGGACGTCCCTCTTCGAGCGGCTGCTCACCGACTACGGCGACGAGGTGAAGCGGATGCTCAAGGAGCAATACCGCATGCACGAGGCCATCATGACGTTCCCCTCGCAGCGCATGTACCAGGGGCAGCTGCGCGCGCATCCGTCGGTGGCCGCGCGGACGCTGAAGGACGTCCTCTCCTCCGGCGCCCACGTCGACGCGCCGCCGGTCCTCTTCCTCGACACCGCCGGCAAGGGCTTCGAGGAGTCGAAGGCACCGGGCGCCGAGTCCTTGCGCAACGAGGGTGAAGCGGACCTCGTGGTGGCGCGCGCGCGGGAGCTGCTGGCCGCCGGACTCGCGCCGGAAGAGCTGGCCGTCATCACGCCGTACCGTGCGCAGGCGTCCCTCATCCGCGAGCGGCTCGCCGACGTGCCCGACGTGGAGGTGGACACCGTCGACGCCTTCCAGGGCCGGGAAAAAGACGCCGTGCTGGTGTCGCTGGTGCGCAGCAACACGGAGCAGCAGGTGGGCTTCCTGGAGGACTTGCGCCGGATGAACGTCGCCATCACCCGGCCACGGCGCCACCTCTTCGTCGTCGGTGACTCGGCCACGCTGTCGGGGCACGAATTCTATGCGGCGTTCCAGGACGCGGTGCAGGCCGCTGGCGGCTACCGCAGCGCGTGGGAGTGGCCCTCCAGCCACTAGCGAAAACTTGCAGGGTGGCTCCGCAGCTTGTGTGGGCGCAGTGTCGAGGCCGGCGACAACTTCCTGAAATCCGGGTCGTACCTTTCGGCACGCGGCGTGCTGTTTCTGCTCGCATGGCCCTCGAGAATGCCCGCCCCACGCTGACGCACGAAGATGACGTGTGGATCATCCGCGTCCAGCGGGAGAACGGCAAGGTGCAGGAATATCGCTGTGCCTCGGAGTCCCAGGCGAAGGCGCTCTTCCTGGTGCTGGCGCCGAAAGAGAAGAACTAGGGGGAGCTCGACGACGGCTCGACGGTGACGTCCGCGGCCCCGGGCTCGGTGCTGGCCGGCTTCTTCTTGAAGACCAGGTACCGCAGCAGCAGCAACTGCACGAAGGTGAAGACGACCAGATCCGCCGCCATCTTGCTGATGGCGAAGGGCACGCCCACCCTGTCGCGCAGCCATTCCACCAGCAGGCCGTGCGCCCACATCGACACGCTCGTGCTGACGACGAACTTGATCACCTGGCCTTTGAGGTCTGGGTCGCTCTTGCGCAGCCAGTGGATCTGCGCGGGCATGCTCAGGGTCAGCAAGCTCACCCCGCCAATCCACGGCAGGAGGAGGAAGGCGGGCACGAAGTCGGCGGCCAGCGCGCTGCCAGCCGTCACCGCTACGCCCATGCTGATGATGAAGACCAGCGAACGGGTGGTGACGTTGGGGTTGTGCTCCTTGAAGGCGAAGTAGCGGTTGGCGGCGAAGGTGAAGGTGCTGCCGATGGCGACGCCCACTCGCGCGGCGATGAGGGTGGAGACGCCGACGGTGAGCAGCGTCACGCCGACGGCGAGGTCGATGGCGGTCGCGACCGCGCCGACCGCGAGGCTGCGGGTCGCCCATGAGCTCCACAGGCGCTTGAGCAGCCCCGGCTTCTTCGGCACGTCCTCGGACACGCGGCGCCCTGTACCAGACTCCTGCACGTCGGGGCCAGTGACCGGAGAGGGGGCCGTCATGGGGGTGAGAAGCGGAGCAACCGGCGCGCCGGGCCGCGGAGGTGCGGATTCACATGAGCCGCAGCGTCGGACTGCGCAGAAGACCGCGCAGTCCGGCGACCAAACGCCTGCAGGCACGGGCAACAGCTTGCGACACGCAGGCCCTCCTGCCCTGGCGCCCGTCGTCGCGCGGGCGTGGCAGCTCCGTGACAGAAGCGATGGGCCGCCCGGCTCGCGCCGTGAGACCCGCCGACAAACACGTCGTCGTTCACACGCGGTGCTGAAAGCCCCCTGGGCCGCGGAAGGGCAGGCCGTCGACGCGCACGCCGGGGACCTTCGACAGGCGCCCCAGCCGGTGGACGTCGAGTCTCAGCTGCTCCATCGCGCGCTCGAAGGCGGCGGCGCGACGCTCGGGCACGGTGGCCAGCACCACGTAGTCCTCTCCGCCGGTGAGGGCGAGCTGCCGGGCGAGCTCGGGCGCGAGGGCGTCGCGCAGCGACGGGGAGAGGGGGAGCGCCTCGCCCTCCACGTCTGCGCCCACGCCCGACGCGACGCACACATGCCCCAGGTCCTGCACCAGCCCGTCGGAGACGTCGATGGCCGCGGAGGCGAAGGGCGCGGCGGCCTGGGCCCAGGCGAGGTGCGGCGCGGGCCGGCGCTGCGCCAGGGCCAACGCGCGCGGCACGGGCTTGCGGCGCGTGGCGAGGTGCAGCGCCGCCGCCGCGTCTCCCAGAAAGCCCGACGTGTACAGCACGTCCCCGGGCTTCGCGCCCGAGCGCAGCAGCGGCCGGCGCCCTCGCGGAATTTCTCCTGCCAGCGTCAGCGTGAGGGACAGCTGCTTCGCGCGAGTGACGTTCCCGCCGAGGAGCTGCACCTCATGCAGCCTCGCGAGCGCGGCCATGCCCCTGGCCACCGCGCGCAGCTGCGTCACCGTGACGTCCGTGGGCAGGCCCAGCGCGCAGAGGGCCCACGTCGGGCGCGCGCCCATCGCGGCGAGATCCGACAGGTTGACCGCGAGCGCCTTGTGCCCGACGTCCTCGAAGGAGAAGGCGCGCCGGGTGAAGTGCACGCCTTCCACCACGGCGTCGGTGGTGACGCAGGTGGTGGCCTTCGTCGGAGGCAGCACCGCGCAGTCGTCTCCGGGGCCGAGCGGCGGCGGCGGCGGGTGGAAGGCCGCGACGAAGGCGTCGATGAGCTCGAACTCGTTCATGGAGTCAGGTGGCGTCGGGCGCGGCGGCGACGAAGCACGTCACCCGCTGACCGGGGATGAGGAGTTCGTTGGTGTCGAGCTCGATGACGGTCTCGAGAATCTTCGTGTCGTTCTTCTCCACGGGATCGTCCGTGCGGATGTTCTTCCGGCCGAAGCGGCGGGCGACCTCCACCACCTTGCCGGCGAAGCGGCGCTCGCCCCAGGCGTCCGCGCGGACGAAGGCCGGCGCGCCTGGCCGCACCTTCGCCACGTCGCGCTCGTCCACGTCCATGCGCACCCGCAGCGTGCGGGTGTCGCCCATCACCACCAGCGGCTCGACGCCCTGGAAGGAATAGAGTTCGCCCGGCCGCACCTTCACCTGGAGCACCTCGCCGTCCAGCGGCGCCGTCACCGCGAGGCGCTCCAGGGCCGCGCGCGCCTGGGCCACCCGCGCCTCGGCCGCAAGCACGCGCGCGCGCGCGAACGCGATGTCCTCGCTGCGGCTGCCCGCCTCGGCGGCGCGGGCCCGGGCGTCGATGGACTGGAAGGTGGCCTGATCCGCCTGGGCCTGCCGCCGGGCGCGCTCCAGCTCGTCGGGCGTGGCGGCCCCGGACTTCGCGAGCTGCTCGGTCCGCTTGAGGACGTCCGCGGACAGCTCGGCGCGCGACTTCGCCGCCTGCGCCTCGGCGGCCACCGCGTCCTTGTCTTCGACGCGCAGCCCCTTGAGCGTCCGCGCCAGGGTGGCGCGCTCGGCGGCGAGCTCGGCCTCGGCCGCGGCCAGCGTCGCTGCCTCCACGCCGTCGGCCAGCCGCACCAGGAGGTCGCCGGCCTTCACGTGGTCGCCTTCCTTCACCAGCACCTCCTTCACCACGCCCGTCACCTGGCCGGCCACCTTCGTCTCGCGCTGCGCGGGCTCGACCACGCCGTTGCCGCCGACGAGGTGGGACCCAGGCGGGGCCAGCGGCAGCCGCTCGTCGGGGCCTCCCACGCGCGACTTCGCCTCGCGCCCGGCCTTGAGCACGTCCTTCTGGATGGGTTGCGTCACCGGCGCGGCCAGGGCGCCGCGGGCGAGCTGCACGCCGCACGTCCCGAGGAGCAGCGAGAAGCCCACGATCGCCAGCCGCCTTCTTGTTGGAGTCATGCCACTGTCCTCCTCATCTCCTGGGCACCAGCAGCCCGTCTTCGATGTGCACGATGCGATCGGCCAGGTGGAAGATGCGGTTGTCGTGCGTCACCACCACCACGGTGTGCCCGCGCTCCGCCGACAGCTTCTTGAGCAGCTGCGTCACGGCCATGCCCGTCTCCGCGTCGAGGCTGGCCGTCGGCTCGTCGGCGAGGATGAGCGGCGGTCTCCCCGCGACGGCGCGGGCCACCGCCACGCGCTGCCGTTGACCGCCGGAGAGATCGGCCGGCAGGCGATCGAGCTTGTCGGAGAGCTCGACCGCGGCCAGCACCTCGCGCGCTTCCCTCACCGCGTCGTGGTGCGAGTAGCCGCGCAGCTCGAGCGGCAGCACCACGTTGTCCTGCACGGTGAGGGCGTCGAGCAGGTTGTACCCCTGGAAGATGAAGCCGATGTACGAGAGGCGGAGGTCGGGCAGCTCGGCCTCGTCGCGCCCGTGAATCGCCTCGCCGAAGAGCCACGCCTTCCCGGTGCTGGGCGTCAGGACGCACCCCAGGATGGAGAGCAGCGTCGTCTTTCCGCTGCCAGACGGGCCGACCAGCATCAGGAACTCGCCTTGACGCACCTCGAGGTCGATGCCCTTGAGCGCCTGGAAGGCCAGCGCGCCCTCTCCGTACGTCTTGGTGAGGCCCTCGAGCCGCACCGCGGAAGTCGCGCTCGTCATCGGAACACCATCGCGGGCTCGAGCTTCCGGAGACGCCACAGCGCCAGCACCGACGCCGCCACGCACACCAGCACCGCGGCGACGAAGGTGATGACGTAGGACTGCCACGGGAGGACGGGGGTGACCTGCGGGTTGCGCATGCCCTGCACCAGCCCGGACACCGCGCCCAGCCCGATGAGGGAGCCCAGCACGCCGTAGGTGACGGCCTGCACGAAGAGCAGCTTCGCGAGGTCGCCGTTGGTGGACCCGATGGCTTTGAGCGTGCCGAACTGCCGCATCTTGTCGACGACGGTGGAGAACATGGACAGGGCGACGGTGATGAGCCCGACGAGGATGCCCATCAACGTGGAGGTCGCGAAGGAGAGGCCGATCTGCGTCTCCTTGAGGATGTAGGTGAGGGTCTCGTCGAGAAACTCCTGGCGCGTCAGCACGCGGGTGTCGGGCAGCTCGCGCTGCAGCCGTGTGCGCACGTCCTCCGGTGAGGCGTCGGGCCGCACCTTCACCAGGACGAAGGACTGCTTGTCGGCCGGGAAGCGGGCGATCTCCCGCGCGAGCTCCAGCTCGGCGAAGGCGTACGACGGCGCGAAGGGGAGCAGTCCCCAGGTGAAGCCCACGACCTGCACTTTGCGGCCGCCGACCTCCCGCACGGAGCCCAGGTTCAGCCCGCCGAACTTCTCGCGCTCGGCGTCCTCGAAGATCATCGCGTCGGGCTGGCGAAGCGCGTCGGTGGAGCCGGCGACGAGGTTCCACGGGCCCCCGGCGAAGCGGGGCGCGCGCGTGCCGACGAGGGAGATGAGCTCCCCGCCGCCGTTGGGCAGCTTGAGCTGCACGTTGGTGACGAGCAGCGGCTCGGCCCACTCCACGCCGTCGGTGGCGCGGGCGCGGTTCAGGTGCGCGTCGGTGAGCGGGCTGGCCGAGAGGAACTGGCGCGTGCCGGGCGGGGCGATCC
The DNA here is from genome assembly GCA_040752975.1 of Myxococcota bacterium. GTDB lineage: Bacteria > Myxococcota > Myxococcia > Myxococcales > Myxococcaceae > JADLDB01. Next base: position 30,304 of record JBFMHF010000038.1, read on the forward strand.
ACACGTCGACCGGCGTGTTGTCCACGAACATCCGGTTCTTGTGCAGCAGCGAGAGGAAGGTGCCCGTCTGGAAGTTCCCCAGCACCACGGCGAAGACGACGCCGAAGAGGGTGCCGGCCAGCTTCGCCCTGTCGTGGAACATCATCGCGAGGCCGACCGCGCCCATGGTGCGCCAGCGACCCCACCAGGTGGAGCGCGAGGTGATGGGCTGCGCGAGCCGGGGGCGTGGACGGCGCTCGTCCAGCTTCACCACCTCGGCGTCGCGGTCCTTCGGAAGACTCACGGAGAAGCTCCCTGCGGCAGCCCGGCGGACCATCGCAGGGCGAGGGGGCTGTCGCACGGGACCTCCCTGGAGTCGGAGGGGGACTGCGCCTGCGCCTCGGCCACCACCAGCGCGACCGCCAGGATCCACAGGAGTCTCACGGGACATGAAATAGGCAGGCGGCGCCCGGGGCGCAAATCAACGGCGCGCAAACGACGGGCTTTCGGCGCGGGCCGAGCCAGCCGAACACCCGTCTACGACCCGGTGGCAGGGACGCGGGCGACTTCGTGCTCGGAGAAGACTCGCAGGTGCTGCGCGCCCGGGATTGTGAGGTGCAGGGATCCCAACGGGAACCTCAGCGACGTTGGCACCTGCGAGCGCTGCGACGCCGACGGGGGGCGTTGATCGACGGGCTCCAGGCGGAGCGTCCGCGGTTGCCTCCTTCACGCACGCGACTTCCTCCCGGCTCGTGCTATCCCCTCACCGTCAGCCGTGTCTCAAGTCCTCGGGCGGTACACCCTCGTCAAGAAGCTCGCCATCGGCGGCATGGGCGAAGTGTGGCTCGCCAAGCAGAAGGGCGTGGCGGGCTTCGAGAAGCTGGTGGTGGTGAAGACGCTGCTCGCGCACCTCAAGGAGGACCAGGAGTTCGTCAACATGTTCTTCGACGAGGCGCGCATCGCCGCGGTGCTGACGCACCCGAACATCGCGCAGATCTACGACCTCGGCGAAGACAAGGGCGAGTACTACATCGCGATGGAGTACGTGCACGGCCTGTCCCTGCGCGACGTGCTCGTCCACGCCACCGAGACGAAGGGCGGCATGCCGCTCTCGCTCAAGTGCCGCGTCATCGCCGACGCCGCCAACGCGCTCGACTTCGCGCACCAGGCCAAGACGCCGTCGGGCCAGCCGCTCGATCTCATCCACCGCGACGTGAGCCCCCAGAACATCCTCATCGGCTTCAACGGGGCGGTGAAGCTGATCGACTTCGGCGTGGCCAAGGCCGCCAACAAGCTGGTGCGCACCGCCACCGGCATCATCAAGGGCAAGTACGCGTACATGTCGCCCGAGCAGGCCTACGGGAAGGACCTCGACGGGCGCAGCGACGTCTTCGGCCTGGGCATCGTCTTCTGGGAAATCCTCTGCACTGAGCGCCTCTTCAAGCGCGACAACGAGACCGACACCCTGCGCGCCGTGGTGGGCGCGCCGATCCACCCGCCCTCGCAGCTCGACCGCCAGGTGCCGAAGTCCCTCGACGCCATCGTCTTGAAGGCGCTCGATCGCGATCGCGAGTCCCGCTACCAGACGGCCGGCGAGTTCCGGCAGGCCATCGAAGGCTTCCTCGCCAAGCAGCGGCTGCCCGCCACCAGCGCCCACCTCGCCGCCTTCATGAAGGAGCTCTTCCCCGAGGACGTGGAGCTGGAGCCGGTGTTGACCGCTTCGGGCGAAGTCACCCACTCCACCGACAAGTCCGCGCCCACCCTCGAGGAGCTGGGCGAAGGCTCTTCCAGCAACGAGCTCAAGCCCACGAAGGCCGAGCGCAAAGGCGTGCTGGACCAGAAAGAGCTCGAGGCCCGCATCGCCGGGACCAGCCCGTCCGACACCATGCGCGGCATGTTCTTCAACGCCCTCATCGCCGCCGTGCTGCGCCTGGTGGGCGCGTCCGCCGAGCCGCAGCTGCGCAAGGCCGCGAAGGAGCCCAAGGCGTACGTCGACTCGCTCTCGTACCCGACGCCCGAGTTCCTGCGCATGCTGTGGAAGGCCGTGGAGCTGCTCGCCCCCAAGCGGCGCAGCGTCGACGACGCCTTCGAGCAGCTCGGCCACTACACGATGGACGCGCTCCTCAAGTCGCCCTTCGGCAAGTCGCTGGAAGGCCTCAAGGCCGGCGGCCCGCGCGCCCTCTTCAAGCCGCTGCTCGCCACCTTGAATCCGATGATCGCCCCCGGGCACCGCCTCGTCGCCGAGTCCGACGACTCGTCCGCGAAGCTCGTCTTCAAGGAAGAGGTGCTGCCCATTCAGGTGTACGTGGGCCTCTTCCGCTCGCTGTGCCAGGCCCTCTTCCACGTCGAGCTCTCGTCCTCGTGGGAGAAGACCGCCGCCGAGCGCGTGGAATTGGAAGTCACCTGGCGCTGATGGCTCCGGGTGACACCGCTTCTAACCCCTGTTGACTTCGATGTAGGTGCTGGGCATACCCCGCCCGATTTCAGACCGTGGGGGTGTCCCGATGACGCGCAACCTGTGGCTGTCGATGGCGGTGCTGGCGGTGTCGCTGGCGGGCTGCGGAGGCCCCGACGCGATGGCGATGCTGGGGGCGGACGACGGCGTCGATGACGTGGAGACGGTGGAAGGCGAGCTGACGGCCACCAACCGCGCGGCGACGTGGCTGCCGATGCAGGAAGGCAACACCTGGACCTTCACCTCGGCGATGAACACCCGCACGGTGACGCTGACGGAGGTGGGCGACGGCATGGCGCTCCTCTCCGGCGTCTTCGCGCACCCGGTGTGGGTGGGCACGGCGAGCGACACGTCCTCCACGCTGCTGATGTGGAACGGCGCGAAGTGGGTGCCCTTCGTGCGCTTCGGCTACGCGCGCACCTCCTGGACGCTGGGCGAAGGCACGTGCACCACGTACACCGTGCGTCGGAGCGGCACGGGTGTCCGCGTCTCCACGCCGGCGCAGGACTTCGCGGACACGCGCACCATCTCCTTCGAGCAGAAGCCGGATCCGGTGGCCTTCTGCACGCCGCCCGCCTTCACCGAGCTGACCTTCGTCCCGCGCGTGGGCCTGGTGGCCTTCAAGACGGGGCGCGGCGAGCGCTTCAGCCTGGCGAGCGCGAAGGTGAATGGGGTGTCGCTCCCCGCCGACGCCGTCACCGCGCGCGTCACGCTGGACGCGGCGCGCTACACCTCGAAGCCCAACACCATCGTCTGCATCACCACGCCGTGCCCGGGCAACGCGGAGACGGCGGTGGCGAAGGTGCACTTCGAGGTGACCAACACGTCCAGCCAGGCGCAGGTGTTCCGCTTCAACACCGGCTGCCAGTTCGACGTGGAGGCCGTCACCGCCGGCGGCCGTGTGGTGGCCCGGCTGTCCGAGCGCCGCGCGTGCACCTTCGCGCTGACGACGCTGCGGCTCGAGCCGGGGAAGAGCGTGGCCTACGACGCGGACTTCTCGCTGGAGGACTCGAACGGCCTGCAGCTGGACGGGGACTTCACGCTGCGCGCCTTCCTCACCACCACGTCGGGCGCGATGGGCACGCCGCCGTCCGCTTCGACGCCGCTGTCCGTGCGGGTCGTCGCCCCCTGACCATCGATCGCCCTGTCCGTGCACGGACGCGCGCAGGCCGCCTCGCGGCGCTGGACGCGTGGGTGTGTCACGAGCGCGCGCGGGTGCTTCGCCCGGGCGGCCTGGTGCTGGACGTGGGTTTCGGGGACTCGCCTGTCACCACGAAGGAGCTGCAGGACGCGGTGCGCGCCGTCGAGCCCTCGCTGCGCGTCATCGGCGTGGAGCGGGATCTGGCGCGCGTGACGCCCATCCCCGGCGTGGAGCTGCAGGCGAGCCACTTCAACGTGCTGGCTGCGCTGGGGCCCGCGGTGCTGGTGCGGGTGATGAATGTCCTGCGCGGCTACCGGGAGGACGAGGTGGCCGCGATTCACGCGCTGCTGGGCCACGCCATCGGGGACGGGGGGCTGTTCCTCGAAGGCAGCACGGACACGGAAGGGCACGTGCTGACGGCGTGGGTGGTGGGCCGGCGCGGCGAGGAGCTGGTGAAGGAGGCGCTGCTCCTCTGGACCGACTTCAGCCGCGGTTTTTCGCCGTGGCTGTTCCGCGACTGGCTGCCGCGCGACTTGAGGCGCAACGTCAAGCCAGGGACGCCGGTACACGCGCTGTTCACCGAGTGGAGCGCCGTCGTGGAGGCACTCGGGCCGGGGCGCACGCCGCAGCAGCGCTTCGTCGAGAGCCTCGATTCCGTGGCAGGGCTTCAGGCGACGGCCTGGGAGCGGGCGCGCGGCTTCGTTCGTTGGGCGCCGAAGAGGCTGAGTTAGAGTCTCCCTCGTGCACGCGCTGCTCGTGGCCCTCCTGGCTGGGGCGACGCCGTCCGCCGAGACGGGCTACGAGGATCGGCTGATCTCCTGGGCGCTCGACCTGCACCAGCGCGAGCTCGAGCCGGAGCCGGTGGGCAAGCGCGTCGAGGAGATCATCATCGCCTCGGAGGAGATCTTCGCGCCGAGCGATCCGTACCCGCTCTTCCTCAACATTTTCCACAAGAAGACCCGCGAGTCCGTCATCCGTCGCGAGGTGCTGGTGCAGGAAGGCGAACTCTGGGATCCGTCGCACGTCCTGGAGACCGAGCGCAACTTGCGGCGCCTCTTCATCCTCGCGGTGGTGAGGGTGGTGCCGGTGAAGGGCAGGGACGGCGGCGTGGCGCTGATGGTGGTGACGAAGGACCGCTGGAGCCTCCGCCTCTCCAACAGCTTCACCCTCATCGGCAGCCTGCTCCAGTACCTGCAGCTCCAGCTCATCGAGACCAACTTCAATGGCTGGGGCCAGCAGCTGGCGCTCAACATGATCCTCCGGCTGGACACGCTCACCATCGGCCAGTCCTTCACCGAACGCCGGCTGTTCGGCTCGTACTGGTCCTTCGCGGAGACGGCGAACCTCATCTTCAACCGGCAGACGGGCGCCCCGGAGGGCACGTCGGGCGCGCTGTCCGTCGGCCGCCCCATCATCAACCTCGATCAGACGTGGGGCGTGATGCTGAACGGCTCGTGGAATGCGCGGCGGCGGCGCATCTTCCGCGGCGCCAACATCTGGCAACTGCCGTACCCCGACGACGGAGGCAACGAGACGGTGCCCTACGTCTACGACGTGCGCGAGTTCGCCGGAGAGGCCTCGTACACGCGCAGCTGGGGGCGCGCGCTCAAGGTCGACTTGACCGGCGCGGTGGGCGGCTACGTGCACCAGTACGCCCCGCCGCCCGAGTCCAACCTCCGCGAGGACCAGGCCTCCTGGCTCAACGCCAACTACCTGCCGCGCTCGGAGAACGTGACGTACCTGTCCGGCTTCTTCCGGGCCTTCCCGTCCGACTTCAAGATCCTGCGCAACATCGACACCTACGAGCTGTCCGAGGACTTCCAGTTGGGCTGGCTCGCCCAGGCTGGCGTGCGCTGGGCGCTGCCGCTGCCCTTCGCGCCCAACCACTTCATCGAGCTGGCGAGCAGCGTGCGCTACCGCTTCTACAAGGCGGACGATCTCTTCACCGTGCAGGTGGGCGCCGGCGTGCGCCTGCGCCCGGGACAGTCCAGCGCCAACCAACGCTTCTCAGCAGAGGTGCTCAACTACTCGCCGCTCTTCTGGGGCGGCCGCTTCGTGCAGCGCGTGCTGGTGGACTTCAAGTTCAACGACCTCGACAACCGGCAGCTGCTGCTCGGCGGCAGCACCGGCCTGCGCGGCGCGTTTCCCGATCAGCTCTCGGGGAGGCAGCTGGTGCTGGGCAACTTCGAGTACCGCGCGCGGCCCTTCGAGATCCTCTCCAACTGGCTGGGCATCGTCCTCTTCTACGACGTCGGCTCCGCCTTCGATGTGCAGCCCACCTTCGTGCACTCGCTCGGCGTGGGCTTCCGGTTGCTGCTCCCACAACTCAACCGCGAGGTGCTGCGCATCGACTTCGGCTTCGTCATCAACGGGCCCATCCCCGGGCCGGATCGCATCGTCGCGTCGTGGGGGCAGGTGACGGACATCCGCCCCGACACGTTCCTCGACCAACCGCTGTGAGGCGGCGTCAGCTCCGCGGGGCGATGGGCGCGCGCTTGAAGCGCCCCCACGCCACGAAGCCCGCCAGAGCGCCGAGGATGACGTTGGGAATCGGCGGCTCTCCGATGGAGACGTGCAGCGCACCGGCCAGCACCATCACCACCACCAGCAGCGCCGCGGCCACGGGCGTCAGCACCGGCTTGATGCGGGTGAGCGCGGGGAGGATCAGCCCGAGCGCGCCGGCCACCTCCGAGAGGCCGATGAAGGGGATCAGCCCCGCCGGCACGTGATTCACCCACGCCATCTTCGTGGCCAGCTCCGCGGCCGGCGTGAAGGCCTTCATCGCTCCCGCGGCGCCGAAGGCCAGGGCGAGCAGCACCTGCGCCACCCAGAGGCCGATGTGGAGCGCCTTGCCCGGCGCGGGGGTTTCAGCAGTCGTCGTCGTCATGGGTTTCTCCTGTCGCGGTTGTCATCCGAACTGCACCGAGCGTTTGCTTCCCGAGCCAAAGACGAAGCCGGTGATGGGGAACGAGGCCGTCTCATCGGCCGCTGCCCCCTGCGCCACCAGGAGCGGCACGAAGTGCTCGTGGGTCGGCAACGAGAGCTGCACGCCCGGCGCCCTGGCGCGGTAGTCCAGCAGCGCGTCGACGTCCTTCCGCTGCAGCGCCTCGGCGACGAAGCCGTCGAAGTCCGTGGCCCACGCAGGCGCCGGCGCGTCGCCCGACAGCCGCATCGCGCGCAGGTTGTGGGTGAGGAAGCCGCTCCCGATGAGGAGGACGCCTTCGTCGCGAAGCGGCGCCAGCGCCTTACCGAGCTCGAAGAGGGGCCGGGGCTCCAGCGTGGGCAGCGACACCTGCAGCACCGGCACGTCCGCGTCCGGGTACATCGCCACCAGCGGCACGTACGCGCCGTGGTCGAGCCCGCGCGAAGGCTCCTCCGCCACCGGCTGCGAGGGGCCGAGCAAGGCCTTCACCCGCCGCGCCAGCTCGGGCGCGCCCGGCGCCGGGTACTGCTGCCGGTAGTACTTCTCGGGGAAGCCGTAGAAGTCGTAGACGAGCGGCACGGTGCTGGTGGCGCCGAGGGTGACCGGCCGCTCTTCCCAGTGCGCCGACACCATCAAGATGGCCTTCGGCTTCGGCAGCGCGCCCGCCCAGGCCTTCAGCTCCGACACCCACCCCGGCATGTCGAGGAGGATCGGCGCGCCGTGCGCAAGGAAGAGGGTGGGGAGGCGCTTCGTCATCGGTGCGTCCTTCTTCGTCGAGTCGCTCCAGCGAGAGAGCCCCACACCCGCGGCCACCGCCGCCGCACCCGCGAGCGCGTACCCGAGGCCCTGACGCCGGCTCAGGCCCGATGGCTTCGTTCCGTCCACCCACCTGATATGTGTCCGTTGCTGCTGGCGCACAAGTGAATCCGCTGGCAATACTCCGTTCCATGGGGGGAACGCTGGATCTCGACCTGTTGCCGCTCTTCAAGGCGGTCGCGGACGCCGCGAGCATGTCCGAGGCGGCGCGTGTCCTGGGTCAGCCGAAGTCCTCGGTGAGCCGGGGCGTCGCGCGCCTGGAGGCCGAGCTGGGGGTGCAGCTCTTCCTGCGCTCGACCCGCAAGCTGTCCCTCACCGCCGCGGGGGCGGCGTACTACGAGAAGGTGTCGCCGCTGCTCGGCGCGTTGGCGGGCGCGGGGGCGAGCCTGCCGGAGCAGGAGGAGGAGCCGTCGGGGCTGTTGCGGCTGACCGCGCCGGTGGACATCGGGCTCACCTGGCTCCCGGGCTTCGTGGCGCGGCTGCTCGCGCGCTACCCGAAGCTGGACGTGGCGCTCAAGGTGACGAACACCCGGCTCGACCTCGTCGGCGAGGGGATGGACGCGGCGCTGCGGGTGGGCCCGGGGCCGCTGCCCGACTCCAGCCTGGTGGTGCGCAAGCTGTCGGCGCTGGCCTTCGACGTCTACGCGTCACCGGCCTACCTGGCGCGGAAGGGGACGCCGCGCCGGCCGGAAGACCTGCAGGCGCACGACCTCGTGGGGATGGCCGGCATCCAGCTCCCGCGGCCCTGCCCACGCCGGCCGAAGTGGCGCGTGGTGGTGGACGACGTGCTGGCCAGCCGGGAGCTGCTCCGCGAAGGCGTGGGCGTCGGCTTCCTGCCCACCTTCCTCGCGCGCGCCGACGTCGCGGCCGGGGCCCTGGTGCGCGTGCTGCCTCGCGTGCAGCAGCGGATCGGCTGGCTGTACTTCGTGCACCCGCCGGTAGAGCACCCACCGCGTAAGCTGCGCGCCCTGCGTGAGCTGCTCTTCGAGTACGTCGCGGAACGTCCCCTCGTGTGAGGGCGCCTCACCGGGTTGCACCTCCTCCCGGCGCTGCTCGCTCCTTTCATGCAGGCTCGTCCACGTCCCTTGCCGCATGGCGCGGCCAACGGACGTCCCTCATCTCGGCTGCGCGTGTCGTCCGCGGGGCTGGAGTCCCCGACTGAAGGAGGTGGTACCGTCGGCTTCGTGCGTCGCGCCGCCTGCGCCCCCCTTCTCGCTCTCTGTGGCCTGGCTGTCGCCCTCGGCTGCGGGGGCTCCCGTTCCCAGGCGGGCGCGTCGGTGCATGTCGCGGTGGAGCGGGCCGTCGCCGGCGAAGACTGCGTGCGGTTGACCATCTCCGACCTGGCGGACACGGCGCGGGAAGAGGTGCGCGAGGTGTCGCTCGGCTCCCGCCCCGCCGTCACGGAGCTCGTCTTCGGAGTCGTGCAGCCGGAAGGGTGGGGTGGGCTGCTCAAGGCCTCGGCCAGTCTGCACGTCGGCGGCTGTGCAGCCCCCGCGGTCGATGAGGCCGCGCAGAACTTCAGTGTCGGCGTGCCCGTCGCGCAGGTGCGCTTCCGGTTGCGATCGCTCGCCGGGGCCGACGGGGGAGTCGACGCGGGCGCCCTCGATGGAGGCCCGGGGGACGCCGGCGCCTTCGACGCTGGGCCCCTGGATGCCGGGGCAACGGACGCGGGGCCGCCAGATGCGGGTGCTCCCGACGCCGGTGGAATGGACGCGGGGCAGCCCGACGCAGGCCCGATGGATGCTGGACAGCCCGACGCCGGTGGAATGGACGCAGGGCAGCCCGACGCCGGCGCCTGCACGGGCATCGTGCGGGCAGTGCGCACGAGCGGGCCGAAGTGGACCGACCTGGCGCTCTTTTCATCGCAGGGCGTCATCGCCGTCGGGGAAGGCGACGCCATCGGCCTCTTCACCGCCGCCAACAGCTTCACCGACTGGAGCGGCGGCACCTGCACGGGCAACTTCTACGGCGTCTGGGTCCGCCCCACCGACTTCCAGCCTTTCGTCGTCAACTCCAACGGCATCCGGCGCGTCGACGGGCCGGGCCAGTGCCCAGCCCTGGCCTCCCTGCCCGCGGGCAATCCCCAGGCGCTCAGCGGCATTCGCATCGGCGGCGTCACCCGCCTCTACGTGCCCACCGTGAGCCCGGCCACCGTGGTGGAGCTCGACGTGGGCCAGCCCTCCGCCATCGCCCGCACTCCGCCCAGCGCCGGCGCCGTCTACGACGTGGACGGCGTCGACGAGGACACGCTCTTCGCGGTGGGCAACACCACGCAGAATGACAAGGGCGCCTTCTGGCGGTGGAACGTCACCGCGCAGGCCTGGGACACGCCGACGGCGTTGGCCCCGGCGAGCACCCCCGTCTACGCGGTGGACGTGGTGTCGAGTGTGCTGGCCTTCGCGGGCGGTGCGGGCGGGCTCTACCAGTGGAACGGCGCCAGCTGGAGCTCCGTGGGTACTCCCGGCTTCGTGGTGTACGGGGTGCGCGCCCTGTCCGCCACGGAGGTGTACGTGGTGGGCCCTGCCACCGGAGCGGGCGTGTCCTTCGCGCGGTGGAACGGCTCTGGCTTCTCGTCTCCCGTGCGCCCCGCCTCGTCCGCGTACCTGGCGCGGGTGCGCGGGGGTGCCGCCTGTGGCCTGTGGGCCGTCGGTGACTCGGGCCTCGTCGTCACCACGGAGCCCTGAGGGTCCGCGCCCCCGGGGCGCCGCTACAGCCAGTGGCGAAGCCGGTACGCGAGCCACGAGAGGAGCCTGGCCAGCAGCCCGTAGCCCCTCACCGTCTCGCGCGTCACGCGCTCGCAGTGCGTCAAATCCTCGAGGAAGAGGCGCTCGACGGCCTGGCAGAAGATCGGATCCGTCACCACCGCGTTGACCTCGAGGTTGTGCCGCAGGCTCATCGCGTCGAGGTTGGCGCTGCCCACGGTGCTCCACCTGCCGTCCACCACCGCCGTCTTCGCGTGCAGCACGCGCCCCCGCCACTCGTAGACCTCGATGCCCTTCTTGAGCAGCCGCGGGTACAGCCCGCGCGCCGCGTACAGCAGGAGCCTCACGTCCGTCGACGCGGCCAGCACCAGGGCCACGCGCACGCCGCGCTGCGCCGCGTGGATCAACGCCTTCAGCACCTTCTTCGGCGGCATGAAGTACGCGTGCGTGAGGAAGATGTGCCGCGTCGCGTGGTGAAACGCGTGGAGGTAGGCCCTCCGCACGCCCTTGCGGTCGACGGCGAAGTCGTTGCCGATGATGCGCAGCTTCCCGGTGCCTGCCGCGCGCGGCCGCACGAAGCGCGCCTCATCGAAGGCGGGCCCCTTCTGCGCCTTCCACGTCTGGAGAAAGAGGCGCTCCAGTTCCTGCGCGGCGGGGCCAGCCAGACCCAGGTGCGTGTCGCGCCAGCCCTGGCCCCCGTCTTCCACCGCGGCGTAGTCGTCGGACAGGTTGAGGCCGCCGGTGAAGCCCAGCCGCCCGTCCACCACCAGCGCCTTGCGGTGGTTGCGCCGCCTGAAGACGGTGACGAAGCGGGCCAGCGACGCGGTGAAGCGCACGGGGCGGAAGACGAGCACCTTCACGCCTGCCTCCCTCAAGCGCGCCACCGTCGCCTCCTGCACGTCGGAGCCCCAGAAGTCGAACATGAGGAGGACTTCCACGCCCGCCTGCGCGCGCTCGATGAGGGCGTTGATGAAGCGGGTGCCCGTCACGTCGTCGCGGAGGATGTACGTCTCGAGGCAGATGGTGTGCTGGGCGTGGGCGATGGCCGCCAGCATCGCGGGGAAGGCCTGAAACCCGTCCTTGAGGAGCGAGAGGCGGTGCGGCCCCACCGTCACCTCTGCGTACGGCTCACGCCCCTCGACCGGGGCAGGCAGCCGCGCCGGCGCCAGCGGCCCGCCGTTCACGGCCCCAGCGTCACCGTCACGTCGGTGGGGCCTGCGCCCGCTGCGCCGAAGCCCTCGACGAAGAGGAACCAGGTGCCCGGGTTCAAGGTGGCGGTGAGCGTCTCCGCGCCCGTCGTGGCCGCGTCGACGCACTGCACCTCCGTGCCGGAGAGGGCGTCACAGCCGCCGCCGCGCAGGTAGAGGACGGGATTGGCGGTGAAGCCCGGGGTCGCCCGCGCCGTGACGGTGACGACGCGCTGCGTGCCCAGCGTCAGCGAGTACACCGTCTCGGGGCTGTCCGGCTGGCCGTTGCAGGTGCCGGCCTCGTCGTCGAGCGCCACCGAGGTGTCGACGGTGAAGGTGGTGGTGTTGACGCCCACGGGGAAGGTGATGGCGCGGGGGGCGGCGCAGGAGTCGTTGGGGGGCGGCGGCGTGGGCGCGGTGACGGTGGCGCGCACGGTGACGAAGCCCGTCGCGAGTCCGACGCGCTCCACCACGAGGAAGTAGGTGCCCGCGGGCAGGTTCCGCGCGATCAGCGTCTCATTGGCGAAGGCGAGGGCGTTGGCGCACTTCACCTGGTCCGCTGCGGCGCAGGGGGCGCGGCGCAGCGCCAGCACCGGGTTGACGCCGGTGGTGCCGGTGGCGGTGACGGTGACGTCGCTTTGCGAGGCCAGCTCGAGCCGGTACACCGCGTCTCCGCTGCTGGGCGTCTGGTTGCACGAGACCTGCACGTCGTCGTCCGCGATGGAGAGATCCACCGTCGTGTCGACGCCGGGCGAGAGCAGCGCCGCCGTGCCACAGCCCTCGTTGGGGGGCTGGGAGGGGGCGGAGAAGTCCAGCGTCACGTCCACGCGGCCCGACGACGCCGCGGCGAAACCGTCCACCACCAGCGTGTAGAGGCCGGCCGGCAGGCTGCGCAGGCGGAAGGACGTGCTGCCACTCAAGCTGTCGACGCAGGCGAGCTCCTCGGAGGGATCGCAGTTGCGCCGCAGGGAGATGACGGGCTCGGCCAGCGAGCCGGCGGGGCGCCTCGCGGTGACGCGCACGTCCATCGCGGTGTCGAGCCGCACGGCCCACAGGAGGTCCTTCCCCCCGCCCGACGCCTCGCCGCAGCTCGCCACCACGTCGTCGCGCGCCGCGGAGAGGTCGGCAGTGAAGGTGACGCTCTGGCCGCAGGAGTCGATGGTGAGGGCGGTGGTGCACGACTCTCCTCCCGGCGGCACGAGGCCGGCGTCGGGTGCGGGCAGCTCGCACACCCCCGCCGCGCTGCAGACGGTGGTGGGGCAGGCGCACTCGCTGCTGGAGAAGCACTCGACGCACTGGCCCGTCGTGGCGTTGCAGCGCAGCGGAGCGACGCAGTCCGGGACACACACCTGGCCGGCGTCGAGGCCGGCATCGACGCCCGAGTCAACGCCTCCATCCATCGGCATGCCGCCGTCCACCCGCACGCACGCGCCCGTGGCCTCGTCGCAGACGCGGTTCCCGTCGCAGGTGACGGTGGCGCACTTCGATCGGGTTGGCCCGCACGCCCCGAAGCTGGCGACGACGAAGAGAGACGTGAGGACGGCTGCGACGGCGGTGAGGCGGGAACGCATGCGTGAGGGAAGTTATCCCCCGGGTGCGCCTTCCACACCAGCATCCCGACTCGTCACGGCACGATGAAGGTCATCACCTGGGTGCCGGAGTTGGCGCCGCCACCGTTGTCCCAGCCCGGCCCGCCCGCGGTGAAGGCCCCGCAGTAGCCCATGATGGTGGTGCCCACGCGCACCTCCACCTCGTACGGCACGTACGTCGTGGAGGAATCGCAGTTGGCGTAGTGGTCGACCAGCACGGCCCAGGTGCCGGAGGGTGCGCCCGCGTCGGTGGTGTAGATGATGTTCTCGATGTCGACGTTGTCGATGTTGCAGCCGGCGTTGGAGTCGAGATCCAGCACGCCCACCGCCCCGCAGTTCGTCCCGTCCGGGTTGCCGTAATAGACGTCGCAGGGGCCGCTGCCCGGCACTGGCTCCAGCACGTGGAGGTCGACGTCTTCGGCGGTGTTCCACCGCAGCGTCACCTGCACCGGCCCGTTGGCGCCGTTGAGCACGCACATGCCGTTGACGCAGGTGAAGCCGGGGTCGCACTCCATGGTGCAGGGCACGGGCGTCGGGCGGGAGATGCAGGCGCCGCCGTCCCAGGGGTTGCCGCCGTCCGGCCGAGTGCCCGCGTCCGCGCCTGCGTCGCCGGCGCCGCCGTCCGCCGTCATCATGCCGCCGTCGGTGACGCGCGGCACGCAGGCGTGGCTCGCGCTGTCGCAGCGATCGGAGGCCGGGCAGTCGGCGTTGCTGACGCACTGCACGCAGCGGCGGCCAGCGCCGTCGACGAGGCAGTGGGGCTTTGCGCCGTCGCAGCCCTGGCTGCCGGTGCACACGACGCACGCGCCGTTCCCGTTGGCCGCGCCCTCGTCACACACCGGAGTGAGGCCCGAGCAGCCCAGGCCACCGCCGCACACCACGCAGACGTTCCGCGTCGCGTCGCACACCGGGAGGAAGCCCGAGCAGTTGTTGTTGCACGGAAGGCCGCCGCCGTCGGCGCCCAGGCCCGCGTCTCCTGTACAGGTGCCGCCCATGCAGTACACGCGGCTGCCGCAGCCGGAGGAGAGGACGACGGACAGCGGGAAGACGACGAGGAGCAGGCGCATGGAGGCGCGCGGGTTAGCCGTGCGCGGACGCGGGCGGCAATCCCCGGTGCGGGGGCTGTCGCGCCCGGGTGTCACTGGCTGATGGGATCGTGTCGCAGCGGCTCGAAGTACCCGATGTTGTTGCGCAGGACCTCGCCCCACAGGTGGCGCTTCTTCGCGTAGGTCTCGAGCATCTCCCTGGGCAGGTGGTGCTCGGGGCCGAACTTCACCACCGGCTTGCCGTCCTTCAGCACCGCCTTGCCGTTGGCGTCCTTCTCGATGGTGTACTCGATGAAGCCGTTCGACTGCGTCTTCTTGTCGTCGTCGAAGGCGCCGAGGAGGTCGGCCGCGAGCTCCTTCGACTTCACCACCGCGCCCACCTCGCCGTTCACGAAGCCGGACAAGAGGTCGAGGTTGTACGTGCTGACCACCGCCTGATCGTCGTCGATGACGGCGCTCTTCCCGTGGAACTTGCGGTCACCGGTGGCCACGTAGATCTTCGCGTTGGGGCACTCCGCGAGGATCTGCGGCCAGTCTTCGAGGAAGAAGGCCTGCGTCACGTCGCTGTCGGTGGACAGGGGGCTGTTGGTGATGATCTCGATCTTCACCCCGCGCGCGTCGGCCCGCTTCATCGCGTCGAGCATGTCGCGGGTCAGCACCACGTACGGGTTCTGAATGACGATGCGGTTCTTCGCCGCGTCCACCAGGGCGGTGAGGGCGCCGGCCATGTTGTTGGTGCGCTGGCCCGAGGCGGCCGACGTCTGATCGATGATCTTCACCTCGGTCTGCCGGGTGGCGCCGGCGCCGGCGTCGAAGCTCGCCTTGCTGCCGCGCGTCTCCACGTGGGCCACCAGGGCGAGCGCCTGCTCCTTGAGGAACTCGCGATCGCTGTCGGACGGCGCGCGCTTGAGCTTCGCCGGCAGGTCGTCCTGCACCTTGACCAGCGCTTGTTCGACGAGGGCGTTGGCCAGCGCCTCGCGTTTGGCCGGATCGCTGCGCACGGCGGCCTTCTCGCTCTCGGAGAAGGCGGGCGCGGACGTCCACAGCCTCATCATCTCGTAGGCGCCGAGGAGCTGGATGTCCTTCTTCGACCAGTTCCCGAGGACGTCCTTCGTCACGGCGTGGGAGGCGTCACCGTTCTTGAGCTCGGCGTCGAAGGCCTCCACCAGCCCCTTCGCCACCTCCTTCCCTTCCACCTGCACGTCCATGTCGCGCCAGGAGCCCTTGAGGTCCTTCGGGCTGGCGAAGTAGTCCTGCGCGATGTTGCGGCCGCCGGTGATGCCGCGCTCGCCGTCGACGACCAGGATCTTGTCGTGGTTGGACGCCAAGACGCCGTAGTCCCCGCGGACCACGTCGGACAAGCGCGAGGAGATGGGATGGTAGATGTAGGCCTCGGCGCCGTGGTTGACGAGCTCCTCGAGGTAGTCCTTGCCCTTGAGGGGCATCTTGAAGCCGTGCTTGCCGAAGGTGTCGGCCATGGCGTCGGTGCTGACGCGCACCTTGACGCCCTCGAGCTGCTTCTTGAGCAACCCGCCGAGGAAGGCGAAGCCGTACGCGTCTTTCTCCATGATGAAGTACGACGCGTCGATGCTGGTCTTCGCGCCTTCGATCATCTCCATGCGCGCGTTCCACGCGTCGAGGCCGTCGGACAAGAGGCGCGACTGCGCAGGACCGCCGGGCGCCTTGATGTTCTCGAAGGCGACCGCGACGGTGGCGTTGGCCTTCGCGCCGCCGCCGACTCCGGCCAGGGGCGCGGCGGGAGGGGGCGGCGCGGCGCCGGTGAGGTTGGTGGGCCGGGTCGTCTTCACCGGAGCGTCCATGCCGGTGGTGTCCTTCACCACCACCTTCCCCTGCGGCGGGGCGTATGGCTTCGAGGTCGGCTTCGCCTCGGCCGGCGGCGCGGAGGTGGCGGGGCGATCGGCGGTGGAGGTCTTCGGCGTCTCGACGGGGTTCCCAGAGCGGATGCGCATGGCGGGGCATGCTAACCGAAACGATCCCGTCGATCTCCCTTCGGGCGCTGTCGTGCCCCGTCGTGCTTGGTCGAATAGAGGGTTTCTCGTAACGTGCGAATTCATGAGACGAATGCTCGTTCTGGTTGCTCTCGCGGTTGCCGGCTGTGGCTCCTCGGCGAAGCTGAACATGACGCCGGCGGTGACGGCCGTGGGCACGCCGTCCGGCCCGGAGGTGACGGGGGTCATCGGCCCGGCGGGCGGTCGGCTCGCCTCATCCGACGGGCTCTTCACCCTCGAGGTGCCGCCCGGGGCTGTCGCCGGTGACACGACCTTCACCGTCTCCGCGCTGCTCAACACGGCTCCGGGTGCAGTGCGGACCTACCGCGTCGGCCCCGACGGGACGACCTTCCTCTCGCCCGCCACCGTGCGGTTCTCCTTCACGGAAGCCGAGCTGGCGGGCTCGACGCCCGAGGGCTTCCGCATCGCCTTCCAGGACGAGCAGCGCCGCTGGGAAATCCTGAAGTCCGTCGGCGTCGACGCGCAGGCGCGCACCGTTTCCGGCACCACCACCCACCTCTCGGACTGGTCTCTCCTGCAGGGGTGGCAGCTGCGTCCGCCGACGGCGCGCGTGAAAGTGGGTGGGACGCTCGAACTCTCTGCGCGCTTCTGCAACGTGGTGGAGCTCGATGGCCTGACCGGCCTGGCGGCGGAGTGCCAGGACTCGGCCGAGGAGCTGAGCCCCCTGCTGCGCGACTGGTCGGTGAATGGGACGGTGGGCGGCAGCGGCAGTACGGGTACGGTGTCACCGGGCTCGCCTTCGGCCACGTACTCGGCGCCTCGGGAAGTGCCTTCGCCGCCCACCGTGGCGGTCAGCGTGCAGCTCGACACGCCAAAGGCAGGGAAGGTGGTGCTGGTGTCCAACGTGACGGTGACGGACGACGACGTGGTGCTGCCCCAGCGCATCGAGGGGAGCTTCACGTACAGCAAACGCGGAGGAGGGCCCGGTACGTCCACCGCCGAGGCCCGCATCTCCGGGACCGGCAGGGTGGTCTTCACTCCCTGGCCCGAGCAGGGGCCCTACGCTTACAAGATGTCGGGGACCTTCACCGTGACGGAGGACTACCACGATCTGGGGTCGTGCAAGTGCACGGGCAGCGGCGCGATGGGGAGTCTCGAGGACCAGGACAACAGCCTGACGTACCTCGTGTCCAAGAATCAGATTCGATTCGGCTTCTCGGCCAGTGGCACGATCGCCGTGACGTGCACGAAGACCGACCCGTCTGCCAACTGCCAGACCGAGCGCCCCTGGGGGGCGGGTTGGTCGCTGACGACGTCGGCTGGCTCTTGCGACCGCTCCTTCGAGAATGGCTACACGGACCCCTGGATGTTGAACGGGTCCTGGTCTCAGACGTGCTACCTCGACGGGGTGGCAGCGTCGGAGGAGAGGGTGACCTGGACCTTCGCCGGGCAGTGAGGTGTCGGACGGGCCGGCCCCGGTTCAACCCAGCGAGTCACCGTGCGCCGCGGCGAGCAGCCGGGCGTACACGCCGCCTCGCGCAGCCAGCTCGTCGTGCGTGCCCGCCTCGGCCACCACGCCGTCCTCCAGCACGATGATGCGTCGGGCGCGACGCACCGTGGAGAGCCGATGAGCCACCACCAGGGTGGTGCGTCCCGCCATCAACTCGGACAGGCCGGCCTGCACCTCGGCCTCCGTCGACGCGTCGAGCGCGCTGGTGGGCTCGTCCAGCAGCAGCAGCGACGGCTCGACGAGGAAGGCGCGGGCGATGGCCAGCCGCTGCCGCTGCCCGCCCGACAGCCGCGCGCCGCGCTCGCCCACCTCCTCGTCCAACCCCTTCGGGAGCGCCCTGACGAAGTCCGCCGCGTGGGCGCGGGTGAGGGCCTGCCACAGGGCTTCGTCGGTGGCGTCGGCGCGGCCCAGCTTCAGGTTCTCCCGCACGGTGCCGGACAGCAGCACCGGCTCCTGCGGCACCCAGGCCAGCTGCGCGCGGACGCTCCGCCGCGAGAGAGAAGAGAGGGGCGCGCCGTCCCACGTCACCTCGCCCTTTGACGGGCGCACGAAGCCGAGCAGCACCGCCAGCACCGAGGACTTCCCGGCGCCGGACGGGCCGACGAGCGCGACCAGCTCGCCCGCGCGCACCTCGAGGTCGACGCCCTTCAACGCCTCGCGCCCATCCGGCCAGGTGAGCCGTACCCCGTTCAGCCGCAGCGAGGAGGAGAGGGGGCCGGCCTGTCCGCCCTCGTCCGGCTCCGGGGAGGCGTCCAGCACCTCGAAGAGCCGCGCCGCCGCGCCCGCGCCCTGGCTCACCTGCTGCGCCGTGTGCGAGAGCGCCTTGAGCGGCTGGTACAAGAGGAGCGCCGCCGCGAGGAAGGACACGAGGCGCCCGGCCAGCGCGGGCTCGGCCAGCACCGCGCGCGCGCCCAGCACCACCGCCGCCGCCAAGCCGATGAGGCCCAGAAACTCCGTGGTGGGCGAGAAGGCGCCGCGGATGAAGAGCGAGCGCTTCATCACCGCGAGGTAGCGGTCCTGCTCCGCGTCGAACTGAGAGAGGGCCGCGCCTTCCAGCCGGTAGCCCTGCACGACGGGCAGGTTGTGGAGCTGCTCGGCCGTCAGCATCGACAGCGCGCCTAAGGACGCCTGCCCCTTCGTCGCGGTGCGCCTGGCCGCCTTCGAGAAGCGCGAGACGGGGATGATGGTGCCCGGCAGCACCACGAAGGCGACGAGGAAGAGCCGCCAGTCGATGACGAAGCAGACGGTGAGGAGCCCGAGGATCTGCAGCGAGTCCTTCGCCAGGGTGGAGAGCGCCTGGCTCACCGAGAACTCCACCTGCGCCACGTCGCTGGTGAAACGGGACAGGAGCTCGCCGGAGTGCCGCTGCTCGAACCAGCCGGGGGGCAGCGCCAGCAGCCGCGCGTAGAGGTCGCGTCGCAGCCCGCCCAGCACCCCCTGCGCCACCTTCGCCATCAGGCCCGCGTGCAGCCAGCCGCCGAGGCCCTTCACCAGCGCGACCCCGACGATGGCGAGCGGCAGGCGGAAGACCAAATCCTCCCGGGTGAGGACGAAGGGCCCCCACGTCACCAGGCCGCCCGTCACCACGCCCTGCGCCAGGGGGCCCACCAGCGACGCCCACACGCTCGCGGCGCCTGCCGCCACCAGCGAGGCCACCACCGCCAGCGCCAGCGTCCCCCGGTGCGGACGCACGCGCGCGACGAGCCGCAGCCAGACGCGGCGATCGGCCCGGGGCGGTGGGGGAGACGAGGTCATCGCGCCGGGGCCTTATAGCTGTCGCGCCCGACGTCGGTGGATTTGTGCGCGGCGCTCGCGCGGGCTTCCCGTGCGTGGTTCACTTTCGTGCGTGACGCCGGGTGAGGGGACGGCCAGCCCAAGCGAGCTCGCCTGGCTCAAGGCGGGCACGGCGTCCATCTGGCTCACCACCGCGCTGGGCGTGCTGCACCCCTCCTACCGCGCCATCGGTCACGAGTGGCTCTCGCGGCTCGGCCTGCCGGACTGGCTCATGTGGCTCACCTGCGCGGGGGAGCTGGTGTTGGGCGTGCTCATCCTCGCGCTGCCGCCCCGCTGGTGGCTGATGGCGGCGCAGGTGGGCGCGGTGACCGTCTTCACCGTCCTCCTCGCGTGGCTGGAGCCGATGCTGCTGGTGCACCCCTTCGGCGTCCTGAGCAAGAACTACCCCTTCCTCGCGCTGGTGGTGGCCACGTGGCTGGTGGGCCGGGAAGGCTTCTCGCCGCGCGCGCTGTGGACGCTGCGGGGCGGCATGGCGTTGGTGTGGATCACCGAAGGGCTCTTCCCGAAGCTCCTCTTCCAGCAGCCGCTGGAGCTGGCCGTGGTGGAGGGCAGCGGGCTGGTGCCCTTCTCCGCCTCGATGTTCCTGGTGCTGCTGGGCCTCGCGCAGCTCGCCTCGGGCG
>JBFMHF010000039.1:0-47962 GCA_040752975.1 Myxococcota bacterium
CGAAGAGCGAGCCTCCGGAGCCCAAACAGCCGAAGGAGACGCCGCCGAAAGAGACGCCGAGGTCGTCTGGCGACGGCGACGACGATTTCGCGGCCGCTTTCGGCGCGGCGCCCAAGGAGCCGGCAGCGAAGAAGGAGACGAAGTCGGAGTCTGGCGGCAAGAAGGACGTCTACGTGCCGCCTCCGCCGGGCGGCAGCGGCGTGAAGGAGTCGCTCGGCCAGTCGGACATCATGGAGGTCGTCCTCGCCAACAAGTCGGCGCTGGCCAAGTGCGCCGAGCAGCAACGCGCCAAGGACCCGGGTACGTCGGGCAAGCTGGTGATGCGCTGGACGATCCAGACTTCCGGCAAGACGTCCGGCGTCGGCGTCGTCTCCGAGGAGTTCAAGGGCACCTACATGGCGACCTGCGTGGGCGGCCTCATCAAGGGCTGGCAGTTCCCCAAGCACAAGCAGCAGGGCGAGCCGGTCACCTTCCCGTTCAAGTTCTAGCTGGGCCGTCGATCGGTCTTGTCCCACCTGACGCCCGCGTCAGGCGTGCGTTGGGACCTGCGCACTCCACTGCCCCAAATTCCGCGAGATGGAAGCGTGAAGCCGGGCGCGGGCCTTGCGTCTGTGGGCCGGGTCAACTTCCGTTGACTTGAGGGGGTCGACCGCTATCGTCGGCGCCCCAACGGCTGGGAGCAGCACTCACCCGCAGCACAGGGAGCAACGAGGCATGACGAATTCAACGAGGGGAATGTGGCTGACCGCCGCCGCCGCGACGCTGTTCGCGATGGGCTGTGGCGAGTCGACTGGGACGGACGGCGGATCGACCTGCACGAGCGACGCGAACTGCGGCACCGGCAAGGTCTGTCACCCGGTCACCAAGGCGTGCGTGCCGAGCTGTACGGGCTCGGTGGACTGCCCGTCGACGGCGAAGACGTGCGCGAAGTTCGACGGGACGCCGGGCTCGATGACGTCCCCCGGCTTCTGCCAGTGCTCGACCGACGCCCTGTGCGGCGGCAACTTCGTCTGCAGCACCGCCACGAAGATGTGTGAGAACAAGTGCACGTCGAACTCGAACTGCCCGTCAGGCTTCACCTGCAACACCACGACTGGCCAGTGCACGACTGGCGGCAGCGATGCGGGGATGGACGCGGGCACGGCCTGCGACGGACTCAGCCAGTGCACCTACCCGGAGGTCTGTAACTTCACCTCGGGTCGCTGCGTGACCGGCGCGAGCTGCAACATGTCCGCGCCTCAGCCTGACACCTGCGGCTATGCCGGCTACTGCACGGCCAACTCGAACTGCGCGCAGGTGGAGTACCCGACGTGTGAGAACTTCGGGCCCACCACCCGCCCGGTGACGTTCAACCCGGCGACCAGCACGGGGCCGATCATCTACTACATCGAGCCGGATCCCTCGCCCGTCACGGCGAACTGCTTCAAGGGCTTCTTCGTTCACTCGTTCTACCTGAACGTGTACCGCACCGACGCGGACTGGCCGGCCCAGATGACCGCCATGCCCGGAGCCTTCTACGTGCGCACTGACGGCTCGCAGCAGGACATCACCGCGGGCCTGGGCGGCTCAGCCTACGTGCCGAACGGAAGGCAGTTGCGGCTCCGCAAGTACCTCTGCGCCCAGTCGGCGGCCAGCTTCAACGCCGGCTTCTATTACACGAACGGCAACGAAGCCTGCTACGCCACGTCGGGCGCGGTCGCCGGCAGCGCCAACTGCACGTCCAATGCGCAGTGCGGAACCCTGATGTGCAACATGGGCACGGGGACTTGCGAGTAGTGAATTCCGGTTTCGAGGCGCTGTCTGAGGCAGCACAGGCAGCGCCCCGGGCCGGGCTGACACTTTCTTCTCTCTTGTTGAAAGGACAACCAATGAAGACGCAGATTCTCGTGGGCCTGGTAGGGCTCCTCGCCGTTCCGGCCTTTGCGCAGGGTAAGGCCACCACGCCGGCTCCGGCGTCGGGAGTTCCCGCGGTTGTGAAGCTGGAGTGCGGTGCGGGCACCAAGCAGATCGGTGGCCCGAAGTCGGTGATCGAGGCTTCGGCCTGCGTGAAGTTCGGCCGCGATGGCACGCGCATCTACCACGGGCCCTTCGTGGCCTACTGGCCCAATGGCGTCATCCAGGCCCAGGGCCAGTACGTGGAGAACTTCCGCGACGGCAAGTGGACCTTCTTCGACGACAAGGGCGTGAAGACGGGTGAGACGTCCTTCAAGGGCGGCAACTACGACGGCGTGCGCGTCGAGTTCTGGCCGAACGGGCAGAAGAAGCTCGAGGAGACGTACGTGATGGGCAAGCGCCAGGGCGCCCAGCAGACGTTCGATCAGACGGGCAAGCAGTTGTCGGTGATCGAGTACGTCGACGATCGCCCGGTGCAGAAGTAACCCGCACCACCTGGACAGGTCCTGGCGGCCGGTCTCCACTTTCGGAGGCCGGCCGTCGTCTTTTGGTTGTCCGCCCGGCGCGGGGCGGGGGAAATTCGGGCTCCGTGTCCAAGTCGCTGCCCCACCAGCCTGCCTTGCCCGATCTCCCGATCCGTCGGGTAGAGGAGATGGGCCTCAAGGAGCTCGAGCGGATCCGCCTCATCCTGCGGGGCGGCTCGGTGATCGAGTGGCGGCGCCTGCACTACCGCACCTGGGACGAGGTCGATCGCTTCCTTCGCCTCTTGCAGATCGATCCCACCCGCCCGCACGACGAGGAGTGGGTGCGCACCGTGCTGGCCGACGCGGTGGAGTACCTGCGTAAGACCTTCGACTACCGGGTGGCCGAGGCGGTGGCCCACCCGAACATGATCCACGACCTGTTCCTGCTGGCCTCGGGACAGATCGACAAGAAGTACCGGAAGATCGCCTGCATCGTCCTGAAGGTGATGCACGTGATCCAGCACATCGAGGCGCGTGATCTCCTCTTCAAGATCGCCGTGTCCGAGGCCGAGCTGTCTCAGATGGTGACCGATCGCGTGCTGGCGGTGATGGAAGAGGGCCGCCAGAAGGGCCTGCCGATCGTCGAGTTCTCCGACTCGATCAAGACGCGCGAGTCCACCATCACCAAGCTGATCGCCAAACGCGACTCCACCGCCGCCGTCGTCTACGACCGCACGCGCTTCCGGGTGATCGTGAAGGAGCGGGACGACATCATCCCCACGCTGTACTTCCTCACCCAGCGGCTGTTGCCCTTCAACTTCATCGTCCCGTCGCAGACCGAGAACACGCTGATCCGCTTCAAGGACCTGGTGAAGCAGTTCCCCAACTTCAAGCGCTACGCGCGGCAGCTGCACCTCGATCTCGACTACGAGGAGCGCGAGGCGGGCAGCAAGAACGCCTTCTCAGGCTCGACCTACAAGATCCTCAACTTCGTCGCCGACGTGCCGATCCGGCTCGACGCCTTCCTGCCCCCGCCCGAGGACGATGATCGCCCGCGCAAGGGGCGCATCACCCTCGCGACGTGCGAGTTCCAGATCGCCGACGAGAAGACGGCCGTCGAGAACGAGCGCGGCGAGAACAACCACGAGGCGTACAAGGATCGGCAGCGGGCGGTGGTGCTCAAACGCCTGTCGAGCGGCCTGGTGGTGCCAAAGAAGAAGCACAGCGGAGAGGCCTGAGGGCCCGCCGGGCTTGCGCGAGACGGGACTCGAACCCGTACGGCCCACCCAAGGGCCCGCGGATTTTAAGTCCGCTGCGTCTGCCAGTTCCGCCACTCGCGCGAACGCGACATCCGTTATAGACGCCCTCCGCCATGCTCGAAACCGTCACCAAGGGCTTCCGCGCCGCCAAGAATCGACTGCTGGGGAAGGCGGAGCTGACTCCGGAGCTGATCGACGAGTCACTGCGCGACATCCGCGTGTCTTTGCTCGAGGCCGACGTGGCCTTCGACGTGGTGAAGAAGTTCGTCGCCCGGGTGCGCGAGAAGGCAGCCGGCGAGACGGTGAAGACGACCGTCACCGACAAGACCGGCAAGAAGCTCAAGGTCTCGGCAGGCGATCACTTCGTGAAGATCTGCCACGACGAGCTCGAGGCCCTCATGGGGCCGGTCGACACGTCGCTCAAGCTCAAGCCCAAAGGCCAGGTCTCCGGGATCATGATGGTGGGCCTCCAGGGCTCCGGTAAGACGACCACCGTCGGAAAGCTGGCGTACAAGCTGAAGAAGGACGGGCGGAACGTGCTCCTCGTGGCCGCCGACATCTACCGTCCCGCCGCCGTCGATCAGCTGAAGATCCTCGGGGAGCAGCTCGGCGTGCCCGTCTTCCATGAGGCGGGCCTCAAGCCTCCCGAGCTGGCCGCGAAGGCCTGGGAGAAGGCCCGCGCCGACAAGCACGACACGGTGATCATCGACACCGCCGGCCGGCTGGCCATCGACGAGCCGCTGATGGTCGAGCTCGAGGCGATCAAGTCCACGGTGAAGCCGGAGAACATCATCTTCGTCACCGACGCGATGATCGGCCAGGACGCGGTGAAGACCGCCGCCGAGTTCAACCGGCGCCTGGAGATCGACGGCTTCATCCTCACCAAGCTGGACGGTGACGCCCGCGGCGGCGCGGCGCTGTCGATCAAGGAGGTCACCGGCAAGCCGATCAAGTTCCTCGGTATGGGCGAGGGCCTCGACAAGCTCGAGGAGTTCCGCCCTGACGGCCTGGCGAGCCGCATCCTCGGGTTCGGCGACGTCGTCGGCCTGATGAAGGACTTCGAGCAGGTCGTCGATCAGGACAAGGCGGAGGAAGACGCCAGGAAGCTCCTGTCCGGCCGCTTCAACATGAAGGACTTCATGGAGCAGATCCGCACGGTCCGGAAGATGGGATCGCTCAAGGACCTGCTGGAGAAGATGCCCTTCCTCGGGGAGATGACCGAGCAGCTCAACCCCGACGAGAAGGAGCTCGACAAGATCGACTCCATCTACAACTCGATGACCGAGCAGGAGCGCCTCGAGCCGCACCGGATCAACAAGTCGCGCGCGGAGCGCATCGCGAAGGGCTCTGGCCGCAAGCCCGAGCAGGTCCAGGAGCTCATGCAGAAGTTCAGCGGCATGCAGCAGGTGATGGGCGCCATCGGGCAGGATCCCGGCCTCCTGGGCCGAATCCCCTTCTTCAAGCAGCTGGGGCAGCTCAACCAGATGAAGAACCTCAACCTGGGCGAGCTCTTCGGGAAGGATCCGATGATGGCCCAGGCGCTGGGCATGGGCGGGCCGGGTGGTGGCATGCCCATGCAGATGCCGGGCATGCCTGCCGGCTACACGCCGCCGATGAACCAGGCGCAGCTGGCGCGTGCGCGCATGCAGGGCTACTCGATGGGCCCGCAGAAGACCGGGATGACCGACGCCGAGCGCAAGGCGATCAAGGAGCGTCGCAAGCGCGAGAAGGCCAACAAGAAGAAGAACCGGCGGAAGTAGGCGTCAGCGGCGCAGGAGCTCCATCAGCCGCGTCACGTCGTTGGGGGCCGTCTGCACCTCGAGCTCCGCGTTGTTCCACGAGAGGCGTGCGCGATCGGCTGAGAGGGCCTCGAGGCGGTAGCGCACTTCGTCCGCCGGCAGCGACTCCACCTCGCGCTGACGCAGCTGCCGCTCCACGAGCCCCGCCGGGAAGCCGTCGAGGATTGGTGCGAAGTTGGTGACGGCAAGCCCCGGCGAAGGCGGCGGACTGCTCCTCGGCCGCCTCGAGATGCTCGAGCCGGCCCTCCAGCCGGATGCGGGTGTCCGCGAAAGGGTCGTTTCTGCGGCTCACAGCCCCCCGGTCTCGTAGCTGCTCGGCACCTCGACCTTGAAGGACAACTCGACGTTCTTCCTCTCGCCCGGGCGCAAGGGCACCTTCCACTTCGCGATCCCGTCATCCTTCCCGAGTGCGTAGCCAGGCGTCGTCTTCTCCGTCACGGCGACGGAGATGTCCTCCAGCTCGGAGACGGGCACGGACTCGGCCAGCGACACCTCGACGGGCGCCTTGCCGTAGTTGGCCACCTCGAAGCGGTAGGCATAGGTGAAGCGCTTCTTGTTGTTGAAGAGGCCGGCGTCGCGCTTGAGCTCTTCGAGGGTGACGCGCTTGACGCGCACCGAGTCCTCGAGCCCGAAGGTGAGGGTGAAGGCTGCGCCCTGCGCGACCCGATCCAACCTGTACCGCCCGACGAGGCCCGTCGCGCGGAAGGCGTCCACCCGGCCGGGCAGCAGCGGCCACGGCGCCTGGTTGGTCAGCTCGGCCACGCGGAAGGCCACGGGGTGCAGGCGCGGCATCGCCCGGAGCTCGAACGTCGCCTTCATCTTCGTCTTGCCGACGAAGAGGCGCACCGGGCTGCCGTCACCGGGCACCTTCGCCTTCTCGGGCAGGGCGAGCTGCACCGAGAGGCCCTGGCTGCGCGCCGCGAGGCCGGTGTACGCCTCACCGCCCGTGTCCTTGTCCTTCCCCGACTGGGCGCGCTCGACGTACTCGTCGCGACGCACCAGCACCTTCTTCTCGGGCGGCCGCTCGTACGCCGACACCTTGAGCTTCATCAGCTCGGGCGGGGTGGCATTCTGCGAAGGCACCGCGGTGGAGAGCACCAGGTCGACCTGGTTCCAGTCCTCGCCGGTGGCCTGGGTGAGGGTGGCCCAGGTGGAGAAGTCCACGGCCCCCTCCAGCGCCCGCGCGTCGTACACCGGGGTCCAGGAGGCGCCGCCCACCAGGTACACCAGCTCGAGGCTGGCCTGGCGCCCCTGCGGGCACGACGCCAGCACCTCCACCGTCCAGGAGCGCTTCTGTGCCGACACCCGCACCTGCTCGAGCTGCAGGCGCACCTCTTCCTCGCGGCGGGAGAGGTCCTTCAGCTTCGCGCCCAGGTCGGCCTGCGACTTCGCCGAGGCCAGCCCAGCGGCCAGGGAGGCGTCGAAGGCCGTCTGCCAGGCCTTCACGTTGGCGCCTTCGGACACCATCTCCCGGGAGACGAGCTGCGCGGCGATGTCTCCGTACCGGCTGCCGGCCTGCTGCTGGCTGCGCGCGCGGGCGAGATCATCGTTGAGCGTCTGGCGCTCCACGGTCAGCTCGTCGAGCTGCTTCGTCAGCGCCTCGGCCTTCGGGCCGAACTCCTTCTCGCGGCTCACCAACTCGGCGCGCAGGCCGTCGACGGTGCCTCCGGTGAGGCGCGCGCGGAAGGAGTCCTGCGCGGCTGCCGGCGGGATGCCCTCGAAGGTCACGGGGACGCGGGCGCCGCACGTCACCTGCGTCACGCGCGTCACCTGGGCGCGATCGGGGAAGACCACCACGCGATCGGGGGCGGCGGTCGAGGCGAGGACGGCGAGGATCAACGCGCTCACGGGCGCACCTCCTGCTGCTGGAGCTTCCAGTCCTTCGGGCGGCGCAGCTCGTACTTGAAGGCGAAGGTCGTCTTCTCCTGCGGCTTCAGGTTGACGCGCCACTCGAGGCCGCCGGTGTTTTGGATCTGCGTGGCGGTGGGTGTCGTCTCGAGCAGCTTCGTGACGACTTCCTTCTGATCGCTCAGGGGCCACTGATCGTACACACGCACCGCGATGGGCGAGGGGTACGGGTTCGCCAGCTCGATGGTGACGGTGTACGTGCCGACCTCCTCCTTGGAGAAGACGCCTTGCACGGTCTCCACCAGTTGGACGTTGCGCACGGGGCGCAGGGCGCGATCGATGCCGAGGGGCAGGGTGAAGGACTCGCCGGGAGAGACGAGCTTGAGGCGCGCCGTGCCCGCCGGATCAGCGCCGACGTACAGCTGCGCCCCGCCGCCGGGGAGCACCTGCTTCGAGGGGTTCTTGAGCTCGGCCACCAGGAAGGCGTCCTTCGTCAGCGCGGGGAAGAGCTTGCGTTCGACGGTGACCGGCCACTGGGCGCTCCACAGCGCGACGCGCCGGGCGCCCTTCGCGGTGGGGATCGTCTCCTTCTGGAGCGAGGGGAAGGCCAGGTCGTACCCGCCGGCGAGCGTCACCGGGGAGTCGGCGCCGTAGGTGGGCCGCTGCCACGCGGGAGGCGGCGCGAGGCTGAAGGTGGAGACGGGCTGCGGCGGGCTCTCGGCGTAGCGGCCACGGCTCGAGGTGCTCTGCGCGGTTGCCTCGTAGGCGCGCTCCTCCTCCACTTCGGCGGGTGGGGCCATGGGCGCCGGCGCCCCGGCCATGGCGCCCGGCGCGGCAGGAGGCGGTGGCGGTGGAGGGTATTCGCGCCGGGGTTGAGGCCTGGGCATGGGCCGCTCGTCCGCGTCCGGGCGAACCACGTCACCCTCGACGGTCACGTCCTCGAAGTCCATGGACCGGACCTTCGCCTTCTGCACGACGATGCTCTCCGGCGTCGACACGCCCACCTGGGCGAGGCGGGATCGCACCAGATCCTCTTCGGTGCGCGCGCGCTGGAGTTGCGGCAGCGGTGGCGCCGGTTGCAGCACGTCGTAGCGGGGCGTGGGCGTGGGGATGAAGCGATCGGCGACGCCGATCTTCCAAGTGAAGAGCTTCGGCACCTCCACCGCCGCGCTGGGGATCGCCGTCGAGAGGACGAGCGAGGCCTGGGTCCAGTCCTCCCCGGTGCTCTGCGACACCACGCCCGCCAGCGAAAGGTTGACGGTATTGGTGTCGGGCTGCAGCTGGAGATCCCACGCGGGCGTCCACTGGGCGTTGCGCACCAGGTACGTCATCGTCAGCGTCGCCGTGCCGTTGCCGGCGAGCTGCGCCACGACCTTCCAGCCCGACGTCGTCTCGGGATTGCCCAGCTTCTGGGCCTTCTCCAGCAGCGTCTCGCGCTTCTCGCGGAGCTTTTTGAGCTGCTCTTCTCCCGCGCGGAGCCGGGCCTGCACCTTCGCGAGCTGATCGGACGCGAACTGGGCCCCCGCCGCCCAGCCCGCGGGGTTCAGCTTCGGCGTGGGCTTGAGCGGATCCGCCGGAGGCAGGGTGGGGCTCACCTGCTGGAGATCGTCGCGCTGGGTGGCGAGCGCCGACTGCTCGAGCTGGGCGCGCGCCAGGTCCTGGTCAAGCTTGTCGAGGTCGGCCAGCAGCGCCTTCGCCTCGGCCGTGCGCAGCTTCTCGGGGGTAATCCGCTCGACGTCGACGCGGCGGACCTCGACGCCCTGGGCCTCGACCTGGATGGAGGAGGGATCGATCGGATCACGGAGGGCCGGCAGCTCGACGCTGGTGTTGCCGGCGACGTTCACCTTCGCGGTGCGTACGACGCGGGCTTGATCGGTGAAGACGGTGACCTCGGTGATCGGCGCGTCGACGGCGGCGGCGAGGACGAGGGCGGCCAACAGGGACGCAGGCATGGCACCTCCAGAGCGTAGGAAGACGTGCTGAAACGTCAGTCAAGGCAGTAACGGTTCCGCCGGGGAGCCGACGCTACTCTCCGGGCCCTGCGGGGGTCCTGGATTTCGGTTGGGCGGCGAGCCAGGTGCGCAGCGGCTCCGACTCGGGGCAGGCGTTCGTCGGATCCTCCAGCACGCGCCGCGCCTCCTCGAGCTCGCCCCTCCCGATGAGCCACGCGGCCTGCACGTGCGCGGCCTGAGCCGGCCCGGGGACGTCCATCGCCGGAAGGGGGAGGTGCGGCAGGTGGGACAGGGAGGCCAGCAGCGTCTGTTGATCGAGCGAGTCGTCCGCGTTGGCGCGCGGCGTGGAGTACTCGAGGCGCAGCGAGTCGTCGGTGGAGGCGAGGGCCTCGGGAGCCACGCCTTCCTTCGCCGCCTCTTCGGCGATCAGCGCGGCGACGCCCTGCTCGTTCAGCACCAACCGCCCGTTCAACGTCAGCACGTCGCCGGCCGGGAGGCCCGCGGTTGCAGACGTCCCGGACAGCGATCGGGACAGCTTCACCAGCCCCGGGTAGTCGAGCGTCAAGGGCTCGGCGGAGGCGAGGACGATCCCCTGACCGCCCTGGAAGAAGAGCGCGAGGTGGGGGAGCTCGGCCCGGATCGACTGGAGGATCACGGCGAGATCGCGTCGCGTCAGGTGGTGGAGCTGCACCCACTGCTGCAGGACTCCACCGGGGTTGAGGCGCTGACGCACCAGCGCGTTGAACTCCCGGTTGTAGAGGTCGGCCGCGCCGGCGAACCAGATCGACGAGAGCTCGATGGAGACGAGATCGAGGGGGTCGGGCCGCAGCAGCAGGTGGTTGCGGCCGTCGGCGAGGTGCACGGTGACGCGCGGGCTGGAGAGCACGCCGTCATTGACGCGACCGAAGAACTCGCGGGACGCAGTGATGACGTCGGGTGAGAGCTCTGCCGCCTCCACCCGTCCATACGGCTGCGCGGCCAGAGTGCCGAGGCTGCACCCGGTGCCGACGCCGATGAGGAGCGCTCGGCCCCAGCGGTGCTGCACCAGCATCGGCAGCTGCGTGAAGGCGCGCTGGGCGCTGACTTCGCCGGTGTCGTTGCCCTGGAACTTGCCGTTGGTCAGCAGCGTGGTGGTGCCCGTCTTCGGGTGCTTCACGACGCTCGTAAGGCCGCCCTGCACCGACTCGTGCGCCCACAACACCTCGGCCTCGGCGTAGCTCGTCGGGCGGAAGTACACGTTCTCTCCGGACGCGAGGCGCGCCAGGTTCCACGGCGGCAACAGGAAGGCGAGGCCCGCGGCGAAGAGCGGCGCCAGGCGCCAGCGGCCCTTGAGGGCGATGGCCGCGACGACGGCGCTCCCGGCGATCAGGATCAACAGGACGCCCCGGCTCCCGAAGCGCGGCAACAACACGAAGCCGGTGAGGAGCGCGCCCAGCACGGCGCCGAGGGTGTTCGCGGCGGACAGACCGCCGATCGAGCGCCCAACGGCCGCCTCGCGCGCAGCGACCCGAAGCGTCAGCGGGTACACGGCGCCGAGGATGGCCGCGGGGACGAAGAGGAGCTCCACGCAGGCGAGCGCCCGGACAGCTTCCTGCGCGGCGAAGCCCTCCACCGCGGTCCCCGCCAGCACGAAGAGTGACGGCACGCGATCCCACAAGGGGAGCGTGAGGGCGACGGCGATCACCACCGCGAGCTGCGTGCGCCCGAAGAGCCCCCAGCCGATGGCCTCGTCCTTCCGGCGCGCGAGCCACGCGGCGCCCGCGGTGAGGCCGACGAGGAAGACCGCGAGCATCAAGCCGAAGGCGTAGGCGGAGGTGCCCACCACCACCGCGAGCAACTGGAACCACGTCACCTCGGCGAGGAAGGTGGCGAAGCCCGACCAGGCGGAGGCGGCGAGCAGCTCCCACCGGGCCGGCCCTCTCTGCACGCTGCGAGGCGCGGGATCCTGCGGCGCGACGTTCCGCGCGAGCCCGACGGCCAGCCCGGCGGCAATGACGTTCAACGCCGCTCCCAGCCACATCGCGCGGGAGAGCCCAAGCGCCGGGAGCACGACGTACGCAGCGAGCGCCGCGCCCGCCGCCGCGCCGAGGATGTTGGCGGTGTACAGCCGGGCCACCTCCCGCTCGGCGCCGGAGCCGAGGGCCGACAGCGCGCGCGCCACGGCGGGGAGCGTTCCGCCCATGAGGATGGTGGGGACGAGACACACCCCGAAGGCCAGGGCCGCGCGCCCGAAGATCACCGGCGGCGCGTCGGAGTCGTGCCCCTGCGCCAGCCGGGAGAAACCAGAGATCACCGCGGGCACCAGCGTGGGGGTGCATACCGCCCAGCCGGCGATGCCCAGCTCGAGGAGGGCGTAGAGCCGCAGCGGCCGCCGGGCGCGATCGGCCGCGCGACCGAAGAGCAGCGCCCCCAGCGCGAGGCCGGCCATCCACGCGGCGAGCACC
Source organism: Myxococcota bacterium (assembly GCA_040752975.1). Lineage (GTDB taxonomy): Bacteria > Myxococcota > Myxococcia > Myxococcales > Myxococcaceae > JADLDB01. The sequence continues at coordinate 11,660 of JBFMHF010000039.1, forward strand.
GTCGAGGTGGCGAAGGCCGACACCCCGAAGGCGCGCGTCAGCGAGCGCTGCAGAGCCACCTCGAAGACGAGGGCGGCTGCGCCCGAGACGACGAACATGGCCAGCACCGCTCGCCGCATCGAGCCGCGAGTGTATGTGTTCCATCGGGTGAGTCATGCACTACGTCGGGACGACACGCTCTCTCGCACGCTCCGCGGGGCTGCGCTGACGGGATTGGGTCTGGCCGTGCCTGACGGATGGCGCGTGCCGAGGGCGCCGTGGCTTCCGGCCGGAGGCAGGGCCCCGGTCGCCCCGGGTTGGCGCCGCCGGCTCTGGTGCCTGACGGTGCCGCCTCGTCAGGGGGCCGCGCGGCTGGCTCGTCGCGAACACTCGCGGTCTGCCCGCGGCGGTGTAGCGTCCCTCGCACGGTGAAGTGGGCGCGCGCGATCAGGCCGCTGGAGTGGGCGCTCTTCGCCTTCGTGCTCTTCGTCGTCGTGCGGGTGGGCCCGCGCGTCTTCCTCGAGTGGCGGGAACTGGCCGGGCTGCGGACGGTGACGGTCTTCTTCGCGCTCGCGCTGGTGGGCTTCGTGGATCTCGCGCGGCGGTACCGGAAGCTGTCCTGGCCGGAAGGGACGTCCAGCACGCGGCGCCTGCAGCGGGTCCTCTTCCCGTTGGCGCTGCTGCCGCTGGTGGGCGCGACGCTCGCCGCGGTGACGAACCCGGCGCTCAGGGAAGGCGTCGCGGCGGCGCGGGCGGCGCAGGCCCTGCCGATGCTTGCCACCGTGACGCTGCGGGTGGTGGGCTTTGGCCTGCCGACGCTGGCGCTCTGGACAGCGCTGGGACTGCACGCCAAGGAGACGGGGAGGCTGGACGCGCGACGGGCGCTGTCGACGAGCCTCGCGGGCCTTGCGCAGTTGCTCCGCGACTGGACGCCGCTCCTGCTCATCCTCTCCGCCTATGCCTGGATGGACGCCGTGGTGCAGGGGCACCTCGCCCCGGAGCAGGACGCGTTGATGGCGGCCATCGATCGCGTGCTGTTCGGCGGGGTCGACCCGCTCGATCTCTTCGAACGGATCATCTGGACGCCGCTGTCGGAGTGGCTGGCCTTCGCCTACTCGTTCTACGCGATCCTCTACCCCCTGGTGCTGGGGGGCATCTTCATGTTCGCGGGCCGCGCGGCGCTGCGCGAGAGCTGCTTCATCCTCGGGGTGGCGTTGCTCGTCGGCTACGTCAGCTACTCGCTCGTCCCCGTGAAGGGGCCATTGCTCACGCGCACCTTCTCCGTCTCGCTCGACTACTACCTGATCGGTCCGGTGAAGGAGGCGATGATGGACGCCACGCGCATCACGTGGGACTGCTTCCCCAGCATGCACACCTGCTGCACGGTGCTGATGGGCTGGTGTTGCTGGCGCCACGTGCGCAGGCTGTTCTGGACGATCCTCCCCGTCGTGGTGTCGATGCCGGTGGCGTGCATCTACCTGCGGTACCACTACGTGATCGACGTGCTGGCGGGGCTGGTGCTCGCGGCGGTGATGATTGCCGTGACGGCGCGCTTCCAGAAGCAGCTGGCGGGACCGGCGGAGTCGGCGCCGTGAGCCTCAACGCGAGCGAGGTGGAGGCGTTGGGAGAGCGTGGCTACTTTCTTCGGGACGGCTTCCTGGGCGCGGAGCTCGCGGCGGCCACGCGCGCGCAGGCGATCGAGCTGGGCCAGGCAGGCGTGCTGCAGCCCGCAGGCATCCGGCGCGGGGGCGATCGCCGGCTGGACCGGGACATCCGCGGCGATCGGATCACCTGGCTCTCGCAGGACGACGCCCGCGGACCGCTCAAGGACGTCTGGGCGCGCTTCGAGGAGCTGATGCGCGCGGTGAACGAGGGGGCGTGGCTGGGGCTGAGATCCTTCGATCTCCAGCTCGCCCACTACGCGCCGGGCACGCACTACGATCGCCACCGCGACGCCTTCCCCGGCGACGACAACCGGCGCCTCACTGCGATCGTGTACTTGAACCCGGAGTGGAGGCCTGAGCACGGAGGGCAGCTCCGCCTCTTCACGCCCGAGCCTGTCGACGTGGAGCCGCGCGCGGATCGGCTGGTGGTCTTCCTGTCCGAACGGTTGGAGCACGAGGTGCTGACGAGCCGCGCCGATCGCTACGCGGCCACGGCGTGGTTCTACTCTCGGGCCCGGTAGTCGCTGAAGGTCGTCACCACCGCGAAGCGCTTCTTGATGAAGGCGATGCCGCCCGCGCCCTTCGCGGTCAGCTTCGAGAGGGCGCGGCCCGCGGGAGTCGGAGCCTCGAACTCGAGCTCCAGGTAGAGGCGGTCGACGAAGGTAGGGTTCTTCGAGGGGCGCATCGACATTCGCACCAGGTCGCCCGTCTGCGGATCCACGGTGGCGTCGCCGATCATCAGCGCACTCGTCTTCTCGCCGGCCGGCTGGAACGCGATGCGGACGAACTGTGGCTCGGCCTGCGTCGAGGGGAGCGTGGAGAAGGCGTACTTCGCGCGCTGCTCCGGGTGGAAGGGCGAGGCCTGGGACATCGAGCCGTTCTTCTTCTCGCCGTTCTTCTCGTCCTGCTCGGCGAGCTCCTCGCGCGTGGCCTCGCTGACGTCCTTCCCGTCCTCGGTGGCGGAGACGAGCACCCGGTGCGGCTTGCCGTCCTTGCGGCTCACCTGGAAGACCAGCTCGTTGTGCTTCTTCGACTTGCCGTCGGAGTCGAGCTCGTCGGACACGACCTTCACCGTCAGCTGCGCCTCGCTGGTGAAGGCCTCCACCGCCTTCGTGCGCTCGGCGATGCGATCGAGGAGCGCCGCGTCGGGGACGGCGGCCATCGCGAGGAGGAGCGTGCCGGTCATGCCGGAGAGGGTGGGGCAGGGCCTGCCTTCGCGTCAACCGGCAAGGCACCTGGGGTAGGCTCTCCGCATGCTGCAGCCTCGCGTCGACGACATTGACCAGCGCGTGTTCCTCCACTTGTCCTGGGACGAGTTCTCGTCCTTCGCGGTGGATCGCGATCAGGCGCGCGCGGTGCGCAACTTCATGGCGGCGCTCCGACGCAACTAGTCCGGGAAGCGCAGCACCCGCATCGGTTCGCTCGCGCAGCCCGTCTCGGAGATCGGCTGTACCGTCGGGGGCGCCCAGCAGGTGTGGAGGATGAGGTCGCCTCCGTCCAGCACGCCCAGCGGCGCACGGTCCTCGTAGATCAACGCCACATGGCGCGTGTTGGGGAAGTGCACCACGTCGCCCGCGCGGATCGCCGTCCCCGGCTTCACCACGGGCGCGAGCTTCTCCATCCCGTAGGAAGAGGTGTACTCCGTCTTCTTCCCCGCGCGCCGCCTCCCGTAGACGATCAGATCCGCGCAGTCGGAGCCGATGAGCAGATCGCTCTGGTTCCTCCCGTCGGGCCCCGCGCTGCCGAAGATGTACGGGGTGTTGAGCAGCTCGCTCGCGTAGCCCACGAGCGTGTCGTCCCGCCGGACCACCACGCGGAAGACGTCCTTCGTCAGCCCGCCCCACTTCGTCGCCTCGAGGCCGGGAGTCTGCAGCACGCGGCCGTCCTCCAGCGTCACCACCACCTTGAAGGCCATCGTCCCCACGCCGGGCAGCGCCGCCACCTTCGGCAACAGCGTCGGGGACACCTCCGCCGCACACTCCAGCGCGCCGTCGCAGGCGGAGATCGCCGTCTCCTCGAACGGCACCGGCTCGAAGTGAAAGGCCGGCGTCGTGTTGTCCAGCGCGCCCACCTTCGGCTCCAGCTTGAACCAGCGCACGTCCTTCGCGCGCCCACCGGTGACGTGGGCCACCAGCCGCACCTGCTGGCCGGCCCGCACATACACCCACCCGGGCGCGGGCTTCTTCCCGTCAACGGAGGCGCGCAGCTCGACTGACGGAGTGCTCCCCACCACGAGCGCCGCGAAGAGGACAAACATTCAGTCGCTCGAACGCCCCGAGCCAACCCCGCGTTCCCGGCCCGCGGCTCGTCCAGGCACTCGGTGGGCCGTGGCGTTGAGTTCGCCCTCCGCCTCGCGTATGGCCCGCGGCGGCGCATGACGTCCTGGAAGCTCCTCATCGCAGATCCGAAGGGGCGGGTGCTCGAACACCCGTACCTCCTCGCCACCCTGCGCAGCGACGAGTCGATTCTGCCCGCGCACGGCCGGCCCATACCGCTTCCCGAGGGCGCGAAGCTGGCGCACCTGCCGGGGCGGCTGCCGGTGGGCGTCGATCCCGAGACGGGCGAGCTCGTCCTGGTGCGGGAACTGGACCTCGACGGCAAGCGCGTCACCCCGCACGCCGTCGGCGCGGTGATGCCTCCGGGGTACACGCGCACGTACCTGCCGGGTGAGGTCAAGGCCGATGGGCCGATCCTCCCGCAGTGGGCGTACACCGCCGCCGCCTGGGGACCGCACGGCCCCGTCGTCTGGGCGCTGCACACCGATCGCCGCAAGCACTGGACGCCCGCGCGTTTCTCCACGCCCGAGGTGAAGCGCCTCGTCAAGGAGCACCGCGCGCGCTTCCCCGACAACCGGGTCTTGAAGCAGCTGGAGGTGTGCGCGCTCGTCTACCGCTGCTTCACCAGCCAGAACGTCTTCTACGCCCGCGACGAAGGCGCCTTGCCCGTCTCCACCATGTGCAACGCCCAGTGCCTGGGCTGCATCAGCGAGCAGCCGCAAGATGGCCCGCCGGCCTCGCACGAGCGCCAGAAGGACGGCCCGGGCGTCCAGGAGATCGTCGACGTCGCGGTGTGGCACCTCGAGCACGCGCCCGGGCGCACGATGGTCTCCTTCGGCCAGGGCTGTGAAGGAGAGCCGCTCACCCGCTGGAAGGTGATCGCCGAGGCGATCCACGGCATCCGCGCGCGCACGCAGAAGGGCAGCATCAACATCAACACCAACGCCAGCCTCACGAAGGGCCTCGCGGCGCTTTACGACGCCGGCCTCGACGCCATCCGCGTGTCGCTCAACGCTGCGTCGAAGGAGCTCTACGAGGCGTACTACCAGCCACAGAAGTACGGCTGGGAGGACGTGGAGGCCTCCATCGCCCTCTCGCGGGATCGCGGGGCCTACCTGGCGCTCAACCTGCTGCTCTTCCCGGGCGTGACGGATCGCCGGGGAGAGGTCGACGCCCTCAAGCGGCTGGTGAAGAAGTACCGCGTCGATCAGATCCAGACGCGCCCCTTGGCCATCGATCCCGCGCAGTACATCGAGCTCGCGAGAGGGAAGGGCGCCGGCGGGGAGGCGATCGGCGTCGCCGCGATGCTCGCCGAGCTCAAGCGCGCCGCTCCGAAGCTCGTCATCGGGAACTTCGCCCGCGGCCTGGGCGAGCGCCGCGTGGCGTAGTCCGTCCTGCAGAAAATAAACGGGACTCCGGCCAAAGGGGGAAAGCCGGAGTCCCGCTCGAAGTCAGCCCCATGCCGACTTCTTGAAAGGTGGATTCAGTTGTCCCGCCCTACAGCCCGCCGCCCATCGGCTCGGTGATCTCCTCGGTGAAGGTGTCGGCCAGGCGCGCGAGCACCTGCGACCGGGAGACGGGCTGCGTCTCCTCTTCAGTGATCCGGGGAGCCTTCACCCCCTGCAAAAATCGAGTTCCGCTGGCCAGGGCCGCCTGCGTCTCGGGCCCCGCGATGCCTGTCACCGGCAACCCCACCGCCGCCTGGAAGCGCCGCACGCCCGCCTCGGTGCGCGGCCCGTACACGCCCGGCCCGGTCGCCACGTCGGAGGCAGACAGCGCCCCCGCCTTCACCAGCCTGTCCTGCAGCGCCCGCACGGCTGGCCCCGTCGAGCCCCGGTGCAGCGCGGCTGGCGTCGACTTCCTCGCGGCTTCGAAGCCATCCACCGGCGCCGACACGGCCGGCCGCACCGGGCGAGCCGGGGCACGCACCGTCGAGGCGGTGATGCGAGGTGAGAGACGAACAGCCGTCATGCGACATCCACCTATCCAAGGAGCGGGCCAGACAGGTTGTTGCGCCAACAGGCCGAAACCTTTGGGCAGAAATTGTATCGACGCTTGACGTACGGCGCGTCGACGCACCACGTCGCGATACAAACACAAGCAGTTTTGAGGGGTTCGTCGATCTGTCTGAGGGCAGGACAGATCCGGCAGGCGCGCAGGACTGGCCTACTGGAGCAAGTCGAGGATCTCTTTGGCGATCAACGAGTCCTTGCGGATGTAGCCGTCGGCGCCGGAGCGCTCGACGATCCGCTTGAGCTCCTCCTCGTTCTCCGCGGAGCAGAGGATCACCTGGATGCCCGCGAAGAGGGAGTTGCCCTTGATGAAGCGGCAGAACTCCTCGCCGTTGACGCCGGGCATCCGCACGTCGAGCAGCACGAGATCCGGCCGCGTCTTCTTCTTCAAGATGATCTTCGTGGCGGCGTCGGCGCTGTTGGCGGTCATCACCTCGTGGCCCTGGGCGGAGAGCTCGACCTCCAACAGGCGCGCGGTGGCCTCGCTGTCATCCACCACCAGCACCCGGCGCTTCCCGGAGCTGGCATCGCTCTTGAGGCCCAGCGCGGCCTCGATGGCGGCCACCGCGGCCTCGAGGCCCGCGGACTTGGTGATGTATCCGTCGGCGCCGACGGCCTTCGCCTTCGCGGCCAGCTCCGCCTCGGAGATGTCCGAGTAGAGGAGCAGCTTCGCCGTCAGCTTGCGCTGCACGCGGAGGAACTCCACCACGTCGTCGCCGTACATCTCCGGCATGTTCACGTCGACCAGCACGGCGTCGTAGCGCCCCTGGCCCAGCCGCTCGTCGAGGCTGGCGAGATCCGACGCCGCGTCGGCGTTGATGCCCGCGCCCTGGAGCGCCTGGGTGATCAGCTGCACCGTCATGGGGCTGTCGTCGATGACGAGGACGCGCGCGGCCATGGGCAGGGCTTCTAGCAGAAGTCCACCGCGTGGGCTCGAAACCGACACGGCAGCGGCGTGAGTCTTTCTTGACCGTTTCGGCGCCCCGTTTCGATACTTTCCACCTCCCGTGGAAGAGACGCCCCTTCAGCGCGCGCTGGCGAGCGCCCCCGAGCGCTCCGTCGAGCGCACCGTGCAGCCCGACGAGGAGTTCTTCATCGTCCGGGTGGGCGAGCTCACGCTGGGGGTGAGGAGCGAGCTGGTGCGCGAGGTGACGCGCATGGGGCCGTTGACGCCCCTGCCGCGCGCGCCGTCCTTCCTGCTGGGGGTGGTGGGGCACCGGGGCGAGGTGGTGCCGCTGGTCGATCTCCTGCGCTTCCTCGGGCAGGGCGAGACGAAGGTGGGGGTGCGCAGCCGGCTCTTCCTCTCGGAGCAGGGCGACTACGTGGTGGGCTTCCTCGCGGATCAGGTGATCGGCCTGCGGCGCATCTTCATCGCCGACAAGCTGCCGGCGCCCGCCGGCATGGGCACCACCGCGGAGTTCCTCGAGGGCGTCGTCCAGTCGCGCGAGTTCGGCACGCTCAGCCTGCTCAACCTCGCGCGCGTCGTACAGGCGGCGCGACAGAAGGCGGTGGCCCGGTGAGCGACGAGGCCGTCGACGTGGTGCTCTTCGAGATCGCTGGCGTGCGCTACGGCGCCGATCTCACCCAGGTGCGCCGGGTGGACCTCGACGATCCCACCGAGAGCGTGGGCTTCCCCCTGGGGCGGCCTTCCGACGGCCGCCGCGCGCTCGTCTTCTCGGGCGACGAGCAAACCGAGTGCCGCCTGGCGGTGGACTCGGTGCTGGGCGTCTTGAAGATCCCCGTCACCCAGCTCCGCCGAATGCCCCGCACGGTGGCGGCGCCGTCCCTGTCGCTGGGCGCGTGGCTCGACGGCCGCGACACCGTGCTCCTCGTCGACCTCCACGCTTTGAACCCCTTCACGAAGAAAGGCACCCATGGCCACTGAGAACCCCGACACCGCGGCGAAGAAGAAGAAGTCCGCGCCCGGAAAGAACGGCGACGGCGGCGATCTGTCCCACCTGATCGCCAGCCTCGAGCGGGCAGCCACCGGCGACTTCGGCGTCAAGGTGGACGTCAACGGCTACCAGGGCGAGCTCAAGGACCTGGTGAAGGTGCTCAACAAGGTGCTGGCCCGCGCCGCCGCCGAGCAGCAGCAGTCGGTGGCGCGCGGCGACGAGATGCGCCACCTGCTGGAAGGGGCTCAGACGGCGCTGTCCGCGCTGGTGGCCCGCGGCGATCTCACCAGCTTCGCCTGGGCGCCCATCGACGATCCGGTCCTCGATCCGCTGCTGGACGGCTTCTCCAAGGTGATCGACACGCTGCGCACCTTCGTCCGCGAGATCAACGAGGCGGCGCTGCGGCTGTCCTCGTCGGCGAACGAGGTGCTGGCCGCGTCCACCCAGCACGAGTCCTCGTCCACCGAGCAGGCCGCCGCGATCCACGAGACGACGGCGACGATGGAGGAGCTCAAGCACGCCTCCGCGCAGATCGCCGAGAACGCCGGCGCCGTGGCCCGCGTGGCCGAAGAGACGCTCAACTCCGCGCGCTCCGGCCGGGGGGCGATCGGCGAGTTCATCCAGGCGATGCAGCAGATCCGCGCCGACGGCCTGGCGGTGTCCGAGTCGATCACCAAGCTCCTGCGTCGCGTCGAGCGCATCGGGACGGTGGTGGAGGTGATCGACGAGATCGCCGATCGCTCGGACCTCCTGGCCCTGAACGCCGCGCTGGAAGGCAGCCGCGCGGGCGAGGCGGGGAAGGGCTTCTCCATCGTCGCGGCGGAGATGCGGCGCCTGGCGGAGAACGTCCTGGACTCGACCAAGGAGATCAAAAACCTGATCACCGAGATCCGCGAGGCCACCGCCGCCGCCGCGACCGCCGCCGACGCGTCCCGCACGGCCACCGAGTCGGGCGAGCGGCTGGGCAGCGTCGCCGCGAGCGCGGTGGAAGGCATCCTCGCGGGCGTGCAGGAGACCAGCGACGCCGCGCGGGTGATCAACCTCGCCACCCAGCAGCAGCGCACGGCCACCGAGCAGGTGGTGGCCTCGATGGCGGAGATCGAAGACGTGACGCGGCAGACCACCCAGGCCTCCAAGCAGGCCACCAGCGCCGCCGCCGAGCTGACCCAGTTGGCCAGCCGCCTGTCGGAGCTGATCAAGCGCTTCAAGGCCGACTGACGAGTGGACACCGAGGCCCTCAAGAAGTCCCTCCTCTCGAAGTTCGTGGAGGTGACGCAGGATCGGCTCCAGGCCATCCAGCTGGGGATCCTCGAGCTCGAGAAGCCCGGGGCGGAGCGCGCCGCCGAGGAGGTGGCGCGGGATCTCCACACCATGAAGGGCGAGGCCCGCATGCTGGGCCTGGCCGCCATCGGCCAGTTGGCGCACGCCGCGGAGGATCTGCTCAAGGCCCAGCGCGATGGGAAGGTGGACGTCCGCGCCGCGACGGATCACCTGCTGCACGCCTGCGACGCGGTCGCTGATCTCCTCGAGGATCTCGACGCGGCGAAGGACGGTAACGACGCGTCCCTGGAGATGGCCCAGCGCCTGTCCGCGGCCTCGGGCGTGGAGTTGCCGCCGCTGCGGCCGGGGGGCGCGAAGCCAGCGAGCGGCGGTCCCCGGCGCAAGCCCCAGGCTCAGGCTCAGCCTCCGCCTCCGGCGCCGCCTACGGCCCCGGCAGCATCCTCCGGCTCTGCGGTCGCGGCGTTGACCCCGGAGCCGAGGCCATCCGCGCCCGAGCACGAGCGCGCCGAGCGCAGCACCCCGGCTGATCGCAGCATCCGCGTGAATGTCGAGACGCTGGACGCCCTGGGCCTCCTCGCAGGCGACCTCCTGGTGGAGAGCGCCCGCGCCGGCCTGCGCGGCGAGGATCTGCAGGGGCTCTTCGAGCGCTTCTCGCGCCTGGGTGACGGGCTGCTCCGGCTGGCCGACGCGAGCCACCTCGACGAAACCAACCGAAGGCTGCTGGCGCGCGCCGAGAGCGATCTCCACCTCCTGCGCGACGACGCCTTCCGCTTCGTGCGGGGCCACTCCGACGGCCTCAACACCCTGCACGGCAACCTGACGCAGCTCGCCGATCACGTGGCCGAGGCCCGCCTGGTGCCCCTGTCCAGCGTCTTCGAGGCCTTCCCCCGGGCGGTGCGCGAGCTGGCCAACGCCCAGGGCAAGCGGATCGAGCTGTTGGTGGAGAACACCAACGCGGGCGTCGATCGCAGCATGGTGGCCGACGTGCGCGACGCGCTGGTGCACCTGATCCGCAACGCCGTCGATCACGGCATCGAGTCGCCGGAAGCGCGCGCCACCCTGGGCAAGGGGGAGGTGGGGCACATTCAGCTGCGCGCCCGGGCAGACGGCGATCTCCTCGCGGTGCAGGTGGAGGACGACGGGCGGGGCATCGATCCCGAGCGGCTCAAGCAGGTGGCGGTGCAGCGGAAGGTCCTCACCGAGAGCCAGGCGGCGGCCCTGTCCGAGCGCGAGGCGATGGAGCTGATCTTCCGCGCCGGCTTCTCCACCCGGGACGAGGTGTCCGAGGTGTCGGGCCGGGGCGTGGGCATGGACGTGGTGCGCCGGAAGGTGGAGGCGCTGGGCGGCTCGGTGGCGGTGACGAGCCGCATCGGGCGCAGCACCACCATTTCGCTGCGCCTCCCGCAGTCGCTGGCGTTGATGCGCGTCTTGCTGGTGCGCCTGGGCGACGACGTCTACGGCATGCCGGCGGCCGACGTGGAGGCGGTGGCGCGCTTCCGCCCGGAGGATCGCCTGGAGGTGATGGGCACGCTGGCGGTGATGCACCGCGGTCGCCCGGTGACGATGGCCGCGCTGGGGCCGCTGTTGGGCCTCAACGGCGGTCCGCGCTTCGAGCGCCCGCCCTGCGTGGTGGTGCGGCACGGAGAGGATCGCGCGGCGCTGGTGGTGGACGGCTTCGTCGACGAGCGCGAGGTGGCGGTGAAGCCGGTGGGCGGTGACTTCCTCAAGGGCGCGCCCTTCGTGGCGGGCTCCGCGGCGCTCGAAGACGGCCGCATGGCGGTGCTGCTGCACGTCCCCGACATCATGGCCGAGGTGCGGAAGATGTCGCGCCCGGTCACCGACGCGCAGGCCACGCGGCGGCTCAAGGTGCTGCTGGTGGACGACTCCCCCATCGCCCGCGCCACCGAGAGCGCCCTGGTGCGCGCGCTGGGCCACACGGTGGAGGAGGCCCAGGACGGCGAGGACGGCTGGGCGCGCCTGCAGGCCGGCACGTTCGATCTGATCCTCACCGACGTGCAGATGCCGCGCCTGGACGGCTTCGCCCTCACGCGGCGGATCAAGCAGACGCCCGAGCTGGCGCGGATCCCGGTGGTGATCCTCTCCTCGCTCGCGTCGCCGGAAGACAAGCGGCGGGGCCTCGACGCGGGCGCCGACGCCTACCTCATCAAGGGAGAGCTGGGCGTGGAGAGCCTGGCGCTGACGATCGATCGGCTCACGTGATCTGCCGGATCCTCCTCGTCGAGACGACGGGCGCGCTCTCGTCGCGGTTGCCCGAGCTGTTCCGGGGCGACCTCGAAGCGGCCGGCAGCCCCGTTACGCCGGGCCAGCTCCTGGAAGCGGTGCGTGAGCTCGAGCCCAACGTCGCGCTGGTGGAGATCGACGGGCCGTCGCCCGAGGCGCAGCGGGCCATCGAAGCGGTGATGGCGGACCAGCCCGTGCCCGTGCTGCTGGTGGTGCAGAGCGCCGCGCAGCGCCCGGCGGCCATCGAGCTGCTCGCGGCGGGGGCGCTGGACGTCTTCGAGCTGCCCAGGCGGATCGACGCCGGCGTCCTCGCGGCGCTGCGGCGGCAGCTCCTCCTCCTCGCGAAGGTGTCGGTGGTGAAGCACCCGCGCGGCCGGAGACGGAAGACGGTGTCGCGGATCATCGCGCTCAAGCCGGCGTACCCCCTGGTGGCCATCGCCGCGTCGCTGGGGGGCCCGCGGGCGCTCGCGGAGCTGTTGGGCAGCCTGCCGCCCAGCTTCGGCGCGCCCATCGTCGTGTGCCAGCACATCACGCCGGGCTTCTCGGACGATCTCGCGCGCTGGCTCCAGGCGGAGACGGGCCTCCGCGTACACGAGGCGGTCGACGGGCAGCCGCTGGCCAAGGGAGAGGTCTTCATCGCCCCCGCCCACGTCCACATGCTGGTGACACCCGGGGGCACGCTCAAGCTGGACGACGGCCCGGCGGTGGGGGGCTTCAAGCCGGCGTGTGACGTGTTGCTGAAGAGCGCCGCTCACGCCTTCGGACCCCGCGCCATCGGCGTGGTGCTGACGGGAATGGGGAAGGACGGGGCGAAGGGCCTCAAGGAGATCCGCGCGCGGGGCGGCCACACCGTGGCGCAGGACGAGGAGTCGTGCGTCGTCTTCGGCATGCCGAAGGAGGCGCTCGCTGCGGGCGCCGTCGAGAAGGTGATGCCGCTCGATCAGATCGCCGCGCAGCTGGCGAGGTGGGTGTCGTGAGCGGCGAGGCCTTGAACATCGACCGCGCGGCGCTGGAGCTCTTGTCGGCGCTGCTGCTCGAGCGCGCGGGCCTGAAGATCACCCCCGACGGCTACTACGGGCTGCGGCTGGCCCTGCAGGCGCGCATGCCGGCCCTGGGCCTGTCCGACGCCGCAGACTACGTGCGGCGGCTGCGCCAGCTCGCGGGCGAGACGGAGCTGCGGGCGCTGCTGCCGCTCGTCACCGTCGGCAAGACGGAGTTCTTCCGCGACTCGCGGCAGTTCCAGGCCTTCGAGCTGCAGATCCTCCCCACGGTGCTGGAGGCGGGGCGCGTCGAGGCCCGCCGGGTGAAGCTGTGGTCGGCCGGCTGCGCCACGGGCGAAGAGCCCTACAGCCTCGCGATGGTGGCGGTGGAGAAGGGTGCGTCGGCCGAGACGGTGGACATCTGGGCGACGGATCTCAACCCGGTCGCGGCGGAGACGGCGGCCAAGGGCGTGTACCCCGCACGGCGGCTCGTCGGGGTGTCGGAGGAGCGGATCCACCGCTTCTTCAGCGAGGCGCACGGCAGCTACGAGGTGGCGCCGTCGGTGCGCGCGCTGGTGCGTTTCGAGCCGCACAACCTGGCGGCGCCCGTGTGGCCGCAGGTGCACGCCGGCTCGTTGGACGTGATCTTCTGCCGCAACGTGATCATCTACTTCGATCAACCCACCATCGTCGGGGTGATGGAGCGCTTCTATGAGGCGCTGCGACCGGGCGGCTGGCTCTTCCTCGGGTATTCGGAGTCCCTGTTCAAGATCAGCACGCGCTTCGAGATGGTGGAGGTGGGCGGCACCTTCGCCTACCAGCGGCCGATGGTGGACGGGCGCAGCAAGCCCACCGGCATGGTGGCGCGGCAGTTCGTCCCTCCCGACGCGCACCGCAGCCCGACCGACGTGGAGACCGTGCTGCGCGGGATCCGCCGCAACCAGGCGAAGCAGCCACCTCCGCCTCCGCGGCCCTCTGCGCCTCCGCCCCGGCCCTCCGCGCCCCCGCGGCCCTCCGCGCCCGTGCCGCCGCCCCGGCCGTCGGTGCCGCAGTCGTCGGACTCGGGACTCCTGGAGCGGCACCAGACGCCCGTCGAGCGCCTGGCCAAGGTGATCGACTGCATCGAGGCGGGCGACTTCCCCCGCGCGCTGCGCATGGTGCGCCGGCTGACGGACGACGAGCCCGACGATCTCGCCGCGCGGCTGACGCTGGGGAACGTGCAGGCGCTGATGGGCAACGTCGACGAGGCGCGCGAGGCGTACCAGGCTGCCTTGAGCCGCGAGCCCTTGTGCGTGGAGGCGCGGCTCTACCTGGCGCTGGCGGCGATGCAGGCCAACCAGCTCGAGGAGGCCAGGAGCGAGCTCACCCGGGCCCTCTTCCTCGAGCCCACCCTCGCCATCGGGCACTACCTGCTGGGGCAGGTCAACGAGCGGCGCAACGACGCGGAAGCGGCCCGGCGGGCCTACCGGAACGCGCTGCAGCAGCGGAAGGCGCCAGCCCACGATCTCATTGGGCATTTCCCGGATCTCCCGCGCTCCAACGAGGCCATCGCCCAGGCCGCCCAGTACCGGCTTGCGGCCCTCTCGGAGGCGTGATTAATGGCGCGCTCCCGCCACTCCTCCGGGAACTTCATCCCGGGGCAAGGCGGCGCTTGAAAGGCGTCGACACCATGAAGGCTGAAGGCCACCCCGAGTACCCGCCCTGCCGCATCACCTGTGCGTGCGGCAACGTGATCGAGACCCGCAGCACGCGCGGCTCCTTCCACGTGGAAATCTGCAGCAACTGCCACCCCTTCTTCACCGGCAAGTACAAGCTGGTGGACACGCAGGGCCGCATCGATCGCTTCAAGAAGAAGTACGAGGCGAAGAAGGGCGCTTCGGCCAAGGCGTAAGGCAGCTGCTTCCGCATCGCGGAAAACAGTCCAGGCGCTCGTCGGGATCCCCGGCGGGCGCTTCGTGCTTTCGGGGTGGGTAGAGTTCTGCTTTCTTCCCTCGCCATGAACAAGCTCTCGTTGCTGATCGCGGTGGGGTGCCTGGCGGGCTGCGCGTCGATTCGGCCCGAGCTGAAGGCCCGCACCGACCAATACCTCGCGTCTGTCACTCCGTCAGACAAGACCTTCGGCGCCTCGTCTGCGGGCCAGGTGAAGGCGTGGGCGAAGGGCCAGTACGTGATCCTGAAGACCGTCTACAAGGACGAGCCGTCGCTCCTCAAGATGTCCGTCCTCTCGCACGATGCGGAGGGCTTCTGGATGCAGAGCGAGTCGCTCGGCTACCGCGGTCGCAGCACCTCGAAGATCCTCTTCCGCGTCCAGCCCCGCACCCTCGAGGAGGCGAAGACGGCCGTGCGCCGCCTGGTGACGATCGACGAGGCCGGCAAGGAGCAGGTGTTCGACTTCGAGGATCCCACCAACCCGATGATGGGGATGATGAGGAGCAGCATGGAGTCCGCGTGGGCGAACATGGTGCTGAACGCCACCATCGGCGGCAGCCACACGGTGCGCGTGCCGGCGGGTACCTTCGAGGGCTGCGTGTCGTACTCGACGGAGGTGCAGTTCGCCGGCTACCGCGACACCCACCAGGGATTCGCCCACTTCGACGTGCCGATCAACGCCGCGGTGCAGTCGCGCTCCCAGAGCGGTGACTCCTCGCTCGAGTTGATCGCTTTCGGAGAGGACGGCGGCCCCGCACTCTGACGGGCAAGGCTCAGCCCTCCTTGACACTCGCAAGGGCGACAGTGCGTAGGGCGGCCCGGAGCGCGTCGAGGGCGGACAGGCCCTGCGTCGCTCCGTCCCGCGCCCACCACAGCGTGGAGGAAAAGCCGACGGCCACCAGCGCCTCCGCCACGAGCTGAGCGGGCGGCGCGGAAGCGGGCGCGTGCGCTGCGACGAGTTGGGTGATCTCCGCCTGCAGATCCCGCAGCGTCTGGTGCCCAAGGAGCTCCGGCGAGGAGCCGATCAGCCTCAGGCGACGTCGCGCCACGTCGGCGAACTCCGGATCATCAAGCTGTCGCAAGGGCACCGCGAAGACCTCCTCCACCAGCTGGCCCAGCGTTCGCTTGCGTTCCGACAGCGTCTCCCCGAGGGCCCGCACCGCGAGCACCACCTGCTCCAGCCCTTCCCACACCAGATCGGCCTTGGACGGAAAGAGCCGGAAGAGGGTGCGTCGACTGACTCCGGCGGCCTCGGCGATCTGATCCATCGTCACCGGCTCGAAGCCCTTGCGCTCGAACAGGCGCAGCGCCGCCAGCGACACTTCGCGTCGATCCACCTCGGGAGGACGGCCTCGCTTCACCGCGGGTTGCACATTCTGGCACTGAGTGTCATAAATCAGCCCGGATGAAAGTGAAAGACAAAGTGGTGGTCGTCATCTACCGGCTCATCCCGCGGCGGGCGGCGGCCCTCATCGCCAACCAGATGAAGCGGCTCCTGCCTCCCTGAAATCCGGGCTCCTGGGGGGGGAACAGCAGTGCACCTTCACCTATCGAGGGATGAGTCATGGCAGCGTTCGATGAAGCGGTAGACGTGGTGGTCGTCGGCTCCGGCGCGGCGGTCTCGTCACGGCGCTGTCCGTGAAGGAAGGCGGGCTGAACCCGCTGATCGTCGAGTCCACCAGCCTGCTGGGCGGCAACTCCGCCATCTCCGGCGGCGGGGTGTGGATCCCCAACAACCACGTGATCAAGCGCGGTGGCCAGACGGACAGCTACGAGGAGGCGCGCACCTACCTCGACGCGTGCGTGGGCGACGTGGGGCCGGCGAGCTCTCCACAGCGCCGCCACGCTTTCCTCACCCGCGGGCCCGAGATGGTGCAGTGGCTGGAGGATCTCGGCTTCGCGTGGGTCTACGGGAAGGGCTACTCGGACTAGCTTCAACGAGTTCGCCGGCACCGGGAAGGACCTCGACTTCCACCGAGGGGACAGTGCGTACGACCGCGTCTACAGCGATCCCCGCGTGAAGCCCAACCCCAACCTGGCGCCGGTGGAGAAGCCGCCCTTCTACGCCGTGAAGGTGTACCCGGGTGATCTCGGCACCAAGGGCGGTGTCCTCACCGACGAGCACGCACGCGCGCTGCGCGAAGACGGCTCGGTGATCGAAGGCAAGTACGCCGCGGGAAACGCGTCCGCGTCGGTGATGGGGCGCACCCACCCGGGGCCGGGCTCGACGCTGGGGCCAGCGATGGTGTTCGGCTTCATCGGCGGGCGGCACATCGTCGCGAAGGCCGAGGGAGGCGCTTCCCGGGCGGCCTGACTGGCAACGGGAGCCCCAACCCGCTATCTGCGATGTCCGTGAGCAGCCCCGCAGCGGGTCCCCGCCAGCCCTACATCGGCGGACAGGCCGTCATCGAAGGCGTGATGATGCGCAGCCCGAAGTCCTTCGTGGTGGCCGTCAGGCGGTACGACGGGCGCATCGCCATTCGTGAACAGGCCTGGCACGTGCTGTGGCCGAAGCTGAAGTTCCTGCGGTGGCCGATCTTCCGCGGCGCGGTGGTGCTGGCAGAGTCGCTCCACAACGGCTTCTCGGCGCTCAAGTTCTCGGGCGAGCACGGCCTGCCGCCGGAAGAGCAGGGCAAGGGCGGCAAGTCGGGCGCGTCGGTGTCAGCCTTCCTGGCGACGATCTTCTCGGCGCTGGTGGCAGCGGGGGACTCGGAGCCCGGCCAGCCGTCCGGGCAGCAGCCGAAGTCCGACGGGGCCAACTCCACCGGCAGCGATCTCATGTTGGCGCTGGCCACGGTGGTGATGGTGGCCTTCTTCATCGGCCTGCCCCACGCGCTGACCTGGCTGGTGGGGCGCGCGCTGGGCGACGGCTTCGACACCCAGAGCTTCACCTTCCACTTCATCGACGGCGTCTTCCGCGTGCTGATCCTGGTCGGCTACGTCTGGGTGCTGTCCAAGACGAAGGACGCGGCGCGGCTGTTCGAGTACCACGGGGCGGAACACAAGGCGATCTGGGCTTACGAGTCGTTCAAGCCGCTCGTCGTGGGAGAAGCCAAGCCCTTCACCACCCGTCACCCCCGGTGCGGCACGAGCTTCCTCTTCATCGTGGTGGGCGTCGCGGTGCTGTTGCACGTGGCGCTGTTGCCCTTCGTGCCGAAGCTCCACGAGAACGCCTTCATCAACCAGCTGCTCATGGTGCTCATCAAGGTGCCGATGGCCTTCCCCATCGCCGGCTTCGCGTACGAATTGCAGCGGTGGAGTGCGAAGGACAGCTGCCCGGCCTTCATCAAGGGGCTGACCCGGCCCGGCATCTGGTTGCAGCGGATCACCACCAAGGAGCCGACCGACGCCCAGCAGGAGATCGCGCTGCTCTCGCTCGACCGCGCGCTCGCGCGGGAAGAGGGAAAGCCGAAGTCGGCGGACGGCGTCACGCTGTACGAGACCTTCGAGAAGGCCGCGGCCTGAGAAGTCGCGAGCCAGGAATTAGACAGATCCTCCAGCTCACGTAGCGTCTCGATCAGGCCTGTCGCACGAGGGCCTTCACGCTCAACCGGAGGATTGATGTCCGCCACGTTCCCGATCGCGCGCCCGCGCGCGACGCCGGAGTTGTCGTCTCACGTCTTCGCCCGCGCGAAGGACTACGTCTTGTACCGGGGCGACAGCCTCGCGCTGCTCGAGGCCTTCGAGGACCAGACGTTCGACCTCATCTTCGCGGATCCGCCGTACTTCCTGTCGAACGGCGGCTTCACCTGCCAGTCCGGCAAGCGGGCGCCGGTGAAGAAGGGCGACTGGGACGCCTCGCGCGGCGTGGAGGACGATCACGCCTTCACCTCTGCCTGGCTCAAGGCCTGCCAGCGGGTGCTCAAACCGTCCGGCAGCATCTGGGTGTCGGGGACGCAGCACGTGATCTTCTCGGTGGGCTTCGCCATGCAGCAGCTCGGCTTCAAGCTGCTCAACACGGTGAGCTGGTACAAGCCGAACGCGGCGCCGAACCTGGCGTGCCGGTACTTCACGCACTCCACGGAGATCCTGATCTGGGCGTCGCCGGGCGGGAAGGGGAAGCTGAAGCACACCTTCAACTACGCCGCGATGAAGGCGGAGAACGGCGGCAAGCAGATGCGCGATGTGTGGGCGCTGCCGCGGCCGGGCGAAGAGGAGCTGTCTCCCGACGAGCGCGGGCGGATCTGGACGATGACCACGCCGAAGCCGGGAGAGAAGGCGCACGGCAAGCACCCGACGCAGAAGCCGATCGCGTTGTTGGATCGAATCGTCGAGGCCTGCACGGAGGATGACGCGGTGGTGCTGGATCCCTTCTGCGGCAGCGGGACGACGGGCGTGGCGGCCGTGTCGAAGGGCCGGCGCTTCGTCGGCATCGACCTGGACGCCAGCTACCTCGAGCTGACGAAGAAGCGCCTCGACGGCCGCTGAGCTTGGGCTCAGCCCGCGTGCGCCTGCAGGTGCGCCGTCCTGCGCCGCACGTACTCGACCAGCGTCCGCACGCCCACGCCCGTCGCGCCCTTGCCGTAGTACCCACGCTCCTTGGGCGACTGCGACGGCCCGGCGATGTCCAGGTGCACCCACGGCGTGTCGCCGACGAACTCCTTGAGGAAGAGCGCCGCGTTGATCGAGCCGCCTGCGCGCTCGCCCGCGTTCTTCATGTCGGCGATCTCGCTCTTGAGCGCGTCCTTCTGGAGATCCGTGATCGGCAGGCGCCAGAGCTCCTCACCCGCGGTGCGCCCGGACTCCAGTATGTCGAACACCAACTGATCGTCGTCGCCGAACACGCCCGTAAGGTAGTTCCCCAGCGCGATGATGCAGGCGCCGGTCAGCGTGGCGAGGTCGATCAGCGCGGCGGGCTTCTGCTCGTTGGCCCACGCGAGGATGTCGCCGAGCACCAGGCGGCCTTCTGCGTCGGTGTTGGTGATCTCCACCGTCTTGCCCAGCCGTGACGTCAGCACGTCGCCCAGCCGGTAGGCGTGACCCGACGGCATGTTCTCGCAGGCGCCGAAGAAGCCATGAACGGGGAAGGGCGGCTTGAGCCAGGCGATGACGCGCATCGCGCCCAGCATCGCGGCGGACCCGGCCATGTCCGTCTTCATGTCCATCATCGCGTCGGACGGCTTCAAGGACAGGCCGCCCGAGTCGAAGGTGATCGCCTTGCCGACGATGCACACCGGCGCCTGCTTCGCGGCCTGCGCGTCGGTGGGGATCCACGACAGGTGCACCAGGCGCGGCTCTTCGACGCTGCCCTTCGCCACGCCGAGGAACATGCCCATCTTCAGCTCGGAGATCTTCTTGCGATCCCCGATGGCGATGTGGAGGCCGACCTCCTTGGCCATGTTCTTCGCTTCCTCGGCCAGCACCGTGGGCGTCATGGTGCCGGCGGGCTCGTTGACGAGATCGCGTGCCCAGTTGGTGGCGGCGACGATCTCCTTCCCGAGCGCCACCACTTCCTCGTGTGCTTTCTCCTTCTTGACGCCGTCGGGCAGCACGAGCTGCACCTTGTCGACCTTCACCGCGCCGTTGTCCTTGTTCTGCGTGCGCCAGCGCTCGTAGCGGTACGCCCCGAGGCCGAAGCCTTCCACCACCGCGCGCAGGGCGTGATCCAGCTCGCGCACCACCGGCGTCTGCACCACCACCGTCTTCGCCTTCACCTTGCCCGCGGCCTTGACCGCGCGGCCCGCCGCCAGCCGCAGCACCTCCGGCGTGAAGCGGGCGCGCGCGCCCAGCCCCACCAGCACCACGCGCGCGGCGGGCAGCTTCCCGTGGCTCTGCAGGATGAAGGTCTGATCGGCCTTGCCCTTGAAGCCCTCCTGCGCCGCCGTCTTCAGCAGCAGGCCCTTCAGCTTCCTGTCCGCACGGATCAGCGCCTGCGCCGTGGACTTTTTGCCACCCAGATCGTTGTCGAAGACGGGGAGGACGAGCACGTCCGCCTTCGCCTTGGTGGCGTCAGCGGAGACCAGAGTGAAGTTCATTTCGCAACTGCTCCTGATGAGAAAAATTCGAGCGCGACTGTAGCCAAGGCCTTGGGAAGGGCCACAGGAAAGGTACAGTGCGCCGCGGCCAGGACATGCCCGCGCTCTTCACGCACCTCACGGCCGTCGAGCGGTTGGCGGCCCACGTCAACACGCTCCCGGCGGAGTTCACCAAAGCCCTGGGGGAGGATCTCGAGTACGCACGCTTCGGCGCGGCGCTGCCCGAGCTGCCCTGGTTCGGGCGGATGTCGCTGGGCCTCGACGCGTGGCTGGGGAAGGGGACGCCGCCGCACTTCGCGAGGCTCTTCTCCACCAGGGCCCCGGTGGCCTTCGGGATCAAGGCGGCGGAGCTGGTGTCGAACGGCGCGCTGGTGGGCGTCGAAGCGGGGCTCGCCTTCCTCGCAGGCTACGTGACGCAGCTGGCCGTGTCCCGCGCGCTGGAGCCGCTGGTGCAATCGCTGGTGGTGACGCACCAGCGCCACGGCGAGACCCCGGCGGACACGCGCAACCGCATCGAGTGGACGCAGTCGCTCGCGCTGATGCAGGACCTCCACGGCAGCCCGCTGGTGGGCACGCCGGCCATTCGCGCCAAGCTGCAGCTTCGAAAGGGCAGCACCTTCAAGGGCATCGGCCGCGGCTTCTACGAGCTGATCCGCGTGTCCTCTCAAGAGGCCTTCGGTGAGGCGCCGTCGAAGCTGGACGTGGACGGGTGGATGCGGGGCGCGGCCCTCTACTCCATCGCGCTGGGCAGCCCGCTGGGGAAGCTGAAGGTGCTGTCGGGACAGCACCTGTCGGCGCGCGAGTTGTACCGCGGAGAAGGAGTGGACGTGTTCGCCACCGTGGATCAAGGGCTCGACCACGCGCGCGAGGTGCTGACGGCGCTGGGCAGCATGCTCCGCCGCAACAGCTTCACCGCGCGCTCGCGCAGCAAGCTGCTGGAGCTCTGCCCGGAAGGCTCGCCGGCCGAGGTGATGCGCTCGCGCGCGGCGTGATCGCCACCGGCCAGGGCCTTCAGTCTCTGCCGCCCGGAAATCGCGGCTCGGCTGCGTCGTTGGAGCGGCATGGGCTCCCGATGGCTGGCCGCCACCTTCCTGCTGCTCGCCCTCGTCGGCGAGTGCTGGACCTCCGACTCGTTCGCGCTCACTGCGGCGCTCCGGCTCGCCTCCTTCGCGTTGGCCCTCGCGGGCGCATTCATCGGCCTCAGGGGGCGCCGGCGGAGCGCGTGGGAGTCGCTCGCCTGGGGCGCCGGCATCGCCATCGCCGTCCTGGCTGCGGGCGGGATGGTGCACGTCGGCGTCGCGTGGCTGCTTCGCTCCGGCGACTGAGCACGGCGCGCCGAGCTCGTCAGCGGCCGAGCCGCGCTTCGATCGCCCGCTGCTGCAGCTCGGCCTGGGTGCGCGTGAAGAAGGACTCGAGGGGAAGCGCGCGCCCGTCGTTGGTCACCACCACCAGCCGGTGCTCGTACACCGCCCGCTCGTCGCCAAAGGTGTCGCGCGCGGTGTGGGCGTGGGTGGTGATCTCGAAGCCGGCCAGCTCCTTCGCCGCGAGGTGCAGTGACTTCTCGGACAGCGCGGGCGCCTTCCACTTCGCGGTGAGGCCGTCCTTGTCCACATCCAGCGAGACGTCGGAGAGCGCGGTGGCGGCGCCGTACGCAGCCAGGCCTCCGCCCACCGCCGCGAAGGCCAGCGGGATCAGCTTGAACGGCCCGGGGATCGGCAGCCGCAGCAGCCGCAGCCCAACGCCCGCGAGCAGCCCGCTCACGGCCGCGTTCGCGCCGCTGACGAAGCGCGCGCCCTTCGAAGGGCCCTTCAGCAGCAGGCGCCCGGGGCTCTCCTCGGCGATCTCCAGCGAGACACAGGGCGGCGTGTCGATCCAACGCATGAGGCGAGTGTAGCGCCTCCGTCTGGCGTCGGCGCCCTGGCCTCAAGGCACCAGGATGTCCTTCACCACGTCGGCCGTCTGCGTCGCCACGGTTGCGTGCGGCGGCTGCGCGGCGAAGGGGTTGAGCACCCACGGCAGGGCCTCCACCAGAGGGTTGCCCATGTTCGCGTTGGTGAAGACGCGGATCGACACGGTGCTGCTGCCTCGGAAGGCCGCGCCCGCGTAGCTGCCCTTCACGTCGCCCGTCATCGGATCGCGCGTGAAGAGCACGGGCATCAGCACCGCCTGGATCCCTTCCGTGAGGCTGGCCGTCTTCGCCGCGACGATGCCGTACGCGAAACCCGTGGGCGCTGACGCGGCTGACACCGTCACCTCGCCCGAGATCGTCACCGGCCCGAAGGCGAAGTTCTTCGTCGTCTCCTGATCCGCCTGGATCGTCACCGGCTGAAGCGGGTGCGCGAGCAGGTTGATCGCGATGCCTCCGTTCCCGAAGCCCATCAGCGACGGCACCGGCACGTAGCTGCCGGGCTCGAGGTTGGTGATCACATACGGGTAGTCGGTGTCCGTCTGGTTGGTGAGGATCCGGTAGCCGCCCTGGAGCAGCTGCATCAGCGCCATCGGATCGAGGTTGGCGCCGAGCATGTCCGGCGACAGCACGCTGATCTGCAGGTTCTGGAAGGCCGGCGGCTTCGGCAGGTGAATGACGCCCTTGAGCGTCCCCAGGCCGCTCCCCGACGCGCCCAGGTAGATCCGCACGTCCTCCGCGGCCGCCTTGAAGGGATCCGTGAGATCCAGCGTGATGGTCGTGGTGTCCGACTGGAAGTCGAGGAAGGGCACCAGGTTCCCGTCGCCGTTGCGATCCGCGATCGCCGTGAGGCGGTGCTGGCCGGACTGCAGGCCCTCGTAGAAGAAGGGGAGCTCCGCGGGCATCTCCGGAACGCCCAGGTCCTTCAGCTCGAGGTTGCGGAACAGCCCGATCTTCTGCCCCGTCGCGAAGCTGCCCACCACCACCACGCCGCGAATCGTCCCCACCGGCCCGCCTGCGCGGATCCAGGTGTCCTCGTGCAGGTCCTCGTCCTTGCCGCCCTCCGACGCGAAGTACTTCACCGTCGTCGTCGCCTCGAGCGTCACCGTCAGCGGTGAAGGTCCGGACACCCGCCCCCGCGACGTGGTGCGCGGGTCGCTCCCGTCCACGCTGACGTAGATGGTGGCGGGGCGATCGGTCGTGAAGGTCAACGTCACCGAGCCGTTGAAGGGCCCCGGCGGAGGCTCCACCTTCGTCGTGGGCGGCGGCAGCGCGGCGTTGGGAACGGGCGTGAAGGAGCCGGGCCCGGGGCCGCAGGACAGCAGCACCAGGGCGAACAGCGCAGGGACGAGTCGACGCATGGGCGCGCATTCGGCTCGCGTCGGGCCCCAAAGTCAAACACGGTAGCGCTTGATCCCTCGCCCCAGTGCCGTAGGGTGCACAACCCTGCGCTGGGGAGGGAAAAACATGGCCGACCGGACGATTCTCGACGACATCTACGATCACGAGACGAAGCTCGCGCAGCACGTCTACCTGACCCAGCCGCTCGGCGGCGGGGCGGTGAAGGACTACACCTGGGCGCAGGTGATGAACGAAGCGCGGCGCATCGGCGCTCACCTCAAGTCGCTCGGCCTCTCCCCGGGCGATCGCGTAGCGATGCTCACCAAGAACTGCGCCCACTTCTTCATCGCGGAGATCGCGATCTGGATGGCCGGGTACACCACCGTCGCCATCTTCCCGACGGAGGGGCCGGACACCATCAAGTTCGTGCTGGAGCACTCCGAGTCGAAGGTGTTGTTCGTCGGCAAGCTGGACACCTGGGCCGCGCAGGAGCCGGGTGTGCCTGCGAACGTGAAGCGCATCGCCATGCCGCTGGGGCCGAAGGGCTCCGGGGAGTCGTGGGACGAGATCGTCGCGAAGACGCAGCCCATCGAAGGCAAGCCCGCGCGCGACGGCAAGGACCTCGCGATGATCATCTACACCTCGGGCTCGACCGGGACGCCCAAGGGCGTGATGCACAACTTCGCCGGCGTCACGCGCGCCACGCGCTGCATCGTCGAGCGGATCAAGCTGGGCCACGGCGATCGGGCGCTGTCCTACCTGCCGCTCGCCCACGTCTTCGAGCGCGCGTACATCGAGTGCGCGTCGCTGATGGTGGGCGACTGCCACATCTTCTTCGCCGAGTCCCTGGAGACCTTCGTCGCGGACTTGAAGCGCGCCCAGCCCACGGTCTTCCTCTCCGTGCCCCGGCTCTGGCTCAAGTTCCAGCAAGGCGTCTTCGGGAAGATGCCGCCGCAGAAGCTCGACCGCCTGCTGAAGATCCCGATCATCAAGGGGATCATCGGGAAGAAGGTGCTCACCGGCCTGGGGCTCAACCACGTGCGCCTGGCGGGCTCGGGCTCGGCCCCCATTCCCGCGGAGCTGATCGCCTGGTACCGGCGCCTCGGCCTCAACCTGCTCGAGGGCTACGCGATGACGGAAGACTTCGCCGTCTCGCACCTCTCCACGGAAGAGAAGAACGCGCCCGGCTATGTGGGCGTCCCGTACCCCGGCGTGGAGGTGAAGCTGAGCGAGGAGGGTGAGATCCTCATCAAGTCGCCGGGCACCATGGCCGGCTACTACAAGCGGCCCGATCTCGACGCCGAGGTCTTCACCCCCGACGGCTTCTTCCGCACCGGCGACAAGGGCGAGCGTCGCCCCGACGGGCTCTTGAAGATCACCGGCCGGGTGAAGGAGCTCTTCAAGACGGCCAAGGGCAAGTACGTCTCGCCCGCCCCCATCGAGAACAAGCTGAACGAGCACCCGCTGATCGAGATGTCCTGCGTCACGGGCGTCGGTCAGCCGGCGGCCTTCGGCATGGTGGTGCTGGCCGAGAACATCCGCCCGAAGCAGAACACCCCCGAGGTGAAGGCCCAGGTGGAGAAGGAGCTCGGCGAGTGGCTGCAGAAGGTCAACGCCGGCCTGTCGGGCTACGAGCAGCTCCAGATGCTGGTGGTGATGCCCGGCCCGTGGACGATCGAGGACGGCACCCTGACGCCCACCATGAAGCTCAAGCGGGCGAAGATCGAGCAGGTGATCGCTCCGAAGCTCGAGGGGTGGTTCGCCAACAAGGCCCCCGTGCAGTGGGCGTGAGCGGCAGCGTCGTCAGCGGCGGATGTCGGCTTCCAGGCGCTGGGCGATGACGCCCAGCTCGGTGCTCACCAGCTGCGTCACCGCGTCGGTGCGCTCGCAGGTGGGGGCCAACGCCTCCAGGTCGCTCAGGTCCGACACGGGGCACTTGCGCACCGAGAAGGTGACGCGCACCTCGCCGAGCTCCTGCGAGCCGCTCTCGTCGGGGAAGAGCGCGACGAGGCACTGAGAGAGGGTCACGCCGTCGGCGGCGGTCCAGGCCTGCCAGGCGCCGATCACCACGCGCCCCTCGGGGTTCTGCGACGCCACGCCGCCGCAGTGCGCCTCCACCGCCCGCACCGCGCGATCGAAGGCCTGGGTGGCCTCCTTCGTCGCGAAGCGCGGCTGGATGACGGCGTACCGCTCGATCGAGCAGCCCGTGAAGAGCAGGAGGAGGGGGAGCGCGAGCCTCACTTCTTCTTCCGTTCCTTCTCGGGCTGATCGCCCGACACCAGCGGAGAGAAGAAGCAGTCCTTCTTGGTGTACTCGTCGAAGGAGAAGGCGAAGCGGTAGCTGGCGGCCGCGCGCTGGTTGCAGTCGGTGCGCTCGCAGAAGCGGCAGCTGATGCCGGTGGGCACGGCGTCGCGCTTCAAGTTCGTGGTGGGCAGGCCGTAGGCGAGGTGCTTCGCGTTCTCCGCGTGCGTCCCCAGGCCGATGCTGTAGGCCGTCCCGCGGACGATCGAGCCTTCGTGTGGCTGAAGCTGCACCTTGGCGAAGCAGAAGTAGTTGGTGCCGTCGGGCATCGCCGAGTACTGCCGGGTGAGCTGCGAGGGGTTCAAGAAGGCGAGGTGCACCGCCCACTTCCCGCAGCTGCCTACGCTGGCGAACTTGATGCCGGTGCCGGAGTAGCGCTTGCTGACGTTGCCCGCGATGTCCGCGCGGATGAAGTGGAACGGCAGGCCGCGGCGCTTCGGGTCGGCCAGGTTGCACACCCGGTGGGCCGTCGTCTCGTAGGTGACGCCGAAGATGCTGGACAAGAGCTCCACGTCGTAGCGCGTGCGCTGCACCTGGCGGAAGAAGTCGCCGTACGGGAGCATCAGCGCCCCCGCGAAGTAGTTCGCCAGGTTCACCTTGATCAGCGTGGGCGTCTCGGCGTGCTTCGTCTTCGCGCCCACCATGCGATCGACCAGCCGGGTGCGATCGAGCACCAGGAGCCCGATGGTGGCCGCGAGCTGGAACTTGAGCGGTTGTTCGGTGAGGGTGGGGGAGAGCGTCAGCGTCCGGCTCTCGAGATCGAGCCGGCGCACCACGGAGCTCCCCGCGGGCGGCTCCTCGAAGCGCACCTGGAGCCCAAAGCGCCCCTCCACCATCCGCACCAGCTGACTGGAGAGGAGGATCCGCTCGACGCCGAAGTCCTTGCGCAGGGCCTCGGCCTCCTCTTCCAGCTCGGGGAAGTAGTTGGACTGCGCCTGAAGGAAGTCGGACACCTCGTCGAAGGGCGAGTAGTCGAGGCGGCCTTCGGGCCCGGCGGTGTGCGCGCGCTGCTCGCTGGAGAGCTGCGCCATCACGTTCTCGAGCTGTGTGCGGGTGTTCTTGTAGAGGTTGAAGAGCGCGGCGACGGTGCCGGCCAGCTTGGGCTCGGCGGACAGCGAGTGGAGCGCGTCTTGATCGAGGTTGAGAGACTTGAGCAGCGGCTCGTCGAGCAGCGCGGCCAGGGCCTGATCGACGCGGCCCTCGCCCAGCTGGCTCATGAAGGTCTCGGGGTCGACCTCGAAGAAGCGCAGCGCCTTCCACAACAGCGGGAAGGGCGTCACCCGCTTGCCCTTCTCGATCAGGTTCAAATAGGCCGGGCTGACGCCCAGCTCCTTCGCCGCGTCGGCCTGCTTGATGTTCTTCGACAGACGGAGCGCCCGCAGCCGGCCACCGACGTTGGCGTTGAGGACGTTCTCGTTCATGCCGGGCCGCGTCGGTGGTCAGCTCACGCCGAGCAGCTCGACCTCGAAGACGAGCGTGGAGTTGCCGGGGATGACGGGTGGGAAGCCGCGGGCGCCGTAGCCGAGCTCGGGGGGGATGGTCAGCTTGCGCAGGCCGCCCACCTTCATGCCCGCCACGCCTTGATCCCAGCCCTTGATCACCTGGCCGGCGCCCAGGCGGAACTGGAAGGGGCTGCCGCGATCGCGCGAGCTGTCGAACTTGCTGCCGTCGGTCAGCGTGCCGACGTAATGCACCGAGACGTTCTGTCCCGCCTTCGCCTCGGCGCCTGCGCCCTGCTTCAGATCTTCAATCGTGAGTCCCATGGTGTCCCTTCGTGCGAGGTGAATGCGACGCGGCGCAGCCTAGACGACTTCGGGTGACGGAGCGCCTGGATCAGGCCGGGGCGGGCGCTTCGGCGATACCGCGGGCCAGCACCGCCAGCCCCTTGAGATCTTCGATCGCGTCTCCGATGTACGGCGCGGCGACGGCGAAGGCGGTGGCGGGCACTTCCCGCGCGAGCTGGGCGAGGAGATCGCGATCGCGTTGAACCCGGCCGAGCTCCACCCGGGCGAGGGCGGCCAGCTTCTCGAGACCGCTCTTCACCACGGGCGTCTCCAGCTCGGGCGTGAGCCGGAGCTCCTTCGGATCGACGAACCCGTCGGTGCGCACCCAGCTGCGGTTGAGTACGAAGCCCGCGAAGGGCAGCTTCATGCCGAGGATGCGGTCGCGGAAGTAGCGGGCGTCTTCGAGCGCGGCCTGGTCCGGGCTGGTGACGAGGAGGAAGGACGCCTCCTGCGAAGAGAGCAGGCTGCGCACGCCTTCCGCGTGGGCGCGCATCGGGCCGAACATGCCGCCGAAGGCCGCGAGGAACTCCTGGATCTCGGCGAAGAACTCCGCGCCGAAGACCCTGGTGAAGACGCTGCCGATCAGCTCGGTGGCCTTCTTGAAGATCCCCCGCTGCTTGCTGGGGAGGAACAGGTTCAGGATCCGCTCGTCGAGGAAGCGGGCCAGCTTCCCGGGCGCCTCGAGGAAGTCGAGCGCATTGCGAGCGGGTGGCGTGTCGAGGACCACGAGATCGTACTTGCCGCTGGTGGACAGCTCATAGAGCGCCTCGGCGGCGGTGTACTCCTGCATCCCGGCGACCAGCTCGGACAGGTGGCGGAAGAGACGGCTCTCGAGGATCCGCTTCGCCTGCTCCGGGCTCGACGCCATGCGGTTGACGAGGCTCTCGAAGACGACGTCGGGGTTGAGCATCCACGCGTCGAGGGTGCCGGTGGTGACGCCGGCCTCCGCGAGGCGCTCCTTCGAGACGGCGTGCGGCTCGCGCATGTGCTCGGACAGGCCCATCGCCTGGGCCAGCCGGCGCGCGGGGTCGATGGTCAGCACCAGCACCCGCCGGCCCTGCCTCGCCGCCGCCAGGCCCAGCGCAGCCGAGGTGGTGGTCTTCCCGACGCCTCCCGCGCCGCAGCAGACGATCACCTTCTTGTTGCGCACCAGGCTGGGCAGGTCGGCCGCCGTCATCGTGAAGTCATGTTAACGGCACCTGCTTCGGGTTGCGACGAGGGACTTGGGGACCTACCTGAAGGCCCACACCGGAGGACACATGGCGGAACTGACGGGCAAGCGGGTGCTGGTGACGGGCGCGACGGCGGGGATCGGCAAAGAGACGGCGAAGGGGCTGCTGGCACACGGCGCGGAGGTGATCATCGTCGGCCGCGGCGCGGAGAAGACGAGGGCGGTCGCCGAGGAGCTCCAGGCGGCCACCGGGAAGCGCGTCGAGTACCTGCTGGCGGATCTCTCGTCGATGGCGGACGTCAGGAGGCTGGCGAAGGACTTCCTGGCGCGGTGGGACACGCTGCACGTGCTCTTGAACAACGCCGGCGGCATCAACCTGTCCCGCGAGGTGACGGTGGACGGCCTCGAGCGCACGTTCGCCACCAATCACCTCTCGTACTTCCTTTTGACCAACCTGCTCCTGCCGGCGCTCGCGAAGGGTGCTCCGGCGAGGATCGTCAACGTGGCGAGTGACGCGCATCGGGGGCAGCGGATCGACTGGGACGATCTCCAGGCGGAGAAGTCCTACTCGCAGTTCAAGGTGTACGGGCGCTCGAAGCTGATGAACATCCTCTTCACTCGGGAGCTGGCGCGGCGGGTGAAGGATCTGGGCATCACGGCGAACGCGCTGCACCCCGGGGTGGTGGCGACCAACTTCCTCGCCAAGCCGGGGCTCTGGGGCGTGGCGGGGAAGGTCGCCGGCCTGTTCATGCTCAGCCCCGCGCAGGGCGCGCAGACGAGCATCTACCTGGCGTCGTCGCCGGAGGTGGCGAACGTCACCGGCGGGTACTTCGCGAAGTCGAAGCCGCACACGCCCACCGCCGAGGCCCTGGACGACGCGGCGGCGAAGCGGCTGTGGGAGGTGAGTGAGCGGCTGACGGGGCTCAACGCAGCGCCCCGGGCGGCCTGACCCCGGAGATCACTGACCGGCTTGCTGTCGCCCATGTCGCCCAGGGAGAGGCAGGCCCCAGTGTCGCAGGTGCCGGCTTCGCGTGAAGCACCGGCCTACAGCAGCGCCACGAGGTTCTTCGACGCCTCCGCACCCGTGCCCTCCACCTCGGACAGCACCACCGCATGATCCGGGTGCTTCTCCTTGAGCAGCGCCAGCGCGGCCTCGGCCCGCTCGATGCGCTTGAGCTCCCGCGCGCCGAACACCGTCGAATCGCCGTTCTTCAGCACTTCGCTCAGCGCCTTGCGCTCGTCGGGAGAGAAGGGATCTCTCGGCACCCGGTTCACGACGATCGCCGACACCGTCAGCTTGTGCTTGGAGAGGCCCTTCTCCAGCTCCATCGCCTCGGTGACGGGCAAGGTCTCGGGGAGGGTGACGATCACCGTCCCGCAGATGGTGGGATCGGTGAGGATGCGCACGCCCTCGGCCGCCGCCCGGTAGATCGGCCCGCCCGGGATGACGCGGGTGAGGAACTCGGGGATCTGCGCCAGCGCGAGCGCGTGCCCCGTCGCCGGCGAGTCCACGATGCAGATCTCGAACATCGGCCCGCCCGACGGGTGCTCGCGGCGCATGAGATCCAGCATCCGGTACATCACGCCCATGTCCGAGAAGCCGGGCGCAGCGGACAGGAATTTCCGCAGGCCTTGCGAGCGCATGGCCGCGTCCGCCAGCAGGCGAATGGGCAGCGAGTCCTGCAGGAACCGCAGGTGCCCCATGGTGGGCGTCAGCAGCGCGACCCAGAGGTTGTCCTCGAAGAGCGTCGGCTCCTCGGTGGGGCGTTTGCCCCCCAGCGCGGCCGCGAGCTGCGAGGGCGTGTCGTTGAAGGGGACGATCTCGCTGATCATCACCCGCTTGCCCTGCGCCGCCAGGGCGCGCCCCATCGCCGCGGTCAGCGTCGACTTCCCGACGCCTCCCTTTCCGGTGACGATGATGAGCCGGCGTTGAACGAGCGAGAGGAGCGACACGCGGAGCCCCCTTTAGCCGATGTTGCTGAACCCGCAGGGCAAAACCGTGTAGACGCTGACGAAAGCCATGAACATCCTGCTCGCGCGCCACGGAGAGACGCCCTGGAACAAGGAGGGGCGCTACCAGGGCCACACCGACATCCCCCTGTCCGAGGTGGGAGAAGGACAGGCGAGGGCGCTGGGCCAGCGGCTCACCGAGATCCCCATTCACCGCGCGGTGGCCTCGCCGCTCTCGAGGGCGAAGCGCACCGCCCAGCTCGTCCTCGGTGCGCGGGCCGACCTGCTCACCCTCGATCCCGACCTGCGGGAGATCTCCCACGGCGGCTGGGAAGGAAAGCTCGTCACCGAGATCGAGCGCTCGCACCCGGAGCTGCTCGCGCAGTGGCGCGCTGGCCCTCCCGCCACGCTGCCCGCCGGGCCCAACGCGGAGTCGCTGCAGCAGGTGCTCGATCGTGCGTGGGGGGCGCTGGAGAAGGCGTGCGCCGGCCTGGGCGCCGAGGAGAACCTGTTGGTCGTCGCCCATGACGCGGTCAACCGCGTCATCCTCTGCCGCGTACTGGGGCTGCCGCTCGAGCGCGTCTGGTCCTTTCGCCAGGCCCCGGCCACCCTGAACGTGCTGTCCGGCACGTCGGTCAGCGCCCTGCAGGTCGTGCGCCTCAACGACGCCGACCACGTCGCGCCGTTGCTCAAGGAGTCCGTCCACCGCGCCGTGTAGGGTGATCAGCCGTGTCGCGGAGCGACGCGGACAAGGCGCCGAGCAAGGGCGAGCGCTGGGCGCCGGACCACCGAGGCGTGTTGTGTGGAACGTCGAGGCGCGCACGACTCAAAGCGCCGTGAGTTCCGCAAGGTCTGACCGGTCCCGTTCCGGAAGGGACTGCCATCGCAGCCCGAAGACTGTCCGGAGCGGGTGCGGGGAACGTGGACGATCCGGTCGAGCCAGCGGCCACCGCACGGCGCCCCCCCAACTTTCCTGGACCGCTGGAGGTCGCTCTCAGCTTCCGCGCGCCGGGGGCCTGAGGCCCTGGGCCGAAATCGACTGCTGCACCAACCACGCGCCACGTGGTTCCTGCAGCACTCGATTTGCGAGCCCTGCACCGGCCGACTGGCGGGGACTCTGTGCTGGGCGCTTTTCGGCCACGGACGTACAGTCCACCCCGCCATGCGCGCCATCAACTTCAACGCCGGACCGGCCGGCCTCCCGCTGCCCGCCCTGGAGAAGGCCCGCGACGAGCTGCTCGACTACCGGGGCACCGGCATGTCCATCATGGAGCACTCTCACCGGGGCAAGGCCTACGATGAGGTGCACCAGGACGCGATCGCCCGCCTGACGCGGCTCGTGGGCATCCCCGACACGCACCAGGTCCTCTTCCTCACCGGCGGCGCCTCGATGCAGTTCGCCCAGGTGCCGATGAACTTCCTCACCGCGGGGAAGAGCGCCGACTACGTCCTCACCGGCGTCTGGAGCGAGAAGGCCTTCGATGAGGCGAAGCTCGTCGGCGCGGCGCGCGTGGCCGCCTCCACCAGGGGCGACGATGGCCGCTATGTCCGCGTCCCCACGCAGGCCGAGCTGAAGCTCGATCCGGGCGCCGCCTACGTCCACACCACCAG
Source organism: Myxococcota bacterium (assembly GCA_040752975.1). Classification (GTDB taxonomy): domain Bacteria; phylum Myxococcota; class Myxococcia; order Myxococcales; family Myxococcaceae; genus JADLDB01. Next base: position 43,956 of record JBFMHF010000039.1, read on the forward strand.
CAACAACACCATCTACGGCACGCAGTTCCACACCTTCCTCGACACCGGCGCCGTGCCCCACGTGTGCGACATGTCCAGCGACTTCCTCTGGAAGCCCCTCGACGTGGCGCGCTTCGCCTTCCTCTACGCCGGGGCGCAGAAGAACCTGGGCCCGTCCGGCGTGCTGGTGGCCGTCGCCCAGAAGGACTTCCTCGCCAGGGGGCGCACCGACATTCCGAAGATCCTCCGCTACTCCACGCATGCGAAGGAGAACTCGCTGTACAACACGCCGCCTACCCTCGCGATCTACCTCGTCCGCAACGTGCTCGAGTGGATTGAAGGGCAGGGTGGCCTGCCCGGCATGGAGCGCCGCAACCGGAGGAAGGCCGAGCTGCTCTACGGGGCGCTGGATCGCCTGGCGGGCTTCTACACAGCCCCGGTCGAGAAGGCGTCCCGCAGCGTCATGAACATCGTCTTCCGATGCCCGTCCGAGGCGCTCGACGAGAAGTTCGTGTCAGAGGCGGCGAAGGCGGGCATGGTTGGCCTCAAGGGGCACCGCAGCGCAGGCGGGATTCGCGTGTCCGCCTACAACGCGGTGTCCGAGTCGGACATCGAAGCCCTGGTGTCCTTCATGGAAACGTTCGCGAAGTCCAACGGCTGAACAAGGAGTCAACGTCATGAAGCGTCTGGTGCTGATCCTCTCGATGGTGCTCGCGGCGCCAGCGCTCGCCGGTGAGCTCGAAGGCGTGAAGGCCGATGACACCATCACGGTGGGCGGGAAGAGCCTCGTCCTCAACGGCCAGGGCCTGCGCAAGAAGTTCCTCTTCAAGGTGTACGTCGCGTCGCTCTACCTCGAGCAGAAGTCGAACGACCCGGCGGCCATCCTCGCGGCCGACGGCGTGCGCCAGGTGAAGATGACCATGCTGCGCGATCTCGAGAAGGCGAAGATCACCGACGCGATCAAAGAAGGCTTCAAGAAGAACGCGGGCGACAAGCTGGCGAGCCTCCAGGAGCGCCTCGACAAGCTGTGCGACGCGGTGTCGGACCTGAAGAGCGGCCAGACGCTGGTGATCGATTACGTGCCGGGCAAAGGCACCACCGTCTCTGGTTCGGGCAAGACCTACACCGCCGAAGGCAAGGACTTCGCTGACGCGATGTTCTCCGTGTGGCTGGGCAAGTCGCCGGTGGATGAGGATCTCAAGAGGGGCATGTTGGGGAAGTAGGCCTTCTCCAAACGCGGTATAGGGGCGCCGGACTTCTTTCTGCTCCGGAGCCCCCATGCGTCTTCGCTTCTTCCTGCTGCTCGTCCTCTCGTCATGCGCCACCCAGGAGGCGGCGACGAAGCTCGAGCCCACGCCCCAGCCTGCGCCGGTCGCGCCGGTCAAGCCGCCGGAGCCGAAGCGCTTCACCGTGGACACCTCGAAGCCCATGCCGAAGGGCCTCGACGAGGCGGCGATGGACCTCACCGCGGATCCCTGCACCGATTTCTACCAGTACGCCTGTGGCGGCTGGATGGCGAAGACGGAGATCCCCGCTGATCGCCCGCTGTACTCGCGCGGCTTCGTGGCCATCGCGGATCGCAACGAGCAGGCGCTCAAGACGATCCTCGAGGAGGCCGCGGCCGAGAAGCTGCCCCCGGGCACGCCCTTCGCGAAGCAACTGGGTGACTACTACGCCACCTGCCTCGACGAGGCGAAGCTGGAGAAGTCGCTGCCCGAGGTGAAGAAGTATGTGGCGCAGGTGACGAAGGTGAAGGACGCCACCGAACTGGCGAAGCAGGTGGCGGCGCTGCAGCAGGCCGGCTTCGGCCCCCTCTTCGGCATCGACGCGATGCAGGATCTCAAGGACTCGTCGCAGGTGATCGCCGGCCTGGATCAAGGCGGGCTGGGCTTGCCGGATCGCGACTACTACCTCGAGGACAACGAGCGCATGAAGGCGACCCGCGAGGGCTACCTGGCCTTCGTCGAGAAGATGTTCACCCTCTGGGGCGAGAAGCCCGAGGCGGCGAAGCAGGCCGCCAGGACGGTGATGGAGCTCGAGACGCGGCTGGCGAAGGTGTCGCTGACGCGCATCGAGCGGCGCGATCCGCAGAAGCTGTACAACCGCGTCGATCGCAAGGGCCTCGACGAGAAGGCCGGCGGCTTCCCCTGGGGCGCCTTCCTCACCAGCGTGGGCGCGAAGGACGTGTCCGCCATCAACGTCACCTCGGTGAAGTACTTCGAGGAGCTGTCCGCCATGGCGAAGGACACGAAGCCCGACGTGTTCAAGACGTACCTGACCTGGGTGGTGCTGCGCGGATCGGTGCGCGCGCTGCCGAAGGCCTTCCAGGACGAGTCGTTCGCCTTCAACTCGAAGTTCTTCACCGGCGCGAAGGAGGATCGCCCGCGCTGGAAGAAGTGCGTGGCCTTCACCGACGCCGCGCTGGGCGAGGCCCTGGGCCGGGAGTTCGCCCGCCGCTACTTCCCTGAGGACTCCAAGCAACGCACCTCCGAGATGGTGAAGCAGCTGCAGGCGTCCTTCGAGTTGAACCTCGCCACCCTCCCGTGGATGGACGAGGCCACCCGCAAGGCCGCGCTCGAGAAGGTGGGCCGCATGGTGGGCAACAACAAGATCGGCTACCCCGACGCCTGGCGCGACTACTCGAAGCTGAAGACCGATCGCTCCACCTACTTCGCCAACGCGCTGGCCGCGGCGCGCTTCGAGACGGCCCGGCAGCTCGCGAAGATCGGCAAGCCCGTCGATCGCAAGGAGTGGCTGATGAGCGCTCCGACGGTGAACGCGTACTACGAGCCACAGAAGAACGAGATCGTCTTCCCCGCCGGCATCCTCCAGCCGCCCTTCTTCGATCCCAACGCCACCGACGCGGTCAACTTCGGCTCGATGGGCATGGTGGTGGGCCACGAGATCACCCACGGCTTCGACGACGAGGGCCGGCAGTTCGACGTGGACGGCAACCTGAAGGACTGGTGGACCGAGGCGTCGGGCAAGGCCTTCGTGGAGCGCGCGGCGTGCGTAGAGCGGCAGTTCGACGGCTACACGGCGATCGACGAGCTCAAGGTGAAGGGGAAGCTGACCCTGGGCGAGAACGTGGCGGACTTAGGGGGCCTCAAGCTGGCCCACTCCGCGGCGCTCGCCTGGTACGCGAAGAAGGGCGTCACGGAGGACTCGAGCCGCTATACCCCCGGTCAGCAGTTCTTCCTGGGCTTCGCCCAGTCCTGGTGCACGAAGGTGAGGCCCGAGCAGGCGCGGCTGCGCGCCACCACCGATCCGCACAGCCCGCCGTACTGGCGGGTCAACGGGCCGCTCGGGAACCTCGACGCCTTCCAGAAGGCCTTCGAGTGCCCAGCCAGCGCGAGGATGATCCGCACGGGCGCCGATCGCTGCGCCGTCTGGTAGTCAGCGCCCAGCGTCGCGGGTCCACTTCAGCAGCGCGTCGAGCTCGGCCAGCTCGAGGTCAGTTGCCCCGCCGTCGCGCACCTCGTCGGCCAGGCGCTGGGCCTCGGCGGGGTCGCCTTCGACGATGCGCACGCCGGCGAGCAGCGTGAGGGCCATTCGCGTGCGCCGTCTCGCGAGCTCCGCCTCGGCGATGGCCCGGGCCTTCTCTGGGCGACCGGCGCGCAGGTCCAGCAGGGCGATGGCCCACGCCACGTCCAGCTCGGACGGATCGGCGAGCGCGCACGCAGCCTCCGCCATCTGAAGCTCGCCCGCCTGGACGTGGATCAAGCAGCGCGCCCTGTGCACGGCGAGCGCACCGGCGTCGAGGCCGGCGAGCAGCGCTTCTGCTTCATCCCGGTGGTTGAGTCGCGCGAGGAGCTCGGCCTTCCAGGCCAGCGTGGTCTCGGGCACAGCGCCGGCGTCCTGTCGCAGCAACTCCAGGGCCTCGTCGGCGCGCCCGAGGCGGCGCAGGGCCTCGGCGCGCAGCAGCGCCCGATGCGGCGTGAGGCCCCGGTCGACCGCCTTCTTTGCCGCCTGCTCCGCCTGGTCGTATGCGCCGGCCCTCAGGTGGAGCTGGGCCTCGAGCTCGAAGG
>JBFMHF010000040.1:0-47672 GCA_040752975.1 Myxococcota bacterium
TGCAGTACATGTACAACCCGGTCGGCAAGCGAGATCCCTTCCGCGGCCCCTACATGGTCGAAGGGGGGCCCCGCCCGACAGACGAGCAGGCCGAGGCCCAGGTGTGCAGCGATCCCCTGTGCCGGTTCGACTTGAACGAGCTCACGGTGGTGGCGGTGGTCAGCGGTGACGCCAACCCGCTCGCGATGGTCGAAGACAAGACGGGGGTGGGCCACATGGTCCGCCGCAACACGAAGATCGGCCGGCAGGGCGGCAAGGTGACGCAGATCCTCCGAGACTGCATCGTCGTCACGTCGTTCATCTCGGGGCCCGACGGCAAGGCTCAGCCGACCAAAGAGAACATGTGTGTGAAGGCAGACGTTCGCTCGGCTCCGGTGCTCGATCTGCTCGGAGGCAAGGACATCCAATGAGGCGCGTGCTGGAAGGAAACACGACGATGAAGACTCACACCATCAAGGCCGCCCTGATCCTGACCGGCCTCGCCAGCGCGGCGGCTTACGCTGGACCGTCCACCAACGAGCTCAAAGCCCTCACCGTCACGGCGCGGGGCGGCGGCGTCGACGTGAAGGTCGCCTGCGCTCAGCCGCCGGTCTTCAACGTCTTCCGTCTGAACGAGCCCGATCGCCTGATCGTCGACGTCACCCAGGGCTCGGTCGCCGCGATCAAGGGGCACCACGAGGGCGCCGGACCGGTGACTGGCGTGGTGGCCTCGCAGTTCTCCGACGAGCGCTCGGAGGTGGGGCGACTGCTCCTCGGCCTCGCCGGCGCCCGCAAGTACGACGTGAAGGCGGTGGGCAACGAGCTCCTCATCTCCATCGAGGGCCAGCAGGCCGCCCCCAGTCCCGTGGTGGAAGCCCCGGTCGCGCCGCAAGCCGCCACCGAATCCGCCGCGGCCGTCGCCGCTGCGCCTCCCACCAGCGTGGAGCCCGTCGCCGCGGCCATCCGCAGCACCCCCGGTGAGACGATCATCGCTTCCCGGGTCGACGAGAAGCCGGTGAAGAGCCCAGCCCATCGGCTGAAGGCCGTGTCGTTCGCCCACGGCGGAATGCGCCTGTCCACGGACGGCGAGGTGGCGCGCTTCGAGGTGATCGAGCTGGCAGATCCCCCGCGCCTGGCCATCGATCTGACGGGGCTCAAGGGCACGCCGAAGGTGCCGAAGGGCCAGCTCGCCAACGTCCGGGACGTGCGCCTCGGCGCCCATGAGGACAAGGTGCGTGTGGTGGTCGAGTTCGACCGCACCGCGCCCTTCAACGTTCGCCGCCGGGCGGACGGTTTGGAGGTGTGGTTCCAGAAGCCGCCGGCCGCCGCGAAGGCGGACGCGGTCGAGGAGGGCGTGGGAGAGATCGAGATCGACGGGCAGAAGGTGGCCAGCGAGACGCAGCCAGTGCCGGTGGCTGCGCCCGCCGCCCTCGCCGAGGTCACCGATGTCAGCTTCCGCGAGGCGGAGGGCGGGGGCGCGGTGGAGCTCAAGGTGAAGGGCAGCCCGCGCTTCTCCGTGGAGCGGCCGGACGGGAAGAGCGCCGTGCTGAACCTCGAGGGGGCGAAGATCGCCCACCAGCTCGAGAAGAGCCTCGACACCAGCGCGCTGGACACCCCGGTGAAGATGGTCAGCGTCTTTGCCGTGCCTGGCGCGTCCCCTCGGGTACGCCTGGTGGTGGCGGGCAATGAGCCGCTGGATCAGGTGGTGAACCAGCGCCCCGGTGTCCTCACCTGGCGCTTCTCGCGGAAGGGCGCGGCCGAGACGGTGGTGGCCGAGAGCCAGTCGGCCGGCTTCTCCACCGAGGCGAGCGAGGCGGCGGAGGAGGGCGCCCCACAGCAGCGCCGTGGCTACGTGGGCAAGCGCGTGTCCTTCGAGTTCAAGGACATCGACATCCACAACCTCCTGCGCATCATCGCGGAGATCTCCAAGAAGAACATCGTCGTCGCCGACGACGTGCAGGGGAAGATCACCATTCGCCTGCGCAACGTGCCCTGGGACCAGGCGCTCGACCTCATCTTGCGCTCGAAGAGCCTGGGCAAGGAGGAGTTCGGCAACATCATCCGCGTGGCGCCGCTGCAGAAGCTGGAAGACGAGGCCAAGAGCCGGGCCGAGCGGAAGAAGAACCAGCGCCTGCTCCGCGATCTCGCTGTCGCGCTGATCCCCGTCAACTACGCCACCGCAGGCACGATGAGCGCGCGCGTCAAGGAGGTGCTCACCGAGCGCGGCAACGTGGCGGTGGACGATCGCACCAACACGCTGATCGTCCGCGACCTCCCCGAGAACATGGGGAAGATCCGGTCGCTGGTGACCAGCCTCGACCTGCAGACCCCGCAGGTGTTGATCGAGAGCCGCATCGTCGAGGCCAGCACCCGGTTCGCTCGCGAAATCGGCGTGCAGTGGGGTGGTCAGGGCGTGATGTCCGCCGCCAACGGCAACCCCACGGGGCTCATCTTCCCGAGCTCCGTGGCGGTGTCCGGCGGCGTGGTCAGCGCGGCCACGACGGGCACGGCGACGCCGGCCAACTATGCGGTCAGCCTCCCGGTGGGCGCAGGCGAAGGCAACGGTGGCATCATCGGCCTCGCGTTCGGCTCGGCTGGCGGCGCCGTGCAGCTGAACCTCCGCCTCTCGGCGCTGGAGAGCCAGGGCTCGATCAAGACGATTTCGGCGCCGCGCATCACCACCCTGGACAACGCCACCGCCCGCATCAGCCAGGGCGTGTCGATTCCCTTCAGCCAGGTGTCGGCTGCCGGCGCGAATACGCAGTTCGTCGAAGCGCGCCTGTCGCTGGAAGTCACCCCGCACATCACCCAGGACGGCAGCGTGCTGATGGAGATCCGCGCCCAGAACAACCAGCCCGATCCGTCGAACACGGGCGCCAACGGTCAGCCGGGTATCGCCCGCAAGGAAGCCAACACCAACGTGCTCGTGAAGGACGGTGAGACGACGGTGATCGGCGGCATCTACGTGCGGTCGGGCTCGTCGAACCAGGCCGGCCTGCCAGTGCTCAGCAAGATCCCCGTTCTGGGCTTCTTCTTCCGCAACTACCGCGAGCTCGAGACCAAGAACGAGCTGCTCATCTTCATCACCCCGCGGATCCTCAACAAGTCTGCGGTGGCGCAGAACCCGTGAGGCCAGCCATGAATCGAACTCTCCTCTCGTTGACCGCGCTCTCGCTGCTGGGCGCCTGCGCCCCCAACCCGCTGCCCATGCGGATCGAGCGGTTCCTGCCCATCGATCAGGCCACGTGCTTCTCGACCGATGACCCGAAGCTGGGCCTGGCCGCCGGCACGCTCGACGTCTCGCCCGGTGGCACGCCGGAGTACCTCGTGGGCTTCCGGGTCATCGGCGGGGACGCGTTCATTCAGCCGCCGTACGTGTTGACGGGCGGACGCCAGCTCGAGGCCGAGAATCGGAACCAGCCGATCCTCGATCGCATCGTCCTCTCCTACGCGGCCAGGCCTGCCGGCGGGCTGCGGCTTGGGTCGGTGCAGGTGAGCCGCAGCATGCCCCTCAACGAGGGTGAGCTGATCTCCACCGTGAACGTCATCTCGCCGGACCTGGCGCAGGATCTGGTGACGGCGGTCGTGCCGGGGACGGACGTCGAGCTGACGGTATCGGTCGAAGCGCGCGGCTACATGAGCGGCGATCGCGCGCAGATCACCACGGGCAAGCTCGAGTTCCCGCTCAAGGTGACGGCCACGGATCCCGCGAGCTGCACCGGCGGGGTGATCCAACCGACGCCTGGCACCTGCCTGTATCCGGGGCAGGATCCGGTGTCCGTCTGCTGCGATCAGCTCACCGGGCCTCCCCCCGGCTGCCCCTGACGCCCCATGTCCTTCTCTGAGCACCTGAAGAACATCGTCACGCAGGTCGACGGGGCGATCGCCTGCAGCGTGATGGGCTTCGACGGCATCGCCGTGGAGACCTTCCAGGCGGACGCCACGGCCGCTGACGCCGCCGGGCTCGAGCTGTCCAACGCCTGGGTCGAGTTCGCCAACCTCCTCGCGCAGCTCAAGAACACTGCCGAGACGCTCAAGACGGGCAAGGTGGCCGAGCTCAGCGTGAACACCGAGAGGGTGATCACCCTGATGCGCATGGTGAACGCCGACTACTTCCTGGTGCTGGCGCTCCTGCCTTCCGGCAACTACGGAAAGGCCCGCTACGTCCTTCGCATCAAAGCCGGCGAGGTGGGCAAGGAGCTGTAGCCCCCCACAGCGCTTCGTAACGCGCCGCGTCCCGGGGAGTGAGCGCCCGTCAGCCTGACCGTTTCCGTCCTTGCTCCTCGGGAGAGCGGCAGGTAGACAGCGCGCGACTTTTCTCCACGTAGAAGGACGGGACGAAGCCATGGCTGGTGTGTACGACACGTCTGAATTCCGCAAGGGCCTCAAGATTGAGTACGACGGAGAGCCCTACGAGATCCTCGATTTCCAGCACGTGAAGCCTGGCAAGGGCTCGGCCTTCGTGCGGACCTCGATCAAGAACCTCCTCAACGGGCGCGTGCTGCAGCCGACGCTGAAGTCCGGCGAGAAGGTGGGTCGCCCGGACATCGAGGAGAAGGACATGCAGTTCCTCTACGCCCAGGGCGACGAGTTCCACTTCATGGACAAGAAGACCTTCGAGCAGACCTTCGTCAGCGAGGGCGTGCTGGGCGAGGCGAAGAACTTCCTCAAGGAGAACATCGACGTCGCGGTGATGTTCTACAACGGCAAGGCGATCGGCGTGACCCTGCCCAACTCGGTCGAGCTCAAGGTGACCAAGTGCGACCCCGGCGTGCGCGGCGACACCGTGTCCGGCGCCCAGAAGCCCGCCACGCTGGAGACCGGCTACACCGTCAACGTGCCCTTGTTCATCAACGAAGGCGACGTGCTGAAGATCGACACGCGCGACGGCAAGTACCTGACCCGCGTCGCAGTCGGAGGCTGAGGCCGCATGGCTGGAAAGTCGGAGGGGAAGAAGGCCGCCGCCGAGGGCTCGACGCTCGATGTGGAGGCGCTGCGGCAGATCGTCGAGCTGCTCGAGGCCAGCGAGGTCACCCGCCTGGTGTGGACCAACGGGAAGGAGCGCCTGTCGATTCGACGCGGACCGCCCGCCACCCAGGTGGTGCACCAGGTGGCCGCGGGGCTCCCGCTCGGTCCTCCCGCGGTGACGGTGGCGCCGGTGATGCCGACTGTCACGCCGTCGGCGCCCCCAGCCGGCAGCCCCGTCGAGGCGCGCCCGCGCCCCTCCACCCCCACGCGCGCACCCGTGGCGGAGGCGTCCGGAGACAAGAAGGGCCACCTCATCACCTCGCCCTTCGTGGGCACCTTCTACCGCGCCCCTTCCCCGGAGCAGCCGCCCTTCGTCGAGGTGGGCTCGATGGTGCGCAAGGGCCAGGTGCTGTGCATCGTCGAGGCGATGAAGCTGATGAACGAGATCGAGTCCGAGGTGGCCGGCAAGGTGGCCGAGGTGCTCGTTCAGAATGGGCAGCCCGTCGAGTTCGGCCAGCCGCTGTTCCGCATCGAGCCGGCCTGACGGTCGCCCCTGGAGGCCACCCGTGTTCAAGAAGGTCCTGATCGCGAACCGCGGGGAGATCGCGCTGCGGGTCATCCGCGCCTGCAAGGAGCTGGGGATCGCCACCGTGGCGGTCCACTCCACCGCCGACGCCAATGCCCTGCACGTGCGCTTCGCGGACGAGGCGGTGTGCATCGGCCCGCCTCCTTCGCGCGAGAGCTACCTCAACGTGCCTGCGCTGCTGTCCGCCGCGGAGATCACCCGCGCCGACGCGATCCACCCCGGCTACGGCTTTCTCTCGGAGAACGCCGAGTTCGCCGAGGTCTGCAAGAAGTGCCAGATCACCTTCATCGGCCCGAAGCCCGAGCTGATCCGCCTGATGGGCAACAAGGTGCGCGCCCGGGACGCGGCGAAGGCGGCGGGGCTGCCGCTGTTGCCTGGCTCTCCCGGGGTCCTCAAGAGCGCGGAGGAGGCCGAGGCGATCGCCCGGGAGATCGGCTTCCCGGTCATCCTGAAGGCGGCGGCGGGCGGCGGCGGCCGGGGGATGAAGATCGTCCGCGAGCCGCGGGCGCTGGCCCAGGCGTTCGCCACCGCGTCGGCCGAGGCCGTGGCAGCCTTCTCCAACGGTGACATGTACCTCGAGCGGTACGTGGAGAAGCCGCGGCACATCGAGATCCAGATCGTCGGCGACGAGCACGGCAACGTCGTCCACCTCTTCGAGCGCGAGTGCAGCGTGCAGCGCCGGCACCAGAAGTTGATCGAAGAGAGCCCTTCGGCCGGCGTGAGCCCCACGCTGCGGGAAGAGATGGGCCGGGTGTCCGTCGAGGCGATGCGGAAGGTCGGCTACACCAACCTCGGCACCATCGAGTACCTGATGGACGAACACGGCCGCTTCTACTTCATGGAGATGAACACCCGCGTACAGGTCGAGCACCCGGTGACCGAGCAGGTGACGGGGATCGACTTGTTGCGCACGCAGCTGCGCCTCGCCGCCGGCGAGAAGCTGTGGTTCACCCAGGCCGACATCCACCTCAAGGGCGCCGCCATCGAGTGCCGTGTCAACGCCGAGGATCCCGTCACCTTCGCCCCCTGGCCGGGGAAGATCACCGGCTACAACCCGCCCGGCGGCCTGGGCGTGCGCGTCGACTCGGCGGCGTACGAGAACTACACCATCCCACCTCACTACGACTCGTTGGTCGCCAAGCTGATCGTCACTGCCGACGACCGGCCGCAGGCCATCAAGCGGATGCAGCGGGCGCTGGGCGAGTATGTGATCCAGGGGATTCGCACCAACATCGCCTTCCATCGCGCGGCCTTGCAGGAAGACAGCTTTCTGCGCGGGGACTACGACACCCGCTTTGTGGAGCGCATGCACGCCTCCGAGACGGGCACGCAGCGGCTGAAGAAGGCGATTGAAGAGACGCCCTGAAACCGCCCCCGCCTTTGGGGAGCACCCAGCCTGCAAGCTTCTTGGACCGCTGCACTCGACCTGCTAGCGTCGGCAGGCTGCCGTTGTTGTTTTGCCACGCAAAACCTGAGTCGTTCCGGTTCCTTGGACAAGAACAAGATCATCGAGGCCGCCGCGAAGCTGGTCGCCAAGGGGGCCTACGACAAGGCGATCAAGGAGTACCAGAAGATCCTGGATGCCGATCCGAAGGACGTTCGGATCCTCCAGAAGATGGGAGAGTTGTTTCAGAAGAAGAACGACGCCGCGCAGGCCGCGCAGTACTTCACGCGCGTCGCGGAGAGCTACACCACCGACGGCTTCTTCCTGAAGGCGGTGGCGCTCTACAAGCAGGTCCTCAAGCTCGATCCGTCGCTCATCGACATCAACATCAAGCTGGCCGAGCTGCACCAGCATCTGCAGCTGCTCGGCGAGGCGATGGCGTACTACCAGATCGTCGCCAACCACCACGACAAGCAGGGCGACACGCGCGCCAGCCTCGAGGTGCTGAAGAAGATGGTCGACCTCGACCCCGACAACGTCGCGTCGCGGGTGAAGCTGGCCGACCTCTACGTGCGGGAGGGCTTGAACGGCGAGGCGATGGGTGAGTTCCAGCGCGCCGCCGAGCACTTGAAGCGCAGCAACCGGATCGACGACTACCTGCGGGTGGCCGAGCGCCTCTCGGCGATGGACCCCAACAACCTGGGGCTGGCCCGGGAGCTGGCCGAGCTGTACCTGCAGCGGAACGATCAGAAGCGCGCGCTGGCCAAGCTGCAGGTCTGCTTCAAGGCCGACAGCCGCGACATCGAGACGTTGCGCCTGCTGGCCGTGGCGTTCCAGGGCCTGGGCCAGACGTCGAAGACGATCAGCGTCTACAAGGAGCTCGCGCGCGCTCACGAGGATCGGGGTCAGCAGGACGAGGCCGAGCGGGTGTGGCAGCAGGTGGCCCAGCTCGATCCCAATGACGCCGACGTGCAGGCGCGCGCCGCAGCGCACGCGCCTCCGCCCGCGGCGCCGCCCATGCCGGTGCCGAGCGCGGCCGCCACCGCGGCCAGCCCGGCCTACCAGCCCGCGGCGCAAGCCCAGCAAGCGACCGCGGTGCAGGCCACGCACGCGCCGGCCGCCAGGCCCAAGGCCGACAACATCAGCAAGCTGCTCACGGAGACGGACGTCTACGTGAAGTACGGGCTGCACGACAAAGCGCTCGAGCACCTGCGGAAGGTGTTCGCCGTCGAGCCCGAGAACATCGACGCGCACGAGAAGGCGTACGCCATCTACGTCGCCTCGAACAACCACGCGCAGGCCTTCGAGCAGCTGCTGAACGTGCTCCGCCTGCACACGCGCTCGGGCGACGGGCAGCGCGCGCAGCCCTACCTCGCGGCGATCCTCCAGCAGAATCCCGGGCACCCCGAGGTGCCGGTCTTCCTGTCGGCCCTGCGGGTGGCCGGCGGCGCGCCGGGGGCGGCTCCTGCGGAGCAGGACTCCGGCCAGGACGACGCGATCCTCGTGGACTCGAGCGACGACGAGGTGATCGTTGCGGACGAGCCTGACGAGGTGATCTCCGCCGAGGTGGCCGTCACCGGCGATGAGGTGGTGGAAGAGGCGGCGCTGGCCGACGAGCCCCTCGCCACCGACGAAGAGCTGATGATGACCCCAGCGGACGCGGCGGTCGCGGCGCGGGTCGACGTCGAGCCTCCACCCGTCGCCGGCTACGGAGAGCCCGACGCGCAGGACCAGGTCGTCTCTGACTTCGAGCAGGAGTACGCCGCGCCCCAGCTCGACGACGCGGAGCCCTCCACCGGCGAGTTCCCGGTGGCAGAGCTCGAGGAGCAGGACGCGCCTACCGGCGGCACCGGCATCCCCGCCACCACCGCGCCGGGCTACCAGTTCGAGGCCCCGCCCGGCCTCGGTGACGACGAGCACGAGGCGCCCACGCGGGTCTCCCCCCGGCTCGATCCGTCGATGCTCCGCACCACCGCCGGGGTGAAGTCCCCGGTGTTGGCCAAGGGCCGCGCCGCGCCTGCGCCGGTGGAAGACGAGCCCGAAGCCGAGCCGCCCACCGGCGTCAGCGGGGTGCCGGAAGACAACTGGTCCGACGTGGCGCCGGCGGCCGAAGAGCCGGTGGAGGCGCCGCCCGAGGAGGAGACGGCGTCGGAGGAGTGCGACGAAGCCACCTTCTTCATCGAGCAGGGCCTCTATGACGAGGCGCGGGAGATCCTCGACACCATCCTCATCGCCTACCCGGATCACCCGCGCGCGACGCAGTTGATGGCGCAGTTGGAGCAGGCGGCGGCGAGCGGGGCCCCTCCGACTGCGGCGCACGATGCGGGCGGGAACGGGGCGGCGGGCTCGCGCGACGCCTTCGATCTCGCGGCCGAGCTGGCCAACGAGCTGGGCGACTTCTCGCAGGAGCAGGCGGCGCCGGATCTCGGCGGCGGCGCCGGCGGTGACGACTACCAGGTCTCCGTGGAAGAGGTCTTCGCGGAGTTCAAGAAGGGCCTCGAGAAGGTCGTCAAGCCCGAGGACGTGGACACCCACTACGATCTCGGCGTCGCCTACAAGGAGATGGGCCTCATTGACGACGCGGTCAGCGAGTTCTCCATCGCCCGCAAGGGCTGTGTGGGGAAGCGGAAGGAGATCGACTGCCTGTCGATGATCGGCCTGTTGCAGACGATGAAGGGCGACTTCGCGCAGGCGGTCGAGGCCTTCGCCCAGGCACTGCAGACGGAGCACGCGTCGGGCGACGTGGAGAAGGCGCTCCGCTACGATCTCGCCAGCGCCTACGAAGGCGGCGGGCAGAACGGCCGCGCGCTCGGGCAATACCTTCGGGTGCAGGCGCTCGACGGCAACTTCCGCGACGTGGGCGCACACGTCGAGCGGCTCTCGGCGATCGCCGTCCCCGAGGACGACGAGGGCGCCGGTGGAGCGTCGCCCCCACAGCCTCCTGGAGGAGGCCGTCCGCCGTCCGGAGGAGGCCGACCCGCGCGCAAGGTCGGCTACGTGTAACGCGCCATGAGCTACCTGGAGTTTTTCGGTCTCAGCTCGGAGCCGTTCAGCAACGCGCCGGTGAGCCGGTTCTATTACAACGCGCCTCAGCACCAGCAGGCGCTGACCCGGCTGTTGTACGCGGCGAGCTCGATGAAGGGGCTGGCGGTGCTGGTGGGCGACATCGGCGCCGGGAAGACGACGCTGGCGCGGCGGCTCCTCGATTCGTTGCCCGAGGAGGAGTACGAGGCGGCGCTGCTCGTCATCATCCACTCGGGCATCACCGCTGGCTGGCTGCTCAAGCGCATCGCGCTGCAGCTCGGCGTGGAGAACCCCGCGCAGGAGAAGCTGGCGCTCCTGTCTCAGCTCTACCAGCGCCTGCTGCAGATCTACGAGCAGGGGCGCAAGGCGGTGGTGTTGATCGACGAGGCGCAGATGCTGGAGACCCGCGAGCTGATGGAGGAGTTCCGCGGGTTGCTCAACCTCGAGGTCCCCGAGCGGAAGCTGATCAGCTTCGTCTTCTTCGGGTTGCCGGAGATCGAGCAGAACCTGAAGCTCGATCCGCCGCTCGCGCAGCGGGTGGCCATGCGTTACCGGCTCGAGCCCTTCAGCGCCGACTCGACCGAGGCGTACATCAAGCACCGGCTGCGGCTCGCGGGCAGCGCGAAGACGCCGTTCGGCGTCGAGGCGATCCAGGCCGTTCACCGGCGGTCAGGCGGCACGCCGCGGGTGATCAACACGCTGTGCGACAACGCCCTGTTCGAGGCCTTCCTCTCGCGCAGCCAGGAGATCCCCGGAGAGCTGATCGAGCAGATCGCAGAGAACCTGGGGCTCGAGGCGAACCGGGGCTCCGCCGTGTCCTCACCCTCGGCCACAGCGCCGCCGCCGCCCGTCAGCGCTGCGGCGCCGTCGCTCGAAACGCCAGCGCCGGGGCCGACGCCCGTCTCCGCGCCACCTCCCCCAGCGCCGCCGGCGCCTCCGGCCGTTGCGCCTCCGGCCGTTACGCCCGTGGCGCCCGTGGCAGCGGCCCGCCCGTCGACCCAGTCGGGGATCCGTGCGGTGGCGCCTCCTGCGCCACTGGCGCCCGCCGTGACGCCGCTGAAAGCGCCGTACCGCTCGTCCGTCAGCACGACCTCGCGCCGTGAGCCGGTGGCCGTGGGCCCCGAGCCGCTCGCGGGCGCCGCCGCGGTCGCTGGCGGGAGCGCCGGCGGTGGCGTGACCGCGGCACCCCCTGTGCAGGACGACGCGAAACCAGGGGAGGCCACCGCGCCAAAGGAGACCCCGGCCGCGACGACTCCCGTGCCGCCTCCGGCGCCTTCCGCGCCTTCGAAGCCCAAGGCGGGCGTGGACCTCGCGGAGATCGACCGCTACCTGGAAGGCCTCGGGAAGCTGTAGCGCGGGGCTTGGTTGTAGGTTTGGAGGACCAGTGATCGAGCCGCGGCGCAGGTGGCGCAGGGCGCTGGGCCTGGTGGCGCTGGGCGCCATTGGGCTCGTGTTCCTGCTGCGCACCGAGCGCGCGGGCGAGTTCGTCTGCAGCGAGCTCCGCGATCGGCTCCCGGCTGCCCTGGGGCTGGACGTCACGATCGGCCGCTGTGAGATCCAACCGCTGAGTCTGGGCGTGCGGCTCGAGACGGTGGCGGTGTCGAAGCCCGGCGCGCCCAGCCCGCTGGCCTCGGCGGACTCGGCGGAGGTGTCCCTGCGGGGCCTGTTCCCCGGCTACGTCTCGCTGCATGAAGTCACGCTCGTGCGCCCGCGCGTCGACGTGGTGGCGCCGAAGTCCGAGGGGGGCGCCGAGGCCGAAGGGTGCTCCTTGGACGCGCTCAAGCGGCTGCGCGTGGGGAAGCTGTCGGTGGAGCAGGCGACCTTGAGGGTGACCTTCCCGCAGGGCCAGGTGCTGGCGCTGGACGGCCTCGACGTCTCCGCCTCGCTGGGGCGGCGATCGGCCGAGGTGGACGCGCAGGCGCGGGCGGGGAGCGCCGAGGTGCAGGGGCGAATCCTCACGCTGGGGCAGCTCCAGCTGGGCGCAGAGCTCGACCTCGAGGATCGCGAGCTCGAGCTTCAACGCCTCGAAGCGAACGTCGAGGGCCTGTCCCTGACGGCGTCGGGGCGGATCGAGTCGCTGTGCGACGCGCTGCCGGTGCTGGCCCTGGGCGTCCAGGCCTGGGTGCCGCTGGAGAGCCTGCCACGCCTGGGAGTGCCGCTGGAGGATCCGTCGGGCCAGGTGGTCAGCCGGGTGTCGATCTCGGGCCGGGTGGATGCGCCGGTGGTGCGCGGCGAGCTCCAGGCGACGCAGGTGGGGCTGGGCCGTTTCCGCCCGGGGGACTTCTCCGTGAAGGGCTCCTGGTCCGGCCAGACGGTGGTGGTGGAGGAGTTCGCCACCACCTCGGGTGAAGGACAGGTGCGCGTGTCTGGCGAGCTGTCTCTCGAGAAGGGCCTGCCGGTGAAGGCCAAGGTGGAGACGCGCGACGCCTCCTTCGCGCGGATCATGGAGCGCGCGGGGGTCCCCGGCGCGTGGGTGGAGTTCGCCGCCACGACGAAGGGCACGGTGACGGGGCGCCTTCTGCCCACGCCGTCGCTGTCCGGCGACATCGACTTCTCCACCGGTCCCTTCATCCTCGCGGCGCGTGCCTGGGATGGCCCTGAGGACGACGGCCCCACCATCCTCCGGTTCAAGCAGTCCACCGGATCCTTCCGCCTCGGGGTGTCGGGCGAGGGCGTCACCTTCGACGACGTGCGCGTGCGGGTGGGCCCGCAGCAGGCGACGCGCGTGAATGGCCGGGTGGCGATCTTCTACGACGCGAACCGGGGGCTCGACATCGACGTCAACGGAGAACAGGTCGACCTCTCCGACTTCGGGGCCATCGCGGAGTTGCCCTGGGCTGGCGTGGGCACGGCGCGTGCGCGCATCGCCGGGCCGATGAACGGCGGGGGCATCGTCGTCGACGGGCAGGTGACGCTGCGCGACTTCAAGCTGATGGGCTACTCGCTGGGCGTGGTGCAGTCGGCCCTGGAGTACCGGGGGGACACGCTGTCGCTGCCGACGGTGGTGGCCCAGAAGGGGCAGACCCAGTACTTCGGCGACGTCGCGCTCAGCTTCAGGCCCGCGGGGCTCTACACGCGCGCCACCGTGCAGCTCCCCGATGGTCGCGTGGAGGACATGGTCGATCTCCTCGCTGACTTGAGCCCGATGATGGCCAGCCTCCAGGACGGGGTGCTGACGGGGCGCGTCTCGGGCCTCGCGGCAGTGGACAGCCCGGCGGCCCAACTCACCGGCGTCATCGCCACCCACGTGCGCGACGTGCGCTACTTCCAGCGGCCCCTGGGCGAGGCCAGCATCATCACCCGCTTCGAGGACGGCAAGGCCCTGGTGCTGGAGCCGACCCGCTTTGCGGGCGCGCTGGGGAAGACGTCGGCCGGCGGGCGCTGGGAGTTTGCCGGCCCGCTGGACTTCACGCTGGGCATCGAGGGCGGCAGCCTCGCCGAGCTGATTGATCCCGGTGCGGCTGAGGGCCTGCCGGTGTCCGGGGCCTTCACCGCTTCGGCGCAGGTGGGCGGCACGGCCGACGCGTTGCTGGTCGACGGGTGGATGGAGAGCGCCGATGCGCATTGGAAGGGCAAGGCGCTCGGGGGCGGCCGGCTGGAGGCCAAGGTGGTGGGGCTGGACACAGACGTCAAGGGAACTGTGTTCCGCGGCCTGACGGCGGACCTGCACTTCAAGATGAAGAATGACTGGCCGTACACGGCCGACTTGAGGATCGATCTGGCCGATCTCTCCCCCTTCCTGCCCACGTCGGCGGCGCAGCTGGGGGCCTCGGTGGCGGGGAAGGTCACGGCGACAGGCCAGCTGCTCGACTTCTCGCAGACGCAGGCGCAGGTTCGGCTCGAGAAGTTGGCGCTCTCGCGCGGGGAGTTCCAGGCGTCCAACGTCGGCCCTGTGGAGCTCACCTGGAGAACGGGGGCCTTCGACGTCCGGGCGTTGCACGTGAAGGGGCCCACGTCCGAGCTGGTGGCGGAGGGCACCTGGGGCCCTTCGACGGTGGATCTCAAGGCGCGGGGAGCGCTGGATCTCGCGCTCTTGTCCAGCTTCATCGGCGTGCTCGATCGTACGCAGGGGCAGCTGGGCTTCACTGCGGCCTTCTCCGGCCCGGTGAAGGATCCCACGCTGGTGGGCAACGCTGAGGTCTCCGACGTGCGCTTCGCCGTGAAGGGCCAGGACGTCCAGGTGCGCTCGCTGTCGGGGCGGGCGAACTTCTCGGAGTCCCGGGTCCTGCTGCAGGACGTGCAGGGCTTCGTCAACGACGGCAGCGTGCGGGTGCGAGGCGACGCGCGCCTCGACGGGTTGGACGTGGCGGCGCTGGGGCTGCAGTTCGATCTCTCCGACGTCACCTTCCGGGTGCAGCCCGAGGTGCCGGTGACGGTGTCCGGCAGCCTGCTGCTGGCCTCGCGCAAGCAGGGCGCCTACCAGTTGTCGGGCGCGCTGGACGTCGATCGCTTCCGTTACACACGGCAGCTGTCGCTGGACGACCTGCTGGCCGCGGCGCGGGATCGGGGGGTTCCGTCGGAGGAGAAGCCGGAAGAGTGGCTGCGCTTCGACGTCGACGTCAGCGCAAGCGGCGACGTGCGGCTCGACAACAACCTGATCCGCTCGAAGCTGCTGGGCAAGGTGCGGCTCACCGGCACCAACGTGAAGCCGGTGCTGCTCGGCGCGATCGAGGCCGGGGAAGGCGCGCAGGCGTACTTCCGCAACAACACGTACCGGATCAGCCGTGGGCTGTTGCAGTTCAACGGGCTGTGGCCCACGTTCGATCTCTCCGCCCAGACGACCGCGCGCGACTACGTGGTGAACGTGAAGGCCTTTGGCCGCCTCGACGATCCGAAGTTGAGCCTCACCAGCGAGCCCAACCTGCCCGAGGCCGACATCCTGTCGCTGCTCACCATCGGGGTGACGTCGCGCGAGCGGCTCACCAGCCAGTCGGGCGCCAGCCTGGCGGCCGAGGCGCTCTTGTCTGCCTCGGGCCTCGATCAACAGGTGCAGCGCTTCCTGTCCGAGAACGTGGGCCTCAAGGATCAACAGGTGCGCTTCACCACCAGCTTCAACGAGACGACCGGCACCTCGGAGCCCGCGGTGCAGTGGGAAGCCAAGGTGCTCGACCAGAACCTCAAGGTGGGTGTCACCCAGCCGGTGACGGGGCGGGGCACCAAGGCCCAGGCGGAGTACCGGATCAACCAGCGCGTTTCGGCGCGCGCGCAGTGGGACAACCAGAACCAGAACACCAGCGTGGGTAACCCGGGGCTCGATCTCCGGTTCCTCTTCGAATGGGAATAGCGCTCTGCGTGGCCGCGGCGCTGCTCGCCCAGGCGCCGGAAATCGAGGGGGAGGGCGGCCGGCTCGCCGTGAGCTCGGTGGAGGTGCGCCTGCCGGCGGGCGCCGATCCAAAGCTGCTCGAGCGGGTGCCGAGCCTGGTGGCAGTCCGCCAGGGGCAGGCCTTCTCCCGGCGCGCGGTGCAGCGGACCATCGAGAACCTGTACGCCACGGGGCGCTTCTCCGACGTCGAGGTGACGGGGCAGGAGGGGGAAGGGGGGCTGGCGCTGGTGATCGAGCTGACGCCCCGGCGCTCCGTGCTGGAGGTGTACGCCGAGGGCGCCTCGGCCCTCACGCCTGCCGAGGTGGTGGAGGCCTCCCGGCTGACCCAGGGCGCCGAGTACTGGCCGGAGCGGGTGGCGCGCGCCGCCGAGAAGGTGGTGGAGCGCTACGGCCGGCGTGGCTACCGCGAGGCGCAGGTGGAGCCGCGGGTGGAGGATCTCCTCGAGGGTGAGACCGAGGGGGTGACGGTTGGCTTCGTGGTGCGGGAAGGCCCGCCGCTGCGGCTGTCGGGGGTCTCGTGGGTGGGCGAGCCGGGGCTCGAGCTGTCCCGCCTGCGGGAGGTGCTGGGCATCAGCCCGGGCGACGTGCTGGATCTCGAGGTGGTGGAGAAGGGGCTGGGGCGGGTGCGGGCGCTCTTCCAGAGGGAACGCTTCTACCGGGCGAGGGTGGGCAGCCCGACGGTACAGGACGACGGCCGGCTGCTGTTGCCGGTGGTGTCCGGACCTCGCTTCGAGTTGACCTTCTCGGGAAACCGCCACTTCGCCGACGTCACCCTCGCCGCGGTGCTGGCGTACAAGGGTGAGGAGCTGCTCGACACGATGATGGCCGGCCGTCTGGCGCAGCGGCTGGAGCTCTTCTACCGGTACCGCGGCTTCCACGACGTGCGCGTCACCACCGGGGAAGTCATCCGCCCGGGCACGCGCTCGGCCGGGCTGGGCTTCGTGATCGAGGAAGGCGAGCCCTTGCGGGTGTCATCGCTGGACTTCGACGGAAACACCGCGGTGTCGGACTCGGTGCTGCGGGACGTGCTGGTGCGGGTCATGGAGGCGACCGCCCCTCAGGTGGGCTTCGACGTGCACCCGCTGGGCGATCCCCAGGAGCTGCAGGGACGGGGCGCCCGGGTGGAACGCACCGAGCTGCCTGCGCCGGCGTACGACACCGTGCTGGTGGAAGAGGCGTGGGCCGAGGCCACGCGCGCGATGACGGCGCTCTACCGCCAGCGTGGCTACCTCTCGAGCGCGGTCACGCTCGATCAGGTCGTCATCGAAGGCCGTGACGCCAAAGCGCGCTTCAAGGTGGTGGAGGGCCCTCAGGCGCGCTTCGAGTCCCTGGAGCCGAAGGGGCTGCCCGAGGGCTTCTCCTCGGAGGTGGTCAAGCGGGTGGAGAAGGGTTCGCCCTTCAGCCTGCAGGAGCTGGACACGCTGCGGCAGGCGCTGGCGCGCGAGCTGGGGCGCAGCGGCTTCCTGTTTGCACAGGTGGCGGCGTCCTACCGGCTCTCGGAGGACGGGAAGCGCGCCGACGCGGTGCTGGCGGTGGAGCCCGGGCCGCTGGTGCGGGTGCGCGCCATCCTCCCGGTGGGCAACCAGCGGACGTACGACGACGTCGTGCTGCGACAGGCGACCATGGTGGAAGGCCAGCCGCTCGACGCCGAGGCCCTGGCGAAGACACAGGCCAACCTGATGGGGCTGGGCATCTTCCGCAGCGTCGAGGTGGAGATGCTGGCGCCCGAGCGCCCGGAGCCGCTCAAGACGGTCCTGCTCAAGGCGCGGGAGCGGGGCCGGGTGTCCGGCGAGTTCGGCGTGGGCTACTTCCTCGCCGACGGGCCGCGCATCGTGGTGGATCTGAGCGCCCCCAACCTCGGCGGGCGGGCGATCAACCTCAACTTCCACGGGCAGGTGAACTTCTTCGCGGCGTCCGCCCCGGCGCTGAGCGGGCAGGTCGACGTGAGCGATCTCGCCGCGTACGAGCAGATCGGTGGCCGCGCCAACCTGTCCGTCTCCAGCCGCAGCGTGCTGCCCAAGGGCTTCGGAGTCCGCCTCGACGGCATCTTCGAGCGGGTGTTCCGCCAGCAGTTCCGCTTCACCCGCTTCGCCGCGGTCCCGACCATCGACTGGCAGAAGATCTTCGACGTCTCCGGGAGCGATTGGCTCAAGCCCAAGCTGACGCTGGCCCTGCAGTACGAGCTCGACTGGTCGCGCGTGCTGCCCACGGGCGCGTCGGTGGATCCCACGAAGACGACCAACGTTCTGGACCAGGAGCGGCTGCGGTTCCTCTTCGGAGAGTTCTTCCTGCAGACGGTGCGCTTCTCGCCGACGCTCGATCTACGCGACAGCGCCGCCAACCCCCGCAAGGGCCTCCTTTTGCAGGGCGCGGCCGACCTCACCGGGGCGATCAGCGCGGTGGACGAGAACGACAACCCGGTGGTGGTGAACTTCATGAAGTTCTCCGGGCTGGCGACGGGCTATGTGCCGCTGGGCAGCCTCTTCACCCTGGCGCTGTCGGTGCGGGCCGGGCGCATCGTCCCGCTGTCTGCCGGCTCGACCACGCCGCCGGTGAAGCGCTTCTTCCTGGGCGGCGCGACCTCGATGCGCGGCTTCAACGAAGATCAGCTGCTCGCCGAGGACTCGCGGAGCAAGTACCGGCAGGAGGTGCGCGAGTGCGAGGTGCTGGCCAGCAAGGACGGCTGCTCCTCGGCGGCGTTGACCATTCGCGAGGGGCGCCAGGTGCCGTCGGAGGGCGGCGAGCTCTTCGCGCTCCTCAAGGCCGAGGTGCGCTTCCCGGCCTTCGGCGCGCTGGATCTCGGCGTCTTCTTCGAGACCGGAAACCTGTGGCTCGCGGTGCCGTCCAGCCTCTGGCCGTTTCGTGCGATCGCCGGGGGAGGGCTGCGTTACCAGACGCCGGTGGGCCCGCTGGCGCTGGACATCGGCTTCAACATCTCTCCGGATCGCGTGATCAACGAACCCAGCTTCGTGATCCACTTCAACATCGGCGTCTTCTAGCATTCTCGCCGGGTGCTCTACCGCTTCGTCCGCGCCGTCGTGTCTTTCGCCCTCGGCCTCTTCTACCGGGTCGAGGTGGTGCGCCACGTGACCGATCTGTCCGGCCCGGTGATGTTCGTGGGCAACCACCCCAACAGCCTCATCGATCCCGCGCTGGTCTTCGTCATCACCGATCGGCAGGTGACGTTCCTCGCGCGCGAGCCGCTCTTTCGCGCGCCGGTGCTGGGGTGGATCTTGAAAGGGCTGGGGGCGCTGCCGGTGTACCGCAAGCAGGATCATCCCGGGTTGATGGAGAAGAACGAGGGCACGCTGGAGGCGGCGGCCTCGGCGCTGGCCGAGGCGAAGGCGATCACCATCTTTCCCGAGGGCAAGTCGCACTCCGCGCCGCAGTTGTCGGACATCAAGACCGGCTGCGCGCGGATCGCCCTTCGGGTGGCGAAGCGGGGCATCGCGCTGCGGGTGATCCCCATCGGGCTCACCTACGCACAGAAGCACCGCTTCCGGAGCAAGGTGCACATCGAGGTGGGAGAGCCGATCCTGGTGCCGGCGCTGGGCAATCCGCTGGAGGGAGAGAGCGAAGTGGAGTGGGTGCAGGCGTTGACCCGCCAGGTGGGCGAGGCCTTGCGCGGCCTGACCATCAACCTCGAGACCTGGGAGGATCTCGGATTGATCGAGACGGCCGATCAGCTCTTCGCGCTGCGCAACGGCTACCGGGAGAACGATCCCGAGCGGCTGCGGCTGATGGCGAAGGGCGCGGGCATTCTCCGCAACGTCGATCCGGAGCGCTTCGACGAGGTGAAGGAGGACGTGCTGTCCTACCGCGCACGCCTGGAGATGCTGCGCGCGGACCCGAAAGATCTCTCGCTGCACTACCAGCGGGGGAGCATGTCCACCTTCGTGCTGCGCAACCTCGGGGCGCTGCTGCTGGGCTTTCCTCTCTTCGCGCTGGGCATGGCGCTGTTCTTCATTCCCTTCCTGACGCTGCGCTTCCTCGCGCTGGTCGTCCCGGTGTCGAGGGATCGCAAGGCCACGCTGAAGTTCGTCTCGGCGCTGGTGATGGTGCCCTTGTGGTGGGCGCTCTTGACCGCGGGCGGGTGGGCGCTGTGGGGCACGCCGGGGCTGGTGACGGTGCTGCTCACGGCGCTCCCGCTGGCGATGTACACGCGCTACTTCTACGAGCGGCGCAAGGCCGCGCTGAACGACCTCGTCGCCTTCTTCCGCCTGGGGAGCCGATCCCGCCTCCGCGAACACCTGATCGCCGAGGGCGAGCGCTTGCAGGAGGAGATCCAGCGACTGGCCGACGAGTTTCGTCCGAAGCTGGAAGCAGAGCGCTCCTCATCTTCGGGTGGGTGAGCGCGGCTTCAGGGCTTCACTTCGGGGAGCCGCCGCCAGCCGACGAGCCAGACGACGCCACCGAGCAGCGCCGTGACGGGCACCATCACCAGGGCGAGCTCGAGGTTGCCGGTGTGGTCGCTGACGAGGCCGATCAACGGCGGGGACAGCACGTCGCCCAGCAGGTGGATGCAGAGGATGGAGAGGCCAAAGGCGCGCGCGCGCAACCCGGGGTCGACGCTGTTGACGAGCAGCGCGTTGACCGGGGCGTTGTAGGCCCAGAGGAAGATCTGCGCCGTCAGCACCGCGGCGACGATGGCCAGGGGCGCGCGGAGGAAGAAGAGCGCGACGACGGTGAGGATGGTGGCGGGGATCATCGCCAACCCGGAGATCGCCAGGTAGGGCTGCCGGGTTCGCTTCGCGAGGCCATCGGCCGCCGCGCCGCCGAGCGCCGTCCCGACGAGGCCTCCCACCACCGCGGACACGCCGATCGCGAGGTCCGCCTGGGAGAGGGGCATGCCGCGGTGCCGCGTGAGGAAGGTGGGGAACCAGTCCGCGATGCCACCGGTGGCGAAGGTGACCGCGGTGTAGCCCAGCACGGTGGTGACGTAGACGGGGTTTCTCACCAGCGCGCGCAGGGCCTCGGGCCAGGAGACGGGCCGGGGAGGCGCCTCGTCGAAGGCGCCGCGCACGGGCTCCTTCATCAGCAGCGCCAGGGCGGCGACCAGCAGGCCGGGGAGGCCGACGGCGAGGAAGGCCGTGCGCCAGCCGAAGTGCTCCCCGAGGAAGCCGCCCAACACGAAGCCGATCGCAGAGCCCACGGGCGTCGCGACGTAGAAATAGGTGAAGACGCGGTTGCGGCGCTCTGGCGGGTAGAAGTCGGCGAGCAGCGCGGGGGCGAGCGTGGCGTACGCGGCTTCCCCGATGCCCACCGCGGCGCGGGCGACGAGGAGCGAGCCGAAGCCCTGCGCGAGGGCGGCCGCCGCCGTGGCCAGCGACCAGGCCGCGACCCCGAAGGCGATCAAGGCACGGCGGCTCCGGTTCTCGGCCAACGCCCCAAACACCGGGCTGGCCAGCATGTAGACGATGATGAAGGCGGACAGCGGCCAGCTCGTCTGCGCGTCGGAGAGCTCGAGATCGTGCTTGAAGAGGTCCTTCACCGCCGACGGCACCCAGCGGTCGACGTAGTTCAGCATGTTCATCGCCGTGAGGACGATGAGGGCGAAGAGGGCGCCGGGAGCCGGGGCCCGGGCAGGACGGGAGCCATCGCCGACGGCGGTCGATGGAGCGCTCATGCCCGGTTCCCGAAGCGATCGACGAGGAGGCCCCACCGAAGCCCGCGATCGCTGACCGTCACCTCCTGGGCGGCGACCCGGTCCATCGCAGCCTCGAGCACCAGGCCGCCAGCGACGATCACGTCGGCGCGCCGCGGCTCCAGCCCGGGCACGGTCTTGCGGAGCACGAGCGGCAGGGCGGAGAGCCGCTCCACGGTGCGCATGACCTCTGCTCTCGAGAGGACCGCGCCGTGCACCTGCGTCGCGTCGTAGGGGTCGATGGCACGGGACACGGCGCAGATCGTCGTCGCCGTCCCCGCGACGGCGATCAGTCGAGCGCCGGGCGGCGCCTGGGGAAGAGAGCCGAAGGTGTCGTCGAGGACACCGCGGAGGCGGGCCAGCTCTTCGGCCGTCGGCGGATCGGCGTGGAGGTGGCGCTCGGCGAGGCGCACGCTGCCCACGTCGAAGCTGCGGCGAAAACTCACCGCACCCTGCGCGTCGCCGAAGATGAACTCGGTGGACCCGCCGCCGATGTCCACCACCACCAGCGGGCCAACGCCGCCGAAGTCGGCGAAGGCGGACGCGAACGAAAGCCGGGCCTCTTCGTCGCCGGTGATGATCTCCACGGTGACTCCGGCGCGGCGCCGGGCCCCGTCGAGGAACTCGCTGCCGTTCTGGGCGTCACGCGCGGCGCTGGTGGCGGACACCACGAGGTCCTTCGCGCCCAGCTCGCGGGCCTCCTTCGCGAAGGCCTCCACCACCGCGAGGGTGTCTTCGATGGCCTCGGGCGCGAGGCGCTTCGCCTTGTCCACGCCGCGACCGAGCCGGGTGATCTCCGCCCGCTCCAGCACCGCCTCGAAGCGGCTCCCCTCGCGGCGCTCGGCGACCAGCAGCAGCACGGAGTTGGTGCCGACGTCGATGGAGGCGTAGCGGCTCATGGAAGGTGCGACGCTACCCGAGCCGGGGCAGAACGCGAGCGAGTCGCTCCACGTCATCCAGCGAGGTGTGCGCCTGCATCGACACGCGCACCAGCGTCTTCCCTTCGAAGGGGATGATGGGCACCTCGATGCGGTGGTGGTGGAAGAGGCGATCCTGCAGGCCGTCGGGCGGGCCGGGCACCTCCACGCTGACCATCGAAGCGCCGGGGAGGCTCCGTGCGCCGCGGAAGGGCTGCAGGGCTTCGGAGAGCAACTCTCCCGCCTTCGTCGCGGCGTCGCGGTTGGCGCGCATCAGCCCGGGCCAGCCGTCGGGGTGCAACGAGGCCATCACGTCGAGGGCCTGGGGCACGCAGAGGTACGCGGTGGGATCTCCGGTGCCCGTCCAGTCGAACTCGAGCTGGAAGCGCGACTTGTCGGTGCGCCGGGAATTTGCGCCGTGGCTGATGACGGCGGGGCGCACCTCGGCCTGCCGATCCCTGCGCACGTGGAGGAAGGCGGCGCCCTTGGGGGCGCACACCCACTTGTGGAGGTTGCCGGTGGTGTAGCTGGCGCCCGTCTCGTCGAGGTGCAGCGGCAGCATGCCGGGGGCGTGCGCGGCGTCGACCAGCACCCGGACTCCGGAGGTTTCGAGCTCCTTGACGAGGGCGTCGACGGGGAAGACGAGCGCGGTGGGGCTGGTGATCTGATCGAAGAGCACCAGGCGCGTGCGGGGTGTCACCGCGCGGCGGACAGCCTCCAGTGCCTGCTCGGCGGCCTCGAGCGGGAAGGGCACCTGCGCGATGACGACGCGAGCGCCGGCGCGCTCGGCGACGAAGCGGAGTGCGTTGGTGCAGGCGTTGTAGCCATGGTTGGTCGTGACGAGCTCGTCGCCCGGCTGGAGCGTCAGGCTGCGGAGGACGGCGTTGACGCCGGTGGTGGCGTTGGGGACGAAGGCGAGGTCGGCTGGCCGGGCGCCGAGGAAGTCGGCGAGGCGGGCGCGTGAAGCGTCGAGGAGCGGCTCGAGCTCGCGCGTCATGAAGCGCACGGGCTCCGCCTCGAGCTGCGCGCGGAGCAGGGACTGCGCTTGCTGCACCGCAAGGGGACAGGCGCCGTAGCTGCCGTGGTTGAGGAAGGTGATGGTGGGGTCGAGGGTGAAGGCGGGGTGCACGGCGCGGCAGTCTGCGGCAGGTCGAAGGCGTCTGCGAGGCCGGCAGCCGACTGACCGGTGGCCTGGCGGCGTCCGACTCCGGCTGCGCGAGGGCGTACCTCACGCGTGGCGCGGGAACGGGCCTGCGTGCTCTGCGCGTGAGCTCCGGGGTTAGAGTTCCAGATCGAGCGCCACGTGGGTCTCATCGAAGCCCAGCGCGCGGAAGAAGCCCGCCGCGGCGTCGGCCGTCCTCGACAGCCGCACGCGCAGCCGGTGACAACCCGCGCGGCGTGCACGTGACTCCATTTCACGCACCAACTGCCGGCCGATGCCGCGATGGCGGTGGCTCGGCTCCGTCACCAGGCCCACCACCTCGGCGTCGACGCCGTCGATCCGCAGCACGCCGACGCCCAGCACCTCGTCGTCGCGCACGACGATCAGCACCTGGCCCGCGTCGGCCCTCACTCCGCACAGCCCCAACAACGAATCCACCTGCGCGCTCACGGTCCCCTCTCGCGTGTCTTCCCGCACCGTGGTCGCGCGACCACGTCGCAGCCTCATGCCGTGCGGCATTGCAAGCCGCGCGCGCACCGCTTCGAGGTGCGAAAGGGCCTTCGCACCCATGACGCGACGTGTCGGTCGCCTCGGCTTGTGGCACTGCGCCTCGACGGGTAAGGCAGGCCGGACTTTTTGCCGAGGAGAGGCACTCATGGCGCAGGCGTATTCCCGCATCTACGGCTCGGGCTTCGTGACGGGCGAGACGGTCGTCCCCAACGAGCGAATGCAGATGGTCTGCGACACCACCGACGAGTGGATCCGCGAGCGCTCCGGCATTCAGCAGCGGTACTTCGTCAACGAAGGCACCGCCACCAGCGATCTCGGCGTGGGCGCCGCCAGGAAGGCGCTGGACGACGCGGGCTGGAAGGCGGAAGAGGTCGACTACATCGTCGTGGCCACCATGACGCCCGACTACTACTTCCCCGGCGTCGGCAGCCTGGTGCAGGCCAAGCTGGGGATCGGCAACATCCCCGCCCTGGACATCCGCCAGCAGTGCTCGGGCTTCGTCTATGGCCTGCAGGTCTGCGACGCGCTGATCCGCGCGGGCATGGCGAAGAAGCTCCTCTTCATCGGCGCGGAGATCCACTCGGGCTTCATGCCCTTCTCGAAGCACGGCTGGGACGTGGTGATGGGCCGCTCGAACGAGCCCGTCACGCAGCAGGAGCGCGACTGGAACTCGAAGTTCCGCCACCTCCTGGTCCTCTTCGGCGACGCGGCGGGCGCGGTGTGCATGGGGCCGACGGACGATCCCCAGCGGGGGCTCCTCGGCTACTCGTTGCACGCGGCGGGCAAGGACGTGGAAGCGCTGTACGTTCCTTCGGCGGGCTTTGCGTACCGCCCGTACTTCAGCGAGGAGCACGTGAAGGAAGGCCGCTTCGTCCCGGTGATGGAGGGGCGGCAGGTCTTCAAGATGGCGGTCACCAAGATGCCTGAGGCGGTGCTGGAGACCTGCCAGAAGGTGGGCGTCACCATCGACGACGTGAAGCTCCTCATCCCGCACCAGGCGAACCTGCGCATCAGCGAGGGCGTGCAGAAGGCCCTCAAGCTGCCGGATGACCGCGTGTACAACAACATCCAGCGCTACGGGAACACCACGGCGGCCACCATCCCCATCGCGTACGACGAGTGCAAGAAGGCGGGGAAGATCAAGCAGGGCGACTTGATCGCCTTCTGCGGCCTCGGCGCCGGCTTCCACTGGGGCGCTGCCCTGATGCGCGAGTGACGTCGGCTGTGCGACGATCGCCGCGATGCGGTCGTCGTTGCTCGTCGTGGTGCTGATCTCCGGCTGTGCCCACGCGCGGCCACCCGCAGATCCGGACCTCCGGCCCGGGAGCCTGGAGTCCGGGGGGCGGACCCGCACGTACCTCTCCTGGAGCCCCGGCAAGCCCGGCGCTCCGCTGGTGGTGGCGTTGCACGGGAGGATGGGCACGGCGGTCGGCATGGAGCAGCTCTCGGCCCTCACCGCGATCGCGAAGCGGGAAGGCTTCACCGTCGTCTTCCCCGACGGCGTCGACAAGTCGTGGCACGACGCGCGCGACTGGGGGCCAGCGGCGGATCAAGGCGTGGACGACGTGGCCTTCCTGCGCGCGCTCATCGACGACTTCCTCGCGAAAGGCGCCGATCCCCGCCGCGTCTTCATGCTGGGCATGTCCAACGGCGGCTTCATGACGCTCACCTTCGCCTGTCGGGCGGCGGACAAGGTGACGGCGGTGGCGTCCATCACCGGAGGGGTGTCGGCGCCCCTCGCGAAGGACTGTCCGATGTCCCGCCCGGTCCCCACCGCCTTCTTCATGGGCAGCGACGATCGGCTGGTCCCCTTCCACGGCGGGAAGGTCGCCAACGGCCGCGGAGAGACGCTCTCGGCCGACGCGAGCGCGCGCTTCTTCGCGGCGAAGAACGGGTGCCAGGGGGAGCCTGTGGTGGAGAAGCTGCCGGACGTCGCCCCGGACGACGGCACGCGCGTCGAGCTGCGCCGCTGGTCAGGCTGCCGCGGCAACGGCCACGTCGAGCTCTACGTCATCGAGGGCGGCGGACACACCTGGCCCGGCGGCTGGCAGTACGCGCGCGAGTTCCTCATCGGCAAGACGTCGAAGGACTTGAGCGCCTCCGAGGCGGCCTGGCGCTTCTTCGCCGCGCACTGAAGCGCGCTACTCGGCCCAGTCCGGAGTGGCGTAGTCGCCCTTCTCCAGCGGCAGGGCGATCTGATTGTTCCCGTCCGCGGTCATCACGTGGAGCTGGCGCGAGCCGGTGCGGGTGGAGGTGAACAGGATGAGGCGCCCCGACGGGGAGAAGGCTGGCTCCTCGTTGTTGGCGGCGTCCTGGGTGAGGCGGGTGATCTTCCCGGTCTCCACGTTCACCGTGAAGAGATCGAAGGCGTTGCGCTCGTCGCGCGCGGTGAAGGCGATGAGGTCGCCGCGCGGGCTCCAGGACGGCGTGGTGTTGTAGTTGCCCTGGAAGGTGAGGCGCCTGGCGCCCGAGCCGTCGGCGCCCATGAGGTAGATCTGCGGGTTGCCCGCGCGGTTGGACACGAAGGCGATCCGCTTCCCATCGGGCGACCAGGAGGGGCTGGTGTTCAGAAAGAACTTCGTGTCTGTCACCTTCCTCGCGTCGGACCCGTCGGCGTTGGCCACGTAGATCTCCGCGTTCTCTCCTTCGGACACCGACACCGCCAGCCGCTTCCCGTCCGGAGAGAAGGCGGCCCCCGTCACCATCGCGCCCTTCGCGAGGAGCAGCGTGGGCTCTGCGCCGCCGCGCGACACGAAGAGGAAGGGCTTCTTCTGGCGATACGAGGTGAAGGCCACGCCACCCGGCAGCAGAGCGGGCAGGACGTTGACGCTGTCGCTGGTGACCCGCGTGGCGTTCTTCCCGTCCCAGTCGGCCACGTAGATGTCGCGGCCCTGCGGGGACTTCCGGGAGAAGGCGATCCGCGTCTCGAAGGGGCCTGTCTCGCGCGTGTAGAAGCGGTACACGGCGTTGGCCAGCTTGTGGGCCAGCCGCCGCAGGTTCTTCGAGGGGGCCACGTCGGACACCTTGAGTTCTTCCCGCCCGGCGCCCACGGCGAAGAGCCTCAAGTCGGCGCGAATGGTGTCGCCCTCGGTGGACAGCTGCGTCTTCACCAGCGCCTCCGCGCCCACGTCGCTCCAGCGGTTGAAGGCGATCGAGCCGGCGGTGACGCCTTCCTTGGGGTCGGCGAGGTAGCCCTTGCGATCGAGCACCTGGAAGAGCCCGCAGGCGGAGAAGTCGTAGAAGAGCGCGCTGTCGAACTCGGCAGACGCCTTCTTCGCCGCCTCGTCCTGCGCCATCGGGGAGGCGACGGCCAGCGGCATGGGGCGGAAGTTGGCGCCTGAGATCTCGATCACCTTCTGCTGGGCGAGGGCAAGCGAGGGCAGGGCGAGGACGACGAACGCGAGGCGGGTCATGAGCGGTGCTCCTCGAAGGGCGGAGGCGCCAGAGCGAAGCGAGCCGCGGCGCCGTTGGCAATTTCTTTCACGGGGTGAAGACGAAGGACACCCCTTCTCGCTTCAGCTCGGCGGCGAGGTGCACAGGGGGCGGAGCGAACGGCGAGGCTTTCTTCACCGCGCCCAGCACAGCCGCGTCGAAGAGATCGTTCCCCGACGCCTTCGCCAGCCTGACGTCGAGGACGCCGCCGTGCTCGTCGATCCGAATCGACACCTGGGCGCGCAGGGTGCGGCGCTCCGCCTCGGGGATGGTGTCGGACACGTCGTAGTTCCGCTTCACCACCGCCTGGAGCAGCCCGTGGTAGCGCTCGCCTTCCTGCACCGCGGAGTCGCCCAGCGGATCTCCGTCGGCCGCGCCTTCCAGCTCGGTGGGTTGGCTGGCCTTGTTGAGGGCATCGAACAGAGACTTCCTGGTGTCGGGGGCCTTCTCGGGCTTCGCGTCCTTCGAGGGGATCTTCACCGCGTTGGACGGCGGCGCGGGCGCCTGCACCGCCACCTCGGCGGGCTTCGGCGGGGGAGGCGGCGGCTCGGGCTCCTTGCGGGGCAAGAGCTTCTCGTCGCGCGGCTTGCCCAGGCGCACCAGCGACGCCTTGATCGGCTTCTGCTCGAGATCGATGGGCGGCCCGGCGAAGGCCCACGACAGCACCAGCGCGCCCACGGTCAGCAGCACGTGGCCGGCGATGGAGAGGACCAGGAAGGGCGCGAGGCCCGAGGGGCGGGGACGCAGGAGGCTGTGGGCGGCCTGGGTTGTCATCGCGGGCAGGGCGAGAGCCTACTTCTTCTTCTTGTCGTCCTTCGACGTCCGGCCCGCGCCGATCGGGTCCGTGATCATCCCCACGTTGGTGACGCCGGCCCGCTGGGCGGCGGCCATCACGTCCACCACGATGCCGTACGGCAGCTCTCGGTCGGCGTGCAGGTAGAGCTCCTTGTCCTTCTGCGCCTTCGCGTTGGCCTTGAGCTTCTCTTCCAGCTCGCCCAGCTGCACCTCGGCCTCGCCGATGAAGACCTTCTTGTTGGCGTCGATGGACACCACCAGCTTCTTGTCGGTGGACTCCACCGGCGCGGCCTTCGTCTCGGGCAGGTTCACCTTCACGCCCTGCTGGATGAGCGGCGCCGTCACCATGAAGATGATCAACAAGACGAGCATCACGTCCACCATGGGGGTGACGTTGATCTCGCTCATCGTGGTGCGGCCAGGGGCGCCGCGTCCGGTGGACATGCCCATGGCGCGCCTACTTGAAGAAGTGCCGCTTCACGATGTTGAGGAAGTCGTGGCTGAAGCTGGACATCTCGGTGTCGAACACCTTGATGCGCGAGACGAAGGAGTTGTAGGCGATCACCGCGGGGATGGCGGCGAACAGCCCGGCGGCGGTGGCGAGCAGCGCGTTGCCGATGGGGGCGGCCACCGTGGCGATGGTGGCGTTGCCCTTCTCGGCGATCTCGTTGAAGGCCCCCAGGATGCCCATGACCGTCCCGAACAACCCGACGAAGGGGGCGGTGCTTCCCACCGTGCCGAGGAAGGCGATGTGGGCTTCGAGGGTGGTGATCTCGGCCAGCGCGGCGCGGTTGAGCGCACGCTCGACGTTCTCGATGCCGCCCAGCTTCTCGCTCATCGCGCCTTCGGCCCCGCCCTTGGACTGGGCCAGCTTGGACAACTCCTCGTAGCCGGCACGGAAGACGCGCGAGATGGGGGAGGCGTCCAGCTTCTGCGCCGCGGTGTAGATCGCGTCCAGCCGGCTGGCCTTCCAGAAGGTATCGAGGAAGGTGACGGACTCCCCGCGCGCCTTCCGCAGCTGCAGCGACTTCATCGCGATGAGGGCCCACGAGTACGCTGAGGCCGCGGCCAGCAGCACCAGCACCGCGAGCTCGATCCCCGACGCGCTCTTGAGCACGTCGACGTAGTTGATGGCGGCGAGCATGTGCGGCTCGGGAAGTAACACACCCGTGGGGGAACGTCCCTGTGGAATCACAGAGTTGGCGGCCCCACCGTGAATAGGGAAGACTTGCCTCCGTCCAGTGCGGGCAACTTCCCTCAAGGAGCTTCGATGAACGCCAGAGTCCGGTTCTTGTCCTTGGCTGTCGCGGCGGCGGCGGTGATGAGCGGCAGCGGGTGCGTGTGCGTCACCGGGACTCTCCCTTCCGTCAACTTCCTGTGGACCTTCAACGGAAAGACGTGCGCGCAGGCGCCCGAGGTGGCCAGCGTGACGGTGCGGATCCCCGGCCAGACGCTGGGCAACGACGGCGTGTACTCCTGCAACAACGGCGGCGTCGACGGCATTCAGCTGACGGACTTCCGGCGGGGCACGTACAACTACGAGGTCCTCGCGAAGAACAGCGCGGGCGCGGTGCTGTACGAGACGAGCGGCACCTTTTCCGTGTCGAACCAGGACATCACGGTGAACGCGGCGCTGCGCTCCTCCGGCGGTGACGTCAGCTTCTACTGGACGTTCAACGGGCAGTCCTGCGCGCTGGTGCCCAACGTGACGCAGGTGACGATCCAGATCCCCGGCCAGACGCTGGCGCAGAATGGCACCTTCCCGTGCCTCAACGGCGGGGTGAACGGCATCCTGCTGACCAACTTCCGCAACGGCGCCTACAGCTACACCATCGAGGGGAAGAACGCGTCAGGCACGGTCCTCTACCGGGGCACCGGCGCCTTCACCGTCAACGGCCCCGTCACGGTGAACGCGGATCTCGCGGTCGTGCAGGGTGCTCCGGGCGGGGCACAGTTCACCTGGCGCTTCCCGGCCACCGCCGCGACCCAGATGCCGACCTGCGCGCAGGCCGAGGGGCCGATCGTCCGCGTGTGGATCGGCATCGACGGTGACACGGTCGGCCAGGAGTTCGACTGCTCGGCGGGCGACGTGCGGGCCAACCCGGCCGCCACGGGCGTGGTCTTCCCCAACCTCGCCGCGGGCACCCACTCCATCGACCTCGCCGCGCGCGACGCGAACAACTTCTTCTATTACCGGAAGGTCTCCAACTTCACGGTGGTGGCGGGGGCCACCACGGCCAACGAGTACCTCTTCGACTGGGGCGTGGGCGCGCTGCCCATGAAGTGGACCTTCAACAACGGCACCACCCAGCTGAACTGCGCGCAGGCGGGCGTCTCGATGGTCACCGTCCAGCTGCGCGACTCTCAGGCTCGCGATCTGTACCCGGGCTCGGGCGTCCAGGTGCCGTGCCAGGCCACCACCGGCGTGGAAGGCACCCGCTTCCCCTTCCTCTACCCCGACACCTACCGGATCTACCTTCAGGCGACCGGGACGGCTGGCGCGCTGTACACCACCAACTTCACGACTCCGCCGACGGGCATGGTCACCGCAGGGCAGTTCCCCGCGCTCGACAACACCACGCAGACCTTCGTGCTGACGCCCTGACCCGGGCCGCTGAAGCGGCAGCCTCGGCGCTCCGGACTCGCAGGGTCCGGGGCGCTTCGTCCTTTCGTGGGCCCGCAATGTGCTAGGGGACGAGGTGCATGCGGCGCGAGAGACACGCAGCCATCGGCGTCTTCGACTCGGGCGTGGGCGGACTCACGGTCCTCAAGGCCCTGATGGAGCGCCTGCCGCTCGAGTCCACCGTCTACCTCGGGGACACGGCGCGGGTGCCGTACGGCACCAAGTCGGGCGAGGTGGTGACGCAGTACTCACTCGCCAACGCCCGGGCGCTGGCTGAGTACGACATCAAGCTGCTGGTGGTGGCCTGCAACACGGCGTCGGCGGTGGCGTTGCCGGCCTTGCGCGCGAAGCTGCCCATCCCCGTGGTGGGGGTGATCGAGCCCGGGGCGAAGGTGGCCTCGGAGGCGACCCGATCGGGCAAGGTGGCCGTCATCGGCACGCCGGGCACCATCGCGTCGGGGGCGTACCAGAAGGCGCTGCACGCGCTGCGACCCTCGCTGGAGGTGCACGCCCAGGCCTGCCCCCTCTTCGTTCCGCTGGCCGAGGAAGGCTGGGTGGACGGCGACGTGCCTCGCCTGGTGGCGAAGGAGTACCTGGGGCGCGGCCTGCTGACGGGCGGTGTGGACACGCTGGTGCTGGGCTGCACGCACTACCCGTTGTTGTCGGGGGTCATCCAGGAGGTGGCGGGGCCGAAGGTGACGCTGGTGGACTCGGCGCACGCCACGGCGGACGAGGTGGCGCGGGTGCTGCGGGCGGAAGGCCTCCACCGCACGGAGCGGGCCAGCGTCGAGCGCCACTTCCTCGTCACCGACACGCCGGCGCGCTTCCTCGAGGTGGGGGCGCGCTTCCTGGGCCGGCCGCTCTCAGGGGCGCGGCAGATCGACCTCAAGCTGGGTTAGCGGCCCGCGCACTTCCCCACGCGGGACGGGTCAGCTTCAGCTCGCGGACTTCTGCGGCTTCGGCTTCTCCACCACGATGGGGGCGATCTTCAGCGCGGCGTCCAGGCCGATGTCGTCCTTGCGCGGGATGAGGCCGGTGAGCGCGGTGATGATGCGCTCCAGATGCCGGTAGAAGCCCAGCTTCGCCAGCGGCCAGTTCAGCCACCCGGTGGTGATGCAGTAGTAGGTGTCGAAGGGCGCGGTGTGGTGGGTCTTGTGGTGCTCCGGCGGGAGCACGAGGTGCAGGCGCTGCAGCACCTTGAGCAGCGCTGGCGTCTTGTCCTCGTCGAGGTGCGACCACTTGTGGATCTGGTTGGTCATCATCACCCAGAAGATCATCGAGCCGAGGCTGGCGACGAGGAACAGGGCCGGCGCAGTCCACCCCGCGACGTCGAGCGGAACGAAGAGGACGCCCGCGGCGACGGGGACGGCCACCATGCAGTTCGAGCCGTTGGTCTCGATGTAGTCGTGCCGGGTGATGGCCTTCTCGTCGACGTGGTGCTCCCGGAAGGGGCGGATCAGCGCCTTCCCCAGGATCGGCATCTCCGTGGAGCCCCAGGTGTCGCCCATCCAGTGCACCAGCCCGCCCACGAAGTCAGCGAGGATGAAGCCGAACGCCAGGGCCGCGAGCAGGAGCCACCCGTACGTCGAGGCGTACGGCCACAGCTTGTACGCGATGGCGAAGGACAGCGCCCAGAAGGTGATGATGCTCAGCACCTCCACCATCCGGAAGGTCTTGCTGTACCCCGCCGCGAGGGTCTTCGCGTCCTGCATCTTGATGTCGAGGTTGCTCATGACGTGAATGTCCCCGGGTAATGGACCCTGCCTACCATGACCGCGAGATGTCATGAACCCGTCATCGCCGTCCTTGATGCAAGTCAGCCGGTTACGAGGCCGGATCCGGCGTAAAGCTGAGCGGCGCCGCCGCGCGCGAAGGCAGCCAGCACG
Source organism: Myxococcota bacterium (assembly GCA_040752975.1). Classification (GTDB taxonomy): domain Bacteria; phylum Myxococcota; class Myxococcia; order Myxococcales; family Myxococcaceae; genus JADLDB01. The sequence continues at coordinate 32,234 of JBFMHF010000040.1, forward strand.
AGCCCGCTGCGGGAGGCGAGATCGATGGCGAGGCTGCTGGCGGCCGACACCGACACCACGGCGGCCAGGCGGGCGATGGCGGCCTTCTGGACGATCTCGAAGCTGGCGCGGCCGCTGACCACGAGGAGCTCCGCGCCCCCGGGCGCGCGCGTGGCGGGGAGCTGGCGGCTTCGCAACAGCGCTCCTACGGCCTTGTCCACCGCGTTGTGCCGCCCGACGTCCTCGGCGCTCGACAGGATGACGCCCTCCCGGTTCAGCACGGCCGCGGCGTGCACGCCTCCGGTGACGTCGAAGGTGGGTTGGGCGGCGCGCAGGAGCGCCGGGGCGCGCGCGAGCAGCTCCCGGGGCAGTGGAGCGAAGGCGGGCACCGGCCCGCACTGGGCGATCAGATCGTCGATGCTCTGCCGCCCACAGATGCCACAGGCAGCGGTGGTGAGGGTGCCTCTCCGCGCCGCGTCCACCCGCTTGAGCACCACGTGGGCGCCAGGCGCCGGAGTCACCTCGATGGCGTTGCCGTAGCCTTCCTCGTCCGGTCGGCCGCAGTGGAAGACCGAGCCGACGTCCTCGAGGTCGTGCAGCACGCCCTCGGAGAAGAGGAAGCCGAGCGCCAATTCGTGATCGCCGCCCGGCGTGCGCATGGTGACGGCGACGGTCTCTCCGGCCACCCGGATGTCGAGCGGCTCCTCCACCGCCACCGCGTCGTCGGCGTCGGCGCCGCCGCGGTTCACCCGTCGCCGGGTGACGGCCTTCCGCTCCTGGTTCATGGAGGTGGGGCCGTGGGATCTTCGAGGAGCTCCTTCACCAGCTCGAGGCCCTTCGCGCAGTACAGGCCATCTTCGATCCGCTCGTCGAAGGAGTACTTGATGCTGCACATGCGGCGCGTCCCCTCGGGGGTCACGACGTCCTTGGTCCGGCCGACCACCGCGAAGAAGGGGCAATTCCCCCACTCGTAGAGGTGGTGGTACGCGGAGTCGAGCCGCACGCTGCCCAAGTTCGCGATGAACATGCTCGCGTACATCGGATCCGGGTGGATGAAGCTGCCCGGGAGCAGGTTCCAGCGATCGAGCCAGCGCAGGAACGCGACGCCCAGGCGGAGCAGCGGGCCGGGCAGGGAGAGGAAGAGCTTCAGCTCCTTGTCCACGTGCGAGAGCTTGTCGCTGCGCCCCTCCTTCACGTCGCCGTAGATGAGATCGACGCAGTCGGCGAAGGAGACGGTCGGCTCGAAGCGGCGCTTCAGGACGATCAGCGGAGAGCCGTCTTTGAGCTCCTTCTTGGCGCTGAAGCTGATCCAGATGCCGTCGCGCTGCCAGATCCGGCTGCCCATCACGAAGCGGTTGAGGCGTGGGCGCTGACCCAGGGCGCGCACCACCGCCCAGAGGAAGATGTGGAAGACGGTGATCTTCTTCTCGGGCTTCGCGCTGTTCCAGGCGTCGATGAAGGGCAGCGTCTTCGTCAGGTCGATGTGTTGCTCGAAGTAGACCGCCGACTCGTTCCGCGACTTCATGATGAACGGCATGATCCGCCGCGAAGGGTTGACGTCCTTCACCAGGGTGCCGTCAGGGCGGGTGAAGAGCATGGCCGCCCTCTAGAACTTCTCGTAGGCCGACTTCTTCTTCTTCACCGGGTTGGACAGCTTGCCGTCCTTGAACAGCTCGATCCGGTTGGCGCCGGGCGCCGACAGGCCCTTGGCCATGCCGACGAGGGGCTTGGAGTCGGGCGGGTGGTAGACGACGCGCAGCTTCTGCCCCGCCGGCAGGTTGCCGATGTTGGCGTCGATGAGGAGGTACACGCTGGTGCCCTCGGCCAGCACCCGCTCCGTGTCCACCCTGGGATCCAGCTCGGCCAGCGACATGCCCTGCTCGGCGCTGGTCGCGTCTTCGGCGTACTGCACCACCTTCACCTTGAGCGTGGGCAGACGCACCCCGCCCTGGAGCTCCTTGGTGCCCTGGATGGTGAGGGCGAGATCGGCTCCGGTCTCGGGGGCCTTCGCGTCGGACAGCTTGAGGCCGGTGGCCTTGTTGTTGTCGGTGTCGAGGAAGAGGGTGGCGTTGGCGCAGCGGGTGCCGCACTCCTCTCCCCAGGGGGCCTTGTTGAACTCGATCTTCAGCGCGTAGTCGCTGCCCTGCGGGCCGACGACGATCTCCGTCATCACCGGGCGCTCCTCGTCGCCGGCGGGCGGGTTCTTGTAGACGATGGTGGGCTTCTCCCCGGCGAGCGCGGGGGCCGCCAGCAGGCTACAGAGGAGGACACAGGTGACTCTCATGGCCGAGACGATCGCAAAGACGGTGTACGTGCGCCAGATGACGTTGGGGCCGATGAAGAATTTCGTCTACCTGGTCGGCCCTGCCGACGGCGACGAGGTGGCCGTGGTGGATCCCGCGTGGGACGTGCCCGCCATCCTCAAAGCCGCGGAGGCGGACGGGAAGCGGCTCGTCGCGGCGCTCGTGTCCCACCACCACTTCGATCACATCAACGGGCTGGCGTCGCTCCTGGCCGATCGGGACGTGCCCGTCTACGCGCAGAAGGCGGAGGTCGACTTCGCCGACGCCCTCGAGCCCTTCGCGGGCGCGGTGAAGCCGGTGGCGCCAGGCGAGGTGATCCACGTCGGGAAGCTGCCGATCACCTGCATCCACACGCCCGGGCACACCCCGGGCAGCCAGTGCCTGCTGTGTGGCGGCGCGCTGATCTCGGGCGACACCGTGTTCGTCAACGCGTGCGGTCGGTGCGATCTCTCCGGCGGGAATCCGGAGGAGATGTTCGACTCGCTCCATCGCGTCCTCGGCGGGCTGCCGGGCGAGACGGTGCTCTACCCGGGCCACGACTACGGGGACGTCCCCGTCTCGAGCCTCGAGCGGGAGCGCCAGCAGAACCCCTACTTCCGGCTCTCGGCCCTGCCCGACTTCGTCCGCCACCGGATGCGCCCGCGCAGCTGAGTCCTGGCCCGCCGTTTCAGCGAGGACGGAACCAGCGACGGGTGGGCTGGGCTGGCGTACAGTCCCGGGGCTCGACGGGTCCTGCTGGGAGCCTGCCACTCAGATCATGGTTGGAAAACTCATCGCCGGGCGCTTCGAACGTTCGCTCCCCCCCGACTGGGACACCGCCAAGCGGCTGTGGGCGGAGAGCAAGGCCTTCTTTTCCGCCCATGGCCTGAGCGCCGACGAGGCCTACAGCCTGGCGATGACGACGTCGGAGCTGCTGGAGAACGCAATCAAGTACGGCGACTGGAAGCGGGCGCCTGACGAGATGATCACGGTGGTGGCGGAGGTGGGCGGGCGCGTGGCGTCGGTGGAGGTGCAGGGGCCGGTCGCCGATGATCCCGGAGCTCTGAAGCGCCTCGACGAGCAGATCCAGTGGATGCGCGGCTTCCAGAGCCCCTTCGAGGCGTACGTCAGCAGGCTCAAGCACCTGTCCGGGCACGATTGGCGCGACGGGGAAAGCGGGCTGGGGTTGATCCGCATCGTCTACGAGGCGCGCTGCCTGCTCGACTTCTACGTCACTCCAGAAGGACGGCTCTCGATGTCCGCCGTGTACCAACCGCAGGGGCTGTACGCGCCGTGACGACCGCGCCCGTCGCCACCCCCACGCCGCTGTCGGGCGAGCTCGATCTCAACGGGCGGCGCCTGCCCGTCGAGCTGCTGCCGGGGTCGCGCGTCTCTCTGCTGGTGCGCCCGATGGGGGGCGCGGCGCTCACTGCCGACGCCAACTTCGACGCGTGCTTCGTGAAGCTCGGGGAGCGCACCGGCAAGCTGGGGCGCTGCCGGGTGCAGCTCGCGTACGAGGGTGCGGCCTTCCCCTGGCGCCTCCAGTTCCTCGACGACGTCTATGACGTGTCCGCGCTGGTGACGGAGGGGCGCGTCGTCAACCTGCTGGGCTTCTTCGCCGAGCTCCCGCTGGTGTTGGCGCAGCGCTCGGCCGTCAGCGAGGGCTTCCGGGCCTACGTGGCGGACCTCTGTTACGATCTCACCGTCTACCGGAAGTTCTTCGACGAGCAGGACCAGCTGCTCCAGGCGGAGCCGCCGGAGGTGGCCCGGCAGGCGCAGCAGGTGCTGCTCTCGCGCGCGGGCCGGGAGCTGTTCCGCTACCTCGACACGATGCTGGAACGGCTCGAGGCCCTGGTGAAGGACCTCTCGCCCGAGCAGCAGGAGCGCCACGGCTTCTACTTCCGCCAGCAGCTCTGGCCCTTCATCGAGCTGGCGCCTTTCATGGCCCGCACCAACCTCAAGCCGCGCGGCTACGCGGGCGACGCCGAGATGATGCAGATGATCTACGACGACGCCTGGGAAGGCTCCAGCAGCTTCGCCAAGGTGCTGCACAAGCACCCGGTGGAGCACCCGGGCGCCCAGGCGGTGCGTAACCGGCGCCTGCTGGTGCCGAAGCGGCTCAAGGAGGCCCTGGCGGCGTCGAGTGCGCAGCCCTTCCGGGTGCTGTCGGTCGCCTGCGGGCCGGCGCGGGAAGTCGAAGAGCTGCTGGCCACGGCCGAGGACTGCCGGCGGCTGTCCCTCACCCTGCTCGATCAGGATCCCGAGGCCCTCGCGGCCGCCCGGAAGACGGTGGAGCGCGTGGCGCAGGCCCGCGGTGAGGCGATCGAGGCGCGCACGGTGGGTGACTCGGTGCGCACGCTGCTCAAGGAGCGCGATCTCCCTTCGCGCCTGGGCCGCTTCCACTTCCTCTACTCGATGGGCATGTTCGACTACCTCACGCCGCCGGTGGCCAAGGCCGTCTTGTCACGGCTCTACGAGCTCCTCGAGCCGGGCGGCGTCGCGCTGGTGGGCAACTACCATGTGGCGAACCGTAGCCGGTACTACATGGCCTACTGGCTGGACTGGAATCTGTACTACCGGACCGAGGACGAGATGATGGCGCTGGGCCAGGCGCTGCCTGGCGCACGCGTGAGCGTCGAGCTCGACGACAGCCGGTGTCAGATGTTCCTCAAGGTGGAAAAGCCGCGTGAATGAACGCGCCGTGAGCCAGCCAGCGGCCGCGCCCGACGCGCGCCAGGCCCGCTTCCTCGAGTACCGCGACGGCCTCGTCCACGATTGGATGAAGATCCTCGCGGTGCTGGGGGTGGCGCTCATCCCGCTCTTCCTCCTGCTGGACTACGTGACGATGCCCGCGGACCTGTTGGCGCGCTTCGGCGTGTACCGCGGCGTGGCGACGCTGACGTCGCTCATTCAGTTGGCGGTGCTGCGCTCGACCCGGCCCTCACGCTTTTCGTACGTCCACGGCTACCTCTTCAGCTTCCTGGTGTGCGGGATGATCGTCTGGATGACGGTCGACCTCGGGGGCTTCTCGTCGGGGTACTACGTCGGGCTGATGCTGGTGATCTTCCCCGTCAACGTGCTGTTGCCGTGGCGCTCCGTGCACTCGGCGGCGAACGGGATCCTCGCGGTGGGCACGTACGTGGCTGCCAACCTGCTCTTCGGCGGGCCGTACACGCTGGCGCAGGTGGTGAACAACCTCTACTTCCTGCTGTCGTCGGTGGTGCTGGTGGTGGCGATGAGCGAGACGCGGTACCGCCTCATCCAGCGTGAGTTCGGTCTGCGCGCCGAGCTGGAAGACACCAACGCGGTGCTGGAGAAGTCGCGCGCGGACCTGAAGCAGGCGCGCGATCGGCTGTGGAGCGAGATGGAGGTCGCCCAGCGGATTCAGACGGCGCTCTTGCCCCGCAGCCGGCGCCTCGGCCCGTGGGAGATCGAGGCCACCATGGTGCCCGCCGAGGAGGTGGGCGGCGACTACTACGACTTCCTGGAGACGCGGCACGGCGAGCACTGGGCGGCGATCGGCGACGTGTCGGGCCACGGCGTCGAGTCGGGCCTGGTGATGATGATGACGCAGACCACCATCGCCACGCTGGTGAACGACTCGCCGGGACGCAGCCCATCGGACGTCTTCGTGCACACCAACGAGGTCATCCGCGCGAACGTGTCCCGCCTGGGCGGCAACCGGTACATGACGCTCAACGTCGTCCGGCTGGAGGCGGCGCGCCTCGTCGTGGCGGGCAAGCACCAGGACTTCCTCATCTGGCGTGCGGCTTCCGACACCGTCGAGGTCGTGACCAACCAGGGCCCGTGGATCGGCGTGGTGGACGACGTGCGGCGCTCGGTGGAAGACCAGGCGGTGCCCGTCAGCAAGGGCGACTGGGTGCTGCTGTATACCGACGGCCTGACCGAGGCGATGGACACGCGCGGCCGCATGTTCGGCGAGGCGGGCCTCAAGGAGGCCTTCACGCTCGTGGCGGGGCGCACGACGCTCGAGGCGGCCGTGGCGGCGATCCTCAAGACGGTGCGCGCGTACCAGAAGCGCCAGGACGACGATCTCACGCTCTTGCTGCTTCGGCGGGCGCAGTAGCGGGCTACTGGGCGACGAAGGTCACCGGCGGGCTGGCCACCGCCATGTCCTCGAAGGGCTTGAGGGCCCGCTTGAGCGCGTCGAAGGACACGGCCTGCCAGCGCTGGTTGCCCGCGTAGCGCAAGGTGAGCTTCAGCCCGCGTTCCTGCGCCGAGCTGATCAACTGGATCAGCACCGCGATGGTGGACGAGTTGAAGTGCTCCAGCTTGTCGAAGCGCATGTCCAGGTTGGCGCTTCGTTCCCGGACGTAGCTGAAGAGCTGCTCGAACCACGGGTGGAGGATGGCGCCCGGTGAACGGCTGGCGCTGCGCCCCACCCAGGTGCACACCACCACGCCGGGGGTCCGCTCGTCGACCTCGATGGTCAGCTCGTCTGCGTGCAGGTTCACCATCGAGCGCGGATCAGAGCACGACGTTTGCCGCGCGCCAACGAAGCTGTACACCTACACTCCGCGCGGAGGTACGGCGGGGGGCTGTGCTACCGTCGGGAAGACGAAGAAGGGGGCTGCCATGCGCGGGCTCGTGATGGGCGACTTGACCATCGAGGTGCGTGAGGACACCGGCCAGGTGTTGGAGCTGCACTGGTTCGGTTCGAGCAACAACCAGGCGCCGGCCGAGTCCCTGCGCAGCTTCTTCGACGTGGCGTTGGCCGAGGCGGCGGCCCGGAAGCTGCGCCTCGCGATGCACTTCGAGCGGCTGCAGTACTTCAACTCTTCGACGGTGGTGGTGCTGCTGGCCTTCCTCCGCGGCGCGGCTGGGCGGGGGGTGAGCATCACCTTCTGTTACGATCCGTCGCTGCGGTGGCAGGCGCACAACTTCGTGGCGCTGCAGCAGATGGAGAAGGACAACCCGAGCTTCACCATCGTGGAGATCGGCGCAGGCTCGCCGCCCGAGGTCATCGGAGATCCCTGACGCCCACTGCCGCGCCCTGCAACCATGGCAGCGAGGGAGCTTGGCGAACACGATGCCGGCGGGCGGAGCCAGGCAGCTGCCAACGCCAGGTAGAGACGGGGCCACGAAGCCGCGGCGGAAAGACAGTTGGAGCTGCTGTGCGAAGAGGGACCGAATCCGACCCGGGCTGTCGCGGAGGCGGCCTCAGCGCTGAACGCGCTGGAGGCGAGTGGAGCGTGGCCGGGGCGATCCGGTGAGTGAACAGGCCGTCGAACCGGTCCGGCGCCGGTGGGCGCTCATCGAACGTCGTGCGCGCCAGCTCCGGTCGCGGTGAACGAAAGCTCGAGGAGGCGCTTGCCGCGCTCCAGCGTGCGCTCGATGCGTGCGCCGCGCCATGGATGGTGATTGGCGGGATCGCCATCATCGCGCACGGCGTCCGACGGCTGACCACCAGGCTGAGCTGGGCGACTCAGGCGGTCCCCTTCGGCAGCACGCTCGGCGCCGTCGCACCAGACACAGGCCTGGGCTTGTCTCGCAGCGCGACCCACGCGCCGAACAGCACCACCGCCACCGAGACGAGCGTCCACACCGTCGCCCAGACGATCGCGGGCACGATGGTGACGTCCGCGAGCAGCTGCGCGTCAGACTGGCTGCGCACCGCGCGGTTCCACAGGTCGTCTTTCAGGTCGACCAGCGCGTAGAGGGCGGTGAAGCCGGCGATGAAGAGGTTGAGCACCCCCGCCAGCTCGTCCGGGAGCCACTTCGCCGCCGCCGCGAAGAGCGCCCCCATCACCACGCAGAAGGCGAAGGTGAAGGCGTCGCGCGCGTAGAAGATCCCCATCAGCACCAGCCACCCACACGCCGCCGCCAGCATCTTCCGGCGCGCGTTGAAGCGGTACGTCAGCACCAGCAGCGCCACGGCGATGATCGCGCTGCCCACGTACCCGCCCGAGTACACCAGCACCTTCGCGAAGAAGGACTCGGGGATCTTCGACAGGCACTGGCCCGACTCGTTGGGCCGCAGCGTCACCGAGTCCACCGAGCCGCCGGCGAGGAGCGACGCCACCGCGTGCCCCGTCTCGTGGCCCATCACCGACAGCAGCTTGAAGGGCAGCAGCACCGGCGAGTCCCAGAAGAACAGCCCGCCCGCCAAGACGCCCACCAGGAGCAGGGCACGGCCAGGATGGAGCTCGGACCGGCTCATGTCAGGGCCAACGCGCCGCGACCTCGGGGTGTTCCGGCGAGCCTCAGAGGCCCGGGATTCCCGTCGTGCCGCAGAAGACGTCGCGATCGAGCTGGTTGGCCACCTGGGGCAGCCGCGCCGGCAGGTTCCGCAGCGCCGGGTAGTCGCGCAAGAGCTCGTTCAGGTCCTTGTGCGGCAGCACCGACACCGTCGCGAAGTCCGGCGCGAACACCCGCATCTTCGACGGCAGGCCGCTCATCGCACACGTCACCGCGAGGAACTGCCCCTGCGTCACCTCGAAGTGGCGTGGCGGCTGGCCGGCCTTCGAGCGCTCTTCCAGCACCACCGCGCCGTGGGTGACGACGGCGATCAGGTTGCCCACCTCGCCCGGGTGGAGCAGCGCCTGCCCGGCTTCGATCTCCTGGTGCACGAAGCGGCCGATGAGGCGCGCCCGCGCGATGGAGTCGATGTCCGAGAACAGCTTCGACGCCATGAAGCCTTCCACCAGGCGCTCCCGGTAGAACTTGAGCAGCCGCTCGTGCAGCAGGTCGTCCGTCTCGAGCAGCGCCTGCAGCCGCTCGCCCGAGATCTCCAGCACCGTGCAGTCGCCGATGGCTCGCACCGACGCCGCCCGCAGCTGCGCCGAGAAGAGCCCGAACAGCCCGAACGCCTCCCCGCGCGCCACGTGCCGCAGGCGCACTTCGCGCCCGTCCTTCACCCGCTGCAGCTCCAGCGTCCCATCCACCACCACGAAGAAGCTGACCGCGTCGTCGCCCTCGTTGAAGAGCAGCTCGCCGTCCGGAACCTCGAGCTGCACCGCGCCCTTCGCCAGCGCCTCCAGCGACGCCGTGGGCAGGTCCTTGAAGAGGCTCACCTGCGACAGCGCAAAGAGCGCCACTTCGAGGTCCGCCTCGACCGTGCCGATGATGGGCGCCTCGTCCGCCACCGGGATCGGCGCGGTGCGGATGATCTCCGAGTCGAACACCTCTTCCGGCGCGGCCTGCGCCTCGCGCTTCACGTCCTGCATCACGTCGTGGGGGATCAACGACGGCCGCAGCACCGGGGGAGGCATGGGCACCGCCACGCGTGTCCGCAGCGCGGGAGGTACGATGGGAGGGAGGTTGTCTTCCATGTCGTCGAAAACCCCGCCAGAAACGTGTGAACGGCAGTGAACAGTGCGAGAACGTCCGACACGGTGTACGGAAATCACACGGTTCCCGTCAAGGACACCCCCGGGATCACCTTCGTGATTCAGGCCGGGGGCAAGGGCACGCGGCTCGGCAGCGTGCCCAAAGGGCTGATCCGCCTGGGGAATGAGCGGGTGATCGATCGACTGCTTCGGCTGGGAGAGGAGCGGCGCTGGCCCACGTGGATTGTGGCGAACGTGCCGGAACCCTACGCGGAGCTGGAGGCGCCGATCGCCGCGGACGTGGTGCCCGAACGCGGGGCCCCCGGGGGAGTGGTGACGGCGCTGTCGCTGGCGCGGACCGACTGGGTCCTCACCGTGGCGTGCGACATGCCCTTCGTGACGCAGGAAGCCATCGACGCGCTGCTGGCAGAACGCGCCCCGGAGGTGGACGTGGTGTGCTTCCAGCGAGAAGGGCGCCTGGAGCCGTTGCTGGGGCTGTACCGCCGATCGCTGCTCAACACCTTCGCCGCGCGGCTGGAAGCGCAGCCCTCGTTGCAGTCGCTGATCCGCGGCGCGCGCTGCCGCGTCCTCGAGCCAGAGGATCCGTCCGTCCTGGACAGCCTCAATACGCCGGAGGATCTCCGTCGCGCCAACGCCGCGATCCGCTGAAAGATTCGGTGAAGTGGCCGCGCTTTGCTACGGTTGCACTCTCAAAGGTCCGCGACAGTCCATGGCCAAGACGTTCGAGAAAGCCGTCACCGGCTTCAACCACAACATCAAGCACAAGGGGAAGGTCTACCACGTCCAGACCGAGGACTCGGGCGTGGCGAACCCTCACATCATCACGCACCTCTTCGTGGGCGGGAACATCCTCGCGACGAAGAAGTCGTCGTACGCGGACATCGTCAAGAGCGAGAACCTCCCCGAGCTCGTGCGCGAGCTGATGGAGGAGCAGCACAAGGAGATGTTGAGGAACCTGATCAACGGCTCCTACGACAACGTCGACAAGGGCGCGCAGTCGTACCAGCCGGGCCAGCTCGCGCCCGACGGGCCGAAGGTGGCCCCGCGCCCCTCGCAGCCGCAGCCGTTGCCCCTCACGCAGCTCGCGCCCCCTCCGGTGGTGCTGCCGCCCGAGGTGCTGGCCGCGCGCCAGCTCACCGAAGCGCCGAAGGAGAACAACGTCGGCGTGGAGACGCTCTTCGGTGAGGACCTGATCAGCGAGAAGAGCCTCGACGAGGTGATCCTGAGCTACCTCGCGGGCGACGGCAGCTGATCAGCGGATCCGCCTTGGGTGTGCCTGGTGGGTGCGGTATCTCCAGCGCCCCATGACTGCTGCCTCCGGCCTCGATCTCCTCTGCATCAACACGCTGCGCACGCTGGCCATCGACGTGATCCAGAAGGCCGACTCGGGGCACCCGGGCCTGCCGCTCGGCGCCGCGCCGATGGCGTACGTGCTGTGGGATCGCCACCTGAAGCACTGCCCGACGGATCCGTCGTGGGCCGATCGCGATCGCTTCGTGCTGTCGGCCGGGCACGGCTCGATGTTGCTCTACGGGCTGCTCCACCTGACCGGTTACCCGCTGTCGAAGGACGAGGTGCTGAACTTCCGCCAGTGGGGCTCGAAGACGCCGGGCCACCCCGAGTACCACCTGACACCCGGCGTGGAGGCCACCACGGGGCCGCTGGGGCAGGGGCACGCCAACGCCGTGGGCATGGCGATCGCCGAGCGCGCGCTGGCCGCCCGCTTCAACAAGTCCGGGCACGAGCTGTTCAACCACTTCACCTACACGCTGGTGGGCGACGGCGACGTGATGGAGGGCGTGGCGCAGGAGGCGGCGTCACTCGCCGGGCACCTGAAGCTGGGCAAGTTGATCGCGCTGTACGACGCCAACGACGTCACGCTGGACGGGCCGGCGTCGCTGTCCTTCAGCGAGGACGTGGGCCGGCGCTACGAGGCCTACGGCTGGCACGTGCAGACGGTGAAGGACGGCAACACGGATCTCTCGGCGCTCGACGCGGCGATCTCTGCGGCGAAGGCGGAGACCGGCAAGCCGTCGCTCATCATCGTGAAGACGACCATCGGCTTTGGCTCGCCCAACAAGGCGGGGAAGTCGGCCGCGCACGGCAGCCCGCTGGGCCACGACGAGATCGCGCTGACCAAGAAGGCGCTCGGCTGGACGCACGAAGAGAAGTTCTTCCTGCCCGAGGACGCGGTGGCGCACTTCCGCCAGGCGGTGAGGCGGGGCGAGGCGGCGCGCGACGCGTGGAAGGCGAAGGTGGCGGCGTACGCGAAGGAGTTCCCGGCCGAGGCGAAGGAGCTGGATCGCTGCCTGAAGGGAGAGCTGCCTGCGGATTTGTCCAGCGTGCTGCCGGCGTTTCCTGCGGGGCAGGGCGTGGAGACGCGCACGGCGTCGGGGCAGGCGCTCAACGCGTTGGCGAAGAAGCTTCCGGAGCTCATCGGCGGCGACGCGGATCTCGGCGGCTCGACCAAGACGGTGCTGAAGGACGCGGGCAGCTTCAACGGGCAGACGGGGCAGGGGCGCAACATCCACTTCGGGGTGCGCGAGCACGCGATGGCGGCGATCGCCAACGGCATCAGCTACCACGGCGGCCTGCGGCCCTTCACCGCGACCTTCTTCTGCTTCGTCGACTACATGCGGCCGGCGGTGCGGCTGGCGGCGATGAACCACCTGCCCGTCATCCACGTGTGGACGCACGACTCCATCGGCCTGGGTGAGGACGGGCCGACGCACCAGCCCGTCGAGCACCTGATGGCGGTGCGGACGATTCCCAACCTGTGCACGGTGAGGCCAGCGGACGCGGCGGAGGCGGCAGAGGCGTGGCGCTTCGCGCTCGAGCGCAAGTCGGGGCCGACGGGGCTGGTGCTGACGCGGCAGAAGGTGCCGGTGCTGGATCGAACGAAGCTGGGCGCGGCGACTGGGCTGCACCGGGGCGCCTATGTGCTGGCGGAGGCGGGCGGCGGCGCGGCGAAGGCGATCCTCATCGCCAGCGGATCGGAGGTGGCGCTGGCGCTGGGCGCGCGTGAGGAACTGGAGAAGTCCGGCGTGCCCACCCGCGTGGTGTCGATGCCGTGCATGGAGGTCTTCCGCGCGCAGGACGCGGCGTACAGGGAGTCGGTGCTGCCGACGGCGGTGAAGGCGCGCGTCTCGGTGGAGGCCGGCGTGACGTTCGGCTGGGCCGAGTGGGTGGGCGACGCGGGCGCGTCGGTGGGCGTGGACAAGTTCGGCGCTTCGGCGCCCGACAAGATCCTCTACGAGCAGTACGGCCTCACCGTGCCGGCCATCGTCGCCGCCGCCAAGCGCGTCGCGGGAAAGTAGGCCCACTTCGTCGACGCGAAGGACGACTGGGCCAGCCTGCGTGACACCATCGCCGGGCGCGGGCTGCGCGCGCCCAAGGCCACCTTCGTCTCCTCAATGACGCGATGATCTCGTCGGCTCGGGCGGTCATGGCGCGGCTGGGCGCTCGCGACACAGTTCCCAGGCTTCGAGGAGCGGCTCGACGCTGGCGCTGGCCACGGCGCGCCAGACGGTAGCCGCCGGGGCGCGCTCGCCCAGCCTCGACCATGACGCCACCGTCGTCGCGCCCGCGTCGCGACACTGGGCAGCCGGCGCAATCCACAGGAGCCCCGGCCGGCCGCTTATGGTGCGCGCCGGGGCTCGGTGCACGTCGACGCCGGTCGCCAGCGCCAGGACGCCGGGGTCTCGCCCGATGATGGCGACGGGCTCGCCGCCTGTGGAGGCGCTGAGTGTCGATGGCCAGGAAGGCGGGAACAGCAAGCGAGGCGCCAGCCCAACAGCCGCTGTCCAGGTGACCAGAACGGCCAGCACCGTCGCCCGCGGTCCAACGGGCCGTAGGCCAGCGGCGACCAGGGCCGCCGTCAGCCCGAAGAAGAGGACCCCGGCGATGCGTTGCCCCGCTGAAACGAGGAGCGCACCACCCGCGGCGCTCGACAGTGCGAGGGCGAAAAGGAAGGCGCGCCGGGGCCCCGGGCGGTTTTCGCCGAAAGTACAGTGGAGCGCCGCGAAGGGAACCACCGGCAGGTAGTAGTGGAGCTGCCGGCTCGTTTGCAGCGAGTACGCCGCGACGAAGAGGGCGACAAACCAACCGCCACGCCACCCATCGACCGGCTTGAAGTTGATCCCCAGCAGCCATGCGGGCGCCGTCGCGATCGCCACGAAGAGCAGATTCAGGGCGAAGTTGATCGGGAGGTTGATGGCCCCCAGCTTCCCCAGGTGCTCGCGGACGAGGAACTTGTCCCAGAACTCCGCACCGAAGCGCTGCGCCATCAGCGCGTACCAGGGCACCACGAGCGCGGCAGTCAGCGCGAAGGCGGCCAGGATCATCCCGGCCGAGAAGCGGCGCTGATGCTGCCACGCGGACAGGACGACCACCCCGAAGCCGAGGACAGCGCCAACGGGGCCCTTGAGCAGAATGGCGAGTGCGACGCAGGCGGCGGCGGCGAGGAGCCCACGCGGCACACGCGCCGTGCACACCGCAGCGCCGAGCAGCGCCAGGGAGAAGAGGGGGTCCATCATTGCCAGTGCGCCAAATCGCAGGGCCGCCACCGACGAGAGCACCACCAGGAAGAGCCGCAACCTCGTCTCGTCAGTCGCCTCCCGCGGCAACCTCGACGTCAGAGCCGCGAGGCCCAGGGTGCCCAGCAGGCTCGGCAGGCGCGCAGCAGCCAACGATGGCCCGAACACGGCGAAGGAGGTGCACTGCAGCCAATAGAGGAGCGGCGGCTTGAAGAACACGGGTTCCAGCTCGAGCCGCGGAACCAGCCAGTTTCCCGTCCGAAACATCTCGAGGGACACCGCGAGGTACGTCTCTTCGTCGGGGTGGAACCCGGAGTCCGGACTCCACAGGAACACGCTGCACATCGCCAGCGACGCAAGGGACACGAGGACCGCAGCGATGGGCCGCACCGGCTGATCTGCACTAGTGGATGATGACACCCGAGGGCTCGTAGTCCACCCGCAGGCCACAGTGGTCCGAGAACGACGTCGTCCAGTCGGGCTGGCCACAAGGAAGCGGCCCCAGGGTGGCGCTTCGTGACGGCGTCATGGAGTAACGCGGGTAAGCAATACCCGGCATCGGCGTGACTGAGTGGAGGGCGGCGATGACCTCGGCGGGGTCGGCTGTGTCCACCTCTTGGTAGCCCCAACTGGTGAGCCACGGCGTACGCACAAACGCGTTGAGATCCCCGACGACCAACGGCGGCAGAATGGGAGAGTTCGTCCGGCGTGGTGAGACCTGCTGACCGAAGATGAATGACCGCAACGCGTAATCCTCCGTTGGCTCACCTCCCGGCATCGGATGCAGGTTGAAGAGGTCGAAGGTGAATCGCGAGTCGTGAACAAAGGCGAATCGCGCCAGTGATGCGGACGCGGTCTCGTACGAGATCCCGCTCGTGGTGACGCCCTGCGTGATGACACTCCACGCAGGTGCTGAGGGTTTGTTGGTGCACTTGTCATTGCTCAGCGGTCCGTCAATCAGGGACTCCAAGGGCAGCATATTCGTCCATCGCGAACAGATGGGCAGGCTCCGGCGCAGCTGCGACCCGAAGATGGCCGCATCATGGGGCACCTGGGTAACGCCGCCCGTATCGTCGAGTGAGCGGTTGACGAGTCGGTTGGGATTATAGAGGACGGCGTTGCCGACGAAGGTCCAACATCGCGTTCCGCCAATTCCCCCGTAGCTCTTGATGTTCCCGGTCAGGTGGGCCACGCGGTAAGTCACGCCGTGACCGATCAGCGACGGCGGGATGAAGGCCGAGCCGAGGAGTGATGGGCTACACGCGAAGGCGTGTCAGGCCAGCGTCTTCTTGAAGGCGGCGGGCGTCATCTCCTCGAGCTGCAGCCCGAAGAA